>NZ_JBGFGL010000074.1:0-282 GCF_041224425.1 Psychroserpens sp. XS_ASV72 | reverse complement strand
GTAACGTTAGGGCTTACCTCAATGCTCTGTGTCGTCTCTCCAGTACTCCACTCGTAGCTAGTTCCTCCCGAAGCAGTCAAAGTAGCCACTGTTCCAGAACAGATCTCAACATCTGCTCCTGCATTGGCAACCACAGTTTCGGTCTCAACGGTCACTACAACCGCGTCGGTCGATTCACAGCCGTTTGAGAAACCTGTCACTGTATATGTCGTAGTAGTATTTGGCGATACCGAAATAGCGGACGTGGTTTCACCTGTGCTCCACTCATAGGAATCAGCTCCT
>NZ_JBGFGL010000073.1:0-1098 GCF_041224425.1 Psychroserpens sp. XS_ASV72 | reverse complement strand
AGCCTCGTTGTCCGTGTCGGAACATTCGACCACCGTATTTTCCACCGTACAAGCGGAAAGGTCAGGGGCTATGGTGTCCACTACGGATATGGTCTGGTCAAGTGACACTGAGTTTCCGCATTCATCGGTAGCGGTCCAAGTTCTAGTGATGGTCTCGGTGTTTCCGCAGGCAGCAACAGAGCTGTCTGAGAAGGTCACGGTCACATTGCCACATGTATCGGTGGCCGTAGCCGTTCCGGTAGCTGCAGGATCGGTACTTTCTGTACATTCCACGGTTGCATCGCTAGGCAGTGTAAGCACTGGCGCAGTGGTATCCTCAACGGTAATGGTCTGGTCCAGAGATGCGGAGTTTCCGCATTCATCGGTAGCGGTCCAAGTTCTTGTAATCGTTTCGGTATTTCCACAACCAGGAGCTGAGGCATCGGAATAAGTAACGGTCACATTGCCACAGGTATCCATAGCGGTTGCCGTTCCGGTAGCAGCAGGATCGGTACTTTCGGTACATTCCACGGTTGCATCGCTAGGCAATGTAAGTATTGGCGCAGTAGTGTCCACGACGTTTATCGTCTGCACTAGGTTAGTCTCGTTCCCACAGTCATCGACAAGCGTCCAAGTTCTTGTGATTACGGATTCGTTTGCACAGGAGCCATCGGCAACAGAATCAGTATAAGTTGCCTCTAGAGTGTTCACAGAACAATTATCAGCTTCGTCCGTGACATCACCTGTTAGGGTTAGGTCTGTTGGATCTTGGTCGCACTCGATGGTAATTCCAGCAGGAACCGTGAATGTAGGGTCCGTTGTATCTTCAATGGTCAGTGTCGCACTGAGTGTTGTTGCGTTTCCGCAATCATCTGTAATTGTATAGGTCACAGCGATAGAACCAGCCTGTCCACAAGAAGGGACCAGGTTTGCGAAATCATAGTCAGATGTCACTGTTATGCCAAGGTCATCGGCACAAGTTTCAAGGTCCGCAATATTATTGGCATTCCAGTCATTGGCCAACTGCTCGTTTCCGTCACCAGCGCATTCAACAGTTTGGTCAGTGACAGAACAGTTTGAGAGGTCAGGGATGGTCCCGTCGTCAAAAGTAAGCGTTAC
>NZ_JBGFGL010000072.1:0-281 GCF_041224425.1 Psychroserpens sp. XS_ASV72 | reverse complement strand
GGGAACTCCACATCTCTGGACCAGACCATATCTGTAGTGGACACCATAGCCCCTGACCTTTCCGCTTGTACGGTGGAAAATACGGTGATCGAGTGCTCCGACACGGACAACGAGGCTCTAGCGGATGCGTGGAACTCTGCGAACATAGCTGCCCTTGAAGCATGTGCCACGGATGCCTGTGATGACGACCTTACCGGTCAGGTAACCTCTGACTATGACTTCAGCAACCTGAACACGACATGTGGGCCTTGCGGTACCATAAACGTAACATACACCGTGAC
>NZ_JBGFGL010000071.1:0-368044 GCF_041224425.1 Psychroserpens sp. XS_ASV72 | reverse complement strand
CGTCTGAACGCCTACGGCCTCAAGGTCGCGCAGCGTAAGGTCAAAGACCGATAATCCGTCAGAGTCGTCGTCGCAGACCTCCAAAGGTGAAACAGCGTTCGCTATCGGGTTGACTATAACCTCCAAATCTAATGTCGTGGTACTAAAACATCCGTTAGAAGTATCATCTAATCTTACAATTACAGTTTGTAAATTCGGAACGATGTTCGTGTAAGGAGAGAAAATTTCATTTGATTGAGAATTCGCATCAGCAAGAGTTTCATAGTATGAAACAACAACATTAGCTTGACCATTGATTACTTCAGCATTTGCATCTTCTAAGGTAAAAATCATAAATCCATCAGTATCATCATCGCATACAGATAAAGGAGTAGGTACAACAACACTAGGACCAGAATTAACAATTAAATCAAAAGAAATCGTTTCAAAACACAATGTATTAAAATCATTTTCAACCCTAACAAAAATCGTTTGTGGGTTCGAGGTATTGGTATAAGGACTCGTCAACGCGTTGCTGTTCGTGTCAGCATCGGCTTGAGTTTCATGAAAAGATAGTGTAACGTCAGTCTGACCATTAAGTATGGTTGCTACTTGTGAATTCAAATCAAAAGATTCTGCACCATCTCCAGATATATCGTCGCAAAGCACTAAATCGTCAGGCTGGGTTAACGTTATTCCAGACGAAACAATTACATCAAATGTAGTCGTCACATAGCAGTTAGTGTTGTTATCATTTTCAATCCTAACAAATATGGTTTGAGGATTTACAGTATTTGTAAATAAATTTGGTAACGGATTTACATCGTTATCAGCATCATCTTGACTTCCATGATAAGATATCGTTACATCTGTTTGAACACCTATAACTTCAGCATCCTTAACTGATAAATCAAACTCCGTTAAATCATCTAAAACAGCATCATCACAAAGTATGTAATCTGAAATAGGATTAATTTGTGGGTTTGGGAAAAAAGTAATGTCAACCTCTTCAGTAAGTGTACAACTTTCATCAGTAACCTCAACAAGGTAAGTTGCTGAATTTGGAGAGGATACTGTTAGTGTAGCATTGGTCTCACCAGTCATCAAAATTCCATCTTCAAACCATTGGTATGTTGCTGTTGTAGATCCAATATCAGCATCTAAAACAACATCAGCATCACCCTCACAATGTTCTTGATCTGGACCTAAATCAACTGTAAAAGGCACATCTTTACTCACCGTAACGTCATCTGTAACAATTACCTCATCTCCATTACAGTTTGTATAAGTAACTTGAGCAGTATAGGTTGTTGTAGTTGTAGGACACACAGTTAATGTTGGTGTTGTTCCAATTACAGCTCCAGAACTATCTAACCAAGCAAAATCAATGATACTAGGACCTGCAGGTGTAAATCTCCAAGCTTCATCAGTAGTTGTCCATTGACCTGTATTTCTTCCAGGAGGCACAAATGCCGTTGTTCCTGCATCGTTTTGTATTCCTACTGCGGCATTTCCACTATTCCAACCAGTACATAACGGTTTATCTTTTATATATATATCAATTACGTTAGTTGTTTCATAAAATACAGCCATATGTGTAGCGAGCAAACTATTACATGCTGAAGAATACATTGGCACTTCAAAGAATGACACAGCTAATACTCTATTTGGAGCTGTACCAATAATTTCCCAAGCAATTTCTTCTGTTGAACTTTGCGTTGGATCTATATCATGAGTTGGTGTCAAAATATTTGCTTCTCCTAAAGTATCATTTGTATTATTAGGTAAACTTTCATCAAAACTCCATCCATTTCCAGTATCACCAGCATCTACATCAAAACGAATCACTCCATTGGAGCCCACTTGGAATTGTGTTTCAATGTTAGCAAAAAAGCAGAAATCAAAAGGTAAACTTTCAACATCTGACCAACGGTCGTCTGCATTAGGGTTTAGGGAATTAGATAGACCACTAAACGAAAATGGCGGCACAAATGGAATTTGTGTAACTGTATAAGTATTTGTCTCCCCAATATCTAAGAATTCTGCAGTAATATCGGTACAATCATCAGCGCAATCAATCACAATATTTTCACCAGCTTCAACAAAAGGATTTCCTGGTCCAGAAGCTCCTATTTGAGCCGTCACATTAATATTATTGGTGCTTGAACATCCTGCCGGATTAGTATCAGTAATAGTTAATGTAACACTATATAAACCAGCGGTTGTATATTGATGGTTAACCGTAGCGCCAGTTGCTGTATTACCATCTCCAAAATCCCATAAGTAAGTAGCTCCTGTTCCATCAACAGAAAAAGTACCACTACCATTAAACGTAATGACTTCATCTACATCTGCTACAATAATATTGTTTACATCTAAAGCAGGAGAGGTACTGTCGACATTGGCAACGATGGTTTGACAAGGTGTTAAACACGCTATGTCGGCTGCCCAACCCGTAGTTGTTCCAGAACCATTTGAAACAAATTCAATGGTTAAACAGCCCGAAGGACTTGTAGCCTCGATAACACCTGGATTATTTCCTCCCGAGAATGACCCAAATGAAGGAGCTGTATTATCTGGACCATCATAAATGGTTAAGACATCTAAATTTAGCTGTGTACTAAAAGCGGTAAACGTTAACTGAATTGCATCTCCAACATCTGGAGGACAAATGGTTAACGTATAATTCTCATTATCAGAATATGTTCCAAACTCACCGCCTGAATCAAAAAACCCATCGGTACATTGACTGAAATTTCCATCTTGCATTAAGATATCCTGACCGTATGAAACAACTGAAAATATAAAAAATAAGAGAGTAATTAATTTTTTCATAACAACTATGATTATTGAGGGTTTTGAGATTTAATAACGATCAAGTATGGAGAATTATCAAATCTATATGTTTTGTTACCTGCTCTAGAATGAAAGTTAAATTGGTACTTTAATGGATTAAAGGTACTTGGATTCAAAAACGTATCTCTAGTTAAAGATTTATTATATACATTAAAAAGAGGGACTGAAGAAAGATTGGAAAAACTCGATAAGTCCTTTCCAGGAGCATGTATAATTTCAACTCGATTTCGTAAAATGTTTTTCACATCTTTTAAACGCTGCGGTTTGCTTAAAATATCTTCTTCTGCATGACTTCCATACACTTCATTGATAAATTGAAGTTCGTTTTCAGAAAGTGGTGCTTTAACATTATCATTAAAAACTACATGCTTAAGAGGTTTTTGATTTTGGTTCGTCTGAGCAAAAGAAAGATTTATCGCTAAAAGACTCACAATGAATGCCAAGGGCATAAGGGATTTTGATTTCATAACGTTTCTCGAGATTAAAAGGTGTGAAATTTAAGAAAAATTCTATTAATTAACTGTTAACGACCAATAGCATTTCTCAACCAATATTCACATAACTATAACATTTGAGGTTAAAAAACTCCTACCTTTATATAAACTTTTTTTAATTGCTTATCTTTGCCAACTCTAAATACAAACTTTTTTAGTTGGTTTAGAGTTTTTTAGTTTCAAAAATGCAGTATCAAAAACTAAATAGCTACTGTGTTTGAAAACATTAGAATTCATGAAAATAGAAAAAGACTTGGAAGATTTTGAAGCTATTGGTGATGACCATATTGGTTCTTCCCATGAAACACCTCTTAGAAAAGACGCGTTTAAATTAACAAACGACGAAAAAATAGACATTATTAAAGATGATGTTCGACATATTATGGAAACTTTAGGTCTCGATTTAACCGATGACAGTCTTAAAGGGACACCAACTAGAGTTGCTAAAATGTTTGTGAAAGAACTCTTTGGCGGTCTTGACCCTCAAGTAAAGCCAAAAGCATCTACTTTTGAAAACAAGTATAAGTATGGTGAAATGCTTGTGGAAAAGAATATAACCGTTTACTCTACATGTGAGCATCACCTCTTACCTATCGTAGGCAAAGCACATGTTGCTTATATTTCCAATGGTACAGTTGTAGGCCTTTCCAAAATGAACCGTATTGTTGATTATTTTGCCAAACGTCCACAAGTACAGGAACGTTTGACTATACAAATTGTTAAGGAGCTTCAAAAAATTCTAAACACCAAAGATGTGGCTTGTGTTATAGATGCCAAGCACTTATGTGTCAATTCTAGAGGTATTAGAGATATTGATAGTAGTACTGTAACTTCAGAATTTGGCGGGCAATTCAAAAACAAGGAAACAAGAAGAGAGTTTTTAGATTATATTAAATTGGAAACAGAATTTTAAGAACAACCCATTTTCAAAACCTAACATGCAACTGTACAAAGATCAAACTATCCACATTTACAATTCATTAACTGGTAAAAAAGAAATCTTTAACCCTATTGAAGAGGGCTACGTAGGCATGTATGTATGTGGACCAACGGTTTACAGTAATGTGCATCTTGGAAACGTGAGAACATTCATGTCTTTTGATATGATCTACAGGTATTTCAAGCATTTAGGTTACAAAGTTCGCTATGTTAGAAATATAACTGATGCAGGACATTTGGAAAATGACGCAGATACTGGAGAAGATAAAATCACAAAAAAAGCGCGTTTAGAACAAATTGAACCTATGGAAGTTGTGCAACGCTATACAGTTGATTTCCATAATATTCTGAACACCTTAAACTTCCTTCCACCTAGTATTGAACCTACAGCAACTGGACATATCATTGAGCAGATTGAACTTATTAAAACCATTATAGACAATGGATTTGCATATGAAGTGAATGGCTCTGTATATTTTGATGTGCACAAATTCAACGAAAGCAATGAATATGGAAAATTGAGTAAAAGGAAACTCGAAGACCTTATTCATAACACCAGGGCTCTTGAAGGTCAAAGTGATAAGAAAAATCCACAGGATTTTGCTCTTTGGAAGCGTGCTGAACCACAACATATTATGCGTTGGCCATCTCCTTGGAGTGATGGTTTTCCTGGTTGGCATTTGGAATGTACAGCTATGAGCACTAAATATCTGGGAGATAATTTTGATATTCATGGTGGTGGTATGGACTTGAAATTTCCACATCACGAATGTGAGATTGCTCAAAGTGAAGCTGCTAAAGGTGTTTCTCCTGTTAATTATTGGATGCATGCCAATATGCTACAACTAAACGGACAGCGCATGTCTAAAACTACAGGTAATACCGTAAATCCGCATGAATTACTTTCAGGTGAAAACAAATTTTTCAGCAAGGCCTACTCACCTAGCGTCATTCGTTTTTTTAATGCCCAATCCTCTTATCGAAGTGTATTGGATTTAACTGATGATGGTTTACAGGCTAGCGAGAAAGGTTTCAATAGGCTTATGGAAGCTATAAACACTTTAGATAGTTTAACCGCTGGAAGTGAATCTACGTTTGATGTACAAGAATGGCGACAAAAGTGTTATGATGCCATGAATGATGATTTCAATTCACCTATTTTAATATCGCATTTATTTGAAGCTGCTAAATTGGTGAATCAAATCAAGGATAAGAACGCCTCCTTAACTTCTGAAGATTTAAAAACCTTGAAGCAAACAATGAATGCTTTTACTTTTGATGTTTTGGGCTTGCTCAACAATAGCGAATCTGGAGCGAGTACTGACAAGCTTTCTGGAGCTGTGGAATTACTAATTCAATTAAGGCAAGAAGCCAGAGCGAACAAGGATTTTGCTCTTTCCGATAAAATAAGGGATGAACTTGCTGCAAAAGGCATTCAATTAAATGATGGCAAGGATGGTACGACTTTTACGACCAACTAAACCATGAAACGGATTTTAATTGCACCTTTTCTTTTCTTGATTAAAGTGTACCAACTTTTTATTTCTCCTTTGACACCAGCGAGTTGTCGTTTTCAGCCAACTTGTTCCCATTATGCAAAGGAAGCGTTACAAAAACACGGCTTCTTGAAAGGTGGAAAACTAGCCTTAAAACGTATTTTTAGTTGTCATCCTTGGGGCAGATCGGGTTACGATCCTGTTCCAGATAAAGAAGATTAAATCTATCTTAAGATTGGCAGCCATTACAGCATAAATACTATCTTTACCAACAAAACAGAAATTTATGTTCGCTTTAGATATTGTTTGGAATCCTACAAAAGGAATAGACTTAGGTTTTTTTATGCTTCACTACTACAGTTTGATGTGGATTGTAGCCTTTTTGTTAGGTTTTTATATCATGAAACGTATTTATAAAAATGAAAACCAAACCAGCGAGGATTTGGATTCTCTTTTTATTTATTCTGTCTTAGGAATTATGGTCGGAGCACGTTTAGGTCATGTTATTTTTTACCAACCTGAGCTGATCAATGAGGATTTCTTCAGTATTTTTCTGCCGTTCAAATTTAAAGGTGGTGTTGAATTTACTGGCTTTCAAGGTTTAGCTAGCCATGGAGCTGCCATAGGCATGATCATTTCTATGTATCTGTACAACAAAAAAGTGATCAAGAAATCTGTGCTATGGATTTTAGATCGAATTGTAATCCCAGTTGCTTTAGGTGCTGTTTTTGTAAGATTGGGGAATTTCATCAATTCTGAAATCATCGGAAAAGTGACGACTTCAAATTTCGGTGTGAAATTCATTCAGGATGAATACAATAAATATGAAATTGTAAAGGTTACTGGAATCAAAGATGTTCAAGAGGCATACAATACATTTGGCAGTGATCCTAAATATGCTGATTTACTCAATGCCATTCCTTTAAGGCATCCAGCGCAATTATACGAAGCCTTTAGCTATGTTTTTGTATTCTTGATTTTGCTTTATTTCTATTGGAAAACCAAAAAAAGTGAGCAGCAAGGCTTTTTGTTTGGTTTGTTTTTGGTGTTGTTGTGGACCGTTCGATTCTTTGTTGAATATGTCAAGGAAGCCCAAAATGTTGAACGTGCCGATTGGCTATTGAATACCGGACAATTATTGAGCATACCTTTTATTCTAATTGGTTTATACTTTATGTTTCTATACAAGCCAAAAAGAGCATTAAAATAACCATGGAAAATCGCTGGTTTCGATTGATTTCCACGTCTGTTCTTGGAATCGTTTTTACTACTGTTTCTGTTTCCTGTAAAAAAGAACCTAAACACAATTCAGCAGTAAAATCTGTTAGTATTTCATTTAAAAAGGAAGGCGTACTTCAACTTAAAAAAGCTTCTACCGATTCTATTTTAGCAACTCTTGATATTGAAATTGCAGATGATGAATACACGACCCAAACAGGCTTGATGTATCGCAAAAGCATGGAACAAAACCAAGGGATGCTATTCATTTTTCCTGATGAAACCTACAGGAGTTTTTACATGAAAAACACAGAAATCCCTTTGGATATCATATATCTTTCAGAAGACAAGACCATTGTTAGTATTCAAAAGAACACAAAACCAATGGATGAAACCTCCTTACCTTCTGAAGCTCCTGCAAAATATGTATTAGAGATAAATGCTGGTTTAAGTGATATCTGGCAACTTGAAAAAGGAGATCGCATTGAATATTCGACACTTTAAAAATAGTTTATAAAAAAAAAACCACTCAAGAATGAGTGGTTTTTTTATTTAAATCATATAAGGTTACTAAGCTTCTTCTTGAGGCGCTTCACCTTTGTCTTTTAAAGTATCATACATGATTGGCGTTGCAATAAATACAGATGAATAGGTACCAACAATAACACCTACGATCAACGCAAATAACAACCCTCTAAGTGAATCGGCTCCAAAGATAAACATCGCCAATAACACCACTAAGGTCGTTAACGAGGTATTCAAGGTTCTACTCAGTGTACTATTGATTGCTGAGTTGATATTCTTTCCACCTTTGAATCCAGAACGTTCTGCAATAACCTCTCTAATTCTATCGAATACAACAACCGTATCGTTTAGCGAGTAACCAATAACCGTTAAGATAGCTGCTATAAACGCTTGATCGATCTCCATACTGAATGGCATGAACTTATAGAGTAATGAGAAGATACCCAATACAATAATAACATCATGGAATACGGCAACAACTGCTCCCGTAGAGAATTGCCATCTCTTGAAACGGAATAAGATATAGAGGAATACAACCACTAAGGATCCTAAAACTGCCCAGAACGATTCTTTTTTGATATCATCGGCAATTGTTGGACTTACTTTACTTGACAATACTTTTCCAACACCATTAGTTGCTTCAGAAAATTCAGTATAAGTGATATCAGCAGGTAAGTATGATTTCAAACCTTCAAACAACATAGTTTGAACTTCCTCGTCTGCTTCAGCAGAATTTTCATTCACTTTATATTTCGTCGAAATCTTCAATTGGTTAGCTGCACCAATCGTTTTTACTTCAGCACTTCCGAAGACAGCATTCAAATCTGTAGCAACAGCTTCAGAGCTCACTGCTTGATCAAAACGAACTTGGTAAGTTCTACCACCAACAAAATCGATACCTTGATCTAATTTGTTTGTGAACAAAGACCCTAAACTTACTAAAATCAAGATTCCAGAAATCACATAAGCCACTTTACGCTTAGCGATAAACTTGATATTCATGTTCTTGAATAAACCTTTGGTAATTGCAGTAGAGAAATCTAAAGTCTTGTTTTTGTTCACATACCAGTCAACCAATAAACGTGTGATGAAAATTGCAGTAAACAATGAAGTCACAATACCAATCAATAAGGTTGTTGCGAAACCTTTAATCGGACCTGTACCAAATACGAATAAAATTAATGCTGTTAAACCGGTTGTGATATTCGCATCCAAAATTGAAGACAAGGCATTTGCAAAACCATCTTTAACAGCCTCTTTCATACCTTTTCCTTTAGTCAATTCTTCACGTACACGTTCAAAAATAAGAACGTTAGCATCAACCGACATACCAATAGTTAAAACGATACCAGCCAATCCAGGTAAAGTCAATACAGCACCTAATCCTGATAACACACCAAATATCAATAAGATGTTTAATAATAAGGCAATATCAGCAAAAATACCAGCCTTTCCATAGTATAATACCATCCAAATTAGTACTAACGTCAAAGCAATCAAGAAAGATTTTGTACCACTCTCAATAGCTTCCTTCCCTAAAGATGGCCCAACTTGATCTGCTTGCACAATATCAGCAGAGGCAGGCAATTTACCTGCTCTCAAAACGTTTGCTAAATCGATGGCTTCGTTTACTGTAAAGTTTCCTGAGATTTCAGTGTTACCACCTGAAATAGCTCCATTTGAAGCCGTAGGTGCTGAATACACAATATCATCTAAAACGATAGCGATCTGAGATTTATTGGTAAATGCTCTTCCGGTGATTTCTTCCCATTTCTTTGCTCCTTTAGCATTCATTTGCATCGTTACAGATGGCTTATTGGTATTGCTATAAGATTGACGTGCGTCAGTAACAACTGCTCCACTTAATTCAGGTTCATTATCTCTGTTCCCTTTTAAGGCATATAAATCGACGTACTCAATTCCTGTTTCTTCATCTGCAGTTGGAAGTCCGAAAGCAAACTTTACGTTACGTGCATCAGCAGGTAGATTTGCTCTTACCTGAGGCATGTCAAGGTACGACTGAAATTTATCTTTGTTCTCTAATTTAATTCCTAACATACCTCCAGATCTTGGAGCATCAATTAAATCGAAGATAGGGTTGACTTGACCAAGACTTGTAGAATCTGTCGATGTCTCACCTAAAAGGTCATCAATAGTACTATCTGTAGATGTACTATCTTGAGCTTCGATAGCTTCTTCTTTTTCTTCAACACCTAAAACATCCTTAAGAGTTTCGTTTGCGTCTGCAAAGAAAGCCCCTAAAGTTTGAGGTTTAGCCACATCCCAAAATTGTAATTGTGCTGTCGTTGTAATCAACTCTGTAGCACGTTTTACATCCTTAACTCCAGGAAGTTCAACCAAAACACGACCTGTATTTCCTAAACGTTGAATATTTGGAGAAGTAACACCAAATTGGTCAATACGTTTACGCAATACTTCAAAAGCAGATACAATAGACTCATCAACCTTTTGCTCTATTTCTTTTTTAACTTCATCATCAGTCATGT
The DNA here is from genome assembly GCF_041224425.1 of Psychroserpens sp. XS_ASV72. Taxonomy (NCBI): domain Bacteria; kingdom Pseudomonadati; phylum Bacteroidota; class Flavobacteriia; order Flavobacteriales; family Flavobacteriaceae; genus Psychroserpens; species Psychroserpens sp. XS_ASV72. The sequence continues at coordinate 358,030 of NZ_JBGFGL010000071.1, read as the reverse complement.
TGATATTGATGACATCGTCTAAATTTCTATTGGCAAAAATATCAGGTGATGCTAATTTTTGATCGCCTTTGATGGCATCCCAAGCTTGGTAAAAAGACTCTAAATACGATTCTTGGGCATCTTTTTGGATTTCCTCGGCATCAGCTAAAGCCTTGTTAAATGCTGGGTCTTTACTATTGTTGGACAATCCTTTCAAAATATCTTTTACAGAAATCTCTAAAATCACGTTCAGTCCACCCTTAAGGTCAAGACCAAGATTCATCGATTTCTCTTTTACTTCCTTAAAAGTGAAGTTTGCAATTCCTATATCAAATACTTCTTGACTTGAAATAGAATCTAAATAACGTATTTCGGCTTCGTTGATTTCATCAACGTCTTGAAACTTACTTTGGGCAAATTGTTTTGCCTCTTCTTCAACTTGGTTAGCTTTAAATGTAAATGACAACTGGTAAATACTTACCAATCCAAATAACAGTGCAAAAAGCTTAACTAATCCTTTGTTTTGCATTATTTTATGTGTTTAATGGGTCAAATTTTCGGAAAGCAAATATAGACTTTACTTTAAATTTGACAATTATTTATTGTGGTTATATGATTGTTTTGGGCAGCTTTTCGATAAACTACCGAAAAACTGATGTTAGATACGACACAACTCATCAAGATTGTGTTAGTAAATAGTAGTTTTAAGAAGTTGGTCCGGCTCGAACCTCAGGAATTTTGTAAGCAATATGGTTATGCGAAATCGCAACATATTTATAATGCTCAGCTACATCATAATTTTGTAATTGGGCAACTGAGTAATTGTAGATATTTACGTTAGCATACGGATTCGGACTATGGATCAGCTCTTGGCTTCCCTTATGGTCAAAACCTAACGCACCTTGGAATTTTAACTCTCCATCATGAACATCCTGAAGCTCATAAACATCTAGATTATAAGCAACTTTGTAATGTTCTGAAGGTAGTTCAAGAGGAAGCTCTGTATCGTTTCCAATTGATTTCTCCTTAGATAGAATATCTTTTATGCTCGATATATCAGCATTGCTATGGTAAACAATTTTAAGCTGTCCTTTATGATATTCAGTAACTTGAATATTGGTAACACCAACAGCGTGAAGTTGTTCAGTAATGGAAGAAATGGCAGTATCGGCCTCATCTGTTGTAACCGTATTACTGGTAAACTGCAATACAATTTCCTGATTCGGCTTAGATATTTGTTCTTGTGTAATGATGCCACCTAAAAAGGCGAGAACCACTACAAGAGCACTTATATACCATTTTTTATTCATGCGCCAAATATATAATAAAAATAAGGACTGCTAAATACAGCCCTTATTTTTAGTAAAATTATAAGAATCAGATTATTAAAACTCTAACAACCCATTTGTTTTCTTAACACCTTCAGCACTTTCTGCCATGTGCGCTTTTTCAGCATCGCTCAAAGGTACATCAACGATTTTCTCAATTCCATTACGTCCCAGAATCACTGGAACTCCAATACACAAATCACTTAAACCATACTCTCCATCCAATAAGGTAGAACAAGGGAACATTTTCTTTTGGTCGCAAGCAATGGCTTGAACCAATCCAGAAACTGCAGCACCTGGAGCATACCAAGCAGACGTCCCTAATAACTTGGTTAAAGTAGCACCTCCAACTTTGGTATCTTCCTTCACCTGGTCTAGACGTTCTTCAGATAAAAACTCAGAAACCTTGATACTGTTTCTAGTAGCATGAGATGTTAAAGGCACCATTCCTTTATCGCTGTGACCGCCAATCACCATTCCATCTACATCACTAATAGGAGCATTCATGGCTTCGGCTAATCTGTATTTGAAACGTGCAGAGTCTAAAGCTCCACCCATTCCTATGATTCTATGCTTAGGTAAATCAGTAGTTTTATGCACCAAATAGGTCATCGTATCCATAGGATTGCTTACCACAATGATAATGGTGTTTGGTGAATGTTCAACCAAACTTGAAGAAACGGACTTAACAATTCCAGCATTGATCCCAATCAATTCTTCACGAGTCATTCCAGGTTTTCTTGGAATTCCAGAAGTGATCACACAAATATCACTATTTGCTGTTTTAGAATAATCATTGGTACTTCCTGTGATTTTGGTATCGAATCCATTTAAAGAAGCGCACTGCATCAAGTCCATTGCTTTTCCTTCGGCATACCCTTCCTTAATATCCAAGATTACGACTTCAGAAGCAAAGTTTTTAATTGCAATGTATTCTGCACAACTTGCACCTACTGCACCTGCGCCAACTACTGTTACTTTCATGTTTTTATGTTTTAAATTTGTGTGGTTATTTGAGAGTGCAAAATTACGAAATTTTGATGTCTTTATAAAGAAAAAGTGCAAGATAAAATCTTACACTTTTATATCTAACTTACTTAAGCTAAAGCTTTTTAAAACGAAAAATTCAAGGCTAAGCTAGCACTATCAAATTCGGCAAACGTATAATCGGCATTTAAGCCAAAAAATCCAAGTTTTAAATGTGTTCCTAAGGTCGCTCTTGTTCCAGAAATATCTTCTTCTATCGAGAACGGATCTACAATTGCACTGGCAAACAAGACATTGTTGTTGACAACATACGTCCCTAACAAATCTGTTTTGGACTTACCAGAAATATAACCGAGTCCACCATAAAAGTTTATGATTTTCAATCGGGTTCCAACAATCAGTTGATAGAGCATTGTATTGACATTGGTTTCAACGCGTTGGTTTTCACCTTCAACCACTTGCGCGTCCGTAAAATCATAGCTTCCGTCGAGATGCGTATAGGCAATGAGACCTGATATCGCGACTGGCCATATTTTATCAGCTGGCAACCAACTTGTAAATTCTTGCTGTATACCTAAACCGTATAATCCAACCTTTGTGTCTTCAGTATCTACTTTTGGGAAATAGCGTCCTTTTAACTGCGTCCCTTTAAAAGGCGAAAAACTAGCTTGCAGAAATGCTGTAGGAATCACATTGATATTTCCAGAACCTATACCTGTTGGTAAGGTTAGCTCAATTTCCTGATCACCAAAAATAGGATCATCATAAGTTACAATGACAGTGATATCTGGATTATTTTCACCTAAAGCAGTTGCTACAGTTTTTGAAGCACTATTATCTGGAAATCTAATATTCTGATAGTCTGACGCACGCATTTCGAACGACTTCTTATCGTCATTTATTAGTGATACATTACCAATAATCGAGAGCTCAAACCCAAAGCGTTTTGATGCTTTGGCATTATTGAACCAACCGTTATTCATACCATAAGCTAGGCCTTCCGTTGCCGGCAAAAAATAATCGGAAGCAAAGCGTTCAGCATCTTGAACACCAGCAGCCAACAAATCATTGATATCATCTTGAGCTGAACAAAAAAAAGAGCTTAGGAAAAGTAGTTTAATAATTAAAATTTTTCGATTCATATCGGGATAGATTTGGGTGTTAATTGTTTCTATTGTTCTAACGTATTTAATATACGATTATTCTAGGTACAGTGGATTTTATCAAAATAAAAAAGCAACCATTGAGAAATGATTGCTTTTAATTTGTTTAAATTTTACTCTTACGGATTGACATCCAATGGTCCAGCCCAAGCGGTTCTTGTCCCGTCATTGCAAACACCTCTTACATAAAAGTCATAATCTGCAAATGTGCTCAATCCCGTATATACAGGCCAGCCAAAGGTATCGCTAGTACTAATATTACCTGTACTTGGATCTGCGTTATTTGACACCAAAACATGTTCAAATTCTGTTTCTCCATTATAATCCCATTCAAATCTAACACCTGCGGAACTTCCACTGATGAATTCAACAAAATACTGAAGATTAGATGGTGGATTGCACAAATTGAAGTCTTGTTCTGCAAAATAACTTATTGGTCCAGCCCAATCGCCCCAACCTAAGTTATTCTCACAAAATGCTCGCACATAAAAATCATAGGCATTACCTTGTTCCATTGCAAATCCATCAACAAACATATCATTCGAAATGCTTTGTGAACCATTTCCTAATTGAAAACCTTGCAAACCATACTCTACTTGAAAATACGAAGCATTGGTAATAGCAAAGCCATTAAAGCTCCAACTTAATTGATCAGCAAAAATATTTAAATCATATGGCTTTTCACAGAACTCATCTAGTTGTAAAATAAATGGTCCGTTCCAATTTGTGAATTGGCCATTTGCGCATTGGGCTCTAATGTAAAAACTGAAGGTTTCATTTTGCTGCGCATAAAAGTTCAATTCTTCAGCATTTGCTTCATCAGATGCAGAAGAACTATTTGAAGTAGTCAATAAATTACTAAATGGCAGACTAGAATTGGTATTACTATTGTTGTTGTTAATTGGACCACTTATATTACTGGTCGCATCATAACCAATTTCAAAATAATTGAAATTACCTTGAGATTGCCATGAAATCGTCAATGTTTCAAAATTTTGTGTAACGTTGGTAATGGTGACCGTTCCGCATTGTCCTTGAGGCTCTTCCTCCTCAGAATCACTGCTACTACTACATCCAAATAAAACAATTGAGATTAAAAAAAGAGTTAGTTTTTTCATGTGTTTTTTTTACTTAAACTTAAATTAAACAAATTACGCATCAATATTAGCATAAATTGCGTTCTTTTCAATAAATTCCCTACGAGGTGGCACTTCATCTCCCATAAGCATAGAGAAAATACGGTCTGCTTCGGTACCATTATCGATATTGACTTGTCTCAAGGTTCTGAATTCAGGATTCATGGTCGTATCCCAAAGCTGTTCAGCATTCATTTCCCCAAGACCTTTATAACGCTGAACGCTCACACTACCTCCAAAATCACTAGAGATTTGATCACGCTCTTTGTCAGACCAAGCATATTGTTTTTTGGCACCTTTTTTCACCAAGTATAAAGGAGGTGTAGCAATGTAAACGTGCCCTTGTTCAATCAATTCCTTCATGTAGCGGAAGAAGAATGTTAAAATCAACGTCGCGATGTGACTACCATCAATATCGGCATCACACATGATGACGATTTTATGGTATCTCAATTTGGAGAGGTTCAAGGCTTTACTATCTTCCTCTGTTCCGATGGTAACACCAAGCGCCGTAAAAATATTCTTGATTTCTTCGTTTTCGAAGACTTTATGCTGCATGGCTTTTTCTACGTTCAGGATTTTACCACGTAATGGCAAAATAGCTTGAAATTTTCGATCGCGACCTTGCTTAGCTGTTCCACCTGCAGAATCACCCTCAACCAAGAACACTTCACATTGTGCTGGATCTTGTTCCGAACAATCGCTTAATTTTCCAGGCAAACCACCAATACTCATAACGGTTTTACGCTGTACCATTTCACGAGCCTTTTGAGCTGCATGACGTGCTTGCGCCGCTAAGATGACCTTTTGCACAATGGTTTTAGCATCATCTGGATGTTCCTCCAAATAATCGGTTAACATTTCTGAAACCGCTTGGCTCACAGAAGCTGAGACCTCTCTGTTTCCTAGTTTGGTTTTGGTTTGACCCTCAAATTGAGGTTCAGCAACCTTAACGGAAACAATTGCTGTTAAGCCTTCTCGGAAATCATCTCCAGAGACATCAAACTTCAGTTTATCCAACATTCCAGAATCGTCAGCATACTTTTTCAAGGTATGTGTCAGACCACGTCTGAAACCAGTTAAATGCGTTCCACCTTCATGGGTGTTGATATTATTTACATACGAATGCAAATTTTCAGCATAAGACGTATTATAAACCATGGCAACCTCAACAGGAATATCATTTTTCTCTCCTTCAAAGGCAATGACATCTTGCATTAATGGCTCTCTATTTCCATCAAGAAATTTTATAAATTCCTTTAATCCTTCTTCCGAATGGAAGGTTTCTCCTTCAAACGAACCATCCTCCTTTTGGGATCTTCTATCTATAAGATGAATGGTAATACCTTTGTTTAAGTAAGCTAATTCACGTAAACGACTCGCCAAGGTATCGTAGCTATACTCAAGTGTTTGCTTAAAAATCTGCGGATCAGGCTTAAAGGTTACTATGGTACCTCTTTTATCAGTTTCACCAACAGCTTTAACAGGATACAAGGTTTTTCCTCTTTCATATTCTTGTTCCCAAATTTTCCCATCGCGATGAACAGTCGCCTTTAAATGCTCAGATAAGGCATTTACACAACTTACACCAACACCATGCAAACCACCAGAAACTTTATAGGAATCCTTATCGAACTTACCACCAGCTCCAATTTTAGTCATTACGACCTCTAAAGCCGAGATGCCTTCTTTCTTATGAATATCTACTGGAATACCTCTACCATCATCTTCAGTTGTGATAGAGTTGTCCTCATTAATAGTTACGGTAATATTGTTACAATGTCCAGCCAAAGCCTCATCGATGGAGTTATCGACGACTTCATACACTAAATGATGTAATCCTCGTGTGCCAACATCACCAATATACATGGATGGACGCATACGTACGTGCTCCATTCCCTCAAGAGCCTGAATGCTATCGGCAGAATATTGTTTTTTCTTTTCTTCACTCATAGTATTAAAATATCTTGTTTATCTAATATTAATACACAAAAAAGACGCTTTTGAGCGTCTCTTCTGAGTACAAACAAATATACGAAATAAACCAGGGTTTTTAAAGCTTTTTATGGAATATAGTCGATAATTATCAACAATTGTTAATTACACAAAAATGTCTTAAATCGGCTAAAAAGCAGCTTAAATTGAATTTTGGTATTTTTAATGCTTAGTGAAAAACTAAAAAAAACCAAAGTGCCTTAGAATTCATTTATGTCGGTATTCTACTACTCTATTTCAATAGAAAATAATTAAAGAAACTAGAATAAGTTTTTAGTCTGTCCCATTTCCAGATCACAAAAGTCACCAACAGGAAAAATCCGTTAAAAATGATTAGGAACCCAATAAAAGGCGTCCATGTTTCGAAGGTATTTGCATTAGTTACAAAAAGGAAACTGCTTCCATCGTTTACGTTGCTAATCAAATGACGTGTAGCCCAATTATTGCCCAAATGAATACCTATTGGAAAGAATAATGTTTTTGACTTCAACAAAGCGGTTGCAAACAATAAATGTCCGACAGGAATGGATACTACCAAAAGAATGAGCATACCTGTGTTGCTCAAAACACCTTCATCTAAAACATGAATTAACATAAATAAAATTGAAAATATAATGTTGGCAACGATCACATTAGACAGTTCTATGGTTTTTTTAAATAGGTACCCTCTGAACAAAAACTCTTCGGTAGCTACTTGAGGCAAAATAAAATAGAATGCCATTAAGATAGCCCAATAATCTATTGATGTTGAAATTTCGAATGTTTCACCCAAATACAGTGCTCTTAAATACTTAGCTACAAAAAGTGCCAGAACTCCAATTAGAACACCGAGTGGTAAAAGCAAAACATTCTTCAAACTGAAATTCAATCCTAGCCCACTCAACGATTTCTTTTCCGTTTTGAGCAAAAACCAAGTGACAACAAATAACAATATGCAGGATGCATAAGGCGCGTACTGCTTTATCACACCTCTATTAACGATTCCGCTAATTAAAAGCACTATGACAAACAATACGATGACCAAAATCATTCTTGAGACATTGGGATATTTTTCTGTCATGTGTTTCATACTGCCTTATTTTCTGTTTGTGGATACAGTCTTGATTTCAGTAATAATTTCACACAAATTAGAGTCAGTATTGATGGAAATAACCCTTTAAACATTGAGAACATAAATTCGCTCCAACCAAAAAGCGCTTCTTTAGAGGTCATTTCCATGATCAATTGACCATAAGGTTGTGATTCAAAAAAGAAAGACATGACCAAATTGTAGCCCAAATGAAACCCAAGACCCAAGGCTATGGATTTGGTTTTGTAAAAGCTATAAGCCCAAACATAACCCGTACATCCAGTAATCAAGAGAACATAAGCCATCAAAATGGCACGCTCTCCTATTATGCCATAAGAGAACCAATGGTAAATTCCGAATAGAATAGCAGACAGCCAAATCGCTTTTGTTGCTCCAATTCTTTGAATCAAAATATAAAGAATGGCTCCTCTAAATAACAAGTCTTCAGTTAAAGCTGACCTCAAATGGTAGACAAAGGCATTGAAAATCGTTCTATAATTGACTTCATTAAATTGCCATTTCACATTCAAAACTATGGTTTCAACATAGATGCTAATCAACACTACTATTGTAATAATAAAACACCCAATAAAAAACTGACTTATTCTATGAAGGTTAGGCACAACACCGAGTGCATCAATAGACTTATTTTCAATAAAATGCAATAGCAACCATGAGATTACTATTATGACTAATAATCCTAGCATATCTTATATGTTTTTTGTGTTAGTCCTTTTTAGGTTTCAAAAAAGGAATTGATAAAGGATACCTACAAGTTTGTTTGTTTAAGGCTGAAGAGACATTGACAAGACTTACAATAATTCCGAAAAGAAAAACAGCCCCTGTAATAAAAAAGTTAAATCCAGGAATCACGAAAAAAATCAATAATGATAATATGATGAGTAAATTTATTGTCCCATGAAAATTGACAACAGCCCTTCCGTGCTCATCATATATTTTGCTATCATTGGCTTTACTGATCCAAATAAATAAGGGAAAGAGAACATTCGCAAAAGGAATGATAAGTCCGAAAAATGGTGAGCCATGAATCAACAACATCCATTTACGCTGCACCACCTCTTCATTAGGATCATCTAAAACCAACAAATCCTCAACCTCAATATTTAAACCTGCAGCCAATAATTTAACCGTCTGTAAATGTGGTTGCACATCACCTTTTTCAATGCGTTGAATCGTGCGGACAGCCACTGTGGTTTTACCAGAAAGTTCTTCTTGCGTATACCCTTTTAGCTTTCTTTGATAGATTAAATTTTCGCTTAGTGTTTGAGTTTTCATTTCGTGTATTTTGATGGTACAAATCTAGAACTTAGAATTGGTTTTTTACACGACATTTAAATGTCACCTATCTGTCATTTGCAGTAAATATAAGGGTTTCGAACCACAAGAATGTCTTTTTAAATAAAATCCTATCATTTTATATCAAAAGAGGCTGGCATAAATACCAACCTCAATTTATTAAATTAAAAAAACAAAAATTAACCTAATAAGCATCCGTATGAACCTTGGCAACGGCTCTTCCAGATGGATCATTCATGTTTTTGAAAGCTTCATCCCATTCCAATGCTATTTTCGTACTACAAGCCACACTAGGCTCTTGAGGAACACTTAAAGCGGCAGCATCACTTGGGAAGTGCTCAGAAAAAATAGTTCTGTAATAATATTCCTCTTTGTTTTGTGGTGTTTGAATTGGAAAACGGAAATGCGCATTCGCCAGCTGTTCATCACTAACCTCCTCATTGACCATAGCTTTTAAGGTATCAATCCAACTGTAACCCACACCATCACTAAACTGTTCTTTTTGCCTCCAAGCCACACTTTCAGGTAGCATATCTTCAAACGCTTTCCGCACGACCCATTTCTCCATACGTTCAGAGTTTATCATTTTATCTTTCGGATTGAGTCGCATAGCCACGTCCATAAACTCTTTGTCTAAAAAAGGAACACGCCCTTCAATTCCCCAAGCAGCTAAACTTTTATTGGCTCTAAGGCAATCATACATATGAAGTTTACTCAGCTTTCTCACCGTTTCTTCGTGAAACTCTTTAGCATTAGGCGCTTTATGGAAATATAAATAGCCACCAAACAATTCATCGGCACCTTCACCAGATAATACCATTTTTATTCCCATAGATTTGATAACCCTTGCCATTAAATACATTGGTGTACTCGCACGAATTGTGGTGATATCATAGGTTTCAAGATTATAAATCACATCTCTTATGGCATCTAAACCTTCTTGGATGGTGAATTTAATTTCGTGGTGAACCGTTCCGATATGGTCTGCTACTTTCTTTGCTGCAGCCAAATCTGGAGAGCCTTCCAAACCTACAGAAAAGCTATGTAATTGTGGCCACCAAGCTTGTTCCTTGTCATCGGCCTCGATACGCATTTGTGCATATTTCTTAGCAATGGCCGACGTAATCGAGGAATCCAATCCGCCAGACAACAATACACCATAAGGTACATCGCTCATCAGTTGTCTGTGTACCGCATCTTCCAAAGCTTTTCGCAAATCGGCAATACTCGTCTCGTTATCTTTTACAGCATCGTAATCAACCCAATCGCGTTTGTACCAATTTACAAATTGACCATCTTTACTACTAAAGTAATGTCCTGGAGGAAACAATTCTATTTTGGTGCATGTACCTTCCAAAGCTTTTAATTCTGAAGCTACGTAAAAGGTTCCATTTTGATCCCAACCAATGTAAAGCGGAATGATGCCCATGTGATCACGCGCTATAAAATATTCATCTTTTTCAACATCATATATGGCAAATCCGAAAATCCCATTGAGCTCATCAACGAAATCGACACCCTTTTTTTGGTATAAAGCCAGGATAACTTCACAGTCACTCTCTGTTTGAAACTCGTATTCCGGAAATTGTGCTCTTAATGACCTATGATTATATATCTCACCATTGGCAGCCAATACAAATTTTTTGTTTTTACTGAACAACGGCTGCTTTCCAGAAGCCGGATCGACAATGGCCAATCTTTCATGAGCCATAATGGCTTTTTCATCACTATAAATCCCACTCCAATCTGGTCCTCTGTGTCGAATCTTTTTCGACATTTCCAATAACTGAGGTCTTAATGTTTCCGAATCTTGTTTTAAATCGAATGCACATACAATTCCGCACATAATCTTAATTTTAATATTTATGATACAAATATGAAGCCTAAATGAATTATTTAAAACATAAATTAAATATTTAGTTTCAAATTAAAACTATTTATATAAATATAATATAAAAATGAAATTCATAACTATAAAAACATATTCTTAACTTTGAAATCTGAAAGTAGCTTATTGCCATGAAAACACTTCAATTACTTTTTCTTATCTGCACGATACAACTTAGCGCACAAGCTAGTTGGCAAATGGCTCCAAATGCCTATTCCAATCCGAATGGACAGCGTTTTGATGATGTCTTCTTTTTAAATGAAAACTTAGGTTGGGCTGCCAATGGATACTATGCTGCCGTTTATAAAACTACTGATGGTGGATTATCATGGACTGAACAATTAAATGAAAGTGAACTTCCTGGCGGATATTATTTCAGAAATATTGAATTTCTTGATGCGAATATTGGTTTCTTAGGAACCTTAAACGGATCTTTTTTCAAAACCGTTGATGGTGGTTCTTCATGGACTGAAGTTTCTATAAGTCCGAACCCAAATGCGATTTGCGGATTGGATGCCGTTGGAACCTCAACTATTTATGGTTGTGGTGCCTATTTTTCTCCTGCACATATTATTAAATCTACCGATAGTGGTGACACTTGGACGCTAACAGACATGTCGGCTTATGCCAATGCACTGGTTGAGGTGTTGTTTCTTGATGAGATGCATGGTTTCGCTTCAGGAAAAAACTTTGATGGTGGTTTGATTTTGGAAACCACAGATGGTGGATCGACATGGACTGAAATTTACAATACCAATTCACCTGGTGATTATGTATGGAAACTACAAACCCTTCCAGGAAATAACGACATCATGTTTGGTTCGGTATCTTCTGTAACACCTAATTTGGGACAATTGATCAAGTCTACAAATGGTGGACAAACATGGACAAGCTATGATGCGCCTGAAACCGATATCCAAGCTGTTGGCTTTATTTCTGAAACACAAGGATGGATGGGAGGACATACCACAGGGTTTTATGAAACCTTAGATGGCGGACAAACATGGACTAACTTGAATATAGGCAATAATCTTAACAGGATTGTCATTTTAAGCCCAAGTTTGGCATATGCCTCAGGAACTACTGTTTATAAATTTACAGAAGATACTTTGAGCAATCAAAACATTGAAATTGATGATTCCGAAGATAAGCTAGATATAACCCTATCAAGAAACCCAATAAAAGATGTTCTTGAGTTTACGATCGATTTTCCAAGTGATGATAATCTTGTCATTGAACTTTATGACGTTAATGGAAAATACATCAAACAATTATCAAGAGATATTATCTTACATCACACTTTGAAATCTTACAGCTTTGATCTTTCCGAAATGGAATCAGGAGTTTATTTTGTGAATTTTCACAATAATTCGGGTCGTTCCTCTATCAAAATCGTAAAACGATAGATCTTAAGGAATATTCAAGTATTTATGGGTTTGAAGCGAAACTTTCCATTGAGGATTTGCCATAACATAATCAACAATCATAGGCATAATTTTCTCACGTTTGCTCCATTCAGGCTGCAGGTATAAGATACAATCTGAATTGACTTTTTCAGCTTGCTCTTCTGCAAATCGGAAATCATCCTTGTTATAGATGATACACTTTAATTCGTGAGCTTTATTATATACTTCCTGTGTTGGAAGTTTATTTTTCTTAGGCGACAAGCAAATCCAATCCCAAACACCTGTTAATTTATAAGCGCCAGACGTTTCGATATGGGTTTGAACACCTTTAGACTTTAATTGCTCAGTTAATGGTCCCATATCCCAAGTTAAGGGCTCACCACCAGTGACGACAATGGTATTGCTATAGTTTACAGCATTCTCGACAATCTTAGAGGTTTCCGTAGGTGGATGTAATTCAGCTAACCAACTTTCTTTAACATCACACCAATGACAGCCCACATCACAACCACCAATTCTAACAAAATAAGCAGCTGTTCCTTTGTGATAACCTTCTCCTTGAATGGTGTAAAACTCTTCCATCAAAGGCAGTAAATGACCTTTATCTATCAGTTCTTGTCGTTCGCGTCTTGTCATAGTTGGCAAATATACTGCAAAAGTTACAAGTTGCATATAAAATCAAAGGTTTTAAGCCTTTAAGAATATCAGTGGTAAACTCTGTTAATATTTTTGATTTTAAACTTGATTAAAATTACACTATTTTTATGCAAATTTTCTGAATCAATGGCAAGAAGAGACGACTTCATAAATGAAATTACCGAAGGTAATTCGTGTAAAGGAGATTACATTACTTTAGGATCTGCAATTTTAGACGGCGAAACACTAACCAATACTTTTGTAAATGTTCCGCTAAAAACCATGAATAGACACGGTTTAATTGCTGGAGCAACTGGAACGGGTAAAACAAAAACACTTCAGGTTTTAGCTGAAAATTTAAGTGATCAAGGGATTCCTGTGTTATTAATGGATATTAAAGGAGACTTAAGTGGCTTAGCACAACCAAGTCCAGGACATCCAAAAATTGATGAGCGTCACGAGAAAATAGGTTTACCTTTTGAACCCAAATCATTCCCTGTTGAAGTCCTTACCTTATCCGAACAAGATGGTGTTAGGCTACGAGCAACGGTTAGTGAGTTTGGACCTGTACTCCTATCTAGAATTCTAGATTTAACCGAAACACAATCTGGAGTTGTCGCTGTTATTTTCAAATATTGTGATGACCATAAATTACCTCTTTTAGACCTCAAGGATTTTAAAAAAATCCTTCAATATGCCACACAAGAAGGCAAAGAAGAATTTACAGAAGCTTACGGCCGTATTTCCACTGCTTCAACTGGTGCGATTTTACGAAAGGTCATCGAACTTGAACAACAAGGTGCCGATTTGTTTTTTGGCGAAACCTCTTTTGATGTGGATGATTTGCTGAGAATAGACAATGATGGCAGAGGATACATTAATATTATCCGTTTGACAGATATTCAAGATCGTCCGAAGTTGTTTTCAACATTTATGTTGAGTCTGCTGGCAGAGATCTATACGACGTTCCCAGAACAAGGCGATACAGGAAGACCTGAGTTAATCATGTTCATTGATGAAGCGCATTTAATATTTAATGAGGCTTCAAAAGCACTACTGAATCAAATTGAAAGCATTGTCAAACTCATAAGAAGTAAAGGTGTAGGCTTATATTTTGTGACCCAAAACCCAACAGACGTTCCTGAAGCAGTACTTGGGCAACTCGGACTCAAAATTCAACATGCTTTGAGAGCTTTCACGGCTAAAGACAGGAAAGCCATCAAACTTACAGCACAAAATTATCCTGACACAGCATTCTACGATACTGCTGACGTACTAACTTCCTTAGGGATTGGCGAAGCCTTGGTGTCTGCCTTAAATGAAAAAGGAAAACCAACACCATTGGCAGCGACTATGATGCGAGCACCAATGAGTAGAATGGATATCTTAACCGAAACCGAATTAAGTACTTTGCTTGGTAAATCAAAACTAGCTAAAAAGTACAATGACGAAGTAGATCGTGAAAGCGCTTATGAAATGCTCAATAAAAAAATTGAGATTGCTGAAGCTGAAGAAGCTAAGGAAAAAGCCAGAAAAGAACGCGAAGAACTTAAAAAAGCCGAAACCAAAAAAAGGTCAAGACGAACGAGCACAAGACAAAACCCTATTGTTAAAGTTTTATCAAGTCCAACTGTCATTAGAAGTGTTCTTGGTATTTTAACGAAAATGATGAAATAAACGACAACTCCTATTTAGCATAACTAATGATTCGATCTATTTTAACTTTGCTGTTTTTTGCAATTCTTATAGCAAGCTGTTCCAAAGAACAAAAGCAAGACCCTTTTCAAATTGGTAAACAAAACATAGGCCTTCTAACCGATTCGACTAAAGTAAAAGATATAGAGTTGGCCTTCCCAAATGACTCCATAGTAAAATCGGTTAAAGGTGATGAATTTATTGATGACACCAATGACATTGTCATCCTTGATAAAACAGGAAAAAAGTTATTAGTACTTACACCATCTCAAGCCTTGGATTCAACTGCTGTAATAGAAAGCGTTCAAATTGTTGACCCAAAATATAAAACTGACAAAAATATTTCAGTATTAAGTACGTTTAAGGATATTAAGGATACTTATAAAATATCCAAAATATCAACATTAATAAATTCTGTTGTGATTTCAGTTAATGAAATCAACGCAAGTTTTTCAATAGACAAAAAGGAATTACCATCTAATCTTAGGTTCAATATGGATTTAAATATAGAAGCGGTTCAAATTCCTGATAACGCTAAAATTAAATTTTTTATGCTACACTGGTAAACACCCAACTAACCCTGTTTCCCTAACTAATAATAACTAATGAAAAAATACTTTGTACAAGATGCCCCTTTTGTTGTGCCTACAACTGACGGGAAGGTCATAAAAGAACATTTTGGACGCGCTTCTAATGGTGATAAAAACATTAGTATAGCGCACATGGTAGCACCTCCTGGCTGGAGCGAGCCTTTTCAAACGCCTGAATTTGACGAATACACCTTCATTGTTAATGGGAAAAAACAATTTATTATTGAGGATGAAACCGTTGTTCTTAAACAAGGAGAATCAATTAAAATTGAAAAGCATACCAGAGTACAATATTCCAATCCATTTTCAGAGCCATGTGAGTATATTGCAATTTGCACACCTGCATTCTCAATGGATTTAGTAAATCGAGAAGGATAGATGGGCAAAATTATTGCAAAGAGTATTGGACTACTCATAAATGGTGTGGCATTATTTTCTCCAAAAGCAGCTGGAAAAATAGCCATAAGATTGTTTTCTTCACCGAGACGGAAACGCTTAAAGGAACTTGAAAAAGACTTTTTAGGAACCGCTTATGTTGAAGAGGTCAAATGTGATGATATCGAGATTATGACCTACAGATGGCTTGGCAACAAAAAAGTTGTCTTGTTGGCCCATGGTTGGGAAAGCAATTCAGTAAGATGGAGAAGTCTTATAGAAAAACTGGTCGCTTTAGATTACAAGGTCATTGCCCTAGATGCTCCTGCACATGGAAGATCTGGAGGCAAGCTATTCAATGCCCTAATCTATTCTGAATGCATTAATGTCGTAGCAAGAAAATTCAACGTTAATATTATCATTGGCCATTCTGTTGGTGGTATGGCGACGACTTTTTTTCAACATAAATACAATTTACCAAGCGTTGAGAAATTAGTATTGCTTGGCGCACCTTCCAATTTTGTAGGTGTTTTCAGCCGTTATGTTAAAATGATGGGATACAGCAAACGGGTTTCAAAAGCAATGGACAATATCGTATATGAACGCTTCCATCAAAAACCTGAATATTTTAACGCTGCTAAATTCACTGAAGCTATTACTGCCCAAGGACTTTTGGTTCATGATAAATTTGATACCATTATTCCATATAGTGATGCAGAGGACTTTAAAACCTTTTATAAAAACGCCAAACTAATTTCTACGGAAGGTATTGGTCACGGCTTAAAATGTGATACTGTAGAGGAACATATTGTTTCATTCATAAGTAATTAGTTTGTTGTATTTTTGACGCATGCCTGAAGAATTAAAACGTATTAACAAGTTTCTCAGTGAAGCTGGGTATTGCTCGCGTCGTGAAGCAGATAAACTTATTGAAGCAGGTCGCGTAACCATCAATGGTCAAATCCCTGAAATGGGAACAAAAATAAGGCCAGAAGATGATGTTTGTGTTGATGGCAAACCTGTTGAAAATTCTAAAGAAAAGTTCACCTATCTCGCTTTCAATAAACCAATAGGCATTGTTTGCACTACTGATACCAATGTTGAAAAGGATAACATCATCGATTTTATCAATTACCATAAACGTATCTTTCCGATTGGGAGATTAGATAAGCCCAGTGAAGGATTGATTTTACTTACTGATGATGGAGATATTGTCAATAAAATTTTAAGAGCCAGCAACAATCACGAAAAAGAATATGAGGTTACGGTAGACAAACCTATTTCCCAAGTGTTTTTAAAAAGAATGTCTGAAGGCATTTACATAGAAGAGCTCAAACAGAAAACCAAACGTTGTAAAGTAGAGAAAATTGACAACTATACTTTCAAAATCGTTTTGACCCAAGGATTGAACCGACAAATTCGTCGTATGTGCGATTATTTAAACTATGAGGTTCAAACTTTAAAAAGAGTTCGTATCATGAATATTAAGCTTGATATGCCAACTGGAAAGTATAGAGAATTATCCAAAGAGGAGCTTAAGACCTTAAATGACTTGTTGAGTGACTCTAGCAAAACTTTTCAACCCAAATCCCCTACTCCCACACGTAAAAAGAGACGTTAAATAAATCCCAATTAACAATTGAGCTGAGTGATTCTTATTTAATTTTAAGAAAATCAACACCTTATGAAATCAATATTATCACTCTTATTTCTATGCTCAATTTTGAGCTTTTCACAAAACGATTATGCTGCTTCCGATAAGCATCCTTTTGGCTTACCAAATCCCGAAGCACCTCAACAAATCAAAGATTTTGATGCCTTAATGGGAAAATGCAATTGTAAATCCGTGTCAAGAAACCAAGACCAAACTTGGGCTGATCCTGTAGATATGACTTGGGAATGGAAATATATTATGAATGGTATGGCTGTTCAAGACGAAACCATTAAGGCAGATGGGAAACATTCTGGAAGTATTCGTCAATTTATTGCTGACAGCAGTAAATGGTATGTCCATTATTATAATTCAGGAGCACCTTCAACGACTCTACCAACTTGGGAAGGAAATAAAACCAAGGAAGGAAATATTGTTCTTTATCGTGACCAAAAAGCACCCAATGGTATGGAAGGATATTATAGATTGACATTTTACGACATTACTAAAAAAGGCTATAAATGGGTTGGAGAATGGGTTGATAAAACTGAAAAAGTCGTATTCCCAACTTGGAAAATTGAATGCACAAGACCAAAATAACAAATTTGATTTATGAGTAAGCTTTCCCCTTTTCATTTAGCCATTCCAGTTCATGATCTTGAAGAATGTAGACATTTCTATACCAATATCCTTAATTTTGAAGAAGGCAGAAGTAGTGACCATTGGGTAGATTATAATATCTTTGGACATCAATTGGTTATTCATTTCAAACCCAAGCAAAATGAAGATTTCCATACTAATCTAGTTGATGGCAAAGATGTTCCTGTTCCCCATTTTGGAGTGGTTTTAGAATGGGAAATTTTCAAATCATTTGCAGATTTATTAAGATCGAAAGGAATCACTTTTATTATTGAGCCTTACATAAGGTTCAAAGGTCAAATAGGCGAACAAGCCACTATGTTTTTCTTAGATCCTTCAGGAAATGCTTTAGAATTTAAAGCATTCAAAGATCGCTCTCAGCTTTTTGCTAAATAAAACAATTTCTAACTCTTATTTCTTGTAAAATAGAACGGCAAGTAAATAAGTAAAAACAATGGGGTTATAATTAGTTGAACAACGATAATATAATAAGGCCATTCCCCAAAATAATCCAATAAGGTTGCTGATTTTGGCTTTTCATTCAAATAAAAGTAATTTGATTCCATAAGAATATTGATAATTACCATAAAAGCCACATAAATTTGTAGCGCACCAAATGAAATGAAGACACTTTTAAATCGTGGTTTCATTCCAAACACTACAATAGCATAAAATATTACGGAAAGTAAGCCTAAGTGAACAATCCAATATCTGAAATAATCAAAGCTTGGAAACCCTACTGCAATATCTGGAGTAATGACACCTTGAATTGTTCCTGCAATGATCCAAAACACTAATATTTCAAACATCCAATAGCGTTTATAAATAGAAAACAAAGGAATGACAAGTGCCATAAGACTACACAAGTACAAAGGCAAATCTGTTCGGAAGTTATAATTGGAAAATACTAAATGATATACATGAAAAACGACAACTGTTGCTGAAATACTTAAGGTCAAAGCATTAAATAGAAAGTCTTTACGTTTTACAACTGATGTCTTTTTGGCATATAAAATAAAACCTATTGAAAACAACACACCAAGCAATATAGGAAGCAAATGCTCTAAATCTAAACTTCCAATGGTTACGCGTTGTTTTAGTAATAATGCTGAATATTGCATAAAGCAATATAGCAAAAACGTTACAT
Organism: Psychroserpens sp. XS_ASV72; assembly: GCF_041224425.1. Taxonomy (NCBI): domain Bacteria; kingdom Pseudomonadati; phylum Bacteroidota; class Flavobacteriia; order Flavobacteriales; family Flavobacteriaceae; genus Psychroserpens; species Psychroserpens sp. XS_ASV72. The sequence goes on along the minus strand of NZ_JBGFGL010000071.1, from coordinate 339,029 downwards.
ACGTTGTTCTCTCGCCAACAAGGTATTTTTAAGTAACATGGCAATAGTCATCGGCCCAACACCACCAGGAACTGGTGTAATGTAGCTAGCTTTTTTACTGACATTTTCAAAATCGACATCACCTGTGATAATGTAACCTCTTGGTGAACTTTCATCTTGAACACGAGTGATTCCAACATCAATAATAACAGCATCATCTTTAACCATTTCAGCCTTTAAGAAGTTTGGCACTCCTAATGCTGAAATAATAATATCTGCTTGGGAAGTAATCTGTGTAATATTTTTGGTGTGGCTATGCGTAAGAGTTACTGTTGAATTCCCAGGAAACCCTTTTCTTCCCATCAAAATACTCATTGGTCGACCCACAATGTGCGATCTTCCAATAATGACGGTATGCTTGCCATCGGTTTCTACACCATAGCGCTCCAATAACTCTAAAATTCCAAAAGGCGTAGCAGGAATAAATGTACTCATATCCAACGCCATTTTCCCAAAGTTTTCCGGATGAAATCCATCCACATCCTTTTTTGGGTCGACAGCCATCAATACCTTTTGGGTATTGATTTGTGGTGGCAAAGGCAACTGAATGATAAATCCGTCGATATCATCATCCTCATTTAATTCCTTTATTTTATCAAGCAGTTCTATTTCACTTGTCGTGCTTGACATTCTAACCATTGTAGACTCAAAACCAACACGTTCACAAGCGCGAACTTTACTTCCAACATATGTTAAGCTCGCTCCATCATTTCCAACAATTACAGCAGCAAGGTGAGGTACTTTTTCCCCTTTGTCCTTCATCTTATCAACTTGATGCTTGATTTCGTTTTTGATGTCGTTACTTACTTTTTTTCCGTCTAAAATTGTCATGTTGGTGTAGTTTTTATATTGTGATGATTATCTCATTCCTTTCATAGCCTGCATGATGGCTTTACCTTTTCCACCTTGCATCATCTTCATCATCTTGCTCATTTGGTCAAATTGTTTCAATAGCTGATTCACTTCTTGAACTGAGGTTCCTGAACCTTTTCCAATACGTTTTTTTCGACTTGCATTGATGATTGATGGATTGGATCGCTCTTCAGGTGTCATGGAATGGATAATGGCTTCAATACCCTTAAAGGCATCATCATCTATATCGACATTCTTCATCATTTTACTAGCTCCAGGAATCATTCCCATGAGGTCTTTCATATTCCCCATTTTCTTGATTTGCTGAATCTGTTTCAAGAAATCGTCAAAGCCAAATTTATTTTTAGCAATTTTCTTCTGAATACGTCTAGCTTCTTCTTCATCATATTGCTCCTGTGCTCTTTCCACTAAAGACACCACGTCTCCCATACCAAGGATACGATCTGCCATACGTGATGGATAAAACACATCGATAGCTTCCATCTTTTCACCAGTACCAATAAACTTGATTGGTTTATTGACAACTGACTTAATGGAAATGGCAGCTCCACCTCGAGTATCACCATCTAACTTGGTTAGAATGACACCATCGAAATTCAAAATATCGTTGAAGGCTTTAGCCGTATTCACAGCATCTTGACCAGTCATAGAATCGACTACAAATAATGTTTCCTGAGGCTGAATTGCTTTGTGAATATTGGAGATTTCGGTCATCATTGCCTCATCAACAGCCAAACGACCTGCCGTATCAATAATCACAACATTATGACCATTGGCCTTTGCATGTGCAATACCTGCTTGTGCAATAGCAACAGGATCAGAATTTCCTTTATCACTATAAACCTCAACATTGATTTGATCGCCAACTACATGCAACTGATCAATAGCCGCTGGACGATACACATCACAAGCTACGAGCAATGGTTTTTTAGTCTTCTTGTTTTTAAGATAATTAGCCAGTTTTCCAGAAAATGTGGTTTTACCTGAACCCTGAAGACCAGACATTAAAATAACGCTTGGATTACCAGACAGATTGATACCTTCAGCATCACCACCCATAAGTTCTGTCAATTCATCCTTAACAAGCTTGACCATTAATTGTCCTGGCTGCAAACTTGTTAATACATTTTGACCAAGGGCTTTATCTTTTACTTTATTGGTAAACTCCTTTGCTATCTTAAAGTTAACATCGGCATCCAACAGCGCCCTTCTAACTTCTTTGAGCGTTTCGGCAACATTTACCTCAGTAATACTACCATGTCCCTTTAAGACATGTAAGGCCTTATCTAACTTTTCACTTAAATTATTAAACATAATCTATCTTCATTTATTTAAACACGCTATCTGTCGCGCTTTCGAAAGTTGCAAATTTAAGGATTTGTGATGTATAAATAAAGTCATGGCTTATAAATTCAATAAAAAAAGGATTGCCTTTTCTAGCAATCCTTTTTTACCAACTAAAAACTAAAACTAAAAAACTTAGCGGTTCAGTTTTTTTACTAATTTATGAATATTAAATAACCTTAAATGATGGTAAAACTTTTAAATTTGGACTAAAATTAAGTTTCAACCATACATTCGATTATATAACAACTAAACTTAAAAATCCCCTACCTTTACAAAAAAAATTCTATCCCTATAGTAGAGACTGATGTCCAAACCATTCAAAAAAAATATTTGTGAAGAACAGCTGTTCTCGCGTCTTTATGAAAAGTATGCCCAAGATTTAAACAATTTCTTGTTTTACAAATTTGGGAATGGGTTAAGTCCGAAAGACAAGGTTCAAGAAGCTTTTATTAAACTATGGGAAAATTGTGGAAAAGTAACACCTGACAAAGCCAAGAGTTTCTTATTCACGACTGCCAACAACTTGATGTTAAATGCGTATGCTCACCAAAAGGTGGTTCGCAAGTTTGAACAAATAAAACCTAAATCGAGTACAAACCTTACTCCTGAATTCTTGATGCAAGAACAAGAATATGCTCAAAAATTAGAAAAAGCCATATCAAGTTTAACGGAAGCACAACGTGTAGCCTTCTTAATGAACAGAGTAGAAGGAAAACGGTTTAAGGAAATTGCTGAAATTTTAGATATTTCTACGAAGGCTGTAGAAAAGCGAATTTATGGCGCTTTAAAGAAATTAAGAGAAGACATAGACGAATTATAACATGAAGGTAGGAATTTTAATAGTAAAACTGTTATATAGGCGTAAGAACTGATATGAAACGAGAAGAACTCATAAAAAAGTGGCTAGATCACGACTTAAATGCGCAAGAACTTGAGGCTTTTAAACAGCTAGAAGATTTTGATGCACTACAGAAATTGGATTCAAGTCTAAAATCGTTCAAAGCTCCAGAATTCAACACTTCTGAGAACCTGAATGCGGTCATGGGCACCATCAAATCCAGCACTCAAAAGCCTATCAATTGGTGGTCTGCTGCGATCAAGATTGCTGCCGTATTTGTGATTTGCTTTGGTGTGTATTACTACACAACAACCCTTGACACCACTGTCAACACTTTAGCATCGCATAAACAAACCGTTGAATTACCAGATGCTTCTATTGCTGAACTGAATGCTTTATCGTCTTTGCGTTTTAATGAAAACTCTTGGAATGATAAACGAGAAGTCATCCTTGATGGCGAAGCATTTTTTAAAGTTGCCAAAGGCTCAAAGTTTGATGTGTTAACCACTAAAGGTTTAGTAACTGTTCTTGGAACACAATTCAACGTGAAACAACGTGAGGACTTTTTTGAGGTTAGTTGCTATGAAGGCAAAGTAGCCGTTAGTCATGGAACTGAAAAAGCGACATTATTACCAGGAGATTCCTTTTTGATTATAGATGGGAAATTTATTGTTACCGAAAAAGAAAACCAATCTGTACCATCATGGCTTCAAAACTTAAGTCGATTCAAGAGCATGCCATATAGGGAAGTCATTGCTGAATTTGAACGTCAGTACAACATGTCTGTAAACCTCAATAATATTGACGATTCTCAATTATTTACAGGAAGTTTTACTCATAATGATATTGAAATTGCCTTAAAATCCATTACTTTACCGTTACATTTAACGTATAGTAAAACAGACAATATCATTACACTAAAACGTGAGTAAAAAAAAGATTTTTCTTCTTTTTGTGTTTTTGCTTTCCGTAGGTGTTTTTAATGCTTATGCTCAAAATACATCTTCAGAACCACAACCTCTTGTTCAGGTTTTAACTGCGTTGGAAACAAAATACAATATCCATTTTACTTATGTAGATCAAACCATCGCTGACATAGACATTAAGTGTCCTGATGAGTCTTTAAGTCTTAATGACCTGATAGATTATTTAAAATCTAAAACCAACCTTGATTTCATAAAAATTGATGAGCACAATATTGTCATTTCAAAACAAATCAATCCACTAAGTGAGCTCATCACGCAAAAGCTAGAAGAAGTCGTCATCACTAATTATCTTACTAAAGGCATCTCAAAGAAAAGTGATGGAAAGGTCCATATCAAAACAGCTGAATTTGGTATTTTACCTGGCTTAATTGAGCCTGATATTCTTCAAACCATTCAGGCACTTCCAGGCATCTTAAGTGTTGACGAAACGGTTTCAAACATAAATGTAAGAGGTGGTACACACGATCAAAACTTAATCCTATGGGATGGTATAAAAATGTACCAATCTGGACATTTTTTCGGACTCGTATCTGCGTTTAATCCTTACTTGACTACCAATATTAATGTTTCAAAAAATGGTACTAGTGTTATTTATGGAGATGGCATTTCTAGTGTTATCGATATGAAACAGTCGAACAGTCTTGACCAAGACCTTAAAGCTGGTGCTGGTTTCAACTTGATCCATGCCGACGGATTTGCAAAAGTCCCATTGTCTAAACAAGCAGAAGTTCAACTATCTGCAAGACGTTCAGTGACCGATTTTATTTTCACACCAACTTACGATCGATACTTACAACGTGTTTTTCAAGACACAGATTTTTCAAACAGCTCACAAAACACCTCTTCAACGGTTTCAAATAATGAGCGGTTCTATTTTTATGACATCGCTGCCAAACTACTATACGATATAACGGATCAAGATCAAGTTCGCTTTAATTTTTCAACTATCAACAATAGCTTGAATTACGATCAGTTATCAAGCTCAGACCCTAATCAATCCTTGACCAATAGTTTAGAACAAAACAATTTTGCAACTGGAGTTCAGTATTTAAAATACTGGAATAACAAACTTACCACAACAGCGCAACTCTATGTTTCAAATTATGATTTGAGAGCAACAAATTATGACGTTATCAATAATGAGCGACTAAACCAAGAAAATGAAGTGAACGATCTTGGGTTGAAAATCAATGCAACCAATCACATTGATGACAATCTCAAATTACATGGAGGTTATCAGTTTACTGAAGTCATCGTAAGTAATTTTGAAGATATTGATGTCTCTAATTTCACAAGTTTTGTAAGAGAAGTCAACCGTACGCATTCCATTTATGGCGAAGCAGAATTTACATCAGGCAACAAAAACACTTACGCCAGAATAGGAATTAGAACGAATTATATTGAAAAATTTTCTGAATTTTTTACAGAACCTAGATTGGCTGTAAGTCACAAATTGAATAACAAATTCAGGCTTGAATTTTTAGCCGAATTCAAAAGTCAGACTACTTCGCAAATCATCGATTTACAAAATGATTTTTTGGGGATTGAAAAACGACGCTGGATTTTATCAAATAATGAAGATGTGCCCATCATTAAAAGTGTACAAGGTGCTTTGGGAGTACATTACAACAAGAATCAGTTGCTAATTAGCCTAGAAGCCTATATCAAAAACGTAGAAGGTATAACCAGCAGAAGTCAAGGGTTTCAAAACCAGTTTCAATTGGTTAACGACATTGGAAAATATCAAGTAAGTGGTATTGATTTTTTAATCAATAAGCAGTTTGAACCATTTAGCACCTGGCTAAGCTATTCGTATAGCAATAATAATTACACGTTTGAAAACCTCAACAACAATATCAGTTTCAGAAATAACTTAGACATAAGACATGCTGCTACCTTCGCAGGAACCTACACTTTAGATAACCTGAAACTGGCTTTAGGCTTCAATTGGCATTCTGGCAAACCTTTCACCTTACCAACTGAAGATCAAAACACCAATAGCAACATCATTACATATAAAGCTCCCAATAGCAGTAATTTGGATAATTATTTTAGAACTGATGTTTCAACCACTTACAAATTTAAGTTCGGAGAAAAGATAAACGCTCAAATTGGAGCCTCTATTTGGAATTTATTCGATAGAAAAAACATTATCAACACCTATTTTGCAAAAGATGAAAATGGTAACGTGATAACTATTGAAAACCAGTCTTTAGGAATTACGCCAAATGTGAGCTTTAGAGTACAATTCTAGAACCAAATCTACATACGCTCAGGAACATCTATACCCAAAAGTGAGAAGGCGTTTTTTATAATGTTGGCTACAGTTTCTGAAAGCTGAACACGAAACACCTTTTCAATGTTTTTATCTGCTCCCAAAATTGAAACGTTTTGGTAAAACGAATTAAACTCCTTAACCAAATCGTATGTATAGTTGGCAATCAAAGCTGGACTATGGTTTTTTGCAGCATTTTGAACAACTTCAGGAAATAACACCAACTGCTTGATAAGTTCTTTTTCTTTGGCATGTAATGTTATCTCATCTGAATTCAAATCCATCTCTATATCTGTTTCTGATTTTCGTAAAATAGATTGGATTCGCGCATAAGTATATTGAATAAACGGACCCGTATTTCCTTGGAAATCTATAGATTCTTTTGGATCGAATAAAATACGTTTTCTAGGATCGACTTTTAAAATATAATATTTTAAAGCGCCTAAGCCAATAGTTTTATATAAATCCTGTTTCTCAGCTTCAGTATAACCATCTAACTTTCCTAATTCTTCAGAAATCTCTTGAGCCGTTTGAGACATTTCAACAATCAAATCATCAGCATCAACAACAGTGCCTTCTCTACTCTTCATTTTCCCTGAAGGCAAATCGACCATTCCATAGCTTAAATGGTATAAATTCTCTGCCCACTCAAACCCTAACTTCTTAATAATCAAAAATAAAACTTGAAAATGATATTCCTGTTCGTTACCAACGGTATACACCATACCACCAACATCTGGATAATCCTTAACACGCTGAATTGCCGTACCTATATCTTGGGTCATGTAAACGGCTGTACCATCACTTCTCAAGACTAGCTTTTCATCCAATCCTTCATCGGTTAAATCACACCAAACCGACCCATCTTCTTTCTTAAAGAAAATACCTTTTTTCAAACCTTCAGTAACAAATTCCTTACCTAACAAATAGGTCTGACTTTCATAATACAGCTTGTCGAAATCAACACCTAAATTCTTATATGTAATGTCAAATCCGTCATAAACCCAACTATTCATCATTTCCCAAAGGGCTACGGTTTCAGAATCACCAGATTCCCATTTTTGAAGCATCTCTTGAGCTTCCAAAAGAATTGGAGCTTTCTTTTTGGCCTCTTCTTCAGAATGCCCTTCAGAAATAAGTGTTTCAATTTCCTTCTTATATTCCTGATCAAATTTCACATAGTAATTACCAACGAGCTTATCGCCTTTCAAGCCAGTCGATTCTGGTGTTTCTCCATTTCCGAAACGTTTCCAAGCCAACATGCTTTTACAAATATGAATCCCTCTATCGTTGATGATTTGTGTTTTATAAACTTTCTTCCCTGAAGCTTTCAATATTTCTGAAACACTATAACCCAACAAATTGTTTCTAATATGCCCCAAATGTAAAGGCTTATTAGTGTTTGGAGAAGAATACTCAACCATTATGGCTTTATCCTCAGGCTTCGGTGTGATAAATCCGAAGTTTGATTCCTTCTTCATGGTATTGAAAAGGTCGACAAAATAAGTATCGTTGATTTCAATATTCAAAAATCCTTTCACCACATTAAACGCCTTAACTTCTGGAACATGTTCTTCTAAATAAACTCCTATTTGTTCGCCGATTTGAACAGGGTTTCCTTTCACCACGCGCAACATAGGAAATACCACTACAGTAACATCTCCAGCAAACTCTTTACGAGTAGCCTGAAATTCAACAGATTCCAATTCGGCATTGAAAAGAGATTTTACAGCCTGTTTAACATATTTTGAAAGGTTTTCCTGAAGCTCCATTATACATAAAGGTTTAAGTCTGCAAAGATAATTTTTTTATTATTTCTTTAGGAATGTCCCTTGTTTTTATTGCCTACTTTTAGAATGAAATAGTAATACTTATGGAACAACAAGAACACTTACTAAGAGGCATTCCTGTTTTAGCATCTCTAGATATTAGGAAAACAGTAGATTTCTACAAGACCAAACTAGGCTTTAATCGTCAAGGTTATTTAGATGATAATTATGCAATTATTGCTCGTGATCGGTTTGTGGTTCATTTTTGGAAATGCAATGATAAAATCCATCCCGAAAACACGAGTTGTTATGTGGACGTTCAAAACATTGACCAACTCTATGAGGAATATGAAGCCAATGGTGTTGTTCATCCCAATGGAAAACTAGAGAATAAACCTTATGGAATAAGAGAATTTGCTATTTTGGATAACGATGGAAATATGATTAAATTTGGACAAGAATTGATATGAAAATGCGTTATTTTTTACATTTAGTCACACTTTTGATTTTAGGCTGTAGCTCTTCAGAAGACACAAACACGTCGGAAAATCAAGATCCTCAAAATCAAAATCCCGAACCTGAAACGGTATTTTATAAAGGCATGGATCTATCCTTTCAACCTGAGCTGGAAACTTATAATGTAAATTATCGTGATGATAATGGAACCGTTGTTGACTTATTGAGTTATGTAGAAGAAAACGGCACCAATCTTGTACGATTAAAACTATGGCATACATCGCAAAACGGACAAAACAGCTTAGATGACGTTAAAGCTTATGCCCAACGTGTAAAGGCTAAAAACATGGCTTTTTTACTCGATTTCCATTACAGTGATTTTTGGGCTGACCCTGGAACACAAACACCTCCAGCCGCATGGCAAAACATGACTCAAGAGGAATTACGCGTTGCCATTTTTGATTATACCAAAGATGTTTTGACACAATTAAAAAATCAAAACACACTCCCTGAATTGGTTCAAATTGGTAATGAAACCGATAGTGGTTTTTTATGGAACTATGGAAAAGTATGGGATGAGTTTTCGGATAATTGGGGAAATTATGCAGCGTTGGTTCGTGAGGCCATCAGAGCTGTTAGAGAAGTAGACACCGAAAACAACATAAAAGTCATGCTTCATCATTCTAAAGTTGTCAACTCAAAATTTTTCTTTCAGGAGTTGGCACCTTACAATATTGATTTTGATATCATTGGATTATCCTATTATCCACAATTCCAAACTAAAGATTTAGATTTAGTCGCCTTAGAATTGAATCAATTGGCCTTAAATTTTGACAAAGAAATTTTAATGGTTGAGGTGGCCTATCCGTTTACGTTGGAATGGAATGATAATGCCAATAATTTTATTGGAAGTGTAAACCAAATCATTCCTGAATTTGCACCGACACCTGAAGGTCAAAAAATGTATTTTGAATGGCTGGTTTCAACCATCAAAAACATTCCAAACGACAAAGGTGTCGGATTTTGCTATTGGGCTCCAGATTGGGTTGCTTTTACTGGCAACGAAAACACTTCAACCAGTGGAAGTGCCTGGGAAAACCAGTGTTTGTTTGACTTTAATCTCAGAGCTTTGCCTGCATTTGATGTTTTTAGAAACAACTAGCTGAAAATCAATTTTTTACAAGACAATGTGCATTTCATCGACAAAACTGCATTTTTTCTATGTTTTTTGCCGTTTATCTATTCGTCGATACTTTCATAAAAATCAAAGCTCACTTTATCTAATTTTTAGGTATTAAATCCCGAAAATTAGCATATTAGATGCCTTTTCCACATTTTTGATATTGCTATTAATCAAGAGTCCCAATCGCTGATGATACTTAGGAAAACATCCTTATTGAGGTTGCCCTTGACTTTTTTACACTTACTTATCCTTTCCCTCTGGGCTAAACAGTGTTTGAATCGTTTGGTAATTTTTAACTCGACACTAACGCTATGAAACAGTTAATGACATTAGCTGTTTTTTGTGTATCGATTTTTTGTTTCTCACAAACAAATGAAATCGACAGTCTTACTATACAATTAGCTTATCAAAAACAGGACTCAGCAAAAGTTGATACCTCTTTGCAATTGATTAAAGCTTTGTATAAAAGTAAGAATTTCAAAAAAGCGCTTTTGTACATTGACCAAACCGAACGCCTTTCAAAATATGTAAACCATAACAAAGGAATCGCAGATGTAAATTATTACAAAGCATTGATCTATTCTCAAAAAGATGATTATTACAATGCCATCGATGGTTACAATAAATCTAGAAAATATTACACGCAACTTGGCGATACTTTAGGGATTGCTAAAGTGAACAACAGTATTGGGCTTATTGAAATCAAACGTGGGAATTACAGTGTTGGACTCGAGAACTCCTTATCTGCTATTCATACGTTTGAAACCAGAAACCTTCTGGATGAATTAAGTTCTGCTTACAACAATTTAGCAGAAGCCTATTATAACACACATCAAATCGATAAAGCCCTAGAGTTCAACATTAAGGCATTGAATGTTAGAGAACAGCTCAAGGATAGCAGTGGAATCAAAACTTCAACCATTAATATTGCTGGATTGTATTCTGACAGAAAAGAACATCGTAAGTCTATTGAATATTATCTCAAAGCATTAGAGTTGTTAAACCCAAAAGAAGACCAAGCCATTAAAGGCGAAGTGTTGCCTAGAATTGGTAGTGAATATCTTCAGTTTAGAGATTATAACAATGCAGCTGAATATCTTGTTGAAGGACTTAAATACAATAGAAGCATTGATAATAAAGATGGTATTCTTAGATCACTGAATGCTATTGGCGAACTCAATCTACAACAAGGAAAAGTTAGACTTGCAGAAAATCAGCTTTACGAAGCCTATACCATTGCTACGAAATCTGACAACAAAATCGAATTGTTAAAAAATTATCGATTGCGAAAAGAATTGGATTCTACAAATGGAAGATTCCAAAACGCCTTCTTTTGGCAAAGCAAATACTATGACCTAAAATCTGAACTCGATAAAGCCAAACAACCTAAAATACCTGATAATTCTGACATTATTAAGATTGTTCCAGAGCTTACAGATGACAATGAGTTTAATGCTTTAGAAAAAAAGGAAGCGGAAGAACGAACAAATTCTGAATTAAAAAAACTGAAGGCTATTGCTTATATCTTAGGTGCTGCCTTTTTATTAGTTTTTACCCTTTTGATTTTAATGTACTTAAAACGACAAGGCAATTCAAAGTCTGATTCAGTTTATAAAGACAAATACGACAAAATCGTTTTGGAAAACGAAACTTTATCAAAGAAAAACCAGAGTTTAGAAGACATCAACAAAGTAAAAGATCGTTTATTCTCAATCGTTTCCCATGATTTAAAAGATTCTATCTCTTCTATTAAAGGGTTTATCGACTTACTAAAAGAAGACAGCTTGTCTAGAGAAGAGTTTTACAACTTGGTTCCTGAGTTGAGTGAAAATGCCGATAATGCTTCGTCATTGTTATACAATCTATTGAATTGGTCTAAATCCCAAATGCAAAACCTAGAACCAAAACCTGAACTGTTTAACATTCAGGAAGTGTTCCAAAATAAAATTGCACTTGTAGAACAAAAAGTAGAACAGAAACGCATCGTGCTTATCGACGAATCTCATAGAGATTTTGTGTATGCAGACCGAAGTATGATAGAAATTGTGGTTCAAAACCTCATCACAAATGCTGTGAAATTTACGAGAGTTGGAGATGTCATTACTGTTTCTAACAGTGATCTTAACGGAAAAGCATTACTATGTGTTGAAGATACTGGTGTAGGAATTTCACAGGAAAATATCGATAAGCTTTTCCAAAATGGAACTTTCACCACAAGAGGAACCAACAACGAAAAAGGGACTGGTCTCGGACTCACCATTTGTAAAGAATTAGTAGAACTCAATGGTGGTCGAATTTGGGTTGAAAGCAAAATCAATATAGGCACTAAGTTCTATGTTGAACTTCCAAAATCAAAACCTACTTCCTAACCACTTTTTTGGCTATCTTAGTCAAAATAAATTTTTATGAAATCCATCTTATTTACACTTTGCCTTCTCATTGTATGTGTTGGTTGTAAACAATCAGAAAAAAACACCTCAGATAATCCCACTGAACTCAATACCGATAAAGAACTACAGGAGTTATTTTCAATCATGCAAGGATCGTTTAATTCTGAAGTTCAATCTCAAGTTGATTCCACCTATTTTAATATCTCATTGCATATGTATCCTATTTGGGAAGACAAAGGCAACTTTCTTTATGTTGAACAAGCTTTAAACGCAAATCAAGACAGACCTTACAGACAACGCATTTATGAAGTGACACAATTGAATGACAGTATTTTCAGCTCAGCTATCTACACTATTGAAAATGATTCATTATGGATTGGCAAATGGAAGACACCTAAAGCTTTTGACAGTTTAACTATAGATCAAGTCGTAAAGAAAGAAGGCTGTGAGGTTTTGCTAAAACGGTTTGGTTCTGAGCATTTCAAAGGCCAAACTGGAGAAAAAACATGTTCGAGTCAACTTTATGGCGCCTCATATGCCACAAGTGAAGTAGAAATCCTATCAGACAAAATCATTTCTTGGGATCGTGGCTTTGATGCTAATGGCGACCATGTTTGGGGCGCTGAAAAAGGCGGCTATATTTTCAATAAGCTTGACTAAGCCTTCGGAAGGAAAACTTCAGCCATCATACATCTCGCACTTCCACCTCCACAGGTTTCAATAGTTTCCAAATTACTAGAGATAATTGGGCAAAATGATTCAATGGTTTTAAGTTGCGTTGCAGTTAAACTGTCACGTGCTGCTTGGCTCATTACCAAATACCTTTGATCATCACCACCTCTAACTTGCAACATATTGCCAGCAAATTGATGCATTTGATCTTCAGTAATCGAAATAATGGTCTTACCACCTTGTTTTAAGTGTCTTGTAACTTCTTTTCGTTCTTTCTTATCATCAATGCTATCCAAACAAATAACCACAAAATCTTCAGCAATGCACATCATCACATTGGTGTGGTATATGGGTAAACGTTTGCCTTCTACATTCTGATTAGCTTTAAAAATAATAGGTGTGTATTCAAAATCCTCACAAAACTCAATCAACAAGTCTTCATCAGCTCTAGGCGACAGTGCACAATAGGCTTTTCTGTTGATACGATCCAATAACAAACTTCCTGTACCTTCCAGAAACACCTCTTCTTCCTCTGCACTTGTATAATCAATAATATTATTGATTAGAAACCCTTCTTTCTCAAGTCGGATAAACACCTCATCTCGACGTTCTTTACGTCTGTTTTCAGCAAACATTGGATACAACGCAATGTTTCCATTACTATGAAAGCTTACCCAATTATTAGGAAAAACCGAATCTGGAGTATCCATTAATTTGTCATCATGTTCTACAATAACATTTACACCAACAGCTCTCAACTGAGACACAAAATCATCAAATTCGTCTTGGGCTTTTTTATTTATTTCAGCATTTTTAAGATCAATATCCTCTTGAAAATAATTATTGACAGCAGTTTGTTCGTTCATCCTAAAATTCACCGGACGAATCATTAATATGGTATTTGTAGTCTGTGGCATAATGTCATAAATAAAGCAGCACAAAATTACTTTTTTTTGAGCAGTTGAAAAATAGCTTGAGTCATAAATTATTGGAATTTGTTTAAGTTTGGAATATTAAATTATCAGTTATGAAAAAACTTTGGTTTTGTTTCTTCATCTTACTAGGATGCTCATCTGAAAACAACAAAAAAAATGGTGACTTTACCACTGTTTTTGAATCTTCTAATGGCACAGAAACTGCAACTTATCATGAAACCATCTCGTTTTATGAAAAGCTCGCATTGACTTATCCCGAAATCTCCATTCAAGCTATCGGTGAAACCGATTCAGGTAAGCCTTTACATCTTGTAACCCTAAATCAAGATAAGGTTTTTGATTTTGATCAAATCAAGCAAAACAACAAACGAATATTGCTTATTAATAATGGCATCCATCCTGGAGAATCTGATGGTATCGATGCCACGATGCTTTTGTTTAGAGATATTGCAAATGGAACTATTTCATTTCCTCAAAACACCGTCTTAGCAACGATTCCAATTTACAATGTTGGCGGAAGTCTTAATCGCAACACTTCAACAAGAACCAATCAAAACGGACCAAAAGCATACGGTTTTAGAGGCAATGCAAGAAACTTTGACTTGAATCGTGATTTTATAAAATCGGATACCAAAAATGCCAAGAGTTTTGCGAAAATTTTTCATTTAGTTCAGCCAGATATTTTTATCGATAATCATGTTAGCAATGGTGCAGACTACCAATATACCCTAACCCATTTGTTTACCCAACATAATAAATTAGGTGGTTCTCTTGGCAACTATTTACACGAAGAAATGATGCCAAAACTTGAAACCAAACTTAAAGAGAAGTCTTGGGATATGACACCTTATGTTAATGTTTTCAATCGGGTTCCAGATAATGGCTTTTCACAGTTTATGGATTACCCAAGATATTCAACTGGCTATACAACGCTTTGGAACACACTAGGTATGATGGTAGAAACACATATGTTGAAACCATACAAACAACGTGTTGAAGGCACCTATGAATTGATGAAAAGTATGATTGAATTGATCGAGGAAGATAGTGAGACCATTTCAAAACTTAGAAATGATTCATGGCTTTCCTATAAATCTGGCAGTTCTTATCCTTTGCAATGGATGATAGATACCACACAAACTTCAACACTACAATTCAAAGGTTATGAAGGTCGAAGATATGAGAGTGATTTAACTGGTGCAGAACGCTTGATTTATGATCGGTCAAAACCTTTTACTAAAGACATTAGCTATCAAAACTATTTCACGCCAAAGTCAGTAACAACAATCCCAAGTTATTATGTCATCCCTCAGCAATGGTATAATGCACTAGAGCTTTTGAAGTTAAATCAAGTGGATATGCAAGAGTTACAAAAAGATAGCTTAATGACTGTGGAAAGCTATAAGATAGACCGTTATGAAACACGCAACAATGCTTATGAAGGGCATTATCTGCATTACAATACCAAAATCAAAAAATCAACTGAAGAAATCCAATTCCATAAAGGTGACTTTTTAATCAGTACAAATCAGAAGGCCGTAAGATATCTTTTGGAAACCTTAGAACCTGAGGCTATAGATTCATTTTTCAATTGGAATTTCTTTGACACCATTCTTCAACAAAAAGAAGGGTTTTCTCCTTATGTTTGGGAAGATAAAGCTAGAATGCTCTTGGAACAAAATCCGAAAATGAAAATTGATTTTAACCTAAAGAAGACTTATGATGAGGAATTTGCCAATAATTGGTATGCGCAATTGGATTGGATCCACAAACAAAGTGAATTTTACGAAAAGGCACACCTGCAATATCCCATATATCGCATCAAATAATTCTAAATCAAAGACTTGATATTGGCATAGCTGTTTTTAAGGGCTTCTTGACATTGCGATTCGTTAAGCCACTCAACTTTAGTAATGCCTTCGGTTACTTCAGGAGATAATTTTCCAGAATAACTAGTTGTCATTTCAAACCAATGGGTTATTTTAATTTTATGTCTGCCATTGCGTTTAAAAATGTGATAGGTGATCTCCAAAGGTTTTGAAATTTGAAGTCCTTTAACACCAGTTTCCTCTTCGACTTCTCGAACAGCTGTTTCTTCAATCGACTCCTTTTTTTCAGCTTTACCCTTAGGCAGATCCCATTTATCATTGCGATAAATGAAAAGCACTTCACCTTTATCATTGATTGCCTTTCCGCCTCCAGCAACCACATTAGGTAATTTTTTTAAAAATTTAGGGAGTAGCTTTTCTTCTTTTTTGCCAATCAATCGAATCTCCTTTAAGGAAGTGGTATTGAGTTCCTTAATTACTTTTCCAATGTTTACGGTAGAGAGTAAATAATTTTTAAAGCCTTTTTCTTCTTCAACCAAAGTTGTCAAAAGTATAGGTTTGTCATTTACAAAAATGTGAATCATTAAGTCTTGGAGTCTTAAATTTAAAAAGTAAAAATATCATTTTTTAGGTCGATGTCAGCATTTTTGAAATTAATTTTATTTTAAGTTTCAAATTAAAATTTATTAAAAATATGTAATTTAGCCACATGATTTTTAACAAAGAAACTGCCAAAAAAACCGCAGAGGTTTTACTCCAAGTCAACGCTATCAAACTCCAACCAAACAATCCTTTTACTTGGGCTTCAGGATGGAAATCACCTATTTACTGTGACAATAGAATTGTCCTGTCTTTTCCACCAATACGAAACTATATTCGCTCAACAATGGCCAAACACATTCAGGCACATTATGGCACTATTGATGTCATAGCTGGTGTGGCAACAGGTGCTATAGGAATAGGAATTTTGGTTGCTGAAGAACTTGGACTTCCATTTGTATACGTTAGACCTGAAGCCAAATCACATGGACGACAAAATCAAATTGAAGGTTACTTGGAAAGTGGTCAAAACGTGGTGGTTGTTGAAGATTTGATAAGCACTGGTAAGAGTAGTTTAAATGCCGTGAGAGCCTTAAAGGAAGCTCACGCCAATGTTAAAGGAATGGTTGCTATTTTTTCTTACGGATTTGAGATAGCCAAACAAAACTTTGATGCTGCTCATGTTGAGCTTCACACCTTAAGTAATTATGAAAATTTATTAGAGCAAGCCTTAGATACCAAATATATCACCTCTGACGAACAAGACATTTTAGCACAATGGAATGCCAATCCGAGTGAATGGAACGGATTTTGAGTTAGAAGTCCCAAACAAAATATTAAATAGATGCATTTAGAATCACCAAAAATTACCAGTCCGAAATCGGCAAAAGACACTTTCGATTTTTTATCCAATGTTGAAAATTTCGAGAAGTTAATGCCTGAAAACATCAGTAAATTTGAAGTTTTAGGGGAAGACACCTTTGTTTTTGCTTTAAAAGGCATGCCTGAAATCGTTCTGAAAAAGAAAGAAGCCTTATCGCCTAATAAAATTGTATTGGGAGCTGCTGGAGGTAAATTAGACTTTTCATTAACTGCAAATATTTCTGAAATTGAGGCTGATAAAAGTGAGACCCAATTATCTTTTGAGGGTGATTTCAATCCAATGATGGCCATGATGATCAAAGGCCCAATATCTAAGTTTTTGGAAACCTTAGCAACCAATATACCAGGTTCGGTTTAGCTTAAGAGGGTTACCTCCTTTAAATCAAAAGTTTTAACAATTTCATCTTCAACCAAAACTTTTAAAAAACCGTTTTGGGTGACTCCTTTGATATATCCTGAAAATAATTCATCATCTTGGGTTTTGAAAGTTGATGGTTTGTCAATTCTATATAGCTTATCTTCATAAGCTTTTAGTAACAAATCATAGGATTTGTTTTCCAAAAGAGCGAAATAATACTCAAATTGATTGACAATACGATTTAACAACTCATCTTTATCAACATCCTTTCCTGTTAGGCTTTTTATAGATGATGCATTAGGCAATTCCTCAAAAGAGGTTTGATTCGCATTTAGACCGATGCCAATGATTGTAGATTGAATTCGGTCTTTCTTGATGACATTTTCAATTAAAATCCCAGCTATTTTCTTCTGCTCTGACAAAATGTCGTTAGGCCATTTTATCTTTAAGTTTTTCAGCATATAAGCTTCCAAAGCCATAAAAACAGCAAGCGAAACCACGATACTAATATAAAAATGCGCTTCTATTTCTAAGCCTTCAATCTTCTTGAAGGTACTAAACATAAGGTTTTTACCGTTTTCAGAATACCAATTGGTACCCATCTGACCTCTACCCTTGGTTTGGTGATTAGCTACTACTATGGTAAAATCATCTAAGGGCTCTTCTACACTTAACTGCCTTAAAAAGGAATTGGTAGAGTCAATGGCATTAAGTTTGATGATACGCATAGTAGTGTTGTAACAAATTTTAAGAATTTCTTATCAGCAATTAAAATCGATAAGACTAAAAAAAATAATAACTTTGCACAAAATTAATTCAATTTAATGGCGAAAAAAAATACGAGCCCAGACCAACTCATAGCAACTATAATTGCTGGTATTGAAGATGTAAAAGGAAATGAAATAACAATTCTAGATTTAAGGGAAATTGATAATACGGTTTGTGACTATTTTATAATTTGCGAGGGAACCTCGAATACTCAAGTTAACGCCATAGTAAATTCCATTCAGAAAAAAGTGAGTAAAGCACTTAAAGACAATCCTTGGCATATAGAAGGTGTTGAGAACGCAGAATGGGTATTAATCGATTACATAAATGTTGTGGTTCATGTGTTTCAAAAACATGTGAGAGAGTATTACGATATTGAAGGTCTTTGGGGAGATGCAAAGACAACAGTTATAGAAACCAGTTACTAATATAATACGTCACTTAGTGACTCGAAATAAGAATGGCAAAAGACAATAAAAATTTAAATAAAAAACCTAAGTTCAATCCATATTGGGTGTATGGTTTTATTATTGCTGCTTTTTTAAGCATACAACTTTTTTCTGGAGGCTTTGGTGGTTCATCAACCAAGAAAATCAACCCTTCAGAATTTTTCACTTATCTGCAACGTGGAGAGGTAAAAAATGTAGACATCGTTAACAATCGCGAAGCTCGTGTTTACCTTAACAAGGAAGCAATGGAGCTGGAGGTTCATAAAAAATCTAAGCCTACAAATTTTTTACCAACTGTTAATCCGAGTCCAAACTATACGTTTGAGTTTGGTGATTTGAAATTATTCCAGGAAAAGCTTCAATCTACAATAGATGATAACAACCTAAGTGTTCCTGTATCTTTCAAAACAGAAGAAAATTATTGGGGAAGTTTGATCATGTCATTACTTCCATTCATCTTGATTATTGGTGTTTGGATTTTCATCATGAGACGTATGTCTGGTGGTGCTGGTGGTGGTGCTGGCGGACAAATATTCAATATCGGTAAATCTAAAGCCAAGCTATTTGATGAAAAAACCGATGTCAAGACGTCTTTTAGAGATGTTGCTGGACTTGAAGGTGCAAAAGAAGAAGTACAAGAGATCGTTGATTTCTTGAAAAACCCTGACAAATACACCTCCTTAGGTGGAAAAATTCCAAAAGGAGCTTTGTTGGTTGGACAACCTGGTACTGGTAAAACCTTATTGGCAAAAGCGGTTGCAGGAGAAGCCAAAGTACCGTTTTTCTCACTTTCAGGATCTGACTTTGTCGAGATGTTTGTTGGTGTTGGTGCTTCGCGTGTACGTGATTTATTTAAACAAGCCAAGGAAAAAGCACCTGCCATTATTTTTATTGATGAAATCGATGCCATTGGTAGAGCACGTGGAAAAAATAATTTCTCTGGTTCTAACGATGAACGTGAAAACACCTTAAATCAGCTTTTAACTGAAATGGATGGTTTTGGAACCAATACCAATGTTATTGTTTTGGCTGCAACCAACCGAGCTGATGTTTTAGATAAAGCCTTAATGCGTGCTGGACGTTTTGATCGTCAAATTTATGTAGACCTTCCAGATGTTCGTGAGCGTAAGGAAATTTTTGAAGTACATCTAAGACCAATAAAACAGTCTGAAGAATTGGATATCGATTTCCTAGCTAAACAAACACCTGGTTTTTCTGGTGCTGATATCGCTAACGTATGTAATGAAGCTGCTCTTATAGCGGCCCGAAATGGGAAAAAAGCTGTTGGAAAACAAGACTTCTTAGATGCTGTAGATCGTATTGTTGGCGGATTGGAGAAGAAGAATAAAATCATTACCAAAGAAGAGAAAAAGGCTATTGCTTACCACGAAGCTGGTCATGCCACTGTAAGCTGGATGTTAGAGCACGCTGCACCTTTGGTAAAAGTCACTATTGTCCCTCGTGGACAGTCATTAGGTGCTGCTTGGTATTTACCAGAAGAGCGCCTTATCGTTAGACCAGAACAAATGCTAGACGAAATGTGTGCGGCATTAGGTGGTCGTGCTGCAGAAAAGGTGATATTTAACAAAATATCTACTGGTGCATTGAGCGATCTTGAAAAAGTGACCAAGCAAGCGAGAGCTATGGTTACTATTTACGGATTGAGTGATAAGGTTGGAAACCTAACCTATTACGATTCAAGTGGCCAATCTGAATATGGCTTCACGAAGCCTTACAGTGAACAAACTGCTGAACTTATAGATAAAGAAATCTCAGATATCATTGAAGAACAATACCAGCGTGCTGTTAAACTACTTGAACAACACAAGGATAAACTTACCTTACTTGCTGAAGAACTTCTTGAAAAGGAGGTTATCTTTAAAGATAATCTTGAAAAAATCTTCGGAAAGCGTCCTTTTGCAAAACCTGAGTTAGATATTCGAAAGAAAGAAGAAAAATCAGAAGAAACTACAGACGAAAACTCTGAAGAGTAGTTAAACCAAAAGCCTATAAAAAACTTAAATTGAACAAGCATTAATTTAAGTTTTTTTATATTTGAGAAAATCTATACAATAACGAGATTAATAGCTGTCCCAATAAATGAGTCTATTTCGTAAAATCTTCGGTCTTAAAGACAAACCTGAAGATCACATAAAAAACGAAGAAAGAGGCAAATATATGCCTGAAGTCAGGCTACCTATTGACGAACAATTCACGATTAATTTTAAAGCTAATGGTGGAAAATTCCTGTATTGCGAAAACATGCAGGAAATAAGGGAAAGTCTCGATAAAATCATCACAGAAAACCAATGGGAAGATGCAAAAGTCTTACTACTGGACGAACGTTTGAATGAGCTTTTTAAAGACTTTAAGTTCAGTACGACAAAAAAGGTTTCGGAAAGCACTTATTTTTTATCCACTTGCGAATATCTTATTTCTGATGATGGATCACTTTTGATCTCTTCAAATCAGATTGCTGAAAAGAAACTTAAGGAATTACCTCACAACTTTATCATTTACGCCACAACCAGTCAATTTGTGCACAGTATTGGCGAAGGGCTTCAAGGAATCAAAGGCAAAAATAAAAGTAAGATACCCACAAATATTACCACAATCAAACACTTCAAAACTGCTGAAGATAAAGATTTTCTGACCTACGGAAGCAGCTCAAAAAATTTGTACTTGCTGCTGCTAGAAGATTTATAAATGAAAGAAATCGTTACTAGAGCACTTTCCGGACTACTGTATATCTCGCTCCTTATTGCGTCACTGTTTTGGCAACATACCCTTATCGTTCTCTTTTTTATTTTTGGTATGGTTTGTATGGCTGAATTCAAAAAGCTAATCCACCTCAAAAGCATGTTTCCTTTCGTAGTATTCCCTATTCTGTATTTCGGATTTGCCTATTGGAATATCATCTCCAACAATGCTGTAGGTCACGATGAAGCTGGTCAAATACTCTTGGTCATTACCATTTTTGTGGAATTGTTGTTGATCAAGGATTTATTTTCTGAAAAGACCATTCCTCTTTTTGCCTCCAAACGATTTATCATTACAACATTTTATCTTTCTAGCGGATTTGTGTTTTTGATTTTGATAGGAAATTTCAATCAAACCTTTACGCCTCTCTTACTATTGGGAGCTTTTATTCTTGTTTGGGTTAATGATACATTTGCGTTTCTGGTCGGTAAGAATTTTGGGAAACAAAAATTGTTTCCAAGAGTATCGCCTAAGAAAACGGTTGAAGGTTTTCTTGGTGGATTGTTCTTTTCTTGCATTGCAAGTTACTTTATTGCAACTTATACCGAAACACTCAATTTTACTAATTGGTTGATATTAGCTATTATTGTTAGTGTATTTGGTACTATAGGTGATTTGATTGAATCAAAATTTAAGCGGCAAGCTGAAGTAAAAGACAGTGGAATTATCATGCCTGGACATGGTGGATTATTAGATCGTTTGGATAGTATTATTTTTGCATCACCTTTTATATTTTTGTTTTTAAGATTGATTACCTATGTTTCATAAAGAAGGCTATAAAATTATTCTTATCACATTAGTTGTGGTAATCATTGCTGTGTTTGCTATTGATTGGTTTATTACTATCGAATGGCTACGACTTACCTTATCAATAGGTATGATTGTTTTGTTATTACTGATTCTTCAGTTTTTTAGAAATCCAAAACGTCTTACCAAATTAGAAAACCATACAGCAGTTTCTCCTGTAGATGGAAAAGTTGTAGTTATTGAAGAGGTTTTTGAAAAAGAAGTATTCAACGACAAACGTATTCAAGTATCTGTATTTATGTCGCCAATCAATGTACATGTCACACGCTATCCAATAAGTGGCACTGTGAGCTTCAGTAAGTACCATCCTGGAAAGTATTTGGTGGCATGGCATCCAAAAGCAAGTGAAGAAAATGAGCGTACCACAGTTGTGGTTGACAATGATAACTTTGGAAGGATTTTATACCGACAAATTGCCGGAGCCTTGGCAAAACGTATCGTGAATTACGCTAAAGTAGATGATAAAGTACAGCAAGGAAGCGATTCTGGATTTATCAAATTTGGGTCACGTGTAGATTTGTTCTTACCTTTAGATGCCAACATTAAAGTTGCATTAAATCAAAAAGTAAGAGGTGGCGAAACTGTTATAGCCGAACGTCAATGACTTCAGAAGAATTGGACATAGCGTTTAAGGATGCCGTTGATCGTATCAATGCGCACACCGAGCCTTTTCCTGCTGATTTCTTACTTCGCCTTTATGCTTACTATAAAAAAGCTACGAATGACTATGGTAGACCTAGTAGTAGAAAACCTATCATCAATGCTTTTAAGACCAATGCCTTGTTTCAAGTACAAGGTGTTAACCAAGATGAAGCAAAACGCGAATATATCAATTTGGTCAACAATTACTTTTTATATCGCAAATAATTCCCAAACCTCAATTTCATGAAATCCATTTCTATTCTAGTAGTTTTTGTATTCATATCTTTACATTCCTATTCTCAAACATTTAACCCTTTCTATTCTGATATCGTTGAAAACACTTCAGAAAACAATTTACTTAATGATTTAAATACTTATACTGGATTTGGAATTAAAGAAGTGGGAACAACAGCATTGACCAATGCAGAAAACTGGATAGTCAATCGTTATCAAACTTTAGGATATTCAGATGTTCAGCTTCAATCTTTCACCTATGCCTCTGGTACCAGTAATAACATTATTGTTACCAAAACTGGAACTGTATATCCCAATACCTATATCATAATTGATGGACATTACGATTCTATTACTGGAGTTGGTGCCAACGATAATGGTTCAGGAACCGTATTGTTGTTGGAATTAGCGCGCTTGCTCAAAGATGTAGAAACAGAATACTCTATTAAGTTCATTCATTTTTCGGGAGAGGAAGATGGACTGGTTGGAAGTTCTTACTATGTCAACAATACTGTGATACCTCAAGATATGGATATAAGATTGGTATTTAACATTGATGAAGTTGGCGGATTAGCAGGTACAAATAATGATACCATTGTATGTGAACGCGACTTAAGCAGTCCTTTTTCAAACAATGCAGCTTCAGATACTTTCACGAATAGTTTAGCAACCTTAATCGAACTGTATTCTACTTTAAATACTGAAATTTCTTATGCTTATGCTTCTGATTATATTCCGTTTGAAAATAATGGAGAAGTGATTACAGGTCTCTTTGAAAAAAATGAAACACCCTACGCTCACACTATAAACGATGTCATTTCAAATATGGATGTTCCCTACTTGACTCAAGTCACTAAAGGAGCTTTAGGTGCTACATTGGAGTTTGCTTTAGCCTATGAAACCTTAAGTCTAGAGACTTCAAATGCTTTTAATAACCAAATCAGTATTTCCCCTAATCCTTTCAGCAAAGAATTATATATCAACTTTAAGCAGCCTCTTAAAAACAACATAGAGTTTAAACTAATTGATATGCATGGCAAAGACATATATAATGATGTCTTAACTGAACAACGCCAAATCTTATCGATTGATAATTTGGCAACAGCACAATACCTAGCTGTTTTTAAAAGTAACAACCAACGCTACATCAAAACATTAATAGTAGAATAAATGTCAGATCTAAACCAACCTTTGACATTTCCTTGTGGTAAAACCATGCCAAACCGTTTTATGTTAGCACCAATGACCAATACTCAAAGTAATGAGGATGGTACATTATCTAATGCTGAATACAACTGGTTAACCATGCGTTCAAAAGGTGGTTTCGGATTAACCATGACTTGTGCTTCTCACGTACAAGCCAATGGTAAGGGATTTCCTGGTCAACTGGGAATTTTTGATGATGTGCATATTGAAGGGCACAAAAAATTGGCTCAAGGCATCAAAACATACGGAAGTTTGGCAGTCGTTCAATTACATCATGCTGGCATGCGATCACCTGAAGATCTGATAGAAGGCTCTCCTGTTTCAGCTTCTGCAATAGAAAAATATAATACCAAAGCCTTAAGTCTTAAAGAGGTTGAACAACTTCGAGATGATTTTATAGCAGCTGCTTTAAGAGCAAAAATAAGTGGTTATGATGGTGTAGAAGTTCATGGAGCCCATGGTTATATAATTTCTCAGTTTTTAAGTTCTGAAATCAATAAAAGAACTGATAGCTATGGTGGAACTTTAGAGAATCGAGCACGTCTTTTATTTGAAATCGTAAAAGGCATTCGACAAACTTGTGGTTCAGACTTTTTATTAGGTGTTCGCTTGTCGCCCGAGCGTTTTGGCATGCAATTAACCGAAATCAAAACCATCTGTAAACAATTGGCAAATGATGAATTGATAGATTTTCTTGACATATCACTTTGGGATACTTTTAAAATGCCTGAAGAGGAAGCACATCAAAGTAAAACTTTACTGAAGCATTTTACAACTTTAGATTTAAAACAGGTAAAGTTAACGGTTGCAGGTAAAATTACAACCGCTAAAGAGGTTCAAACGGTTTTAAGTAAAGGTGTAGATTTTGTGACAATTGGGCGTGCGGCAATTTTGCATTATGATTTTCCGAAACAAGTCATGGCACATTCTGATTTTAAACCTATTGCAACACCAGTTTCAAAAAGCTACTTAAATGATCAAGGCTTAAGTGATCCATTTATTGAGTATATGAAACGATGGCCTGATTTCGTAGAGGACTAATAACAACAGTTCAAAATACCAATCAAATACTGAATTATGAACTTAAATCAAATAACTGTTCCGTCATTGGATTTAAACAAATCTATTCCGTTTTATGAATGTTTGGGTTTGAATTTAATCGTTAAGTCTTTACCTCATTATGCTAGATTTGAATGTCCAAATGGAAGTTCCACATTTTCGATTCACCAAACTGAAACCTTACCAAAAGGTGACGGAATTTACGTATATTTTGAATGTGAAAATCTTGATGAACATGTTAATAATTTAAAAAAGAAAGGGATTGTATTCGACCAAGAGCCTGTTGATCAAGAATGGCTATGGAGAGAAGCAAGATTAAAAGACCTCGATGGAAATCAGATCATTCTGTATTATGCTGGCATTAATAGAACCGATCCTCCATGGAAAATCAAAACCTGAACCTAGCTCAGCTAACATTCAGTAATGTTATCTAATCTTTAGTTAAAAGTATGACCACAAAAGATATCCAATCTATAATCAAGTCCAATAAAGAGGATATCGCATTTGTCATAGGCAATGGTATTAATCGCTATGCTGAAAATCCAAATATCTTGTCTTGGGATGCTTTATTGATGAATTTATGGAAAAGAGTTTCAGACTTTGAATTGGACAAACGTCCTAATGGAATTTCATCAACCGAGTTTTACGATATTTTAGAATTGGAAAACACCAAGGATGCCAATCTCCAAAAAGAAGTGACAAACCTTATGCAAGACTGGGAACCTCTAACCCATCATCAAAATATCATTTCACGTATTCAAGCGTTAAATGCGCCAATACTTACCACCAATTTTGAAGAAACCTTAGCTAAGACTTTCGACTATAAATTATTAAGAACGACTTCTGAAGGATTTACAGATTTTTATCCTTGGACGACTTATCATGGACGCAACCAGTTACAATCACCAACTGATGGTTTTGGAATTTGGTACATTAATGGAATGATCAATTATCACAGAAGTATTCGTTTGGGTTTAAGCCATTATATGGGAAGTGTTGAACGTGCCAGAAACTTATTGCACAAGGGAAAAAGCAATCGATTGTTTTCCGGAAAAAATCCAGCACAATGGAAAGGTCGTTTAACCTGGTTGCACATCTTATTCAATAAATCGTTGTTTATTTTTGGATTAAGCCTTGAGGAAAATGAAACGTTCTTACGTTGGTTACTTATTGAGCGTATGCTCTACTTTAAAAAATTTCCTGAACGCCAACGCAAAGGCTGGTATCTGACCAAGCGAAATGAATCCGCATTTGATGAAGGAAAACATTTCTTTTTGGAACGTGTAGGATTTCAAATAATTGAAGTCGATGATTATACTGATATTTATAAACACATTTGGAACTAATAACGATTTACAATGAAACCAATTCTTCTTCTCGCACTAAGTTTTCTAATACTAAACTGCAATTCCAAACCTAGTTATAACGATCCTATTCCTGAGCATGACACTTTTACTATAGCATCTAAAAGGGTTAATGAAATTCGTGTTATTAATATATGGACACCTCCAAAATATATTGAAGAAAACGAAAGCTATCCTGTGCTTTTCATGCCAGATGGAGGCATTAAAGAAGACTTCTCTCATATTGCAAATACCATTTCTAAATTAGTGAAAGCGAAAAGCATTCCACCAATCATTTTGGTAGGTATTGAAAATACAGAACGCGGACGTGATTTAACAGGTGCTTCCCAATCGGATTACGATGCTCAATTTTGTCCGTTAACTGATGGCGCAAAAGATTTTAGAGCATTTATTTTAGAGGAATTGGTTCCTGAAATCAACAAAAAGTATCGTACCCAAAATAAAAAAGGGTTACTTGGTGAGTCGTTGGCTGGACTTTTTGTGATGGAAACTTTTTTTAAAAGTCCGTCGTCATTTGATTTTTATATTGCTATGGATCCTTCTCTATGGTGGAATGACCATCAAATGGTTAGCGAAGCTAAGAGTTATTTCTCAAGTTTCCCAGAAACTCCTATCTCATTATGGTACGCAGGATCTTCAGCTGAAGATATTTCTAATCATACAAAAACCTTAGAAGCAAAACTAAATCAAAGTGCTCCTGAAAATTTAACTTGGACCTATTCAGATGAACCAAATGAACAACACCATACCATTTTTAGAGCCACTAAGGAAAAGGCTTTGGTTTGGACTTTCAAAAATTTATAGGAATATTTAATCTCTGATTAAAGGCAAGGTACTACAACGCAACAAACCTTCTTGTTTAGCAATTTCAGCATAAGGCACTTCTTCAACAGTAAAGCCCTTATCTCGCAGCCAGGTATTCAATCTAGTAAAGTTTCGTTCGGAAATAATGATGTCTTCAGAAATAGAAAATATATTGCTATTCATATGGTACATTTCCTCTTTGGTGATTTCAAAGATGTTCTCTTTTCCGAAGAAATCTACCAACCATTGGTATTCACTTTCAACTAAAAATCCATTTTTGTGTAAAATGGCTTTATCTTTTCCTATAGGTTGGAAACAACAGTCTAGGTGCAAGGCATTTTCCCGAGGATCGGTGTTTGATTTTCGCAACTCAAAAGACTTGACGGTTTTATGTGGAAACAATTCTTGAATGGCAATAACTGCGTCCATATTGGTACGAGCAGTTATATAATCGGAATAATCTGGAGCAGAATAAGTACCAATAAAAATATAATCGTTCCAAGGCATCACATCACCACCTTCTACATGACATTCCTCGGGTAAAATAATACGTTTGCTAGGGTCAATCTGTTCCCAAATGTAGCGAATGGCTTCAATTTCTTCATCGCGATCTGGCAAGATATTCGCACGAATAATTTTATCCTCAATCACAAAAGCAATATCTCGTGTAAAAATCTGGTTACAATCGGTAATGACTCTTGGTCGATACACAGTAACCTCATACTTTTTTAAGACCTCAGCAACCGCTTCCATTTCCTTGACCATATCAGCCTCTATTGGATAGGTTCCATTTTTGATATGTACAGCCGATTTTGGATCGTATGCATCTTCCAAAGAAGGGATAGGACCATTACTTTCAGCAGTTCCTAAAATCACAGCACGTAGACGTGAGGTTTCATTTTGAATATTCACTTGTATCATGAATGCAAATATAAAAAAAGCTTCATATTGTTTTATGAAGCCTTTTTTGTTCGTTTTTAGCGTTTGCTAATGTCTTTAAAGGATCTCTGGGTTTCACCAGTGTATAATTGGCGCGGACGTCCAATTGGTTCTTTACGCAAGCGCATTTCTCTCCATTGGGCTATCCAGCCTGGCAAACGTCCTAATGCAAACATAACAGTAAACATTTCTACAGGAATACCCATAGCTCTATAGATAATTCCTGAGTAGAAATCAACATTAGGATATAGCTTTCTATCAACAAAATACTGATCTTCCAAAGCTTCTTTTTCCAATCCTTTAGCAATATCCAAAATAGGATCTTCAACACCTAAATCACCTAAAACCTCATCTGCTGATTTTTTTATGATTTTAGCTCTTGGATCGAAGTTTTTATACACACGATGTCCAAATCCCATTAAACGGAATGGATCGTTTTTATCTTTTGCTTTTGCCATATACTTTTTAGTATCACCTCCATCTTCTTTAATGGCTTCTAACATTTCCAGTACCGCTTGATTGGCACCTCCATGAAGTGGTCCCCAAAGTGCTGAAATACCAGCCGCTAACGACACGAATAATCCAGCATGGGAAGATCCAGTAATTCGTACTGTAGAAGTAGAACAGTTTTGTTCGTGATCTGCATGAAGAATCAACAACTTATCTAAGGCGTCAACTAAAATTTTATTTTGTTGATAGTCTTTTCCTGGGCGCTTAAACATCATTTTTAAGACATTTTCAACATAGCCTAGATTATCATCTCCATATTCTAGAGGTAATCCTTGTTTTTTACGCATAGTCCAAGACACCAATACAGGGAATTTTCCTAAAATTCGTACAATGGCATTGTACATTGCCTCTTCTGAATTGATATCAACAGACGATGGATTAAAAGCTGTTAGAGCACTCGTTAATGATGACAGTACTCCCATTGGATGTGCCGACTTAGGAAAAGCTTCGATAATCTTCTTTACATCATCATCAACTACAGAATGGTGCTTGATATCTGCATGGAATTTATCTAATTGTTCTTGAGTTGGCAGTTCCCCAAAAATGAGTAAGTACGCAACTTCCAAGAAGTCTGCTTTTTCGGCTAGCTCTTCTATGGAATAACCACGATATCTCAAAATTCCTTTTTCACCATCTAAAAAGGTAATGGCACTTTCACAACTTCCGGTATTTTTATAACCAGGATCGATGGTAATAACACCTCCAGTGTCATTTCTTAAGGATTTAATATCAATAGCAACTTCGTTTTCCGAACCTACTACTATTGGTAACTCGTACGTTTTTCCATGAATTTCTAAGGTAGCTTTATCTGACATGTATCTTGTGCTTTTTTATATATTAATAAGTCCCGTAAAATTACGAAATATCTCAGTATTTATAAAGTGTATTTACAATCGATTTAACAATTGCACTATAGATAATTTACATTACAAACCTATTGGTTTTATGACCCGATAAATATGGATTGTAAAATGGGTTTTCCTTGCTATTTATTGCTTAAGTGGTATTTTTGCCGAATACTTACTCTCTATGAATAAACTATTTATATTTATTTGTTTATTAGCTCACTTTGCTCAAGCACAAGTGGTTAATGTCGAAACGCTTCGAAAGCCTTCAGATTCTACAAAATGGACTGGCTCTGTGAGTTTGGATATCTCCTTGATAAAGAATACAAATGATATTTTTAGAATTGCCAACAAAGCACATGTACAATATAAAGACAATTTAAATCTTTGGTTGTTTGTGAATGACTTAAACCTTCAAAAGATAGAAGGTAACTCACTCGTGAATCGAGGCACCCAGCATTTGAGATATAATAGAAGACTAACGGAAAGAATAAAATGGGAAGCTTTTTTACAAGCGCAGTACGATGCTATTTCTCAAATTGATTTGAGAGCTTTAGCTGGCGTTGGTCCACGATTTAAGTTAAGCAATAGTGATAATTACCGATTTTACTTGGGAACCTTGGTCATGTATGAATATGAAAAAGCTTCAGAAGTGGTTCAAAATAGAATACAAAAGGATTTTAGAGCAAGTACCTATTTGTCATTTAGCTTATATCCTACGGAAACTATTAGCATCATTAGCACTAGTTATTATCAACCACAAATAGATAAGTTCAAAGACTTTAGATTTTCAAGCAACACCTCATTGTTGTTTCAGATTTTTGAAAACCTAGCTTTTAAAACAACTTTTAACTATTTCTTTGACGCATTTCCAGTATCGAATGCCATTCCAAAGACACAATACGAACTGACCAACGGATTATTGTACAGTTTTTAATTGACAATTAATTTTTGGACTTCCTCTCCAGCATTACCAATTATATTTACAAAGTACACACCATCATTCAATGATGAAACATCCATAATCGTATCCATACCATGAACTAGTTTAGAAAACGTTAATCGTCCGTGAAGATCATAGATTTTAACTTTTTCAATTGTTGTCTTGCCTAGAATTCTAATTTGTGATTGTGCTGGATTTGGATATAATTTGAAAGTATTATCAAAACTGAAATCATTAATAGACAACGTTTCGAAAGCTGTAGTTGCCATGTTGGTTTCAATTGGAAAATTATAATCGAAAAAGATATTGGCTTGTTGCGATACTTCGTCATTTACTTGTAAGGAATTCAACGATTTTATTTTATAAAGAACATTTCCTTGAGCATTAGGCATTAAATTAATGGCGTCAAAAACAAACTCGACCTTATTACCATACGTTTGCATGCTCATCTCATGAGAGGCATTCAATATTTGCAAGGTGCTTAAATCATATTGCATTTCATCAATGTCATTGGTTACTACAACAAATGTTGCTGCAGCTGTTCCAGTATTCTCAAATCTAATATTATAATGTAAATAGTCACCTATCATTGATGAATCGACAGTAGCGCCTTCTAAACACGTAATATCATTAGGATCATAGGATCCTACAACTATTTGCTTTAGATCAAATGTATTATCACCTGGATTTTCATCACCCGAAACAGGATTAATAACGGCTGTAAATGCCAATTCATCACCATTGTTTACAGGAGGTGTTTCTGTTGGAGCATTCACATTAAGCGTAACAGTTATTGATCTACTTTCAAAAGGCAACAAGTTAGAGTAGCTCCAAACTAATTGTCCAGTATCTATTGTATTTGGTGACTGACTTGAAGATACATAATCCAAAACTGAATCATCATAATTCAATTCAAAATCACCTGATATAACTTGATTTCCTTTATTAACAAATACTACTTGATAGGTGGCATCAAATCCAGGACTAGCTAGTGTCGTTGGAACAATCACTATTTCTACATCATTGTGAATACCGTTAGGTGAAACACAAAAATCTTGTATTGCCACATTATTGTCCGTATTTGCAAATGGTATTGTTGCTGTAGCAGGTGACACATTAAACCAAGTTGAGTTTTCCAGGTCTAGGGAAATATCGAAATTACCATCTTGAGGATAGAAAAAATAAGTCCCATCAGAACCAGTAGAAGTAAATTCCTGATACACACCATCATTGATCTCTAATGTAATATATGCCTGTGTAGCATCTGATGCGTTACAACCATCATCATTACTGTCAAAAACAATCTGACCTGTAATCGTATTGTATAAACCACCTGGCTGAAATGTGCAATATGAGGTCACTATTGTTGAAGTACCTGCAAGGGATTGAATATAATCTAGTTCTTCCTGGTCTACACAAATAAATTCTAAATTATTACCATCTATTTGAATGTCATTAAATGTAGTTCCGTTTTTTAAGTTAAGTTCTGTTAAAAAAGGGTTTCCAGAACAATCCAATTCTATTAAATAAGGGTTTTGACTGAAATCTAATGACGTCAACAAATTCAGAGTACCACAATCTAACATTTGTAAACTGATACAATCAGAAGTATCCAATTCTGTTAGGCTATTATCACCACAATACAACGTTATCAATTGGCTCTTACCAGTTAAATCAAGTTGAGAAATTGAATTTGAACCGCAATAAATAAATTTGATATTGAAATTTTGAGAAATATCCAGATTGTCCATAGAATTCCATCCACAATCGATACGTTCCAATAAAGGATTACCTGATAAATCCAATTCTGAAATATTGTTATTTATACAAAATAGTTCTGTCAAGCTTGAAAATGAACTCAAACCTGTCATGTCTGAGATGCCCTCATAACTTACATTAAGGATTGTAACCTGAGACGCTTCACTTTCTTGAATTTCGCCATCCATATTGGTATCAACACCATCATCAATTAAAGCCGCTTTGAAATTAGCATCAGGAATATTTACAATTTGCGCTTGACAAAATAAAGATGTAAACAATAAGAGAAGTAAAATTCTAATCATAGTTGGTCGATTTTTATGCAATACCTTTTTATTCAAAGGCTTGCATCAATATACGAAAAAACCTACTCAAATAGTTGAGTAGGTTTATATTAGAATTTAGAAATGAACTTTTTACTTCACCTTGAAAGCATTCAATTGAGGAAAGTATGCAGTAGCATCTAACTCTTCCTCAATACGAAGCAATTGATTGTATTTTGCCATACGGTCGCTACGTGACGCAGAACCTGTTTTAATTTGTCCTGTATTCAATGCCACAGCCAAATCAGCAATCGTGTTGTCTTCTGTTTCACCTGAACGATGTGACATCACAGAAGTATAACCCGCATTTTTTGCCATATTTACAGCAGCAATGGTTTCCGTAAGAGAACCGATTTGATTTACTTTGATAAGAATAGAATTGGCGATACCGTTTTCAATTCCTCGAGATAAACGCTCTACATTGGTAACAAACAGGTCATCTCCAACCAACTGTACTGTATCTCCAATCTTATCTGTTAGATACTTCCAACCTTCCCAATCGTTTTCATCCATTCCATCTTCAATTGAAATGATTGGATATTTATTGGCCAATTCAGCTAAGTAATCGGCTTGCTCTTGACTCGTTCTCACAACACCTGTATCGCCTTCAAAAATGGTATAATCGTATTTACCATCTTTGTAAAATTCAGCAGCCGCACAATCTAAGGCAATCATCACTTCATCACCAAACTTATAGCCTGCTTTTTCCACAGCTTTAGCAATGGTATCCAAAGCATCTTCAGTGCCATCCAAAGTTGGTGCAAAACCACCTTCATCACCAACAGCTGTACTTAGACCTCTATCGTGCAATACTTTTTTCAGGTTGTGGAAAATCTCAGTTCCCATCTGCATGGCATGCGTAAAGTTTTTAGCCTTTACTGGCATCACCATAAACTCTTGAAATGCGATTGGTGCATCGCTATGTGAACCACCATTGATGATATTCATCATTGGTACTGGTAAGGTATTGGCAGACACACCACCAACATAACGATATAAAGGCATGCCTAATTCGTTAGCTGCAGCTTTAGCTACTGCCAAAGACACACCAAGAATAGCATTGGCTCCAAGTTTAGATTTGTTTGGTGTTCCGTCTAAATCAATCATCAATTGATCGATTCTGTTCTGGTTGAATACAGACTCACCCAATAATTCTTGTGAAATTACCGAATTGACATTATCAACTGCTTTCAAAACTCCTTTTCCCATATAAGCATCACCACCATCACGAAGTTCAACAGCTTCATGTTCACCAGTGGAAGCACCAGAAGGTACAGCCGCACGTCCTGTAATTCCGTTTTCGGTAATGACATCAACTTCAACAGTTGGATTACCTCTTGAATCTAAAATTTGTCTTGCATGAATATTGATAATAATGCTCATTTGTCTTTCGGTTTTTAGTTTTTAATCTCTTACAAATTTACGAAATACTTACCCTATAATCCACTCAAACCAACAGTTTTAAAGGATATATTCACTATAATGTTTTCGTAAAAGAAAAAAAGCAACGATTCTAGATAAACGTTGCCTTTTTGTTATTAATTATTCTTGATATTCTCAATGAACTGATCAAACAAGTATGTCGAATCGTTAGGACCTGGACTTGCTTCAGGATGGTATTGCACTGAAAAACAGTTTTTGTTTTTCATTTTAATTCCAGCCACAGTGTGATCATTCAAATGTACATGCGTGATTTCAATCTCAGGATGTTGTTCTGTTTCTTCCCTATTAATGGCGAAACCATGATTTTGTGATGTAATCTCCCCTTTGGTTGTTATAAGGTTCTTCACGGGATGGTTGATACCACGATGTCCATGATGCATCTTATAAGTAGAAATCCCATTAGCCAAAGCAATGACTTGATGACCAAGGCAAATCCCAAACAATGGCAAATTACGTTTTATAACTTCCTTTGCGACTTCTTGGGCTTCAACCAAAGGTTCTGGATCTCCAGGACCATTGGAAAGGAAATAACCATCTGGCTTAAATGCTTCCAAGTCTTCAAACTTAGAATTATAAGGAAACACTTTGATGTAAGCATCACGTTTAGCTAGGTTTCTAAGGATGTTCTTTTTAATCCCAATATCAAGAGCAGCAATCTTGTAGCTTGCATTTTCATCTCCATAATAATATGGATTTTTAGTTGACACTTTCGATGCCAATTCCAAACCTTCCATACTTGGTACTTCAGCTAATTGCTTTTTTAAACTTTCAATGTTGTCAACTTCCGTAGAGATAACTGCATTCATCGCACCATGATCTCTGATATGGCTAACCAATGCTCTCGTATCTACATCTGAAATCGCCAACAAGTTATGATCTTCAAAAAATTCCTCTAAGGATTGATCGGCTGAAGGACGTGAATAATTAAAGCTAAAGTTTTTACAGATGAGTCCAGCAATTTTAATGTTATCTGATTCCACTTCATCATTTTTAGCACCATAATTACCAATATGGGCATTGGTAGTCACCATTAGCTGTCCATAATAGGATGGATCAGTGAAAATTTCTTGGTAACCTGTGGTTCCTGTGTTAAAACAGACCTCACCAAAAGCAGAACCTTCTTTTCCTATGGATTTGCCATGAAAAATAGTTCCATCTGCGAGTAAGATTAAGGCTTTTTTACGTTTTGAGTATTTCATGTTTAGAAAAGTTTTACAAAATTGCATAAAAAAAAGGATAATCTAAAAAAGATTACCCTTTATATTTTTCAAATGCTTATTAACATTTATTCTTCTTCGTTGGTTGCTTCTGGTGCTGGAGCAACTGGTGCCGCAGCATTCGATTTAGAACCTCCACGTCTACTACGTCTTGTAGATTTCTTAGGTTTCTTACCTGCGTTGTAGATGTCGTTGTAATCTACAAGCTCGATCATCGCCATATCAGCATTATCACCAAGACGATTTCCTAATTTGATAATTCTCGTGTAACCACCTGGACGATCTCCAACTTTAGCAGCCACATCTCTAAACAATTCAGCAACTGCACCTTTCTGTCTTAGTTTAGCAAAAACCAAACGTCTGTTGTGTGTCGTGTCTTCTTTAGATTTTGTGATCATTGGCTCAACATATTGCTTTAAAGCTTTAGCTTTAGCAACTGTTGTGTTGATGCGTTTGTGCTCGATTAACGAACAAGCCATATTGGCTAACATCGCTTTTCTGTGCGCTGTCTTTCTTCCTAAATGGTTAAATTTCTTTCCGTGTCTCATGACATTTTGTTTTAATCACCATCTTGCTGCAACTCACTTTGAGGAGCAAAATATGATGTATTAATCTTTATCTAATTTGTATTTTGATAAATCCATTCCGAAGTTAAGGCCTTTCACGCTAACCAACTCTTCAAGTTCTGTTAGGGATTTCTTACCGAAGTTACGGAACTTCATTAAATCGTTTTTATTGAATGATACCAAGTCGCCTAGAGTATCTACTTCAGCTGCTTTTAAACAGTTCAATGCACGAACAGACAAGTCCATATCAACCAATTTGGTTTTCAATAACTGTCTCATGTGAAGTGATTCTTCATCATAAGTTTCCGTTTGTGCAATCTCATCCGCTTCAAGAGTGATACGCTCATCAGAGAATAACATGAAGTGGTGGATTAATATTTTAGCAGCTTCAGTTAAAGCATCCTTTGGATGAATAGATCCATCGGTGATGATTTCAAAAACCAATTTTTCGTAGTCAGTTTTTTGCTCCACACGGAAGTTTTCAATACTGTACTTTACATTTTTAATTGGTGTATAGATAGAATCTGTAAAGATCGTTCCAACAGGAGCCGATGATTTTTTGTTCTCTTCAGCAGGAACATAACCTCTACCCTTTTCAATTGTCATTTCCATGTTGATAGTCACCTTTGGATCAAGGTTACAAATCACCAAGTCTTTATTCAATACTTGGAATCCAGAAATGAACTTTTGAAAATCACCAGCAGTGATTTGCTCTTGTCCTGAAATAGATACAGAAACAGATTCGTTATCAACTTCGTCAATTTGACGTTTGAAATTGATTTGCTTTAAGTTTAGGATGATTTCAGTAACATCTTCAACCACACCTGCGATTGTAGAGAACTCGTGGTCTACACCTTCGATTCTTACAGAAGTAATCGCAAATCCTTCCAATGAAGATAACAATACACGTCTTAACGCGTTACCTACTGTTAACCCATATCCTGGTTCTAAAGGTCTAAATTCAAATTTACCTTCGAACTCAGTTGAGTCGATCATGATTACCTTATCAGGCTTTTGAAAATTTAATATTGCCATTTTTTCTTCGTTTTGATTGTGACCTGGTTGCGCGACTTAAAAGTTTGAAGAAGACTAATAAATCCTTTGGCCAGATACCAATATGATTAATTATTACTTAGAGTACAATTCGACGATGAATTGCTCATTGATATTTTCTGGAATTTGGATTCTCTCTGGAACAGATACATAAGTACCTTCTTTAGTATCGTTATTAAAAGTAATCCACTCATAGACACTACTAGAACTTTCTAATGCTTGTTGAATTGCTTCAAGAGATTTAGATTTTTCTCTAACAGCAACAACATCTCCAGCTTTTAATTGGTACGATGGAATATTTACAACGTTTCCGTTAACAGTAATGTGTCTGTGGGATACCAACTGTCTTGCGCCTCTACGTGATGAAGACATTCCCATTCTGTAAACCACGTTATCTAAACGCGACTCACATAATTGAAGTAAAACCTCACCAGTAATACCTTGTGCAGCAGTTGCTTTTTTAAACATATTTCTGAATTGCTTTTCTAAAATACCGTAAGTGTATTTCGCTTTTTGCTTCTCCATTAATTGGATTGCGTATTCAGACTTTTTTCCACGTCTTCTGTTGTTTCCGTGTTGTCCAGGAGGATAATTTCTTTTTTCGAAAGACTTATCGTCTCCAAAAATAGCTTCACCAAATTTACGAGCTATTTTAGTTTTAGGACCAGTATATCTTGCCATTTTAAAATTGTTTTGAGAGTGTTTATGAATTAAGGTCTTAATCTTATCCTTCGATAAACAGTAATCTCTCGGTTATACTTGTTTAATTTTTTCAGTTTGCAAATGTACGTATAAAAAATTAATATCAACTGCAAAAACAGTTGATATTAATTTATGCTTTTAAAAGTACTTAGACTCTTCTTCGTTTAGGAGGACGACATCCATTATGCGGCATAGGTGTTACGTCTACGATTTCAGTAACTTCAATACCTGCGTTGTGGATAGATCTGATAGCAGATTCTCTACCATTTCCTGGTCCTTTAACAAAAACCTTTACTTTTTTAAGTCCAGCTTCTTTTGCTGTTTCAGCAGCATCTTCAGCAGCTAATTGTGCTGCATAAGGAGTATTCTTTTTAGAACCTCTAAAACCCATTTTACCAGCAGATGACCAAGAGATTACGTCACCTTTTTTGTTGGTTAGAGAGATAATGATATTGTTGAAAGATGCAGAAACATGTGCTTCTCCGATAGCATCAACAATAACTTTACGTTTTTTTGTATTTGACTTTGCCATTTGTTTTAGTTTTTAGTAATTAGTGAATAGTCGCTAGAATCCTAAACCTTATCAATTTCAAACAGATTCCTTCCAACGTCTAAGGACTAAAGACTATTATTATTTAGTTACTTTTTTCTTGTTAGCAACTGTTTTTCTTCTACCTTTTCTTGTTCTAGAGTTGTTTTTAGTACGCTGACCTCTTAATGGTAAACCAGCTCTGTGACGAATACCTCTGTAACATCCAATATCCATCAAACGCTTGATATTGATTTGTGTTTCAGAACGCAATTCACCTTCAATAGTATACGATCCAACTTGATCACGGATTGCTCCAATTTGATCGTCGCTCCAATCTTCTACTTTGATGCTTTCATCAACTTTAGCATTAGCTAAAATTTCTTGTGCTCTACTTTTACCTATTCCGTAGATATAGGTTAATGAGATAACTCCTCTTTTGTTTTTTGGTATGTCTACACCTGCAATTCTTGCCATATTGTTTAGTTTTTAGCTGTTAGCTTTTAGTTGTTAGAATCCTAAACATTTCTATTTCGAACAGATTCATCTAACTACTAATTACTAATGACTAGTGTCTTGTTTAACCTTGTCTTTGTTTGAATCTAGGATTCTTTTTGTTAATGACGTAAAGTCTTCCTTTTCTACGGACCAACTTACAGTCTGCACTTCTCTTCTTAATTGATGCTCTTACTTTCATCTCTTTAGCGTGTTTAAAAGTTTAAAGTTTAAAAGTTGAAACTTTGCAACTTTTAACTTCTTAACTCGTTTTAGTATCTATATGTTATTCGAGCCTTTGTCAAATCGTAAGGACTCATTTCTAATTTTACTTTATCACCAGGTAATAATTTGATGTAATGCATTCTCATTTTACCTGAGATGTGTGCGGTCACGATGTGACCATTTTCCAATTCAACACGGAACATTGCATTTGATAATGCTTCAATTATTGATCCGTCTTGTTCTATTGCTGCTTGTTTTGCCATATTATAAATTTTAGTAATTAGTCTATATAGTACAAATACCTTGCCTAAAAACCAATTTCTAAATCACTGTTTACATTATGCTACTGCTTTACGGTTTTTACCAGTCTTCATCAAGCCATCGTAATGTTTGTTCAACAAATACGAATTAACTTGCTGCATGGTATCAATTGCTACACCAACCATAATCAGTAATGATGTCCCTCCGAAGAATAATGCCCAACCAGCTTGTACATCCATTAACTTCACAATGAATGCAGGAAATACTGCAATCAATGCCAAGAATATAGAACCTGGTAATGTTATTTGAGACATAATCTTATCTAAATATTCAGAAGTTTCCGTTCCAGGTCTAATACCAGGAATAAATCCACCACTACGTTTTAAATCGTCAGCCATTTTATTGGTTGGAACTGTAATCGCTGTATAGAAGTATGTAAATACAATGATCAATAAGGCAAATACAATGTTGTACCACAATCCAAAGATATCTGAGAACTGAGCTATCATCCATTGTCCAGCATCACTACCATCGATTGACTTTCCAATTAAACTTGGCACAAACATAATTGCTTGCGCAAAAATGATTGGCATTACTCCAGAAGCATTAAGCTTTAAAGGTAAAAATTGTCTAGAACCGAATACGTTCTTTTCATAACCTCCTGAAGCTGTTCTTCTCGCATACTGTACAGCAATTTTGCGAACAGCCATCACTAGCATTACAGATGCCATGATAATCACAAACCAAATTACCAATTCGATTAAGATCATCATTAAACCACCATTACCACCACCACTTAAACGTGATGCTGCATTTTGTACAAAAGATGCTGGTAAAGTAGCAATGATACCTACCATAATTAATAATGAAATACCATTACCAATACCTTTGTCGGTAATTTTTTCACCTAACCACATTGCGAAAATACATCCCGTTACCAAGATGATAACCGAAGAAATGTAGAATGTAGGTCCAGTACCTAATAAAAATGCTGATTGTGGAATACCAAATGCTGTTGGTAAACTTGCCAAGTAACCTGGCGCTTGAAATAAACAGATAACGATGGTTAACCAACGCGTAATTTGCGTAATCTTCTTTTGACCACTAGCACCTTCTTTTTGAAGTTTTTGAAGATAAGGAATCGCGATTCCCATCAACTGCACTACAATAGAAGCTGAGATGTAAGGCATGATACCAAGTGCAAAAACCGATGCATTAGCAAAGGCTCCACCGGTAAACATGTTTAGAATTCCAAGAATCCCTTCACCTGCACCTGCTTGTAAATTACTTAATTGACTTGCATCTACACCTGGAAGAACAACCTGAGCACCAAAACGATAGACTAAGAGCAAACCAAGCGTTAAAATGATTCGATCTTTAAGTTCTGATATTTTCCAGACGTTCTTTAATGTTTCTATAAATTTCATAAGCTTAGGTTATAATGTTACAGCTTCTCCTCCTGCAGCTTCTATAGCAGCTTTAGCTGAAGCAGTAAACTTATGGGCTGATACTTTTAATTT
Source organism: Psychroserpens sp. XS_ASV72 (assembly GCF_041224425.1). Classification (NCBI taxonomy): domain Bacteria; kingdom Pseudomonadati; phylum Bacteroidota; class Flavobacteriia; order Flavobacteriales; family Flavobacteriaceae; genus Psychroserpens; species Psychroserpens sp. XS_ASV72. Next base: position 298,235 of record NZ_JBGFGL010000071.1, on the reverse strand, counting down.
TGACTTTAATTCGCCACGACCTAGGATTTTCACTTTATCGTTCTTTCCTGCAAGACGTAAGCTAATCATGGTATCAAAATCAACAGCATCCTTTATTTTCTTATCATCCACCAATTGTTGTAATGTATCTAAGTTCACACCTTGATATTCAACACGGTTGATATTCTTAAATCCGAATTTAGGGACACGTCTTTGAAGTGGCATTTGTCCACCTTCAAATCCTAATTTTTTAGAGTATCCAGAACGCGATTTAGCTCCTTTGTGACCACGTGTAGCCGTACCACCTTTACCAGATCCTTGTCCGCGACCTACTCTTTTCCCTTGGTTCTTTGTTGAACCACTAGCTGGTTTTAAATTACTTAAGTCCATCTTATATTGTTATTTCGTTTCTTCAACAGAAACTAAATGTGAAACTTTGTTTACCATTCCAAGAATACTTGGAGACGCTTCGTGCTCAATAGTTTGGCCAATTCGCTTTAGTCCTAAAGCCTCTAGCGTTCTTTTCTGTGTTTGCGTACGATTGATCGCACTTCTTACCTTTGTTACTTTTATCTTTGCCATCGTCCTATTGATTAACCATTAAATACTTTTTCAAGAGAAATTCCTCTATCTCTGGCAATAGCATTCGCATCTCTTAATTGCAATAATGCGTCAAAAGTTGCTTTTACCACATTGTGAGGGTTAGAAGATCCTTGAGATTTAGATAATACATCATGTACACCAACGGCTTCCAATACTGTTCTCACAGCACCACCAGCGATAACACCAGTACCAGGAGCAGCAGGAATGATATTCACTCTTGCACCTCCGTATTTTCCTTTTTGTTCATGAGGTAAGGTACCTTTAATGATAGGAATACGAACTAAATTCTTCTTAGCGTCTTCAACTGCTTTTGCAATTGCAGTAGCAACGTCTTTAGACTTTCCTAATCCGTGACCTACAACTCCAGCTTCATCACCAACCACTACGATCGCTGAAAAACCAAAAGCTCTACCACCTTTTGTTACCTTGGTAACTCTTTGAACACCAACTAAACGATCTTTTAAATCGATTCCACTTGGTTTTACTAATTCTACGTTTTTATACTTTTGATACATAGTGCTTAAAATTTAAGTCCGCCTTCTCTTGCGCCATCGGCTAATGATTTAACTCTTCCGTGATACAAATATCCTCCTCTATCAAAAGCGATAGTCTCGATACCTGCTTTAACTGCTTTTTCAGCAACAGCTTTACCTACTAGGGCAGCCTTTTCAGACTTATTGCCTTTTGCTGAAGCAATATCTTTATCTCTCGATGATGCGGCTGCTAGAGTTTTACCTGTAACATCGTCAACGATTTGAGCATAAATTTCTTTATTAGATCTATAAACAGCTAAACGTGGTCTTTCTCCAGTACCAGAAATTACCTTACGTATTCTGTTTTTTATTCTTAGTCTTCTTTGATTCTTTGTTAATGCCATAACTAATTTATTAAGCTGATTTACCTGCTTTTCTTCTTAATTCTTCACCAACAAACTTGATTCCTTTTCCTTTGTAAGGCTCTGGTTTTCTGAAGCTACGGATTTTAGCAGCTACTTGACCAACTAATTGTTTATCGTGAGATGTTAATTTAACGATTGGGTTTTTCCCTTTTTCTGAAACGGTTTCAATTTTCACTTCAGGTGCAATATCCATAACGATATTGTGTGAAAAACCTAATGCCATATCTAATTTCTGACCTTGGTTTGTAGCTCTGTAACCTACACCTACAAGCTCAAGTTGTTTGGTCCATCCATTAGATACGCCTTCAATCATGTTATTCAATAAGGCTCTGTACAAACCATGCTTAGCTTTAAAAGCTTTAGAGTCTTCTGATCTTTCAACAAGAACGTTTCCATCTTCAACTTTGATATCGATGGTATCGTATGCTTGTGTTAGTTCTCCTAATTTTCCTTTAACAGTGACCATGTTGTCTTTAACTTCAACGGTAACACCTTCTGGAATCGCTATTGGATTATTTCCTATTCTAGACATATTCTTTCTCCTTTTAAATTAGTAAACGTAACACAATAATTCACCGCCTACGTTCTCTCTTTGCGCTTGCTTTCCAGTGATCACACCTTTAGAGGTTGATACAATAGCAATACCCAATCCGTTAAGGATTCTAGGCATTTCGTTAGCGCCAGCATACTTACGTAAACCTGGTGTACTTATTCTTTGAATTTTTTTGATGACAGACTCTTTAGTCTCTTTGTTGTACTTCAAAGCAATTTTGATCGTACCTTGAACGGTTGAGTCGTCAAACTTATAACTTAAGATATATCCTTGATCGAATAAAATCTTAGTTATTTCCTTTTTTAAATTTGATGCAGGAATCTCTACCACTCTGTGGTTAGCCTTCACTGCGTTTCTGATTCTTGTTAAGTAATCAGCAATTGGATCTGTATACATTTGTATTAATTTGCGGTAACGGTTTTCAACTTATGTCGAACCTGGAACCAGTTTATAATTCTTTTTTTACCAAGATGCTTTTTTAACACCTGGAATCAAACCTTTATTTGCCATTTCACGGAACATTACACGAGAAATTCCAAAGGTTCTCATATACCCTTTTGGTCGTCCTGTAAGCTTACATCTGTTGTGCATACGGATAGGAGAAGCATTTTTAGGTAACTTTTGCAATGCTTCATAATCTCCAGCTTCTTTTAAAGCTTTACGTTTTTCAGCATATTTAGCAACAGTTTTTGCTCTCTTGACCTCACGGGCTTTCATTGATTCTTTAGCCATATCTTAGTTCTTTTGAAAAGGTAATCCCAATTCAGTTAATAACGATTTTGCTTCTTTGTCAGTTTCAGCAGACGTCACAAAAGTAATATCCATACCAGAGATTTTATTGATCTTATCAATATTGATTTCTGGAAAAATAATTTGTTCTGTAACCCCAAGGTTATAATTTCCACGACCATCAAAACCAGTAGCTTTGATACCATTGAAATCTCTAACGCGAGGTAATGCTGAAGTCACTAAACGATCTAAAAATTCGTACATACGCTCTCCTCTTAAGGTTACACGTGCACCAATAGGCATACCTTTACGTAATTTGAAAGATGCCACATCCTTTTTAGATAATGTTGCTACAGCTTTCTGACCAGATATGTTTGTCAATTCTTCAACAGCGTGATCAATTAACTTTTTATCGGCTACGGCAGCACCTACACCTCTAGAGATTACAATTTTCTCTAGTTTTGGTACTTGCATCACATTGGTATATCCGAATTCTTCTGTAAGAGCAGACACTACTTTGTTCTTATACTCTTCTTTTAATCTTGGAATGTAAGCCATAACTATATTACTTCATTTGATTTTTTAGAAAATCTCACTTTTTTATCACCTTCCATTTTAAAACCAACTCTAGTTGTTTCTCCTTTTGAGGTTAACAACGATAAGTTAGAAACATGGATAGGCGCTTCTTTCTCTACAATGCCTCCTTGAGGGTTTTGCGCACTAGGTTTAGTGTGCTTCTTAATCATATTAACACCTTCAACGATGGCTTTGTTCTTCTCTTTAAATACAGTAAGCACTTTACCTTCAGATCCTTTATGATCTCCAGCAATAACTTGAACTGTATCTCCTGATTTAATTTTAAGCTTTGTCATTTTTTTAGTCATTAAAGCACTTCTGGTGCTAATGATACAATTTTCATGAACTGTTTGTCACGAAGTTCTCTAGCTACTGGTCCGAATACACGTGTTCCTCTCATTTCACCTGTAGGGTTTAAAAGAACACAAGCATTGTCATCAAAACGAATGTAAGAGCCATCTGGACGTCTTACTTCTTTTTTAGTACGAACAACCACTGCTGTTGATACTGCTCCTTTTTTGATATTCCCATTAGGAGTTGCGTCTTTAACAGAAACAACTATTTTATCTCCTATAGAAGCATATCGTTTTTTTGTACCACCAAGAACACGTATTGTTAATACTTCTTTTGCTCCTGTGTTATCAGCTACTTTTAATCTAGATTCTTGTTGTACCATAATTATTTAGCTCTTTCAATTATTTCTACTAATCTCCAACATTTAGATTTACTTAAAGGTCTTGTTTCCATGATCTTTACAGTATCTCCAATATTACAGTCGTTTTCTTCGTCGTGAGCGACATATTTCTTAGTCTTCAAAACGAATTTACCATACATAGGGTGTTTTACTTTTTTAACCTCAGAAACCACAATTGATTTCATCATTTTGTTACTAGTAACAACTCCTATACGTTCTTTTCTTAAGTTTCTTTTTTCCATCTTTCAGCCAGAATACAATTATTGTAATTCTCTTTTAGTTAATTCAGTCGCAATTCTTGCTACGGTACGTCTAACGTTACGTAATTGAATTGGATTTTCTAACGGAGAGATTGCATGAGCCATTTTAAGGTCTGCATAACTCTTTTGGGTCTCGCTAAGTTTTTCTTGTAACTCAGCTACAGATAGCTGTGTAATTTCTGATTGCTTCATAATTTTTTAAATTTCTTCGTCGTAATCACGAGCTATTACAAACTTAGTTTTGCAAGGTAATTTTTGAGCAGCTAGACGCAATGCCTCTTTAGCTACTTCAATTGGCACACCACCAACTTCAAAAATAATTCTTCCTGGTTTTACTACTGCTACCCAGTATTCAACGGCACCTTTACCCTTACCCATACGAACCTCTAAAGGCTTTTTAGTAATCGGCTTGTCTGGAAATATTTTAATCCATAAACTTCCTTCTCTCTTCATGTAACGTGTAGCTGCAATACGAGCTGCCTCAATTTGACGAGACGTTATAAACACAGAGTCTAAAGATTTTATACCAAACATTCCATTAGAAAGTCGGTGTCCTCTACCGCTATTTCCTTTCATTCGTCCTTTTTGGACTTTACGAAATTTTGTTCTTTTCGGTTGTAACATTGTTTTCCTCTTTAAAAATTACTTTCTACGACGAGATTTGTTCCCACCGCGTCCTCCAGACTTGCCACCTTGCTTCTTAGACAAGCCAACCAATGGAGAAAGTTCTCTTTTTCCGTATACTTCACCTTTCATGATCCAAACTTTAACACCTAATCTACCATAAGTAGTGTGTGCTTCAACTAAAGCATAATCAATGTCGGCTCTAAAAGTTGATAAAGGAATACGTCCTTCTTTGTAATGTTCAGAACGTGCCATTTCAGCTCCGTTTAAACGACCACTAATTTGAACTTTAATTCCTTCAGCATTCATTCGCATTGCAGCAGCAATAGCCATTTTGATTGCTCGTCTGTAAGAAATACGATTCTCAATTTGACGCGCAATACTTGATGCCACCAAATACGCATCGAGTTCAGGTCTCTTAATTTCAAAGATGTTTAACTGAACCTCTTTTCCAGTAATTTTCTTAAGCTCTTCTTTTAACTTGTCTACCTCTTGGCCACCTTTACCAATAATGATACCTGGTCTTGCCGTAGTGATAGTAACGGTTACAAGTTTAAGCGTACGCTCAATGATTACTCTAGACACACTGGCTTTAGATAAACGAGCGTGAACATATTTTCTAATCTTATCGTCTTCGGCTAATTTATCGCCATAATCATTTCCACCATACCAGTTAGATTCCCAACCTCTGATGATTCCTAAACGATTTCCGATTGGATTTGTTTTTTGTCCCATATCTCTTCTTAAGCTTGTATGTTATTTTTTGATCCAATCACAACAGTAACATGATTTGATCTTTTTCTAATTCTGTGTGCACGACCTTGAGGTGCTGGACGTAATCTTTTTAACATTGATCCACCATCAACTCTAATCTCTTGAACGAATAATTCAGCATCTTCAATGCTAGCGTCTTCATTTTTTGCTTGCCAGTTAGCAATAGCCGACAGCAATAATTTTTCTAAACGACCAGCTGCTTCCTTTTGACTGAATTTCAAAATCTGAAGTGCTTGCTCTGCATTCTTTCCTCTTACCAAGTCAGCAACTAAACGCATCTTTCTTGGAGAGGTAGGACAGTTATTAAGTTTTGCAAATGCAACTTTCTTTCTGTCTTCCTTAATAGCTTCTGCCATTTGTTTTTTACGACTTCCCATAGCTTACTATTTTTTTCCTTTATTTTTTGCACCTGCGTGACCTCTAAACGATCGTGTTGGTGAAAATTCTCCTAGTTTGTGACCTACCATGTTTTCAGTAATGTATACTGGAACAAATTGACGACCATTGTGAACAGCAATTGTTTGTCCAACAAAATCAGGTGAAATCATTGAGGCTCTAGACCACGTTTTGATTACTGACTTTTTGTTTGAAGCAATATTCTCTTCAACTTTCTTATTCAATTTGTAATGGATGTAAGGTCCTTTTTTTAATGAACGTGCCATATATTATCTCAATTATTTCTTTCTACGTTCTACAATATATTTGTTACTCGCTTTAGATTTAGAACGCGTTCTATAACCTTTAGCCGGAATACCATTCTTAGATCTAGGGTGACCTCCTGAAGATTTACCTTCACCACCACCCATTGGGTGATCTACTGGGTTCATAACCACTGGTCTTACTCTTGGTCTTCTACCTAGCCATCTTGAACGTCCTGCTTTACCAGAAACGGTTAATTGATGATCTGAGTTAGAAACTACTCCAACAGTTGCCATACACTCCGCAAGTATCATTCTAGTTTCTCCTGATGGCAATTTGACTGTCGCAAACTTACCATCTCTTGCCATTAACTGAGCAAAAGAACCAGCACTTCTTGCCATTACAGCACCTTGACCAGGACGTAATTCGATACAAGAAATTATAGTACCTAATGGAATTTGACTTAACGGCATAGCATTACCAATTTCTGGCGCTATTCCTTCTCTTCCAGACACTACATTTTGCCCTACCTGTAAACCATTTTGAGCAATGATGTAACGCTTCTCTCCATCTTGATAGTTCAATAATGCGATAAAAGCTGTTCTGTTTGGATCGTACTCGATTGTCTTGACTTCAGCTGGAATTCCAGATTTGTCACGTTTAAAATCGACAAGACGATACTTTCTTTTGTGACCTCCACCTCTATGGGTCATGGTCATCTTTCCTTGACTGTTTCTACCACCAGATCTTTTATTCGGAACGAGCAAACTCTTTTCCGGCTTATCAGTAGTAATGGCGTCAAATCCATTAACTACTCTAAAACGCTGAGCTGATGTGATCGGTTTTAATTTTCTTACTGACATTGTTGTCTAATTACATGTTACTGTATATATCAATTACTTCACCTTCCGCCAGTTGTACAATTGCCTTTTTAACAGCATTTGTTTTACCATGTTGAATACCTGTTTTTGTATAACGGGTTCTTCTATCTGGACGGACATTTATAGTACGAACTTTTTCAACAGAAACGCCATAAGCTGCTTCAACAGCCTTTTTGATTTCAACCTTGTTCGCCTTTGTGTTCACCTCAAATGCATACGCATTTAACAACTCGCTTTGTCTTGTTGCCTTTTCAGTGATTATCGGTTTAATTAAGATACTCATGACTTTCTATTTACTTAAGTTCGATTCAATTCCTTCTAGAGAACTCTCTAAAAGAACTAGTTTTTTTGCGTTCAAAATTTTATAAGTGCTTAATTCTGAATTAGTTATGACTTCAGACCCTTTAAAATTTCGAGAAGACAAATATACATTATTATTTGAAGCTCCCAACACAAACAATGATTTTTTGTCTTGTATGTCTAATGCCTTCAATACTGCTGTAAAGTTTTTCGTCTTTGGTGCATCAAAATTGAAGTCTTCCAAAACAACGATATCTTTATCATTTGCCTTCATTGACAACGCAGACTTTCTAGCTAAACGCTTCAAGTTTTTGTTCAATTTGAAACCATAGTTTCTAGGTCTTGGACCAAACATGCGTCCACCACCTTTAAATACACCAGACTTGATACTTCCCGCTCTTGCAGTACCAGTACCTTTTTGTTTTTTAATCTTACGTGTACTTCCAGCAATTTCACCTCTTTCCTTTGATTTGTGTGTACCTTGACGTTGATTTGCTAAATACTGCTTAACATCTAAGTATACAGCGTGGTTGTTAGGCTCAATTCCAAACACATCCTTAGAAAGGTCTGCCTTTCTACCTGTGTCTTTTCCGTTGATATCTAAAACTGCTACTTTCATTACTTCTGAATAATTACATAAGAGTTTTTGTGTCCAGGAACACATCCTTTAACAACAAGTAGGTTCTTTTCAGGAACTACTTTGTACACTCTTAAATTTTCAACATTCACTCTTTCGCCTCCCATACGTCCTGCCATACGCATTCCTTTGAATACTCTAGCTGGATATGAAGCTGCACCAATAGATCCTGGCGCTCTTAAACGGTTGTGCTGACCATGCGTTGCTTGACCAACTCCTCCAAAACCGTGACGTTTAACCACACCTTGGAAACCTTTACCTTTAGAAGTTCCAGCTATATCAACATATTCACCTTCAATAAAGTGCTCAACTGTTATAGCATCTCCTAATTTGTAATCTCCTTCAAATCCTCTAAATTCCGCGACTTTTCTCTTAACAGAAGTACCTGCTTTCTTGGCATGGCCAATTTCAGCTTTAGTAGCACTTTTTTCTGTCTTGTCATCGAAACCTAGTTGAAGGGCATTGTACCCGTCTACCTCTTCGGTTCTGACTTGGGTAACGATACATGGTCCAGCTTCGATTACTGTACATGGAATGTTCTTTCCATTTTCATCGAAAATGCTGGTCATACCGATTTTTTTTCCTATTAACCCAGACATAATTATTAATTATTAAATTTATTTCTATTTATTAAAATTCAAGGTCGAAAATACGCTTCGACCTTGAATTGTATTTTTACCGTTTTTCCTTCGCACGCAGCTCCGGACATGTAATTCGCTTTGTCTTACTAGCGATAAGATGTGTTACACCTTGATCTCTACTTCAACACCACTTGGTAATTCAAGCTTCATTAAAGCATCGATAGTTTTAGAAGACGATGAGTAGATATCCAACAATCTCTTGTAAGAGCTTAATTGGAACTGCTCTCTTGACTTCTTGTTCACGTGAGGTGAACGCAATACAGTGAAAATCTTCTTGTGTGTTGGTAAAGGAATTGGACCCGTTACAACAGCACCTGTACTTTTTACTGTTTTTACAATCTTATCAGCAGACTTATCTACTAAGTTGTGATCGTAAGACTTTAATTTTATTCTAATTTTCTGACTCATTTTCTTCTAGATTTAAGCTTCAACGCCTTTAGCTGCTTTAATTACTTCTTCTGAAATATTCTGTGGAGTTTCAGCGTAATGTGAAAATTCCATAGTGGATGTCGCACGTCCTGAAGACAATGTTCTCAATGTAGTTACATATCCAAACATTTCAGATAATGGAACAGTCGCCTTAACGGTTTTAGCACCAGCTCTGTCTCCCATTTCACTAACTTGTCCTCTACGACGGTTCAAGTCACCTACAATGTCACCCATGTTTTCTTCTGGAGTAATTACCTCAAGTTTCATGATAGGTTCCATTATAACTGCTTTTGCAGCTTTTGCAGCATTTTTAAATCCTAACTTAGCAGCCAATTCGAAAGACAGCTGATCAGAATCCACATCGTGGTAAGATCCATCTGTCAATGTCACTTTCATAGCGTCTACTTCATAACCTGCTAATGGACCGTTAACCATTGCCATTTTAAATCCTTTCTCAACTGAAGGAACAAATTCCTTAGGAACGTTACCACCTTTGATTTCAGAAACGAATTCCAGACCTTGCTTACCTTCTTCAGCTGGCTCCAAAGTAAATACGATATCAGCAAATTTACCACGTCCACCAGATTGCTTTTTGTAAACTTCTCTGTGTTCTGCACGTTGTGTAATCGCTTCTTTGTACTCTACTTGTGGCTGACCTTGGTTTACTTCAACCTTGAACTCACGTTTCAAACGGTCAACGATAATATCTAAGTGAAGCTCACCCATTCCAGAAATAATAGTCTGTCCTGAAGCTTCGTCAGTTCTAGCTGTAAATGTTGGATCTTCTTCAGCTAACTTAGCTAAAGCCATACCTAATTTATCAACATCAGCTTTAGTCTTAGGCTCCACAGCGATACCGATTACTGGATCAGGGAATTCCATAGATTCTAAAACGATAGGATGTTTTTCATCAGACATGGTATCACCAGTCTTAATATCTTTAAATCCTACAGCAGCTCCAATATCACCAGCTTCGATATATTCGATAGCATTTTGTTTGTTGGAGTGCATTTGGTAAATACGTGAGATACGCTCTTTTTTACCTGAACGGTTATTCAAGATATAAGAACCTGCATCTAAACGACCAGAATACGCTCTAAAGAATGCTAAACGTCCAACGAATGGATCTGTAGCAATTTTAAATGCTAAAGCCGAAAATGGCTCTTTTACATCTGGCTTACGTGAAATCGTTTCACCTGTTTCAGGATCTGTTCCTTTAATGTTATCTCTATCAAGTGGAGACGGTAAGTAACGACAAACCGCATCTAACAAGAATTGAACACCTTTGTTTTTAAAAGCAGAACCACAGATCATTGGAATGATAGCCATATCCATAACAGCAGCTCTAAGCGCAGCATGCACTTCCTCTTCTGTAATAGAATCTTCATCTTCCATGAACTTCTCTAAAAGGTTCTCATCGTAAGTTGCAACTTCCTCGATTAAAAGTGCACGGTACTTACGCGCCTCTGCTTTTAATTCTTCAGGAATATCGATAACATCAAATGTAGCACCTTGAGTTTCGTCATGCCATACAATAGCTCTGTTCTTTACCAAGTCGATAATACCTTTGAAATCTGCTTCATCACCAATGTTCAATACGATTGGCACTGCATTTGATTTCAACATATCTTTAACTTGCTGACAAACCGCTAAGAAGTTAGACCCTTGACGGTCCATTTTGTTAACGAAACCAATTCTTGGCACTTTATAGTTATCGGCAAGTCTCCAGTTTGTTTCTGATTGTGGCTCAACACCATCAACAGCACTAAACAAAAATACCAATCCGTCAAGTACACGTAAAGAACGGTTTACCTCAACGGTAAAGTCAACGTGACCTGGAGTATCGATAATGTTAAAATGGTAATCTTTAGTATCAGGAGTTGGTTCAGCATTTTCCAATGGAAACTTCCATGTACATGTTGTCGCTGCAGATGTAATGGTAATACCTCTTTCCTGCTCTTGCTCCATCCAGTCCATAGTAGCCGCACCATCATGCACCTCACCAATCTTGTGAGACACACCTGTATAGTAAAGAATACGTTCTGTTGTTGTTGTTTTCCCTGCGTCAATATGAGCCGCAATACCTATATTTCTTGTATAATTTAAATCTCTTCCCATGTCGCTAATTAAAATCTAAAGTGAGAGAATGCCTTGTTTGCTTCTGCCATTTTATGAGTATCTACTCTTTTCTTAACAGCCGCACCTTCTTCTTTAGCAGCAGCTAAAATTTCTGCAGCTAACTTTTGAGGCATAGATTTTTCATTTCTTTTTCTTGCGTAACCAATCAACCACTTCATTGCAGTTGACACTTTACGATCTGGACGAATTTGCATTGGGATTTGGAATGTAGCACCACCAACACGACGGCTACGTACTTCTACGTGAGGCATCACATTTGATAAGGCATCTTTCCAAAGCTCTAAAGCTGTTTTTTCGTCATCGGTCTTTTTTGACTCTACAATATCAATAGCATCGTAGAATACTTTAAACGCCACAGACTTTTTCCCATCCCACATCATCATGTTAACGAAACGAGTCACTAACTGATCGTTAAAACGTGGATCTGGTAAAAGCGGTCTTTTTTTCGCTTGTCTTTTTCTCATGTCTTCTTCTTAAAGTTTTTAAATTACTTCTTAGGGCGTTTTGCACCATACTTAGATCTACGTTGTGTTCTACCTGCAACACCTGCTGTGTCTAAGGCACCACGAACGATGTGATATCTAACTCCTGGCAAATCTTTTACCCTTCCACCTCTAACTAATACTATCGAGTGCTCTTGTAAATTGTGTCCTTCACCACCAATGTATGCGTTAACCTCTTTTCCGTTTGTTAAACGAACCCTAGCTACCTTACGCATTGCTGAGTTTGGTTTTTTAGGTGTCGTTGTATAAACACGAGTACATACACCACGTCTTTGTGGACACGAATCTAAAGCAGCCGATTTACTCTTCTTAGTTATTTTGGCTCTTCCTTTTCGTACTAATTGTGAAATTGTTGGCATATATTTCTATAAATTTTACTAATCCCTCACTTTGAGGGCTGCAAAGGTAGAAATAAATATGAATTTTTCAAACGCCAAGCTATTAATTTTAAAAACTTTGCCAAATTAATTTCATACCAGCATATTTTTAGTGACTAATTTGCGTTAGTTTTGAAAAATATTTTACTGCATGTTTCATAGCTTTCGGCTTTACATACCTATTTATTTACTTTTATTCTGCCTTAATATGGAAGGGCAAAATTTAAAGCTAAAGGCTTTAGGTTCTTCAGATCAAGAAACCGAAATTATTGATTCTTTAAATTACAAGAATTCATTTAAAGATTTTAGCGCCTTACAAAAAGAGGTTGATTCCCTTAAAAGCAGATTGCTTTCCATAGGTTTTATTGACAGTGATCTCAAATCCCTTGAAAAAATAAACGATAGCCTGTTCAATGCCAACTTTCATTTAAAGACGCGTTATCAATACATCAGTATAGATCACAAGGGATTAATTGAAGCTACTATATTACGCTTTCTTGGTCTTAATAATGAAAACAACACCATCACATTACCAATTTCAAAATTAGAGTCTAGCCTCAAACTCATTAATGCTGAAATTGCCAATAGAGGTAATCCCTTTTCAAAACTACAATTGGTAAACATTCAAAAACACAAAGACAATTCTTTGTCTGCTGAACTGGACATATCAGATCAGGAATTGAGACATATTGACAAGATTATCATTAAGGGTTATGAAAAGTTTCCAAAATCATTCATCAAACGGTATTTAAGAATCAGTCCTGGACAAGAGTTCAATCTATCAAAAATCAAAACAAAAACTGAGCAGCTAACCAGTCTCCGTTTTGCAAATCAAATTAAAGAACCTGAAGTGCTTTTCACGAAAGACTCTACCATATTATATATGTATATAGAAAAAACCAAGAGCAATACTTTTGATGGATTTCTAGGTTTTGGCACCAATGAGGACACCAATAAAATTGAGTTTGATGGATACCTGAATCTCAAACTAACAAATAATCTCAATTATGGTGAAACATTGGAATTGCTTTACAAAAGTGATGAAAATGACCAACAAACCTTTGATGGCAATGTCATTATGCCTTATCTGTTTGGGACACCCTTAGGAGTGGAAGCCAACCTCAATATTTTCCGAAAAGATTCCTCATTTGTAACCGCAAGGCAATCGGCAAAATTGAACTATTTAATAAATGCCAATCATTCGGTAGGCCTAGGACTTAGCTCTGTGAGTTCATCGAATTTATTAGATACTGAAATCTCATCTATTGATGATTTTAAATCTAATTACTATTTCGCTAACTACATATACACGAAGAGACAGAACTATGATTTTTTGTTCCCTATAAATTTCCTCTTTGATATCACTGGTGGATTTGGAAGCAGAAACTTTGATGATGCAGATGAAGACCAGGTAAAGTTTGCGATCAATACGTTTAAGATTTTCAACCTCAACGATAGAAATAGTATTTATTTACGAATGAATAGCCAGCTTATTGATTCTGATTCCTATCTAGAAAATGAATTGCCGCGTTTTGGTGGTATTAATTCTATAAGAGGTTTTGAGGAAAACAGTTTATTTGCCAATCTATTTGGTGTTTTAAATACAGAATACCGTTATCGTCTGAATCGTAATTTCTATGTTCATTCGGTAATTGATGCTGCGTATTTTGAAAATGAAGTGAGTGAGCAAAAAGGAAAACTATTTGGCTTTGGGTTTGGGTTTGGCTTTTTGAGCAAGGCTGGATTATTCCGTTTCAACTATTCTAGTGGCAAGAGTGAAAACCAGAGTTTCAAATTATCAGACTCAAAAGTTCATATCAGTCTTATAGCTACTTTCTAACTCCTACAATTTCTATTAACGAATAAGCATTTGATTGAAATCGTTTTTCTACCTTTACCGCATGGAAAAAGAGACAACCATATTTGGCATTAGAGCCATTATTGAAGCCATACACTCAGGAGAAAATATCGACAAGGTTTTTTTGCAAAAAGGACTTCGAGGTGACTTATTTTCTGAGTTAGAGAATTTAGTCAGAAGTGAAGGTTTAAACACTTCTTATGTGCCTGTAGAAAAACTCAATCGACTCACCAAGAAAAATCATCAAGGTGCTGTGGCTCAAATTGCTCCTATCGCCTTTCATGACTTGGAAAATTTGGTCATGGAGGTTGTTGAATCTGGTAAAACACCTCTTTTTCTCATCTTGGACCAATTAAGTGATGTCCGAAACTTTGGAGCTATTATCAGAACTGCTGAATGTACTGGTGTTTCGGGAATTATCATCCAGAAAAAAGGTGGTGCGCCTGTGAATGGTGACACCGTTAAAACTAGTGCTGGAGCCATTTTTAAAATTCCTATTTGCAAAGTAGACCATGTTAAGGATGCTGTTTTTTACATGCAAGCTTCTGGCATCAAGGTTATTGCTGCTACTGAAAAAGCTGAGGACCAAGTTTATGATATTTCTTTTACAGAACCTTGCGCTATAATCATGGGATCTGAAGGAAAAGGTATCAATCCATCTGTTTTAAAAGTGGTCGACCAAAAAGCCAAACTGCCAATTTTAGGTGAGATTGCTTCTCTTAATGTTTCTGTTGCTTGTGGTGCGTTTTTGTACGAAGCGGTTCGCCAACGTCTTTAGTCCTTATTACCTTTGAAGGTGTACTTGATTTGCACCTGATTTTCTTCTGAAGTTTCTATATCCTCTTCTACAGGTTCTGGGTTTTCGATAAAATTCCCGTTTTCATCAAAATGCCTTAAGAACGGATCATCCTCTTCATTGTAATCGGGTTCTTGCCATACATAGCGTTCCGGTTTTGCAACAGATTTCCGAAAGATCAGTGCAAACACAAAACCAGATATCAATCCGCCTAAATGTCCTTCCCATGACATGCCTTCTTTCACTGGAAACACATACCAAATCATACTTCCATAGAGAAAAACAACCATAAGCGACAAGGCTACTAAGCGATAATGTTTAGCAAAAACACCTTTAAAGAAAACAAAGCTCACGAGCACATACACCAAGCCACTGGCTCCAATATGATTGGATGGCCTTCCTATGAACCAGGTTATCAATCCAGACAACAAAATACCATACAAGAGAACTTTCCATGCTATTTTTCGGTAGAAATAAAATAAGGCAACCGAAAGGATAAATAACGGAATTGAGTTATGGTATAAATGCTGAATATCTGAATGAACCAACGGACTGGTAAATATGCCTAATAGTCCTTCAGGCTCAAGTGGATATACTCCAAGTTTTTTAATCCAAGGAAAAAATCGTACTTGTAACCAAAATACAATCCAAATCAGCATGATAAAAAAGACAGGATAAGCGATGACACCTGTTGAATATTTGAAATGTTGCTGATTACTCATAAGCTGGATTTTGGTCATTCACCTACAAAATACTCTCCAATTGTTAAATGTATGAAATATTGTCACATCGTTTTTTTAATTTTACAACATGAACGAACCCTTAGCAGAACGACTTCGACCGCAAACCTTAGAGGACTATTTGAGTCAGACTCATTTAGTTGGCAAAACAGGTGTGCTGACACAACAATTGGAACATGGCGCCATCGCATCCATGATTTTTTGGGGACCACCAGGAACTGGAAAAACAACATTGGCAAACATTATAGCTAAGGCTTCTGATAGACCTTTTTATACTTTGAGTGCCATAAACTCAGGTGTTAAGGATGTTCGTGAGGTCATAGACAAAGCCAAACAAAGTGGTGGTTTGTTTACGACTAAAAACCCCATACTATTCATTGATGAAATCCATAGGTTTAGTAAATCGCAACAAGATTCCTTGCTTCAAGCGGTTGAAAAAGGTTGGGTTACCTTAATTGGAGCCACAACCGAAAACCCGAGTTTTGAAGTCATTCCAGCCTTACTTTCAAGATGTCAGGTTTATACTTTAAATGCTTTTGAAAAAAAGGATTTGGAAGCACTTTTAAAACGTGCCATCACTCAAGATACGGAATTATCGAAACGTCAAATCGAACTAAAGGAAACAGAAGCTTTACTGAGAATTTCTGGAGGTGACGCCAGAAAACTTCTTAACATTTTTGAATTGATTATTACCTCATTTAATGTTGATGAAACAATAGTCATAACCAATGATATGGTGTTTCAGAAAGTTCAAAACAATACGGTTCGTTATGATAAAACTGGTGAGCAACATTACGATATCATTTCGGCTTTTATCAAGTCGATTAGAGGTAGCGATCCCAATGCTGCAGTCTATTGGCTAGCGAGAATGATTGAAGGCGGCGAAGACGTGAAGTTTATTGCTAGGCGTTTACTTATCTTGGCTAGTGAAGACATTGGAAATGCCAATCCGACAGCCTTGGTTATTGCCAACAATACCTTTCAAGCGGTTTCTGTAATCGGAAACCCAGAATCCAGAATCATTTTGAGTCAATGTGCTACTTATTTAGCATCCTCACCAAAAAGCAATGCTGCTTATGAAGCTATTGGTAAAGCACAACAATTGGTTAAGGAAACTGGTGACTTACCTGTTCCGCTTTCATTGAGAAATGCACCAACAAAGCTGATGAAGGAACTAGGTTATGGCGATAATTACAAGTATGCACACAAATACGAAGGTAATTTTGTGAGCCATGAGTTTCTTCCAGATGATATAAAAAACACGACGCTTTATGAACCAGGAAACAACGCTAGGGAAAATGCACAACGAGACTATTTAAAACAACGCTGGAAAGACAAATACAACTATTAAAATTTTATCTCTATTGGTTTTGTAACTACAGAACCGTCTTTGTTTTCTGACAAATACCACATGCCATCAGACTTGAAAACGACCGCGTTTTGATCTTTAACCATAAAGAGGTTTTCCTTAGGAGTGCTTAACAACATCATCACAACTTTTGGTGAGCTATCAACCACTTGATACCCAGTTTCCGTTGCTTGCGCATATAGAAGTCCGTCACTTGGCAGTTTTACTTCATTGGTAGTATCTTGTACATCGACACTTTTTTTAGAAGGCATCTTTGAAATTGTGACAGCTGATTTCATTTCCATTTGATCTTCACTAGGAATGTATTTATAATTATAGAACTGAAACGTTTCAAAGGCATCTCTCAAAGCTAAATTGAATCCTATTTCATATCTTTTTTCTCGTGAGATACCAACTTTTGAAGTGGTGACTAAATTGCCTTTGCAATCGACCAAGTTTATCTGAACTCTATTGTCTAAAAACCCTCCTTTAGCTTTAACCACCTCTGATTTCAATGCCAAACACCTATTTTGATTAAGGTCTTCTGGAAACGGTTCATTATCAAGAAAAGCCATATAGCCATACTTGTTGAATAAAAATTTGGTTAAGGAATTCAACTGATACTGATCATCTTCCTTGAGAAAATCATATTTCAAAGGTACGATGACATACTTGTAATTGTTTATTGCTTCTAGGTTTTGTGATTCATCTTGTGCTGGCAATAAATTGACCACCAAGAAAAAGAGAATTGATTTCAGGAATAAGGATTTCATATTGATATTAATTAGGAATGCATTCGGTCTTTAAAGATACAGCTTTAAATCCATCAAATGCTTCACTTGTTTGATATGTGGTTCGACATTAATATTATGATAATTAAACAAAATGGCTTCAAAACCAACGTCGATAGCACCTTGAATATCGGCTTCGATATTATCACCTATCATAACACTTTCTTCTGGTATTGCCTTAGCGACTTCCAAAGCATGATTAAAGATGATAGGGTTTGGTTTTTTAACACCAGCCATTTCAGAATTCGTCACTGTTTCAAAAAAACCTGAAATATTAGCATTGATCATCTTTCTATTTTGTGCTTCTTCAAAACCATTGGTTATGATGTGCAATTGATATTTGGGTTTTAAATGTTTCAATATATCAAAAGTGCCTTCAAATAAATGGTTAAAGGTTGTCAAGTATTTGATATAATCTTCGGAAAGTTGGTTGATTGTATCATCTGAGACTTCAAAGGCTATGCTATCAAATGTGTCTTTCAAACGTTTGTAACGCAAGTTGGCCTTATCGATTTTTTCTTCGCGATAGAGTTTCCAATAGTTAAGATTGATGGGTTCATAAACCGATAGAAACGCATCTTTATCAACCTTTAAATCGTGCAACTCGAACAATTTCTGAAATGTCAATTCTGAATTTTTATCAAAGTCCCAAAGGGTATGATCCAAATCAAAAAACACATGTTTGATATTATTAATCTTCATCGGCAGAATCTAAAATTATGGTAAATAATTTTCTGAAACCAATCCAAGGACCCAAATTACTAAAACTGTAATTGTGAAACACAGGTGTAAATGTGCCGTTCACTTGCTTAACAGTTTGAATTAAGCGTTGCAAGGCTTCCTTTTTGTCCAATTGGGAATGGTGTTTTAGCAATGCGGCATCCAAACAATGAAACGAATGGATTTGCAATGGTGTTTGGATTTCGTAATCTAAATCATAAAACAGGAATGGTGTACAAGTTCCAGCTCTAAATCCGAGTTGATTAATATAACCCATGGTAAAATCCTGATGTATTTCCAACTCGATTAAGTTTCTATATGAATTAGGTAGGTTGAGTTTAGAGAAAGAGTGTCTTGAGGCCTTTAGGTCATAATTCACAATAGCCTCCATTTTTTTCTTCTCCTTGTTCAAGATTGAAATATCCTCAAGCGAAAAATAAGACGCCTTTAAACCAACATGTGAATAATCTGCAACAGATTTGATTAACGACACAAACTCTTTTTTATTGACACTGATGTTTTTATCATAAGTAGAATAATCACCAATCAAGAAAAACACTAAAAACTTAAATCTGGAACTTTTTTGTTTCGTTATGATCCATTTAAAGGTATCGTATGGATCACGCTTAAACCCAAACAACACTAAAATCCTTTGGTACAATTTTCTGAGTCTTAGTCTGAACAAATCATTGGAAATACCTCCTATTGTTCTAATCAAGCCTTTATTTCTGTAATAATAGGCCATTGGCACATCAATTACAGGTTGAATTGAAAAAGATTGCTTCGGAAACTCAAATTCTTCAAACTTGGTTACTAAGATTGCCTTCAGTTTGTATGCCCAAATATCTACAACAGGTTGTTCAAGGAAATCATTTTTAAACGCCAAGCTTTCCGAAGCCAAAAAACGTCCGTAATCATCCTTGACATGTGGCAAATATTCTTCATACCGACTTAACAAATAAAAAGAAGCAGCAAAAATATCAAATGGTAAGGCACTTTTCTCTCCAGTTGGAAAGAAGCCTTTTGTATTGTCCCAATCCTGAACATTGATATCTAAATCAGACAGTCCTTGTTCAAATAGCAAGTCATGACTTCGTATAAAAACCTCATTACTTAGAGGTTGTTTAGTGTATGACATTTTTAGGCTATCATGCGCTATAAAATCTTCTATTACTGTTGTGAAGTCAACAGGAATACCCAAAATTCTTGTACACACATGCTTAAAGGCATAGCGAACCCTTGGCGTAATTTTATGCGTATAGACAAGAAGCATTTTCTGATTTAAATTCTAATGTCTAAAAGTACCAAATTCTAAATGCAAACCTTAGTAAAGCATCGGATTTTTTACAAGAGCGATTCATCGGCAAAACTTAGGTATGCGTTTTCAGTGATTATCAAGTGATCAAGGATTTTTATGTCCAAGCTTTCTGTGGCTTGTTTTAGTTTTTGGGTCAAAGCCTTGTCTGATTGGCTAGGCTTTAAATTTCCAGAAGGATGGTTGTGAGTCAATATTAATGCTACTGCTCCAACTTCAAGTGCTGTTTTCAAAACCAATCGTACATCGACCAACGTACCAGTGATACCTCCTTTACTTAATTGCTGTTTAAGCAATACTTTGTTGGAGTTGTTCAAATATAAAATCCAAAATTCCTCATGAGGCAATTCACCTAAAATAGGCTGCATCAAATCATAAACCGAGCGACTGGATTGAATCGCTTGAAGTTCAATAGATTCTTCACTTTGTCTTCGCCTTCCTAGTTCCATGGCAGCAGCAATAGTAATTGCCTTAGCTTCTCCAATCCCTTTGAATTGCATCAACTGTTTTAAGGAACGCTTACCTAATTCCTTCAGATTATGATCAACACTCCCCAAAATACGCTGACTTAAAGCAACTGCACTTTCATCTCTGTTTCCAGAACCCAATAAGATAGCGAGAAGTTCAGCATCACTGAGAATGGCTTTCCCTTTATCACGAAGTTTTTCCCTTGGTTGGTCATTTTGAGACCAATGTTTAATTGAAAAGGACTTTGATTTTTCTGTCATGGTAATATTTAATGTCGTAACTTTCTGCAACAGTAAAAATAAGTTAATATATAGAAAAAATACTATATCTATGAAATCTTTATTCTCTGAAGATGCTTATGATGAGATTCTCAATCGTTTAAATCAAGTCGATAAAAATTCCACGGCAGAGTGGGGAAAGATGAATGTATCCCAAATGTTGGCGCATTGTCAATTCCCTCTTCAGGTAGCCTTGCAAGAATTGAGGCTTGAACGTCCGAATTTATTTAAGCGAACATTGTTTTCAATGTTCAAATCGTCTCTTTACAATGACAAACCATGGAAGCCAGGTTTACCAACATCCAAAGAATTTATTGTAACATCAGAAAAGGAATTTTCGAAAGAGAAAGAAATTCTAGAACACAAGATCAAGGCATTCCATTCTGAAAAGCACAAAACCGAATGGCCTCCTCACCCAATGTTTGGAGAATTTACTTCTGAACAATGGGGAAAGATGCAGTATAAACACTTGGATCATCATCTAAAACAATT
Source organism: Psychroserpens sp. XS_ASV72 (assembly GCF_041224425.1). Taxonomy (NCBI): domain Bacteria; kingdom Pseudomonadati; phylum Bacteroidota; class Flavobacteriia; order Flavobacteriales; family Flavobacteriaceae; genus Psychroserpens; species Psychroserpens sp. XS_ASV72. The sequence continues at coordinate 277,193 of NZ_JBGFGL010000071.1, read as the reverse complement.
TGGAGTTTGAGCAATTATCCACCAAAACACCATCAGGACTCAAACAAAGAGCATCTTATTGAGGTCATCAAAACCTATCCGTTGGCTACACTTATTTCTGTAGGGAACAATCAACCATTCATAACCCATTTGCCTTTGATATTGGAAAACGATAAATTGATTGGCCATATCGATATTTACAATCCGCAAACACCATTTCTGAAAGACAACAGAGATGTTACCGTGATTTTTTCTGGACCACAATGTTATATTTCCCCGAGTGTTTACTCGACTACCCAACTCCCAACCTGGAACTATATTAAAGTCCATTTAAAAGGAAAAGTCAAAGCCATCGAAAGCAAGTCAGCTTTAAAACAATCATTGATTACCATGACTGAATTTTTGGAAGCACCAGAACATAACTACATTTTAGAACCCGACAATCCAAGAATGGAACGTAATTTAGATTACATCAAAATGTTTGAGATTGACATTGTTGAATGGGAAGGTAAATTCAAGTTATCCCAAGACAAAAACCCGAAAGACACTAAGGCTGCCAGAGCACATTTGATAAAGACCAATCAGGACAGTATCAAACAATTTTTGGATAAGGTATTCTGAAAATCAGTAACTTTAGTTGTTAGCTAATATATCAGAATTATGAAACAACTTAAAAAAGAAGACATCCAACAAGAAGTATTTGACTTGTACGACGACTACGCACACAACAAACTCAATCGCAGACAATTTGTTGAAAAACTGTCACTCTATGCTGTTGGAGGTATTACGGTATCGTCACTTTTAAGTTTTATATCACCCAATTATGTTGATACACTTTTAGTAGACCCAGATGATCCCAACTTAGATTCCAAATTCATTGAATATCCATCTCCTAAAGGCGGCGGAACTACAAAAGGCCTACTATCCATGCCTAAAAACATGAAAGGTAAATTACCAGGTGTTGTAGTCATTCACGAAAATAGAGGGCTTAACCCTTATGTAGAAGATGTTGGCAGACGTACTGCAAAAGCCAATTTTATCTCATTGGCTCCAGATGCACTTTCTCCATTAGGCGGTTACCCTGGAAATGACGATGATGGTCGAACCATGCAAAAAAAGCGTGATAGAAATGAAATGCTAGAAGACTTTATTGCAGCCTATCATTATCTTAAAAACCATGAAGATTGTAATGGTAAAGTCGGTGTTGTTGGTTTTTGCTTTGGTGGCTACATGTCTAATATGATGGCTGTACGTATACCTGATTTGGGAGCTGCAGTACCTTATTATGGTAGACAGCCAGAGGACGATGACGCCAAAAAGATAAAATCACCTCTTTTACTTCAATATGCTGAATTGGATACAAGAGTTAATGCAGGCTGGCCAGCTTACGAAAAAGCCTTACAGGAAAACAATATTGAATACCAAGCTTACATGTATCCAGGTGTTAATCATGGATTTCACAACAATACGACACCACGTTACGATAAGGAAGCTGCGGAATTATCTTGGGAACGCACCATTGCTTTTTTTAATAAGCATTTAAAGGAATAGGATTTTGTAAACCCAATGACATCTACAAAAAATCAATTTTAAATCAATAATAAATTAAGAAAACTGGGTTTGAACCTCATCAAAATCCAAACCTCCATAATTTCCAGAGCTCATCAAAAGCAAGGCTGTGTTTTGAAAGTCTTTTTGAAATAAGAAATTTTTAAAATCCTCTGGATTGGTATAAATGATCAGGTCCTCACGCTGAAAAGCTTCAGCAATTTGATCTGTGGTGACTTCATCCAACTTTTTGATTTCCACAGCATGAGGTGAATAAAAAACAACAGCTTGATCTGCAGCATCCAATGCACCTTTGTATTCTTTAAGAAATTTAGCATTCAAACTACTATAGGTATGCAATTCTAAACAAGCAATTAGGGTTTTATCGCTATACTGTTCTTTAACAGCCTTGGTGGTAGCCTGAACCTTACTTGGTGAATGGGCAAAATCCTTAAAAGCAACACTAGAACTGGATTCAGCAATCTTTTCCATACGTTTGCTTGCACCTTTAAAGGTCGCAATGGCTTCATAAAAATCGTCTTCGTCAATTCCCATGTGCTGGCAAATCCATTTAGCACCAGCCAAATTATTAAGGTTGTGCTTTCCGAAGATTTCAATTGGCAACTCGCCTTCTGAAGTCATTAATAAGGTTTGTCCGTTTTCAACACGATATTCAGGTGTTCGATAAGCTAACTTTCGAATCGGATTTTGGCTGGCTTCAACTACACGCTTCACTTCAGGATCTTCTTCATTGTAATTAATACTTCCTCCATCAACAATACTATCGACAAAAATGGAAAACTGCTCTACGTAGTTTTCATAGGTTGGAAACACATTGATATGATCCCAAGCAATACCACTCAAAAGAGCTATATTAGGCTGATACAAATGAAATTTTGGTCGTCTATCTATGGGTGAACTCAAATACTCATCACCTTCCAAAACCATAAAATCATTGTCTTCTGTTAACTTTACCATGACATCAAACCCTTCCAATTGGGCACCAACCATATAATCGACATCGCGATCGTGATAGTGCATCACATGCAAAATCATGGAGGTAATTGTTGTCTTTCCATGGCTACCACCAATAACCACACGTGTTTTATCTTTGGATTGTTCGTATAGAAATTCTGGATAACTGTAAATTTTAAGACCTAGTTCTTGGGCTTTCAACAGTTCAGGATTATCTGCTTTGGCATGCATCCCTAAAACGATGGCGTCTAATTGAGCTGTTATCTTTTCAGGAAACCATCCAAAAGATTCAGGTAAGAGACCTTTGGCTTCCAATCGTGATTTAGAAGGATCAAAAATGGTATCATCACTTCCTGTAACCTGATAACCTTTATTATGTAATGCGATAGCAAGGTTATGCATGGCAGCACCTCCTATGGCAATAAAATGTACATTCATCATAAATGATTTGAAAGGGTTCCCTTTATTCAATATATGTTCTCACAACAGATAAAGCCTCGTCTATACCTTGTGGATTTTTACCTCCAGCTGTCGCAAAGAATGGTTGTCCGCCACCACCTCCTTGGATATGCTTACCAAGTTCACGAACAATGGTTCCAGCGTTCAAATTTTTACTAGTGACCAATTCTTTAGAAATATAGCATGACAATAAGGCTTTTCCGTCATTTTCAGCTCCGAACAGTACAAATAAATTATCGTATTGACTTCCTAATTCAAAACATAAATCTTTCATCCCAGCTGCATCTAAATCAATTTTCTTGGCTAAAAACTGAACACCATTCACTTCGGTAATTTCATTTTTTAAATCGCCTTTTAAGTTTTGCGCTTTATCCTTAAGCAATGATTCGATTTGCTTTTTGAGTGCTGTATTTTCCTCTTGTAAACTTTGAACAGACTTGACAGGTTCATTCGGACTTTTAAGTAATTGCTTTATGGCTTCAAATTGCTTGTCTATACTCTCAAAATAATTCGTTACAGCAACATTGGTAATGGCTTCAATTCGTCTTACTCCAGCAGCCACAGCACTTTCCGATTGGATTTTAAAATGCCAGATATCACCAGTGTTTTGAACATGCGTACCACCACACAATTCGATGGATTTACCAAATCGTACGGCTCTAACACTATCGCCATATTTTTCACCAAAGAGTGCAATAGCTCCTTCATCTAATGCCTTTTGCATTGGTATATTGCGTTGTTCTTCCAATGGTAAATTTTCACGTATTCTAGCATTGACAAAATCTTCGATCTCTTGCAATTGATCTGAGTCGACTTTAGAAAAATGAGAAAAATCAAATCTGAGATATTTAGGTTTCACCAAAGAACCTTTTTGCTCGACATGTGTTCCCAGAATTTTGCGCAAGGCTTGATGCAATAAATGGGTTGCGGTATGATTACATTGTGATAGTTTTCTAAATTCGGTATTGACAATAGCCTTAAAAGTTTCATTCAAATGCTTCGGCAAATGCTTCGCAAAATGAATAATGACATTATTCTCTTTTTTAGTATCAGTAATATAAATCACATCACCATTAGGTGCTTCAATAGAACCTTTATCTCCAACTTGTCCACCGCCTTCAGGATAAAATGGTGTCATATTGAATACCAATTGATATTGCTCACCATCTTTTTTGGATTCTATTTTGCGGTAGCGCGTTAACTTGACATCTGCTTCAAGTGTGTCATAACCAATGAATTCTTGTGTATCATCTTCTTTAACAATGACCCAATCTGAAGTTTCAGAGGCTGAAGCTGCTCGAGAACGTTCTTTCTGCTTTTGCATTTCAACTTCAAAACCTTTTGTGTCAACACTGTAACCATTTTCCCTAGCAATAAGTTGCGTAAGGTCTAATGGAAAACCGTAGGTGTCGTACAATTCAAAGGCCTTAGCGCCATTAATGGTTTTTGAGGTTTCCATTTCTATTACTTTATCTAAAAGCAATAACCCTTGTTCTAAGGTTCTCAAAAACGAATGTTCTTCTTCCTTTATCACATTTTGGACCAGGATTTCCTGTTCTTTCAAACCAGGAAACGCCTTACCCATTTGACTGCTTAAGGTTTCCGTTAGCTTATAGATGAAAGGTGATTTCTGATCTAAAAAGGTAAATCCGTAACGAATGGCACGTCTCAAAATTCGTCTGATAACATAACCTGCACCTGTATTACTTGGTAACTGACCATCAGCAATAGAAAACGCCACAGCTCTCACATGATCTACAATCACTCTTATGGCTACATCTATTTTATCATTTGTTCCATACTTTGTATCAGAAATGGTTTCAATCTCGCGAATCAACGGTGTGAACACATCTGTATCGTAATTAGATTGCACATTTTGCAACACCATACAAAGACGTTCAAACCCCATACCTGTATCGATATGCTTGGCTGGAAGGTTTTCAAGGCTACCGTTGGCTTTTCTGTTGTATTGCATAAAAACCAAGTTCCAGATTTCCACTACTTGCGGATGGTCCATGTTGACTAAGGATTTTCCATCGACTTTAGCTTTCTCTTCTTCGGAACGAATATCGACATGGATTTCACTACAAGGTCCGCAAGGCCCTTGATCTCCCATTTCCCAGAAGTTATCCTTTTTGTTTCCCATTAGGATACGATCTTCAGGAACAAAAGCTTTCCAGAAATCATACGCTTCCTTATCCATAGGAAGGTTATCATCTTCACTACCTTCAAAGACTGTTACATATAAAATATTTTTATCTATTTTGTAAACTTCCGTCAATAACTCCCAAGCCCAAGCAATCGCTTCTTTTTTGAAATAATCGCCAAAACTCCAATTACCCAACATTTCAAATAATGTGTGGTGATAGGTATCATAACCTACTTCTTCCAAGTCGTTATGTTTACCTGAAACACGTAAACATTTTTGAGTATCGGCAATACGATTGTGTTTAGGCTCTGCATTTCCTAGAAAATATTCCTTAAATGGCGCCATACCAGAATTGACAAACATGAGTGTTGGATCATTTTTCGTGACCATAGGAGCTGAAGGCACTATTTGGTGCTGCTTTTTTTCGAAGAAATCCAGAAAGGTTTTGCGAATGTCTTGAGACTTCATATTGTGTTTTTAATTCCTTGTATCTAAACCCATTGAAGTACGTTATATTATCTTCAGGTCTAAAACTAAAGTTAATGAGAGCTTCAATGTGTGAAACAATTTATATATTTGTGTTTCGTTCTATTATTCTTGCAAAAATAGAACTTTTTAGATTATGGCTAAAGTAAAATATTATTACGATTCTGAAACGCTTTCCTATCGAAAAATAGAGCGTAAAAAGAGAACTACAATTAAGTTTGCTTTCCTATTTTTACTAGCCTCAGCCCTATTTGGTTTTCTCTTCGTTTTTATTGCCAGTCAATATATTGAATCTCCTAAAGAACGAGAACTTAAGCGCGAGCTAACCAATTTGGAATTACAATATAAGTTATTGAATAAACGACTCGATAATGCCTTTGCTGCTCTCGAAAGTGTTGAAGAGCGCGATAACGCCATTTACCGTTTGTATTTTGAAGCCAATCCTATTCCTATTGAACAACGTAGAGCTGGATTTGGAGGTGTAAACCGTTATCAAAAATATGAAGGCTATGACAATTCAAAACTCATCATTGAAACCAATAAGAAGTTAGACAAACTTCAAAAAGCCATTGTGGTACAATCCAAGTCCTTAGACGAAATAGCTGTTTTAGCCGAAGACAAAGAGAAATTCCTTTCTGCGATACCTGCTATTCAACCTGTGAAAAATGAAGATTTGAAACACATGGCTTCTGGTTATGGTTACAGAACCGACCCGTTCACGAAAGTTCGAAAATTCCATTTTGGAATGGATTTCACAGCACCTCGTGGGACTCCAGTTTACGCAACAGGTGATGGTATTGTCACACGAGCCGATAACAATGCTTCAGGATACGGAAAGCATATCAGAATAGATCATGGCTACGGTTATATCTCATTATATGCGCATCTTTACAAATACAACGTACGTTCAAACCAACGTGTTAAACGTGGTGACTTAATAGGTTATGTAGGTAGCACTGGTCGTTCTGAAGCGCCTCATTTACATTATGAGGTTTTTAAGGATGGTGAACGTATTAATCCTATCAATTTTTACTACGGAAACTTAACAGCAGACGAATATGCTCGTTTACTGGAAAAGGCATCCTTAGAAAATCAATCTTTAGACTAATGCATTTAGATTTACCTGAAAAAAGATATTACAGTATTGGTGAAGTCGCTAAAGCCTTTGGTGTGAATACTTCTCTGATTCGGTTTTGGGAAAAAGAATTCGATGCCATTAAGCCCAAAAAAAATGCTAAAGGCAATCGAAAGTTTACACCTGAAGATGTTAAAAATCTTCAATTTATTTACCATTTGGTAAAAGAACGAGGCTTCACACTTGAAGGTGCCAAAACACATTTAAAGGAAGACCGTAAAAAAAGTTTGAATAACTTCGAGATTATCAGTAAGTTAGAAGGTATAAAAGCACAACTTATCAAAATCAAATCACAACTTTAAAACTATCATATCATGAAAAAATGGCTCATTCCAGTAATTATTATCCTAATCGTCGTATTCGGATTTTATTCTTGGGGAAAAGGATTCAACAACACCGCTGTTCAACTTAATGAAGAGGTGAGTGAAGCTTGGGGAAATGTTCAAACCGCTTACCAACGAAGAAACGATCTCATTGGAAATTTAGTAAACACCGTTAAAGGCGCTGCCGATTTTGAACGCAACACCTTAACCGATGTTATCGAAGCCAGAGCAAAAGCTACTTCCATTAACATTGACCCATCGAATGTGACGCCTGAACAATTGGCAAAGTACAACGAAGTACAAGGCGGTCTTTCAGGTGCTTTGAAAAGTTTACTTGTTACTGTTGAACGGTATCCTGATTTGAAGTCCAATCAGAACTTCCTTAAACTTCAAGATGAATTGACCAGTACTGAAAATACGATTCAAACTGCCAGAACACGATATAATGAAGCCATTAAACCATACAACATTCACGTGAAGGAATTTCCAAATTCTATTTTAGCTGGTATCTTAGGTTTTGACGACAAGCCTTATTTCGATGCTGAAGCAGGAGCTGAAAAACCTGTAGATGTAGAATTCGATTTTGACTGATAAAGAGATGTCTAAAATTGAAGATTTTTTAACTGCACAAGAAGAAGATTCGATTATTTCTGCCATTCGAACTGCAGAACAAAACACTTCTGGCGAAATTCGCGTCCACATTGAAGCTAGCTCAAAAATAGATCCTTTTGAACGTGCCATGGAAGTATTTCATTATTTGAAAATGGATAACACCAAACAACAAAACGGTGTATTGATCTATGTAGCAGTAGAAGACAAAACCTTTGTTATTTATGGTGATAAAGGTATCAATGATGTGGTTTCCGATGATTTTTGGGACAGTACCAAAGATATCATTCAAACGCATTTCAAACATGGTCGATTTAAAGAGGGTCTAATTGAAGGTATTTTAAAAGCTGGAGAGCAATTGGAAAGTCATTTTCCTTGGATTCATACTGACCAAAACGAATTACCAGATGCCATTTCTAAAGGATAAATGATGAAAGTCCAAAACGCCATCAAACCACCTATGAAACCTAAGTTGAATTTTAAACTTGGTTTGGGCCTGATATTGTTTTGCCTACTTACTTCATTCTCAAGTTTTGCGCAATTTGACATTCCTCCAATTCCTGAAGAACAAACCAGTGTTTATGATTATATTGGATTATTATCAAGTTCAGAAAAAAACAATCTCGAACAAAAACTAATACGTTATTCAGATACAACCTCAACTCAAATTGTAGTAGCAATAATTGCCACTACTAAAGGAGAAAACATTGGGCTTTTAACTCCAAAATGGGCCCATGAATGGGGAATTGGTCAAAAAAAAGAAGATAATGGTGTCTTTGTTTTATTGGCTAGAGATGATCGTAAAATATGGATTTCGCCTGGTTATGGTGTTGAAGACCGACTGACTGCTGGAATTACTGGTGACATTGTGAGAAATGTTATTATTCCTGAATTCAAAAAAGGTGATTATTATCAAGGCTTGAACAAAGGCTCTGATGCCATCTTTCAAGTCTTGAATGGTGCTTATCAAGGCACCAGAAAATCCAACTCCAATGGTAGTAGTTTTGTACCTATTGTGGTGTTTCTCCTATTATTCTTTGTATTTATTGTATTCATAATAGCCATAACCAAAAACAGACGTGGAGGTGGCAACAATGGAAGTGGTGGACACAAAACCAATGGTACCAGTATTCTAGATGCCATCATTTTGAGCAATATGGGTCGAGGTAGCTATGGCAGAAGTTCTGGTGGATTTGGAAGCAGTTCCGGAGGTAGTTTTGGAGGTGGCGGATTCGGAGGAGGCTTCGGAGGAGGCGGCTTCTCAGGTGGTGGTGCTGGAGGAAGCTGGTAAGCTCTTAATCCATAATATAAAAATTACTACTCCCTGTTTCACCTTTAGAACCAAGACTATTGAATTTCCAACTGAAGCTCAACATAAAATACTGTTGTAAAACCGTACTTTGAGAATCCTGAATATAATTTTGAGTGGCAACTCTGCGCGCGTTATTATTTTGGTTCAAGAGGTCATAAACCTTTAGCGTCAGCAAACCATTATCATTAAACATGGAATACGCCAAAGTTGAGTTCCAAAACCAAACACTCTTCTGAAAGCCTTCAGCCACATTTGGATTACAGCTAAAATCTACGGTGTTCGTCCATTCAAAACGTTTAGGCACAAAGGTTGTGAATTTCATTGATAAGTCATGTCTTACAAAATCGACATCTTCAAACGTTTCTATGTCATAAGTGTTTTTAGTAAGATTGAGTCGATATCTTGGTCGAAACTCCATGACCTCCTTCCATGTAAAACGCAAGCCCAATCCAGGTCTTAGATTTGTGACATTGCTTTCATATTGTACGCCATTATTAAAATTAATATTCCTATTGGCACTTCCAGAAATACCAATATCATACTTGATTGTTCTTAGGGAATCAGCTTTAATTGTTTTGCTGTAATTAATATTCCCATAAATATCATAGCCTCCACTTACGTTGGCATAAGTAGTAGTTCTTTTCAAGGTTTCAGGATTCACCTCTGTTTTAGAAACCACTTGGTCATCAGTTAAATTAACACTCACATAACTATAGGTACCTGTTTTTTTCTGAAAATCGAAGGCATTATATCCAAAGTAAATACGATGGCTATTGGTTGGTTTTAGATTTGGATTACCTGTGACAGTATTTAAAGGGTTCGTTACATTTTGAAAGGGTTGCAACTGATTGATACTTGGCGCTGAATTATTTAAGGAATAGCCTGAATACATTGAGGCTTTATCACTAAACCTATAATTGAAATACGAACGCAATTCAATGGCATTAAATCGTCGTTTCAAGTTGAGTTCTGGTCTGAGAAAATCCTTGTTTTCAAGCGTTCTAAATACATAACGCATCGTAAAACTAGTAGACCATTTTTCTTGTCTATAGGTAATTTTAGCTGAAGGAGCACTCTCTTGGTTTAAATATTCAAAATCGGTACTCAAATCTAAATTGAAATCGTCATAGGCATTAGAGCTTTCATCAAAATCAAAAGTACTTCTCAAGTTATTACGTTTATCATCTCTATACCTATATTCCACATCAAAAAAGAGTTTTTTAGCAACAATAGGTATTCTGTAGGTCACAGAAGAACCAAATCGTCTAAACTCAGTTTCAGTTGTGGTGAGCTGATCTCTAATAACATCTTCATCAGTTGAATTAAAAAAATTGGTTTCAGAAGTCAATAAATCATCAGAGGCATTTTTATTGAATTCGTTGTCAATTTCAAATTTCAAAAAAGACCCATTGCTACCAAAACGCTTGGTAACGTTGAATTGATTTCCAAAATTCCTGGCTTCTTCCTCATCATAAGAATTCACTACAGACTGGTTCGTCAACTCATTGTCTTCGTTTCGAGTGGATTCATTTTCAGAAAATGTTCTTTTTTGAACTGACCATCGAAATGACGGCTGAATATTGATCAGAAACGTAGAATCGATTTCAATATCAAAACCTAAATTGGCACTGTGGTTATGATTCTCGTTTATAGACTTTGACCTCGAGCTTGAAAAAAATCGGGAATCTGGTAATATATTTTCGCGTTCGGTAATGGTTTCGTTTTCAGAATCAGCACCAGAATAAAAATAATCGGCATTGACATCTACATTTTCATTTATAACATCGGCATAGTTTGCTCCTGCATTTCTGGAAGTTGTAATACCTTGACCTGAACCAAATGATCTTCCGTCGATAGTAAACGAGCCATTACTGCTCATGCTCAAACTGTAACCTCCACCAAACATTTTTTGGATTTCTCCAAAACTGAATCCTGGAGAGTTAGTGTTATTTCCTCCAGCAAGCACACTAACACGTCTATCGTTATCGAATAGGTTTACCATACCAGCAAACTCATAACGTTCATCTGTTCCTGTTCCAGCTGCCAAGCGACCAAAAACACCTTTATTGTTTTCCTCTTTTATGGTAAGGTTAATGGTTTTGCTTTCCTTGTCGCCTTCCTCTCCTGCAAAAGCTTCCGATTTGGTTTTGGTATCAGTAATTTGAACTTTTTCAATAATATCTTTGGTAAGATTTCGAGTGGTTATGGTTGGATCGTTTCCAAAGAAAGGCTTTCCATTGACCAAAATATTACTCACGTCCTTACCGTTCACTTTTATCTTTCCATCTTGATCCACTTCAACACCTGGCAATAGCCTTAAGAGGTCTTCTACATTGGCATCTTTTTTTGTCTTAAAGGATTTCACATTGAATTCAAGCGTGTCTTTTTTAATCGTAATTGGCGCTCTAGATTTGATAACAACTTCATCAAGTGTATTACCAATATTTAGTTCAATGGTTTTTAAATCAATATGCTCTTTATCAATAACCAATGTTTTTGCATACGATTGATAACCCACAAAATCGACATGAAAGTTGAGTTCCTTGTCGTAGGTTTCATGATTGATTTCAAAATTCCCATTTCTATCAGAAATTGTATAGCTCACCAAGCTACTATCTTTGACACGCTCCAGGTAAACTGTAGCCGATTCTAAAGGTTCTTTGTTATCTTGAGCGATAACTGTTCCAGTAATTTTAAATGTTTTAGATTGTGAAAAGGAAAGTAATCCGCATAGTATAAATGCAGAAAAAATAATGAATTGCCTCATAATAGTTGATTGATTGATGATAGTTTAGATAGCAAACGAATAGAAAATTAATTTCGTATGAATTTTCTTAATATTTGATTTTTTTTATTCTCCTGGCTCTGGAAAAAAGAGTTCTTCTACAGAAAGTTTAAACAATTGTGCGATCTTGATTGCCAGTAAAGCTGACGGAATGTATTTCCCTTTTTCTATGGCATTGATGGATTGCCGACTCACGCCTATTTTATCAGCCAAATCTGCTTGTGTCATATCATGTCTCGCACGTTCTATTTTGATGTTATTTTTCATTTACGCTCTAGCTTTTAAAAAATTAAATCGGATAATGAAGAACAATAGTGGTGTAAACATATTATAGACCAACACATTGAAAAATGAAAACTCATAAACAAAAACAACAGTGAGCGCAAGAATTACATAATTGAAAATGATTGCCCATACCAAGGAGTCCTTTCTCAGTTTATAAATAAATTCATCTTCTACTTTTTCTCTTGAAAATCCAACTAGTAAGCCACCAAAGATAATTGCTAATGCAGCAATTTCATCAATAATGCTATTTTCAATAATTCTAAAAAACGTATTGTTCTCTTCAGAAGACGATCCTAAAAACCCGAGTCCACTTGAAAAGACAGCTAAGACCTTTGTGACAAATATATCAGACTCAAATTCGGCATAGCTTTCATAAACACCCAATACCAAACCTAAAATTAATAAAATCCATCCTGGAATCTTAAACTTATTGGAAAGTAAATATTCTGTTTTCATCGAAATCTCAATTAATATTGACACTACAAATGTAAACAAATATTTACAATATGTAAACTTTACTTTACTTTTTGTAAAAAATAATTTATTTTATGCACACCAATAGACTGATATACAATAGTTTAATCTTTATTATTTTTTTCGCATATAGACACTAATTGGTACGCCGTGAAAATCGAACTTTTCACGTAATTGGTTTTCCAAATAGCGCTTGTAAGGTGGTCTTACATATTGTGGTAAATTACAGAAGAAGGCAAATTGTGGTTGTGGTGTAGGCAATTGCATAATATACTTAATCTTCACAAATTTACCTTTGTAAGCTGGAGGTGGATAATTTTCAATTAAAGGTAAGAGTACCTCGTTCAGTTTACTGGTCTTTATTTTTTTACTGCGATTTTTGTACACCTCAACTGCCGTTTCAATAGCTCTATAAATTCGTTGCTTATTCAGAACAGAAATAAAAACAATAGGTACATCGGTAAAGGGTTCTATTTCCTTACGGATGCGTTTTTCAAAATCTTTAGTGGTCATAGTATCCTTTTCGACTAAATCCCACTTATTGACCAAAATAACAATCCCTTTTCTGTTGCGTTCGGCCAACCAAAATATATTTTGTACTTGTCCGTCGAAGCCTCTCGTTGCATCCAGAACCAAAAGACAAACATCGCAATGTTCAATAGCTCGAATACTTCGCATCACGGAATAGAATTCCAAGTCTTCCTTAACTTTCGATTTTCTTCTGATTCCAGCAGTATCGACGAGATTAAATTCAAATCCGAAACGATTGTATTTGGTATCAATGGCATCTCTAGTCGTTCCAGCGATATCAGTAACTATATATCTATCTTCACCAATCAAAGCATTAATTAGTGACGACTTTCCTGCATTTGGACGTCCAACCACTGCAAAACGTGGTAATTCATCTTCCTCTTCCTCTTCTTCCTTTTCAGGTAAAGCCTCAACCAAGGCATCGAGTAAATCTCCTGTGCCACTTCCATTGATACTGGCAATGGTAAAATAATCACCTAAACCCAAGGAATAGAATTCTACCGCATCTTCAGCACGTTTCGCATTATCAACCTTGTTCACAGCCAAAAACACTGGCTTGTCTACTTTTCTAAGAAGCTTAGCGACATCCTCATCCATTCCAGTAACACCTGTTTCAACATCGACCATAAAAATGATAGCATCAGCTTCATCGATAGCCAACTCTACTTGTTTATCGATTTCAGCTTCAAAAACATCGTCACTACCCTTTACATAACCTCCTGTATCAATTAGGGAAAACTCTTTTCCATTCCAATCACTTTTACCATAATGACGATCTCTTGTAACACCACTTACAGCATCAACAATCGCTTCACGTCTTTGAATCAATCGATTAAAGAACGTGGATTTACCAACATTTGGACGACCAACAATAGCTACAATATTTCCCATTTCATTTAATTAATACGGAAGCGACTACTCACATAGTGCTTAAATTTTGTGCAAAAATAGGAAATATCCATTACTAACTCATTTTTTCACAAAAGATTAAATCCAAATGCAACATCAAAACATTAAAGAAAAAATAGTACCTTGATAACATTAAACCTGACCTAACAACAATGGCTTTATCTAATGAAATCGTATTAAGGCCACGCTTTAAATTCGACATAAAGCATGACAACGAATCGGTTCTAAAACTTTTTGAAGGTAAAAAAAACCTTCAATCTGACTTTATAGTGTCTCGTGTTGATGACCATATTTTCATTAAAATCCCAAAAGCCAAGCAACACTTTTGGTCGCCTCAACTGCATTTAGAGATCAACAAGTCTTATGAAAATGATGGCAGTACCGTTTACGGATTGTTTGGACCCAATCCAACCGTTTGGACCATGTTTATGTTTTTCCATTTTTTTGTCGCAGGATTGTTTATTGCCTTCGGAATTTGGGCTTACGTCAATTGGTCATTAGGCGACAATTATGCCATTCAGCTATTTGTAGCACTATTCATGATTGTAATTTGGTTTGCTCTCTACTTTGCTGGGCGTTTGGGAAAACGAACAGGAATGGAACAAATGCATGAACTGCACCACTTTATGAGAGATACTTTAAGAAGTAAGGGTATTCATGCCTTGGATTAGGTTATTTCTGATTGTAACCAAAACGTTTCAACTGCCGTTGATCTGAACGCCAATTTTTATTGACTTTGACATAAAGCTCGATATGGACTTGCTTTCCGAAGAATTTTTCCAAGTCTTTTCGCGCTTCCATACCAACTCGTTTTATTGCTGAGCCTTTATGCCCAATGATGATTCCTTTTTGGGTTTCGCGTTCTACCATGATGACAGAACGAATCCTGATGATATCTTCTTCTTCAAAAAACTCTTCAGTATCAACCTCAACAGCATAAGGCACTTCCTTTTTGTAATGCAATAGGATTTTTTCACGAATGGCTTCATTCACAAAAAAACGTTCAGGTTTATCCGTAAGCTGGTCTTTTGGATAGAATGGAGGCGATTCTGGTAATAATTCCACTATACGATCAAATACGTTTTGGACGTTAAATCCGTTAATTGCTGAAATAGGATAAAACTCTGCATTTGGAACTTTAGCTTGCCAAAATTCGGCTTGGCTTTCCAATTGCTCCTGGTTTGACTTATCTATTTTATTCAGAAGTAGCAATACAGGAATTTTTGAATTGGTAATCTTTTTGAAAAAGGCCTCATCTTTTAAATCCTTCTCTCCTATTTCAACCATATACACCAAAACATCTGCATCCTCAAAAGCAGTTTTAACAAAGTCCATCATAGACTCTTGCAATTCGTAAGCTGGCTTAATAATACCTGGTGTATCACTTAAAATCATTTGAAAATCATCGCCATTGACAATCCCTAAAATGCGATGTCTGGTGGTTTGGGCTTTTGAGGTTATAATAGAGAGCTTCTCACCAACAAATGCATTCATTAATGTGGACTTCCCAACGTTGGGATTTCCGATGATATTGACAAAACCTGCTTTGTGCATAGAGTAATTTTTTTACAAAGTTACGACCTTTAATTCGCTTTCTTATAATTAGCCATAAAATGAGGCTTAACATGATAAAAATCAGCCTTTTCATGAGTATTAATCAATACATTTGATAGACCATAATAAAGTACTTCTTCATCATGACCGATTTACAGATTGCCAAAAAAGTTAAGTTAAAGCCTATTACCGAAATTGCAACAACCTTAGGAGTCGATCCTAAAAAAATTGAATTGTACGGTAATGACAAAGCTAAGATTCCTCTGTCATATATCAACCGAAAGAAAGCCAAGCAAAGCAATCTGATACTGGTTTCAGCCATTTCACCAACACCAGCTGGAGAAGGAAAAACCACTGTATCTATTGGTTTATCGGAAGCTTTAAATCAACTCAGCAAAAAAAGCACTGTGGTTTTGAGAGAGCCTTCTTTAGGTCCTGTTTTTGGCATTAAAGGTGGTGCAACAGGAGGTGGATACTCACAAGTGCTTCCATTAGAAGATATCAACCTTCATTTTACAGGTGATTTTTCAGCTGTTGAAAAAGCTCACAATCTATTAGCAGCTGTAATTGATAATAATATTCAAAGCAAGTCCAATTCCTTAGGTCTGGATCCTCGAACCATCACATGGAAACGTGTGATAGACATGAACGATCGTGCACTGCGACGTGTTATTGTTGGATTGGGAGGAACTTCTTCTGGAATTCCAAGGGAAACAGGATTTGACATTACTGCTGCTTCTGAAATTATGGCCATTTTGTGTATCACAACTGGTTTGAGTGATTTAAAAAAACGTCTTGGGAATATCTTTATAGGCTACACCTTTGATAAAAATCCTATTTATGCAAAAGACCTAAAAGTTGCTGGAGCTATGGCAACCCTTTTGAAACACGCCATCAAACCCAATTTGGTACAGACCATAGAAGGTAATCCAGCCATCATTCATGGTGGACCTTTTGCTAATATTGCTCAAGGCACCAACTCTGTGATAGGCACTCTAATGGGTATGTCGCATTCAGAATACACCATTACCGAAGCCGGTTTCGGATTTGATTTAGGAGCCGAGAAATTCTTTGATATCAAATGTCAAAGTGCCAATATTTCACCTAAAGCAGTAGTATTGACAACTACCATCAGAGCATTGAAATATCATGGAGGTGCTGATTTGAAATCATTAGACATACCAAACATTGAAGCTTTAAGACTAGGTTTGCCTAATTTGGAAAAACATCTAGAAAACATTCAACGATTTAAAGTTACACCAATCATAGCCATCAATAAATTTAAACACGACAGTAAAGAAGAAATACAACTCATAAAAGATTTCGCAAAGATTAAGAATATTAGAGTTGCTATTACTAATGTTTGGGCAAAAGGTGGAGCTGGCGCTAAGGTTTTAGCACAGCATGTTATAGATATCGCTGAAAGCAATGCCTCTAAATTTGAACCATTATACAAATGGAAAACACCTATTGAAGATAAAATTGAAACCATAGCCCAAAAGATTTATGGCGCAGAACATGTCGATTACAATTCAAAAGCCAAGCGACAGCTCAAACAAATCAAGGAACTTAAATTGGGACATTTACCAATCTGTATCGCTAAAACCCAAAAATCATTATCTGATAATCCTAAACTTTTAGGAAGACCAAAAGATTTCATCATCACAGTTCGGGAGATTGAAATTGCTTCAGGTGCTGGATTTTTGATTCCAATTACAGGGGACATCATGCGAATGCCAGGATTACCTGCACATCCAGCTTCAGAAGGCATTGACATTAGTGATAAGGGAGATATTTCAGGCCTTTTCTGATTACTGACGAGGCTTTTGAATACCTCGATCGTACATCACGATAGTTCCAGCTACAGAAACATTTAAACTCAACTCAGACTTGAATTTAACCAAAAAATGACTGTTTTCAATGGCTTGTTTTGATAACCCATGGTCTTCTGCGCCTAATAGGTAAACACAGCGCCTAGGATGATGGAAGGTTTCCAAATCTTCTGCATTCTCAGTCATTTCAACACCAACCAATCGTGCGCCTTTGGGAAGATTAGCAAAAAAATCATCAAATGTCTCATAATGAAAATAAGGCATGGCCTTTACAGCATTATGGGTATCACAAGCTTGTTTGGCATAACGATTTCCAATGGTAAAGATAAAACTGGCTCCAAGATTTTGTGCTGAACGCCAAAGGACACCTAAGTTTTCAGGAGTCTTACCATTTTGAATACCGATTCCGAAGAATTCATTTATAAAATTATCATTCATGACATTAACAAAAATAGATTCTAAGATTGAATTAAAGTAAAAACCGTATATTTAATTTGGTATATTAGTCTAAATGAAATTTACAAAAGCCTTGTTCAGATTACCTCTAGTCATTTCCTCATGATAATAAGCTTAAAGTATAGAATGTTTCAATATTTTAGTGATACATACAATTAATTCAATTTGGAATGAATAAAAAAGTCGTTTTCTGGTCGGCAACTGTAGCTCTTGCCGGATTTTTATTTGGGTTTGATACGGTTGTTATATCTGGTGCCAATAAACCGTTGCAAGAATTATGGCAATTATCACCCATAAACCATGGTACATTCATCATGTCTATGGCACTTTGGGGAACCGTTTTAGGGGCTTTACTTGGTGGTATTCCAACGAAAAAAATTGGTAGAAAAACCACTTTAATTTGGATTGGTATTTTGTTTTTAGCATCTGCTTTAGGAAGCGCTTTAGCCAATGACCCTTATGTCTTTTCGTTTTTTAGATTTATTGGAGGTATTGGTGTTGGTGTTAGTTCTGTGGCTGCTCCAATTTATATTTCCGAAATTACCTCACCAGAAAACAGAGGTCGTTTAGGAGCACTTTATCAGTTTTGCTTAGTGTTTGGCATTTTAATCGCCTTTGTGAGCAATTGGACTTTAAAAGGTGTTGGAGGCGATAACGATTGGAGATGGATGCTTGGTGTTGAAGCGATTCCAGCATTCTTTTATACGCTTATGGTACTTAAAGTCCCTAAAAGTCCACGTTGGTTGATTCTACAGAAAAGTGACGAAGAAAATGCATTACCCATTTTAAATACCATTTATGGGAATTTGGAAATCGCTAAATCAAAACTTCTTGAAATCAAAGCTAATGCAATCTTGCCTAAAAGCAATGACAACCTCTTCAACAAAAAATACAATCGCGTACTTTGGTTAGGTTTTTTTATTGCCTTCTTCAATCAGCTATCTGGTATAAATTTCGTTTTGTATTACGCGCCACAAATTCTGGAACAAGCTGGACTTGGTGGATCAGATTCGTTGTTTAATGCCATTGCTATTGGAATCGTTAATTTGCTATTTACGCTTTTGGGTGTGAGACTTATTGATAAATTAGGACGACGCCAACTCATCATCATAGGCTCCATTGGATACATTTTTAGTTTGATTATGGTTGGTGTTTGCTTTCAAATGGATTTGAGTTCCACTTTATTACTAACCTTTATTTGTTTGTTTGTGGCTTCACACGCCATCGGACAAGGGGCTGTAATTTGGGTGTTTATTTCAGAAATTTTCCCAAATCGTGTACGCTCCTACGGACAAAGTTGGGGAACTGGAACCCATTGGGTATTTGCTGCCATCATTACTCTTGTGACGCCTTTTTTCATTGATGACAAAGAAGGTCTATTCAGAGATAATCTAGAAATCATTTACTATTTCTTTGCTGGTATGATGGTGCTTCAATTGTTATGGGCTATTTTCAAAATGCCAGAAACCAAAGGTATTTCATTGGAAGATTTGGAAAAGCAATTAATCGAAGATGACTTTCATAGCAACTAGTGCAATATGCTTTGGGGAAGTCCTTTGGGATGTGTTTCCTGATAAAAAAGTCATTGGAGGCGCACCATTGAATGTGGCTTTGCGACTTCAATCCTTTGAAATTGACACTAGTATTATTAGCGCTATTGGACAAGACAAGTTAGGTAAAAATCTGATTTCATTTATTTCTGAACACGGGCTTCAAACCAATTTAATTCAATATTCTGAACAATATCCTACAGGAACTGTTGAAGTGTTTTTAGATACTGAAGGTTCAGCGTCATATAAAATAAAAAAGCCTGTTGCTTGGGATTACATTCTACATAATGATAAAAATAGTAAAGCGGTTTCAGAAGCTGAAGTGTTGATTTTTGGAAGTCTTGCCTGTAGAAACATAAGGTCTAGGGATACTCTTATGGAGCTATTATCAAAAGCTAATTTTACTGTCTTTGATGTGAACTTAAGGCCTCCTGATTATACCATAGCATTCGTTTTAGAGCTAATGAATCGATCAGATTTTATAAAACTGAATGATGAAGAATTACATTTAATAAGTACGCATTTAGGTTTTGAAAACAAATCTATGGAAGACCAAGTAAAATCTTTAGCAAAACATACCCAAACCAAAAACATTTGTGTCACCAAAGGAAGTAAAGGTGCATTGTTGTTTTTAGACGGACTTTTTTATAACAATACAGGATATAAGGTAAAGGTAAAAGACACGGTTGGTGCAGGTGATTCCTTTTTAGCAGCTTTAGTTTATAAGTTGCTATTTAAAAAATCTGAACCTCACATTGCTTTAGACTTTGCATGTAAGGTTGGCGCCTTGGTCGCTTCAAAAAAAGGCGCTTCTTGTGACGTTTCGCAAAAGGAAATTGAAAAACTTGAGGAAAAATAAAAGCTCCTTGATTTCTCAAGGAGCTTCTTTGTAGCGGGAACTGGATTAACTCGCTAAAGCTCGTTGGACCCAAAAGAGAAGCTTGTACAACAACCCAAATTTTAAATCAAAATTTATTTTTTGACATTTCAATTTTAGAACGTATACGTTCTAAAATCTCATTTACAAAAAAAGCCAAACACTTTCGTATTTGGCTTGTTGTAGCGGGAACTGGACTCGAACCAGTGACCTTCGGGTTATGAGCCCGACGAGCTACCTGCTGCTCTATCCCGCGATATTGGACTGCAAATATACAATGCTTTTTTCTTTTAACAATAATAATACTCAAAAAAATAACCCTCAGCCAAATTCGGATAAGGGTTATGTAAATTAAAACTATATAAAATTATCAATCTTCTGTATCTAAGGTAGCCAGTACACCAACATCGCTATTGTTCACAAAGTCAAATTGTTCCATATTAGGAAACTGTGCTTCCAAACTGGCTAAGTCACCTTTAAACTCATTGTTTCCTAACATTAAAACCTTCAAATTGGTTAAGCTTGCCAAGTCAGTTGGTAGATTACCATAAAAAGCATTATTGGCTAAAACCAATTCTTCTAACTTTGATAGATTTGAAATTGAATTTGGCACAACGCCTAGTAATGTATTGTCAAACACACTTAAAACCTTTAATTGGGATAGGTTTCCGAGAGCGTAAGGCAATTTTCCTGATAGCTTATTACTACTAACCAATAAAGATTCTAGGTTTGAAAGATTTCCTAAAGTTTCTGGTAAATTTCCACTAAGGTTATTGTTATACAATTCTAAGGTTTTCAACTCACTTAATTGTCCGATAGACTCTGGAATGGAACCTTCAATTTTATTCATGAATAATTGCAATGTTTCAAGAGACGACAAATCTCCAATGGTATTTGGCAATTGGCCATCTAATTTATTGAATGCGACATTCAACACTTTCAAAGCTTTCAAATTCCCAATAGTAGCTGGAATTGATCCTGAAAGGTTATTTCTAAAGAAATCCATTTCCCTTAAGGCTGTTAAATCTCCAATAGCATCAGGCAACTGACCTTCGAGATTATTATACCCAAGATGTAAGGCTACAACCTGATCATTTTCAACGGTAACACCATACCATGTTGAGACAGGACTAGTTAAATCCCAAGTGGTATTCCAAGATGTTCCTTTGGTAGCGTTATAGAGAGCAACTAAAGCCTCTTTTTCTTTGGTTGAGACACTACCAAAAGACAGTAGCGTAACCAAGCATAACAGTAATGTAATTTTAGCGGTTTTCATAATAGTAGATTTTTTGAGGGCAATCTATTTGTAACGAAAATAACAGAATATCGATTATCTAGCAATTTTTTTCGATGAAATGCATAGTCGTTCATCGAATATTTTGTAATATACTGTTTTTCAGATGTTTAAAAAATAGCTATTGTTCAATATTTTGGGCTTCAAATCCAATAATTTCACTGTTTTCAGTAGTGATTTCGACTTGAATTGGGTTGCAACAAACCTCACAATCTTCAATATAGGTTTGCTTGTGCTGTGATACATCAATCAGCATTGAGATGGTTTCCCAGCAATATGGACATTGAAAAAAATACTCTTCCATACGACTGAATTATATCTGAACATTGAGTAACTCGCCACTTAATTGAAGTACATTTAGTTCAGCCAATTTCGCATCGTATTTAGCTTGATTTCGACTGAGTTCGGCATTGAGGAGATTGAGTTGTGCTTGTCTGAATTCAATAGAAGTAACCTGTCCAATCTTAAACTTTTCCTGTGTACGTTCAAAATTATTTTGGGCGGTTTTTATATTATTTTCCTGAACTTGATAAATAACCAGTTTATTTTGATAATCATCCCAAGCATTATTGAAATTTCGTTCAATTTCAACAAGCAACTGCTCTTTCAATAATTTTTGGTTTTCTAAATTGATCTGAGCATTTTTTACACGTGTAATCGTTGTTCCACCATCAAACAAATTCCAACTCAAATTCAATCCTGCAGATACGCCTGTTGTAGTGTTTTGGAGTACAAATGCTAACGGACTATTATTTGTAGATTCATTCCAACCATAAGAACCAACCAAACCAACCGTAGGTAAATATTGAGCTTTGTTGGTTTTGATATCCAATTGGCTGATAGCTATGTTTTTTTCAGCCTGAAGTAAGGTTACATTATTCGTTTTAGTCTTTTCCAAGAGATCGGTTTTATCTAATTGAAACAGAAAGTTGACATCTGTATCCACATCAAAATCTTGATTCAATTGATTTCCTAAAATGACATTTAAATCACGCTTTGTATTCCTAAGCAACTGTTCAGCATTTATGAGATTTATGCTATCATTATTGATATCGACTTCAGCATTCAATACTTCCAGTTTTGTATTTTGACCATAATCAAACTGGTAACCAGCACGCGTTAATCGATCTTTGGAAATGGTCATGGTTTCTTTCAAAGCTGTGTTGTTTTCTGAAAGTTCAGCTACACTATAATACACTGTAAACAACTGAAGTATCGTGTTTTCAATAGTTTCACGAGCTTCTAATTCAGATAGTTGGTGCTCTTCTTTCAATCTTCGGTAATTGTATAAACGTCCCAAACCATCAAACAAGGTATAGTTTAGATTTACTGAAGCACTATATCGTCTCGTTTCAGCGCCATTAGCAATTCGGGTATCACCATTTGACAATGAACCTTCAGTATCCTGTTTATCAATTGAAGCACCAGCATTTCCTGTAAGCGTAGGCAAATATCCAGAGTTTAAAACATCAGAGTTGTTTTCAGCTACCTCTATACTATTCTTAGCGATTTTGATGCCATAATTATGTTCTAGAGTCAGTTTGATAGCCTCTTCCTTGTTCAAAATTTCTTGTGCGTGCCCAAAAAGGCTAAACAACAAGAAATTCATCAATATGTAAGGTTTGATCTTCATTGTATATTGTTTAATTCAAGAATTCTGTATGACCATTGTCTTGATCAAGACGATTTTCAGAATTTCCTTTTAAATGCAATCCTTCCTTTTGTTCTTTGATAGCACGCTCGACTTCTTCCTTAGTAACATCTTTGTTAGTCCAAAGCCATTTTGCATTTTTCTTAACACTATTGCTAAAGGATAAAAATAAAGGTAAAACCAATAAGGTCAAGACAGTTGCATATGCGATTCCGAAGGAGATCGAGATAGCCATTGGCTTTAAAAATTGAGCTTGTCTGCTCTTTTCCAACAACAGAGGTGCCAATCCAGCAACGGTAGTCAATGATGTTAAAAATATGGCTCTAAAACGGGATTTTCCAGCTTCAGAAATAGCTAAGTCAAAGTTCATACCTTCCCGTAAATTACTATTGAATTTACCAATGAGTACCAATCCATCATTGACCATAATTCCAATGAGAGCAATAATACCTAAGAGCGATAAGACATTGACAGGAAAATCAAACAACCAATGTCCCCAAGCCACAGCAGTTAAACTAAAAGGCACCAACAGTATGAGTAATATTGGTTGGCTATAACTTCTGAACGTAAACGCAATTGTAATGTAAATAAGTAATAAAATTGGGATTCCAGCCGCTCTTAAAGACGTTGTAAGTTTTTGTGCCTCACGATTTTGCCCTTCGTAAGATGCGGAAATTGTTGGATACTTCGATTGTAGCTCTCTTATGGCATTTGCTTTTAAATCCTCTAAAATATCGGTAGCACTTTCACTCGGATTCTTCAAATCGGCTGAAATACGGATTTCCCGTTGCCCTTCCAAGTGATTGATGGCCACGTCACCTCGTTCGATGGTATAAGTGGCAATATCCTTTAATGTTACACGCTGTCCTGAAGGTGTCAAAATGCGCATATCGTCCAAATCGTTTATAGACGCTCTATTGGTTCTGTCATAACGAACCCAAACGCGAATCTCATCCTGACCTCTTTGGAAACGTTGCGCTTGTGT
Organism: Psychroserpens sp. XS_ASV72; assembly: GCF_041224425.1. NCBI lineage: Bacteria > Pseudomonadati > Bacteroidota > Flavobacteriia > Flavobacteriales > Flavobacteriaceae > Psychroserpens > Psychroserpens sp. XS_ASV72. The sequence continues at coordinate 253,035 of NZ_JBGFGL010000071.1, read as the reverse complement.
TCCAAAGAAACCCGAACGCACCTGCGTCATCACAGACCTTAAATCTAAGCCTAACAAATAAGCGCTTTCCTTAAGTTGCAGACGAATTTCCTTAATACCTGCAGGATCATTGTCTTCGACATCTTTTAACAACGGATTTTCTTGGAGTATTTGCTTAAGCTCACCCTTAGCTGCTTTTAATTCTTCAATATTATTGCCCAATAAAGCCACAGAAACAGGACTACCACCAAAGTTTCCTCCAGAACCAAAAATTAACCGTTCTGTACCAACAACAGGTCCAACCAACTCACGTAAGCGGTTGGCAACCAAAGAAGAGGTGATTTCATCTGGTCGCTCCTCTCCAGGTAGCATATTAATAACCAATCGAGCACTAGAACTACTGTTAATAGTTAATATGGTATTTTCAAAAAGTTCCTTATCGGTATTTTTTAAATACTTTTCGGTAAACTCTTGATTCACCAATAACGATTTTTCCTCGATCATTGAAATAATGGAATCCGTGATTTTTTCATTGGTCCCATTAGGCATATCCAATTCAACAGACACACGATCACTAGCAATAGAAGGAAATATTGTGACTCCAATAATTCCACCACCAATAGACCCAAATGTCAATATCAATAAAGAAATAAAGATACCCAATGCCAATACACGAAACTTGAGGACAAAGTCTAAAACTGGCGCATAAACCCGATCTCTTAAAAATGCCATGATTTTATCACCAACCGAATTGACACTCCTCATTTTTGAAAAGAACAACTTTAACTTAGAAGGGTTTTCTTCGACCTTAGGTTTTCGCAATGCCTTTGAGTGTGCCAAATGCGCAGGAAGTATGATTAAGGCTTCCACAAGTGAAATGGTTAAAGTTAAAATCACAATCACGGACACTTCACTAAAAAATTCACCTATTCTACTGTCTAAAAAGAGAAATAACGAGAACGCCAATAAGGTGGTTATAATTGCTGAAACTACTGGAGGAATCACTTCCATAGTACCATCAATAGCAGCCTGGATAGGTGGTTTCCCTTTTTCGTAATGCTGATAGATATTTTCGGCAATTACAATTCCATCATCAACTAAAATACCGATAACGATAATCATTCCGAAGAGCGATAACACATTAATGGTTACGTCAAATTGACCTGCAAATATGAACATTCCCAAAAAAGAAATTGGCAATCCGAACGCCACCCAAAATGCCAATCGTGTATTTAGGAATAAGGATAGAAAAATAAGCACTAAAATCATTCCTACTACGGCATTCTCAGCTAAAAGTTGTGTACGTTGGTTCAATGTAATAGATAAATCGCGAACCACATCCAAACGTACATTCTCATATTTTTGATTGTACTCTTCTATATACGATTTAACTTTATCTGCAGAGGAAATCAAATCTTCGTTATTGGTACTTGTTATAGAGATATTAACAGATAAATCTTGATTGAAATACGTCGCATTGGGTGTTTCCGAAAAACGATCCCTTACAATAGCCACGTCCTTCAACCGAACGGTTTTTCCATTAGGTGTTGCCCTTACAATCAAGTTGGAAAGCTCATCACCATAATATGAACGGTTATTGGCACGAATCAAGTACTCTTCGGCATTGGTCTTGATATTTCCACCCGTCACCAAAATATTGGACATGCTTACGGCATTAGCCACTTCACTAAACGTAAGGTTATATGCTAATAAACTGGTCTCGTTGACCGCAATTTCAATTTCTTCATCTGGATAGCCAGTTACTTCCACTTGCGAAATACCGTCAATAGCACGCAAGTCATTTTCAACTTGCCTACCAATTTGCTTGAGTGTTGCCAACGGCACCTCTTTTCCACTTAAAGCAAAGGAAATCGTTTCACGAACGGCTTCCTGTTTAGCCACCACCAATGGTTCCATACCAGTTGGAAAGGTTGGTACACGGTCGACAGCATTCTTAACCTCAAGAAGCATGAAATCGATGTTCTCTCCTTTTTCAATTTCTACGGTTATGGTACCACTGTTTTCACGTGAGGTTGAAGTAACACGATCAATACCTTTTAAGCCTTTAAGATTATCTTCAATTTGAAGTACAATACCCTCTTCAATTTCTTGTGGTGAAGCACCAGGATAGGTAATGTTGATATTGATGATTTTAGAATCTACTAACGGAAAAAAAGATGATTTTAATGAGGTAACACCAAGTAAACCAAATACAAAAAATGCTAAGATGAACACATCTACAGCAACATGGTAACGAATAAAATAGGCCATTATCTTTCTCATGACCTACTGTTTTTTTGAATCGGAATTACTTTCAGAAGTACTGGAAACCTTATCTTCAAAGGGCTTCACTAACATTCCAGCATATGATCCTGGTACAGGTTTCGATAAAATAACCGTTCCATCAGGAATATTTTTCAACACTACTTTTGTGTCTGAAAAATACACAGGTTTTACATCAACAATATCCAGAATACTATCCTTGACCACATAAATTTGACCGTTATCAAGCATCAGGTTACGATTGATTTCAAAAGCATTAGGTTCTTCTTTGGCATTTAGGTTTGCTTCCAAATACATACCTTCTTTAAGTCGCTCATCCTTAACTTCAATAAATGCTGTGATTGTTTGCGTTGTAGCATCAATACTTCCATTCACACGCGATACTGTACCATTAAATTCCTCGGTGTTTTCAAGATTGTTAAGTTGAACCTTTTCTCCTACTTTTAATAAGCTAGCATAGGACTTACTCAAAGCGACTTCCATTTCATAAATCGATGGATCAATGAATTCACCTAGTTTCTGTCCGCTTCTAATAAGAGAGCCTTCAGTTGCCAAAGCTTCAGTTAAAATTCCATTAAAAGGAGCTCTTATGGTATATTTGGCAAGTCGTTGTTCAAGATTTTTGACATTGTAATAATTTGATACAATACCACGACCTGTAATAAAATAATTCTCCTTTTCAGAAGTCATTTCAGGTAATTTTGGCGTCGTTTTATTTAGGTCGAAGCCATTGAGATAATTTTGCCATTTCGGGTACACCTCTGGAAAATCCAATCTTAAATCAGGCATTATAGCTGCAATCGAGTTGTAAAGATTACTTTTTGAAGATTGCACACTGGCATAATATTCTGAAGCATCAATCCTGATAAGGGTTTCGCCTTTTTTGTACTCTTGTCCGGCCTTAAACAGTTTTCCACTAGTTCTAAAAACGCCTTGCACTTCAGCATACAACTCGACTCGTTGTTTCGCTACTAAATTCCCATTTGCAGGAACCACAATTTGAACGGTTCCATTTTCTACGGTATCCGTAAAAACCGTTTTATAAACTTTTTCAGGAACAGGTTTGGGTTTGGTCTTATTATCGATCAATCGTTTTGCAAAAAGAAACGAGCCAACAATTAGAATTATTCCTATGATGGAAAGAATAATGTTTCGCATAAGTATAGATGGTTAGCGTTATGTAAGTCTAAAAGCAGAAGCTGAAACTTACAATACAAAAGTATCTAAATACACTATGGCTAGCAGTTAAAAAAAACTTAAAACAATTTTGAAAGAATACTAATCGAAGGTTTCTATTTCATGTTGGATCTCTTCCCATTCACCCATTAGTTGGTCTAAGGTGTCTTTTTTCTTTTGATAGCGGTCAAAAAAAGATGTATCGGCGACTGTAGCATCATAGTTTGTAGCCAATTCAACATCGTCATTTTTGATGTCCTTTTCCAAACTATTGATTTGAGATTCGATATTGCTCAACTTATTCTTAAGCGACTTCAGTTTCTTTTGATCTTCATAAGACTGCTTATTACTTTGCTTAGGCGCTTCCTTAATCACTGTTCGTTTCTCTACTTCACGAAGGTTCTCAACGTTACGCTGCTCTAAATAAAAATCGATATCACCTAGGTATTCCTTGATATTTCGGTCTTTGAATTCATAAACCTTATCAACCAATCCTTGGAGGAAATCCCTATCATGAGATACTAAAACCAAAGTACCTTCATATTTCTTCAAAGCCTCTTTAAGTACATTTTTAGATTTGATATCCAAATGGTTGGTTGGCTCATCCATGATCAACACATTGATCGGTTGAAGCATCAGCTTAGCCAGTGCCAATCGGTTACGCTCACCTCCAGAAAGTACTTTAACATACTTTTCTACCTCTTCTCCACGGAACAAAAAAGCACCTAAAATATCCCTAACTTTGGTTCTATTACTCTCATTGGCTTCATCAATCATTGTGTCTAGAACGGTTTTGTTACCATCAAGATACTCGGCTTGGTTTTGGGCAAAATAGCCAATTTGAACATTATGACCTTGTTTGAGCTGACCTTGATGCTCAATTTCACCTACAATTATTTTTGCCAAAGTAGATTTTCCTTGTCCGTTTTGACCAACAAACGCAATTTTACTCTGACGTTCAATCATTAAATCGACATCATTCAAAACTTGGTTATCGCCATAATTTTTTGAGACAGCTTCAGCTTCAACTACCACTTTTCCAGGCGTTATCGATACCGGAAAATTTAAGGTCATAACGCTATTGTCATCTTCATCTACCTCAATGCGATCCATTCTATCTAACTTCTTGATAAGCGATTGCGCCATGGATGCTTTACTCGCTTTGGCTCTAAACTTTTCAATAAGTTTCTCTGTTTGCTCTATTTGCTTTTGTTGGTTTTTTTGGGATGCTAATTGTTGCTCCTTTATTTCCTTCCGAAGGACCAAAAACTTAGAATACGGTTTTGGGTAATCATAAATCCGTCCTAAGGAAATTTCAATGGTTCTATTCGTAACGTTATCCAAAAACATTTTATCGTGTGATACGATAACTGCAGCTCCGGAATAGTTTCGTAGAAACTCCTCAAGCCAAATGATGGATTCAATATCCAAATGGTTTGTTGGCTCATCCAAAAGCAACAGATCATTATTTTGAAGTAACAGTTTAGCTAGTTCAATACGCATACGCCAACCACCAGAAAAGGTGTCGGTTAACTTATTGAAATCTTCACGTTTAAATCCTAGACCTTGAAGCACCTTTTCGGTATCACCTTGGTAATTATAACCACCTATAATTTCGTATTGATGCTGAACATCATTGAGATCAACCATCAATTGATGGTATCCTTCACTTTCATAATCTTCTCGTTCGGCTAACTGTGTATTAATATGCTCCATCTTAGCTTCTAAAGCTTTAATTTCTTCAAAAGCTTCATAAGATTCTTCCAAAACGGTTCTACCAAATTCAAAGTCGATATCCTGTTTCAAAAAACCAATACTCAAATCCTTGTCTGTAGCAATTTGTCCTGTATCATATTCAAGCTCTTTAGACAAGATCTTGAGCAATGTAGATTTACCAGCTCCATTCTTTCCTATTAAGCCAACCCGATCGCCTGGTGTTAACTTAAACGAAATCTCTTGAAACAAGTATTCACCTTGAAAGGAAATAGAAAGGTTATGAATGTTGAGCATTTGTTACTTATGTTACAATGTTTTGTGCAATTAACCGTAAATTTGCATGGAATACAAAGCGTAAAAGTAATCAAATTTATATCATGTTGAAAGGCACTAAAATTTACAGCATTTTTACTGGCACTTGTCCGAAATGCCAACAAGAATCAATGTATGAGAACAAAAATCCTTATGCTCTTTCCGATGTTCTTAAAATCAATGAAAAATGTTCTTATTGTGGCACAAAGTATCGTTTAGAGCCTTCTTTCTTCTATGGATCGATGTATGTGAGTTATGCTGTTGGTATTGCCTTTGCCGTAGCCGCTTTTGTAATAAGCTATTTATTTTTAGGAAGTAGCTTGTTTACTGCTTTTATGGCTATTGTTGGAACCATGATTCTTTTAGGTCCTATTATTATGCGATTATCTAGAAATATCTGGATCAATATGTTTATGAGTTACGATAAAAATCTAGTTAAAAAATAGGCATTATTAGTCCATAAATCGGTTGATATCGATTTCTTCATCCAAAGGCAGCTTATTTTCAATGAAGTTAAATAATTGTTCGGCAACATAATGTGATATCATGACTCCTCTTGTCCCCAATCCGTTAAGAACGAATAATTGGTCGTATTTTGAATGGACTCCAACCAAAGGTCTTCTGTCCTTAGTGGTTGGTCGAATACCAGCTACTTGATCTACTACTTCAAAATCGCAGGTAATCACTTTTTGTACTTTCTGAATCAGTTCTTGTTTTGCTTCCTCGGTGGTATTGTGTGTTTTATCGTCCCATTCATAAGTAGAACCAATCCAATACAGATCATGTCCTAATGGCACCACAAAAACTGAAGATTTCAAAATAAAATCCATTTTTAGTTCAGGCGCTTTTATCGTCAACATTTCTCCTTTGGTTCCGTTTAGTGGCAAATGCGAAAAAAAAGGATTGTATTTGAGCCCAAAACCTTCAGCAAAGACAATATATTTCGATCTTAGATCTTTATAAGATACTTCGGCTTCATCAATCTGTAGACTATCATATTGAAAAGCTTCATGACGGTATTGATTGTTTTTTTGAAGGTCATCTGTATACGATTTTACAAGTTGGGTTGTATTGATTCGTCCAGAGTGCAAAACCTCACCAAAACCAAACTCAGCATTAATAGTTGGATTAGAATTCGATTTTATTTGAGTGGAAAGAAAATCACATAACACTGGTTGATCAGAAGCCGTAAACCAATCGTTTTGTTCCTCAATAGAAGTAAATCTTCTATACACAGGTATGTTATGGTTTAAGGTTGTTTCCAACCGCTCCTCCAATTCTTTGTATTTAGGCATAGCCAATTCTAGTTGCGATTTGGCATTCCAGACCTTAGTGAAGCGTTTAAGCACAACGGGATTATATAAACCCGCAGCAACTCTAGAAGATTGCTGTGACGCATTATCAAATACTATAAAAGACTTTTGATGTGCATACAACCGCTCACAAAAAGCTATACCTGCCAATCCGCAACCGACAACAATATAATCTACATGTTTCATGTTCCAAAGTTAAGGGAATACAAACAAAAAACGCCCACTGTAAAAGTGAGCGTTTTCTTATCATTTAATTTTATTTAGTAAGACCACATATCTTGTTCGAAATTGCGAATCTTTTCTTTAATACGATCAGATTCCAACAATTGCATTAAAGCATTATCAGCAACATATTCTTTTACTTCACGATCGCCATATACATTTTCCTCTTTGTACATATACCCATTAAAACGTCTAGAGTTTAACAAGTGATCAAATGAAATAGGCATCGAACTGTTCTTATTGTTAAATGCTTTGGCTTCATGCAGTATTTCTCTAGCTTCTGGAAAGAACACCCAAAATAACGCATTAGGTGTCTTTAAAGATTCATCTTCAGAATCTAAGAAGTTAACATCTGGTGCTGCTGGAGCAATCCCTAATATTCTGTACTTCAATTCTCCATGACGCTTATCAAAATACCAAAGTCCTTTGATTAAGTAGGCACTAATGTGGAATGCTTCAATATTCGTAACAGTAATGTATTCAGGATCAACATAGCCATCAGCATTTAATTGGTCGTAACCAATATCTAAAGTATCTATTTTAGTAGTGATATCTTGTAGTTCCTTCTGTGTACGTTTTACTGTAAAATAAGAATCATTGTAAACATTTTTTATTTTACCTTCTTTCACTGCTTTTATCAAAGTGTGATAAAGTGAACGTCTTTCTTTTCCAATATTATTGGTATCAACCGGAAAATATAGCGGAAAATTCACACGTTCATCCAAAACAACCTTTTCCCAAGTCATTTTTGAGAATAAGATATCTCTATCGTCAACGTAGCCATATTCTAAAGGCTTATCGTTATCTAGTGCCAACTGTGCTTCAGTTTTGACACCAATCTCTTTTGGCGTTTTGGCATTCAAAATATTAGCTTGAGCAGACACACACAATGTGAATCCAACAGTAGCAAAAATTGATAATAAAAATTTAAAATTCATCTTTTCTCAATATTAATTTGGGTTTAATCTAAAAGCAGGTTGTTTTAGTTAGTCAACTCAATTACAAGTGGTGTTGCTGGTTTAATAGCAGGACCATTACTTCTTGATTTGATATCAAAAATTTGAACTTGAGAGCCTCTTTTAGCACTTCTTAAAGCAGTTTTCGCTGCACCATTCAGTCTATTTCCAGAACAAGTTACAGAAGGTTTTCCTTCAACTTTGATTTTAAATCCTGTTACAGTTAACGGTAAATCAAAATCGAAATCTTCTAGAACAGCTTCAACACGACCAATTTCTACGTTATTTCTTGGTAATTTAGCAGTACCTATCTGACCTGCCATCTGTCCAGCTGGCTTTGGAATATCCTTGATTCTAAAAACAGCTTTATCACTTACTTTAGAACCATCGTCTAAAGTTGCTGTTACATTTATAGTAACTTCTCTACCGGAAGTTGGAACCATAGTATATTTGCCCATTCCTGATGCTCTTTTAAGTCCAGCAGCTGAAGCAGATACTTTGTTATCTGGAACACCAGCAAATGAGATTGTCATTGGATTTACAACACCACGATAGACAACGTTCATTTTATCCGCAGAAATCGTTGCTGAATTTGGCCTTGGAACCACGACATAGTTTCCTTTAATTGGAATTTCTAATGGCTTACCATCTTCTAAGAAGGTAAAGTTACCATCGATTTCATGCTCACCAACACCACCAACGTTAAATTCCAAACGTGCAGCTCCAGTTGAATCGATAGCATTTTCTAAATCAACTGCAGATCCAGAAATACTTAATCCTGTTGGTGTTACATTAGCGTATTTTCCAAGAACAACTTTACCTTGGAATTTTTCACCAGCAAAGAATGCTGATTTGTCAGCAATAACGATAGCTTGGTAGTTTTTAAGTGAAACCGCTTCATCTAAAGTATTACCCAAGAAAACATTAAACATGTTCGCTTCAGTTACTTTAACATCATTTTGCATCGCTGTTAACTTTGTGTAAGAAGCAATCGCTGGGAATCCCTTAAAGTGGTAATCTAACCAATCGATTTTCTTTCCATCTTTGTTTTCAACAGGCTCTGTGCTGAAACGCTTTTCAAAGTTCTCAATTGCTTTTGTGTACTTTACATCTTCACCAATGATTTCTTTGATCTGGCTTTTGTATTCTTGAATCTTAGACATCACTTCCTGACCTTTTTTAGTTAAACGGTCACCCGTAAACCAAGCTTCATCAAGAATATCGGTTTTGTCCATTGCTTCAAAAGGCAATTTACCAGTTTCAGGATCAATTTCGTATTGTCCTTGCTTGATCAAGTCTGCCTTAAGAGTTTCAATATACTTATAAAAATCTTCAGATGTTCTGCTGATTTCCTTGGCCTTGTTTGCAGCTACAGCAAATTCAGCTGGCTTTTCTTCGGCTTTCGTTTCAAGATTTGCAAGTAACTTCTCATTCATATCAGTCGTTACTTCATTTGCATCAGAAAACTTTTTTTCCATTAATCCGAAAGCGGACAGTACTTCTTTTGACATATTCATCGCCATCATCGCGATAAATACCAAGTACATTAAGTTAATCATTTTCTGCCTTGCAGATAATTTTCCTCCTGCCATTTTAAATTAGTTTTTTTAGTTGTTAATAGATTAGTATCAGATTAGTCTTAAAAAACTAATTAACTTTTATTCATTGCAGAAAGCATACCACCGTAAACACCGTTAAGTGACGATAGGTTTGATGCCAATGATTGCATTTGTTCTTTCAATTTAGTTGCATTTTCAACAGCTTCTTCGTTGATTGCAGCTTGGCGATTAGCACTTTCCATCTGAACTTTGTAAAGACTGTTCAAAGATTCCATTTGAGCTGCTGCCAAAGACATTTCTTCGCTGTATTTCTTTTGAGCAGCCATAGCGTCAACAGTTGGACTAATTCCTTTAGCAGCTCCTTCAAAATTTTTGATGCTTTCGCCTAAGCTTGACATTAAAGCACCATCGATTTTAGCTTCTTTTAATAAGTTATCTAACTTTTTAGATAATAAACCTTCAGCATCCTTAGGCTCTTCTTTAGCCTTTTTCCCTGTTGATGCTCCACCTGCTAATTCAGGATATACTAAAGACCAATCCAATTCTGATTGTTGTCTTTCAAAAGCGGAATACGTAAATACCAATGCCTCAACAATCATCCCAAGAGTAAGGATTTCTGATCCGAAAGGCCAATGTTGGATTTTAAATAGAGCTCCTACGATTACAATTGCCGCTCCTAATCCGTAGATCATATTAGTCAAGGTTATCTTTCCATTCTGTGCCATAATTTCTGTTTTTTAGTTTTAATTAAGTTGCTTGAACTTAGTAGATTAAATATTTAGTTTAGTTAATTAATTGCTTAGTTTGTAGCTGCGTTTTTAGTAACTTCAGTTCCCATATAATCTTGAACCGTTCTAAATCCGATATAGCTTCTTGCTGAATCAGCATACTCATAATCTCTTGAACTTACCTGCAAGAAGTAAGCAACATCTTTCCAAGAACCACCACGAACAACTTTACGCTCGTTATCTGGATCATTAACGGTTGGATTAAAAGTTGCTGAATATTCATAAGATGCAGGATCGTAAGATCCATGTACCCATTCTGAAACATTACCAGCCATATTGTACAGATCAAAGTCATTTGGCTCATAAGCGTCAGCTTCTACTGTATATAATGCTTGATCGGCAGCGTAATCACCTCTAAGAGGTTTGAAGTTAGCCATAAAACAACCTCTGTCATTTTTGGCATAAGGTCCACCCCAAGGATAAGTTGCTCCTTGTAATCCACCTCTTGCTGCGTATTCCCATTCTGCTTCAGAAGGCAATCTAAATTTATTCACAAAAGGTTTTCCTTTACTTTTTTGATAAGCATTCTTTTTAAGAGTTCTCCACTGACAGAACGCATTAGCTTGTTTCCAAGACACACCAACTACAGGATAATCTCCATAAGCATCATGCCAGAAATAATCATTGTGCATTGGCTCGTTGTAAGAATATGAGAAATCACGAATCCAAGCCGTTGTATCTGGATACACTTCAACTTCTTCAGTTACAATCACATCTCTACGTCTTAAGCTTCTATCTTTAGCAGCTTTTTGAATATCCATATACTTATATTGGAACTTGAATTTCTTCACATCCCAAGTACGTTGTCCATTGTAAGACTCTTCAATAGGAAGATACATGGTATCCATAACCTCAGCGTAATACTCATCTGGATAATCTTCAGTATCAAAAATCAAATCCACATCGTGATTTAACTTTCTACCTTCGTATCCTGTAGGTCCAAGTCCGCTATAGTTATCGTACATGTATTTTTCATACACAGTCATGTTTTCTGGATCCGCATCGTTGAACGCAAATTCTCCAATACCTCCATTACCAGGAGTTTCACCAATCTCATCGGCCAAGATTGCCAATTTGGTTCTTAAAATGGAGTCTCTAACCCAATATACAAACTCGCGGTACTCACTATTTGTTATTTCGGTTTCGTCCATATAGAACGCTCTTACAGTAACTGTTTTTGTTGGTGCATCTTGTACACCTGCTAGATCATCATCCGATTTACCCATGATAAATGCTCCACCTGGAACAAGTGCCATACCATAAGGTTTTTCAGGATGCCATTTCTTTCCTTTAACTCCTACCAGTTCTCCTCTGTCACCAGAGCCACAACTGACCAATAGAGCTAAAACAGCGGTTAATAAAGCAAACTTCTTAATATTCATAGAAACTCGAGGTTAAATTATTTTAGTTGTTAAATTACACCTTAGAAAAGGGTTTATTTTTTTTAAGGCAGTAAACATATTTATATATTTTGTAAAAAACAATTTTTTTTACAGTTTTTTTGCATTTCATCCTGTAAAGTTAACATTTCGTCGATTAAAAAAACGTTAAACTTTTACGGAGAAAAACACCTAAAAACTGTTTTTTTTGTACGCTTTATACCATCTTTCAGGTATTTTTCCTTGACTTGCCTCAACATAATCCTCATGCATGCATGGTAATAACGTATGCTTTTTTAATTTATTATTAACATCTGGCAAAAAAGGAATCTCAATCCACCAACGCCCAGTCTTTATACTTTTATAAAAAATAAGCTCGTCATCTTCAATCAAAACATTGAACTTTTGATAACTCTTTTCGTCGGTGAAATCATCATCATTAATTCTACAATTGACGCCTTCGATAAAATACCATATAATTTGTGATATCAACATTGGTGTTGCATCTAATTCAGTAGTTGACTTAAACTCGTAAATACCGAACGATGATACTTTATTGCTTATTCCTGCATATCTTGATATAGCACAAATCTCTTTTCCGCTAAAACCATTAGGTGAAAACTTCTGTTTGGCTCCTACTTCAGCTGCTCGAATAGATTTCAAATCCATAGTAACGATATGCGCATCACGCATTACAGGTTCCACCATATTGATATGAGAGGTAACTTCACCTAAACGATAAGCTTCAAAATAGAGCTTTTCCATTAAATCGATTTCCTCTTGCGAATTAAAATAGGTTTGATAGCCTATAGCTGAATAATTAAATAGGTTATAGGGCTTTTCCAATATGATCTTTCCGAGGAAACTATTGTTCTTCATTTCAACTGAGGCGTCTCCCAGATCGAAGTTACTGTCAACGTTCACTATATTGACCATTGGAGCCATGGTATCGTAAGCTCTATAGTTTGGATAGGTCAAATCTTGACTTCCACCTATAATAATAGGAATGATTTTTTTCTCAAGTAAAACTGATATAATTGTTTTGACGGCATAATACGAATCTTCAACTGTGGCTCCTGAAGGAATATCACCTAAGTCTGCAATATTTGTATGCCAATTTCCAGGAAACAAAGAATACAATGCTGTACGAATGGTACCAAAGTTTAATTCTTCTCCCATATAGTTAACATCATTGCGATTTTCTTTCACTCCAATGATTACCAACTCAACACCATCTAAATCTGGAATACCATTTTGTGCAGAGTGAATCTTAATTTTTTTGCCCAGCGCTTGTTCAGATAGTAGTTCATTGTGAGCTAAAACATCATCTGAAACAGGAGACAGGAAACTAAAATTCATTCGTATTATTTTTTAGAAGTCGTTTTCTTTTTAGTAGTTCTTTTTTTAGCAGCCGCTTTTTTCTTAGGTGCTTTTTCCGCAAGATACGATTTTGCTTCTTCTAATGACATATCTGAAACGTCAATTGTTTTTGGAAGCTCAACTTTGGTTTTACCCTTTATAATTCTGTGTCTTCCCCAACGCGCCTTTTCAACACGTATACCTTCATCTTCCCAATTATGGATGAGCTTATCCTTTTCTTTTTGGATTTTATCTTCAATTAATTCCTCAATGTCACTTTCGGATAAATGATCCCAATCGTATTTCTTATTAACATTGATAAACATATTATTCCATTTTATGTAAGGACCAAATCTACCTTTCCCTTTTTGAACAGGTAAATCTTTATACATATATATAGGAGCGTCAGCTTTTTGTTTCTCCTTGATCAGTTCAATGGCTTGATCTAATTCTACATCCAACGGATTCGTTCCTGCTGGAAGGGATACGAATTTCTTTCCGAATTTCACATAAGGTCCATAACGTCCATTATTAACCTCTATAGTTTCACCTTCATAGGTTCCTAATTCTTTAGGAAGCTTGAACAACTCCATTGCTTCTTCATAAGTAATGGTTGTTAATTGCTGATCTGGAGACAAACTTGCAAACTGAGGTTTTTCTTCATCGTCAACTGTTCCTATTTGAACCATAGGTCCGAATTTGCCTAAACGAACACTTACTTGTTTTCCTGTTTTCGGATCGGTTCCTAAAATACGTTCACCAGATTCACGCTCGGCATTCTCAGCAACATCCTCAACCTTCGGATGGAAATTACCGTAAAACTCCTTCATCATCTGGGTCCAATCTTCCTTGCCTTCAGCAATTTCATCAAAATCAGCTTCTACCTTAGCTGTAAAATTATAATCTAAAATGTTTCCAAAGTGATTTACTAAAAAATCGGTCACAATCATTCCAATATCTGTTGGAACGAGTTTTCCTTTATCACTATTCACTTTCTCGGTAAGGGTGACATCTGAAATCTTTCCAGTTTCTAAAGTAAGTTGTGTATAATTTCGCTCTTCACCTTCATTAGATCCTTTTTCAACATAATTTCTATTCTGAATGGTAGAAATTGTAGGCGCGTAAGTAGAAGGTCTACCAATACCCAATTCTTCCAATTGTTTTACCAATGACGCTTCAGTATAACGATAAGGTGGACGCGAGAAACGTTCGGTTGCAGTAATATATTTATTGAGTAAAGTCTCATTGACACGCATTGCTGGCAACATCCCATCTTGCTCTAAATCTTCATCATCTGTCCCTTCAAGATAGACTTTCAAAAATCCTTCAAAAGTGATGACCTCACCATTAGCCGTAAAGGTTTCACCATGCGTTGAAGCCTCAATTTTAACATTGGTACGCTCTAATTCGGCCTCGCTCATTTGCGATGCAATGGCACGCTTCCAAATTAAATCGTATAATCTGGCTTGATCACGCTCTGCATTTAAAGAGTGCTTTGTGAAATCGGTTGGACGAATCGCTTCGTGAGCTTCTTGAGCTCCCTTGGTTTTCCCTTTATAATTTCTAGGCTTACTGAATTCTGAACCGTAGGCATTTACAATCTCAGCCTCTGCTCCTTTTCTAGCTTCATCTGAAAGGTTCACACTATCAGTTCTCATGTATGTAATCAAACCTGCCTCGTAAAGTCGTTGCGCATTTGCCATCGTTCTACTCACAGAAAACCCAAGTTTTCTTGAAGCCTCCTGTTGTAGCGTAGAAGTTGTAAATGGTGCCGCTGGCGATTTTTTTGCCGGCTTTTTGGTCAGATCTGCTACTTTAAAGTTTGCGTTGATATTATCTTCCAAAAAAGCGTACGCCTCTTCCTTTGAAGAAAAATTCTTTGGAAGTTTCGCTTTAAAGCTTTGGCCATCTTCATTTGAAAATTCAGCATCGATTCTGTAAGACACTTCTGGCTTAAAGTCTTGAATCTCACGTTCGCGCTCAACTATTAAACGTACTGAAACCGATTGTACACGACCAGCAGATAAGCCACCTTTGACCTTTCTCCATAATACTGGAGACAACTCATACCCAACAATACGATCTAGAACACGACGTGCTTGCTGTGCATCAACAAGATCATAATCAATACCTCTCGGATTTTCAATGGCTTTTTTGATAGCTGATTTTGTAATCTCATGAAAAACAATACGCTTGGTTTTAGACTTATCTAAACCCAATGTTTCAGCAAGATGCCATGCTATTGCCTCTCCTTCACGATCCTCATCACTAGCTAGCCATACAATTTCAGCTTGCTTTGCTAAAGCCTTTAGTTTTTTTACGACCTCTTTCTTGTCTTTTGAAACTTGATATTTAGGTTTAAAATCACCATCTACGTCTACTCCCAATTCTTTTGAAGGCAAATCGGCAATATGTCCAAAACTCGATTCTACCTTGAAATCCTTTCCTAAAAATTTCTCAATGGTTTTGGCTTTTGCTGGTGACTCTACAATAACTAAATTCTTCGGCATATTTGATTTTTTCAGGCTACAAATGTATATGAAAAAAAATTTATCTCCCTAATTTTTAAAATTTCGATAAGAAAAATTCACAATAAAATATACGACAAAACATAAAAAAAGCCCGATAAAATCGAGCTTTAATAACTTATTTATAGTCTTTATGGATACATATAATCAAGAGATTCGGGAAGACCTTCAATGTGAAGTACTATTTGATTTGATCCTTCCACACGCAAATTCGATAGGTTGAAAACCCTTGTTTGCGTAAATACCGCCAAACAGGACTCATCATTAGTAAAAACCAATTTCAGAAAGCGCTGCTCTGGAGACGATTCTGCTACAGCACCTGAATCTACCAGAACCAAACTCCAAGTACTTCCATCACAACCGCTTGCTCCTATTTCAACCGTGAGACAATCATCATTTAAGTCAAAATCCACTAAATTAAATTCAGCTGAAACGGCATTATCAAAAAAAGCACTGTCGATAACAGCAGGCTGGCCACAGTTACTCACTTGCATGTCATCATCATCGCATTGTGTATTCATGAGCAATAATGGCATACAAACCAAAAACATTAAATTCCTCAAACACTTCATAGATACCTATTTATCATTTAGATGCAATAGCAATCAAATGGTTGCGTCAAAAATTCTGATTGCCTTGTATTTGAGTATATTCTGGCGGTTCGAAACCAATAACCTTTTTATAAATGAAATATAGTGGTATCGAAACAAATGAAGCAGTAACAAGAATACCCACACCACACATTAAAAAGCCTACTATTTGAGCCAAGAAACTACAAACGAAAATCAACCCAAAGGTGATGAGCCATTTTTTGTTCCCTAATTCAAAACTTAACTTAACTAGATTTGAAACTGTTAAATCTGGGTTAAACGCATAAACAACCAGAAGTAAATTTAGCGGTACCAACACATAAAACAATGGCAGATAGCACAAGATAGCAGCCAAAAGTGTGATTCCTAAGTAGGCCAATGACAAGTTAATGGTCTTCATCAAATAAGGGCGTCTTAAAAAGAAAAAATAATCTTCTTTTTCATTTGTATTCATATCGAATTTGTATAAAATTCTAAAAAATGCCGCTTTTAGACCTAAGGAGATTACAATTAGAAAAAGCATCATCAAAATAAAAATCACAAAGAACACAATCATAATTAAAGGCGCAACGTCTTCAAACACATTTGGATTACTTTCACCAAGAATACCAAATGCTATCATGGGAATATAAATAACAGCAATAAAAGGAATGGATAGCGCAAATGTTAACAAGACAATAATCAAACCTTGAACCCAAGATTTTTTAAACAACTCTATACTTTCATTAAAAATCTCTCCAAAATCAAGTGCAATGGCATGTTGTATTTTTTGTTGAATTTCTGACATTAACATAATTCTAATTATTTAGATGGTTAGTCTATCAAAGAACGCAAATTAATTCGTAGTTTCAAAGCAAAATTAATTCTGACACTTTGTCATATTTCTTTAAAATATGCTATCTTTGCATGCTAATTGAAACACAAAGTCAACGACAATTTCGTTATTGCAAAAAGCACTTATGGAGAAAACTATAGACGAGAGCAAACAAGGACAATCTCTAGTACTTGAAGAGAAAAAGGGCAATACACGCAAGCTTTTTATCGAAAGCTATGGTTGTGCCATGAATTTTAGTGACAGTGAGATTGTGGCTTCCATATTGTCTGAAGAAGGGTTCAACACAACCCAATCACTGGAAGAAGCCGACTTGGTCTTGGTCAATACCTGTTCCATTCGAGATAAAGCCGAACAAACTGTTAGAAAACGTTTGCAAAAATACAATGCTGTTAAACGTATCAACCCTAAAATGAAGGTTGGTGTTCTTGGCTGTATGGCTGAACGCTTAAAAACGAAATTCCTTGAAGAAGAGAAAATCGTAGACCTAGTTGTCGGTCCTGATGCTTACAAAGACCTTCCAAATCTCTTATCTGAAGTTGAAGAAGGCCGAGACGCTATTAACGTCATTCTTTCTAAGGAAGAAACCTATGGCGATATTTCTCCTGTAAGATTGAACAGCAACGGTGTGACCGCTTTTGTGTCCATAACACGTGGATGCGACAACATGTGCACCTTCTGTGTTGTACCTTTTACACGCGGTAGAGAACGCAGCCGTGATCCTCAAAGCATAATTGAAGAGGTGAATGAATTATGGAGTAAAGGCTATAAGGAAATCACTTTATTGGGTCAGAATGTGGATAGTTATTTATGGTATGGTGGCGGACTCAAAAAAGATTTTGACAAAGCCAGTGACATGCAAAAAGCAACTGCAGTGAACTTTTCTCAATTGTTGGAGCTTTGCGCAAAAGCACAACCCAAAATGCGCATTCGCTTTTCAACATCAAACCCTCAAGACATGACACTTGATGTGGTGGAAACCATGGCGAAGTTCAATAATATCTGTAATTACATTCACCTTCCTGTGCAAAGTGGCAGTAATCGTATTTTGAAAGCCATGAACAGACAGCATACAAGAGAAGAATACTTTGATCTTATTGATAATATCAAACGCATCCTTCCAGACTGTGCCATTTCCCATGATATGATTACTGGTTTTCCTACGGAAACAGAAGAAGACCATCAAGATACATTAAGTTTAATGGAAAGAGTCAAGTATGCCTTTGGATATATGTTTGCTTATTCGGAACGCCCTGGAACCTTAGCTGAACGCAAATTGGAAGATGATATTCCAGAAGCTATCAAAAAAAGACGTCTTGCTGAAATTGTTGATCTACAACAAGAACACAGTAAGTTCAATACCGAACAATTTTTGAATCAAATCGTTGAAGTTCTTATTGAAAAAGAATCTAAAAAATCTTCAGAACATTGGGCAGGTCGTAATGAGCAAAATACCATGGTTGTGTTTCCTAAGGAACATTACAAGGTCGGCGAATTTGTAAATGTGTATGTTGAAGATTGTACAAGTGCTACTTTAATTGGAAAAGCCGTTGGCCTTTCCGACAACAATTAAAAAATGAAAAAAATTCTATTCCTGTTTTTTATCTTTTTACTTGCTTATCAATGTGCTAGCAATGATGACACACAAGAAGAGGAAACCGAGCAGGTCAATCCAAATGATATTGATGGCGATGGTGTGACCAACCAACAAGAGGTTGTTGATAATACAAGCCCTGACGATCCTTGTGACTTCAGACAATCTAGCCAATATTATCCATCTATTTCCAACGCATGGAAAGCTCTCGATTGCGATGGCGACGGAGTTACCAATTGGAAGGAATTGGATCCTGATGGCGACAACACTGTTAATAACAACGGTACTTCTCCTCTCGTTGGATGTAGTTTTGTTTTGAGTGACCGAACTTTAGAGCCTACAGATGAATGGAAATCCCTTAATTGTGACTCTGACTTTGTTTCAAATGGCCAGGAAGAAATTGATAACACAAATGTATTGGACGGCTGTGATTTTATTACCGAAAGTCAGGATTTAGAACCTTTTGACTATTGGCTGGAAGAAGATTGTGATAATGATGGTAGAACAAATAGCAGGGAATTGAATGACGGAACCGATCTTTTGGATCCAACAGATTTTGATGGTGCTGGCACAATTTTAAAAGAAATCTATAAAGGCACAAAATCCAATTATACCGAAAAATATACATTTTTAAATGACGGGACTTTGTTCGACAAAGTATTCGACTCTAATGATAATATTATTGTAGATTTTCAATATGATTACCAAAATAGGCTTGTTACGTATATCAATAATACAGATAACTATTCTATTACTTACGATTATAATGCTAACAATGAAATAACTCAAATTACCATCGATGACGAAGGTGACATTTATAGCTATTCTTTAGTCCATGATGGAAATATTGTGTATGCATATGATGGAAATCAACCACCAGGTTTATATACAATAAAATTCACTTTCAATAATCAAAATAAACTAATTCATAAACAAACATTTCTGTCCAGTGTAGATGTGGTTATAGAAACCTATGACTATGATGCTAATTCAGAAAACTTGTTATCATCATTCTCTGAATCTTTAGGTTACAACCCTGAGACGGGTGAAACTTTTAGTTACAGTTGGTATACTGAAATATCCAAAGATTACTCCTATAGTTACCAAGGCGAAAACTTAGTAAATATATTTTTCAACCCTTATCAAAATATAATAAACAACATTTTTTTGCTACCCAACCCTTCTCCATTATTACAACACACATTCTTCCCTAATTTAGGTGCTACGAGTACAGATTTTGAAACTCGTTATTTATATAACGGCTCAACTCTAGATGGAACCATTGATTATGGATATTTATATGGAGCGCACTTTACAGAGTCTAATGAACTTCCATCTAAATTAGGATGGGGACATATTGAAGGAGGAGCAAGCTATGAAGTACATTATGAAAATTAATCAATGGAATCAGTACAAGCCATAAAACAACGTTTCGGAATTATAGGAAACGACGCAAAACTCAATCGCGCCATAGAAAAAGCGATTCAAGTTGCTGCTACCGACATTTCGGTATTAGTCACTGGTGAAAGTGGTGTTGGTAAAGAGAGCATCCCTAAAATTATACACCAGTTATCACATCGGAAACACGGTAAATATATTGCTGTGAATTGCGGTGCGATTCCTGAAGGAACGATCGACAGTGAATTGTTTGGTCATGAAAAAGGCGCCTTTACTGGTGCAACCCAAACACGTTCTGGTTATTTTGAAGTCGCCGATGGTGGTACTATTTTTCTGGATGAAGTTGGCGAATTACCTTTAACTACTCAAGTACGTTTACTACGTGTACTTGAAAATGGTGAGTTTATTAAAGTGGGTTCAAGTAAGGTTCAAAAAACCAACGTGCGTATCGTTGCCGCAACGAATGTCAATATGTTCGAAGCCATAAAAAAAGAAAAGTTTAGAGAAGATCTTTACTACAGGTTAAGTACAATAGAAATCCATTTGCCTCCTCTTAGAGATCGACAAGACGATATTCATTTATTGTTTAGAAAATTTGCGAGCGACTTTGCCTTAAAATATAAAATGCCAACCATTAAGCTCAATGATGATGCTGTTCAAGTGCTTCAAAAACACAGGTGGAATGGAAATATCCGACAATTGCGTAACGTGGCTGAGCAAATTTCAGTATTGGAGCAAAATAGAAGCATTTCAGCAGACACCTTGAGAAGCTACTTACCTACTCAAGCCAATAATTTACCTGCTGTGGTTAACAGCTCCAAGAGTGAAAGTGATTTCAGTAATGAACGTGAGATTCTTTACAAAGTGCTTTTTGATATGAAAAGCGACTTAAATGACTTAAAGAAGCTTACAATGGAATTGATGAAAAGCGGTAATGCTAATCAGGTTCAAAAGGACAATGAGCATTTGATCCAAAAAATTTATGGTGAAAACGATACAGAAGCTTTAAACAACGACTATGAAGACCTTGAGGTTTTATCAATTCCTGAAAAGAACGATTTTGTAGAAACTTCTGAAGATACCAGTCAGGACAAATATCACTTTGCTGAGGAAATTGAAGAGGAAGAAACCCTATCTTTACAAGATAAGGAATTGGAACTCATAAAAAAATCACTAGAGCGTCATAATGGCAAACGTAAGTTAGCTGCACAAGAATTGGGTATTAGTGAAAGAACTCTTTATCGTAAGATAAAACAATATGACCTTTAAGACAAGTTTATGATGGCTAGCAAAATATTGAGATTTCAATGCACGTTCATGTCAATAGCATGAAAGTAAAACCACCAACATACAAATGAGAAAAAAAATAGGACTTAGATTTATTGTGCTTTGCTTACCGCTAATTCTTACGAGTTGTGGCCCATATTCTTTCACTGGAACATCCATTGCAGACAATATTGAAACCTTTCAGGTTAATTATTTTCAAAATACCTCTGCATTGGTAGAACCTGGATTGGATAGA
Source organism: Psychroserpens sp. XS_ASV72 (assembly GCF_041224425.1). Lineage (NCBI taxonomy): Bacteria > Pseudomonadati > Bacteroidota > Flavobacteriia > Flavobacteriales > Flavobacteriaceae > Psychroserpens > Psychroserpens sp. XS_ASV72. The sequence continues at coordinate 231,529 of NZ_JBGFGL010000071.1, read as the reverse complement.
GACTTCACTCTAGCTTTACAAGATCTAATCCAAAACCAAACCAATTTAAGTTTGGTGAATTCAGGTGGTGACTTGGTATACGATGGCGAAATTACCGAATACCGAATTTCACCAACAACAGCGCAAGCCAATAGTACAGCAGCACAAAACCGTTTGACCATAAGTGTGAATGTTCGATTTTATGACAAAAATCTTCCTGATGAAGAGTTTGAACAACGGTTTTCATTTTTTTACGATTATCAAGGAAGCGCACAATTGATTGGCGCACAAAAAGACACTGCTATAGCGGAAATTTTTGAACGCATCACCCAAGATGTTTTTAATGCTACTTTAGCAAAATGGTAATGCAATTTGAATACAACTGATTATACATACATACTTCAAAATCCGCAGCATATCACAGCTGAACAGACAGAAACACTCAAACAGCTTGTGAATGAGTTTCCCTATGCACAATCTGTAAGAGCTCTGTATCTAAAAGGTTTAAAGAACAAGGAAAGTTACAAGTACAATCAAGAATTAAAAACAACGGCAGCCTATACGACCGATCGCAGTATTCTATTTGATTACATAACTTCAGAGATTTTTAATCAAAATGAGATTTCTGATCTTATTAAACAAAATTCCGAACATCTCAAAAATATTGAAGTTAAGGACTTGGATGATATTTCTGTCAACAAAAGTGTCACTATCGATGATGCCTTAAAACAACACATTCAAAATACGGAAGGCGTCTTAGACCCTCAATTATTTGAGGAAAAGGTAAAAGTTGACGATGTGGCACATTTTTTATCTCTTCGTGAAAATACTCCAGAACAAGTGATACTGGATATTGATGCTAAGCATATTGAAGAAACACCTGAAGACACCTTGCAGTTAGGAAAACCTCTAGAGTTTGATAAATCTGAAACCCATTCCTTTACTGAATGGCTCAAAATAACCAGCTTCAAACCCATCAATAGAGAAGAAACCGAACCTGTAATTCAAAATACTAATGAAGAAGCTGAAGCGAATCATTCTGATGACAGTATTTCGAAAAAGTTCGAGCTCATTGACAAGTTTCTGGAAAGCAATCCGAAGATTGTTCCTTCCAAAGACACGCCAAAAATTGATTTGAAAATTGAGGACACAGTCAAACATGATGGCTTGATGACAGAAACTTTAGCACGTATTTACCTCGAACAAAAAAATTATGAAAAGGCGATTCAATCTTATAAAATTTTAAGTTTGAAATATCCAGAAAAAAGTGGTTTCTTTGCAGACCAAATTAAAGCAGTCAAAAAATTACAAGAAAATAACACATAAGAAATGAGTACGTTTACTATATTTTTAGTCTTAATCATACTAGTTGCTTTTTTACTAGTCGTTGTCATTATGGTACAAAACCCAAAAGGTGGCGGATTATCATCTACTTTTGGTGGTGGAGGCTCTCAGCAATTAGGAGGTGTTAAGAAAACAACCGACTTCCTAGACAAGAGTACTTGGGCATTAGCAACATTACTTTTAGCATTGATATTGGCATCTAACTTTGCCATTCCAGGTGCTGGTGGAGATCAAGAATCAAAAGTTATTGATGGAGATGGTACAGAAACATCCACTCCAGTAACTACTCCAGATAGTACAGCAGATGATACTGCAACTCCAGCTGATTCTTTAGGGAATTAAGCTCTAAAAAACAATATACGAAATGCCAACTCAACAGTTGGCATTTTTTATTTCTGAAAGTTTGTCAGTTTAGAATGACTGGCACATTTTTAGCATATTTCAAAGCGTTTAAATAATTATATAACTTAAATCAAAACAACTAAAATATGAGCTTAAACATTCAACCATTAGCAGACAGAGTTCTTATCGAACCTGTTGAAGCTGAAACTAAAACAGCTTCAGGAATTATCATTCCAGACAACGCCAAAGAAAAACCACAAAAAGGTAAAGTTGTCGCTGTTGGTAAAGGAACTAAGGACGAACCTATGACAGTAAAAAAAGGTGACATGGTTCTTTATGGTAAATATTCTGGAACAGAATTAAAACTTGAAGGTAAAGATTACCTCATGATGCGTGAAAGCGACATTTTAGCAATTGTATAATAATCACAAGCCACTAACCTAAGGTTATTGGCATTTTTAATTTAAAAACTATAAAATTATGGCAAAAGATATAAAATTTGATATTGAAGCACGTGACGGATTGAAACGTGGTGTGGATGCATTGGCAAATGCAGTAAAAGTAACATTGGGACCAAAAGGTAGAAACGTTATCATTGGAAAATCATTTGGTGCACCTCAAGTCACTAAAGATGGTGTTTCTGTTGCTAAAGAAATCGAATTGGAAAATGAGCTTGAAAATATGGGAGCTCAAATGGTTAAGGAAGTGGCTTCCAAAACTAATGATTTAGCTGGAGATGGTACAACTACTGCAACTGTATTGGCTCAAGCAATCGTTAAGGAAGGCTTGAAAAACGTTGCTGCAGGTGCGAATCCAATGGATTTAAAACGTGGTATTGACAAAGCTGTTGAAGCGATTACTGAAAATTTAGATAAGCAATCTAAAAAAGTGGGCAACTCTTCTGAAATGATTAAGCAAGTGGCTTCTATTTCTGCAAATAACGATGATACCATTGGCGAATTGATTTCCCAAGCTTTTGGAAAAGTTGGAAAAGAAGGTGTCATCACAGTAGAAGAAGCCAAAGGAACAGATACGTATGTTGACGTTGTGGAAGGGATGCAATTTGACAGAGGTTACCTCTCTCCTTACTTCGTAACCGATTCTGATAAAATGATTGCAGATTTAGAGAATCCGTACATTTTGTTGTTCGATAAAAAAATTACCAATCTACAGGAAATCCTTCCAATCTTAGAACCTGTTGCACAATCTGGAAGACCTTTATTGATTGTAGCAGAAGATGTAGAAGGCCAAGCTTTAGCAACTTTAGTGGTTAACAAGTTAAGAGGCGGATTGAAAATTGCTGCAGTAAAAGCTCCTGGTTTTGGTGATCGTAGAAAAGCCATGTTGGAAGACATTGCCATCTTAACTGGTGGAACGGTAATTTCTGAAGAACGTGGATTCTCTTTGGAAAATGCTGACTTAAGCATGTTAGGTACTGCTGAAACCGTTACTATTGATAAAGACAACACAACGATTGTGAATGGTCATGGTAAAAACGCTGACATCAAAGCACGTGTCAACCAAATCAAAGCACAAATTGAAACTACAACAAGCGATTACGATAAGGAAAAACTACAGGAACGTTTAGCAAAATTAGCTGGTGGTGTTGCTGTATTATATGTAGGTGCTGCTTCTGAAGTAGAAATGAAAGAAAAGAAAGACCGTGTTGATGATGCCCTTCATGCGACTAGAGCAGCTGTTGAAGAAGGTATCGTTGCTGGTGGTGGTGTTGCCTTTGTAAGAGCTATTAAAGTTCTTGAAAAGCTAACAACCGATAATCTTGATGAAACAACTGGTATTCAAATTGTAGCACGTGCTATTGAAGCACCTTTAAGAACCATCGTTGAAAATGCTGGTGGTGAAGGTTCAGTAGTTATCAATAAAGTATTGGAAGGCAAGAAAGACTTCGGTTTTGATGCCAAATCTGAGACGTATGTCGATATGCTTAAAGCTGGAATCATCGACCCTAAGAAAGTAACACGTATCGCATTGGAAAATGCGGCTTCTGTAGCAGGAATGATCTTAACTACAGAATGTGCTTTAGTAGATATTAAAGAAGACGAACCTGCAGGAATGCCACCTATGGGAGGCGGAATGCCAGGCATGATGTAGTGGCGAATCGTCACAGATGAGTTACTCACTCTTACGGATAAATACCATAAGAAATGAGTTCAGAGAAATAAAAAAGCCTTTGATAGAAATCAAAGGCTTTTCTTTTTTGAAACAATTCATGGTCTTGATTTAAATCAGAATTCAAATTTAATAGTAACTTTAAGTCATAATAGCTTAAAACATGAAATATCAATTGTTCTATCTTATATTTTTTCTAAGTCTCCCTTTAAATGTTCTTAGCCAATCTAATCCTAAAATAGAAACCGCATATCCTGAGTATTTCAACCTTCCAAGAGAAACAATGTTTGTTCACCTAAACAAAACAACGTTCATTTCTGGTGAGGAAATTTGGTTTAAAACCTATACCTACGATCGAAGACAGCACAAGGTATTCAAAGAAACCACTAATATATATGTCGGCATTTATAATTCTGAAGGAAAACAAATAAAAAAACAACTATTCTTAGCCGAAAACGGACGAGCTCATGGAAGTTTCAAGATTGATTCCACATATACTTCAGGAACTTACTATGTGAAAGCTTCCACCAATTGGATGCAGAATTTTAAGGAAAATGATGCTTTTGTTCAAAAGATACTCATAGTTGACAAAAACTATGCTGAGCCTCAAAAAGAAGCGATTTCCTATGATTTTCAATTTTTACCGGAAGGTGGTCACTGTATCGCTGACACCAAAAACCACATAGGCTTTAAGGCAATTGATCATCTCGGACAAGGTGTTGTTGTAAAAGGTAAAGTGTTAGACAGTGAAAATTTTGAATTGCTGACTTTTGAATCCAATACCTTTGGAATGGGGAAATTCATTTTTCGACCTGAACCCAATAAAGCTTACACTGCTGAAATCACTTTTAAAAATGGAGAAACCATTACAAAACAGCTTCCAAAAGCGGAATTGGAAGGTATAAGCATGCTCATTAACAATAGTGATAAAAATGAAATCGTCATGTCGTTTTATACCAACAACGAAACCTTGAAAAACATTAAAAACAAATCCTTTAAAATTGCTATTCACAAAGATGGTGACATGAAACTTTTACCATTATCTTTTGGTCAATCAACCAGGAAATCACTCGCACTTAACAAAGAGGTCTTGTTCGAAGGCGTCAACACGATTACACTTATAGATTCTGAAAACAGACCTATTAATGAACGCTTGTTTTTCAATAGCAGTTCTTTAAAAAGCGAATCGGTTTTCCTATCCCAATTACCTAGCATTAATGATAGCCTTGCGCTATCAATGTATCATTACAAGAAGGAAAATTTCAATCTTAGTATTTCAGTCCTACCCGAAACTACCATTAGCTATCAACCCAATCATAACATTATTTCAGCATTTTATTTAAGACCTTATGTAAAAGGCTATATTGAAACCCCTCAATATTATTTTTATAAACCTAATGCTGAAAAAAGTGAAGATCTAGATCTCCTCTTACTTACCCAAGGTTGGAGTCGATACGAATGGAATGATATTTTCAAAAACCCTCCAACCGAAGTTTATGATTTTGAACAAGGAATTACCTTAGCCGGAGGCATCAATGGCAATTATGCCGATGCTGATAGTCTGTACATGTATTCAACCCAATATTATTCAGCACAGTTTATTCCTCTCGATAAAAATAAAGGCTTTAAAATTCCAAATTTCAAAGTTGCAGATAATGAAAATTTAAAGTTCTCCTATGTGAATAAAAAGATGCAGTTTTTAAAACCAACTCTAAATGTAACTTATAAGGTATTTAATTCTATTGATAGCTTGAGCAGTAAAACCGTTGATGTATACAAATTTCAGAAAACCTATGGTAAACCTATTTTAGAAAACTGGACACAAAACTCAACCGTTGATCTTGATGAAGTAGTAGTGGTTTCTTCCTCTAAGAAAAAAACACCTGTAGTAGGTTTCCAATCTTTTGAACGCTCATTCAAGAAAAGCACAAAAATATTTGATGAAAATGCTGGTCTTACCTATCCAGATGTCATTTCCTATCTAAGAACCCATGGTTATAAAGTGTCGCAAACTTTTGGACAAGTTGTCATACAGTCACGAATTCCAAACAGTATTAGTGGCGAGCAATATCCTGAACCAACCATCTATCTTGATGATGTGCAACTGCAAAGTTTCAATGTTTTATATGAATTGCCTTCGGCTAACATTGAAAAAATTTATATTGACAAAAGAGGGCTTGGTCAAAGCATGAGTGGTGGCTCAGGTGGTGTGATACGGATTTACATGAAAGAAAATTCAGTTTTTGATATCAAGGAAGCCAGTAAAGTAAGTGCTAACTACACCGTTAGTGAACCTACTATTGGATTTACTTCTCCCAAAACGTTTTATACACCACTCTACAATTCTTATAATAATAGTTTTTTTAAAGAATATGGCGTCATTAGCTGGATACCTAAATTAGAGCTACCTCAAAATGTGTCATCAAAAATTCTGCTTCCAAAAACTGAAACAAAGGTGATCAAATTATATATCGAAGGAATTGCAGATGATGGCACTCTAATATCTGAAATCAAAACCCTAACGTTAGAATAATTAATAGCTTATGAAAAAGATCAACTGGCAATACACGCTTGGAGAAATTCTAATTGTAATCATAGGTATTACCATTGCATTCAGCATGAACAAATGTTCTGAATTGAAGACCAATGAAACACTTAAGACACAATATTTAAGCAACATCAAGCAAGACATTGAAGCCGATAAGAAAACCCTTCAGGAAAACGCAAATGCAATTGGAGCTAAAATTCAAACACTCAATGGTTTCATGCCGCTTCTGAATACTGAAAACCCAGAAAAAATAAAACGTACTCAAGAGCTGTTTTCTGTATTTGGTTTATCTTCTTTTTTTCCAAAGGACATTACCTATCAAACGATGGTCAATTCAGGCGACTATAAACTCATTGATGATTTTAAAATCAAATCTGCTATTGAATCGCACTACTCAAGTTACAAATCCATCTTAAAGGATTATGAAAGACTTGAAATCATCCATCGTGAATATTTGGGAGATTATCTCATCAACCATGTCAATTATGACCTCATGCGACAAGGCCAATTTGCTTTTCAAGATGAAACCTTGTTAAAGAATATTTTGCAAAGTATTTATGGCGCATTAATAATCAAAAAAAATGCCACGGAACGTGGCATTGAAAACTGTAATGGTATGTTATCTACTTTGAGTACCTACTAATTTTTGTGGTCCTTTTGGACGTCAATATCACGATACTTACAACAAGCATGTACACTATTATAGGCTTCATCAGTCGCTTTCATGTCTTTGGTATCGTGACCAACAGCAATAATGTGCTTCTGAATGGTATCTAAATTTGTTTTTCGTTCGTCATAAATCAATTTTAACTCGTGTGTTTTCACATTCCAAATGGCAGATTTTACACCTTTGGTTCTTATGGCTGCTTTTTCAATGCGTTCTTTACACATTAAGCAAACGCCATCCACTTCAATGGAAGCCTTAGCATTTTTATTTTGGGCAAAGCTTACTGTAGTTAATAAAAAGGTCAATACTAATATTAAATTTTTCATCCTTGTTTATTTTTAGTTTAATCGATATCGTAATCCTGCGTAATACATACTTCCAAAAATCGGACCATATACAAAGGTGGTATCAAAATTTGGCCCAAAAGGGTTGTCTGCTCCTAAAACAGGATTCTCTTGTCTTACGTTTGTAATGTTTTCACCACCTAAATATACTTCAAATTTTTCTGAAAACACTTTAGTTACCTGAGCATTCAAAGTACCAATGGTTGGTGATTGATTTGGTAATCTGTATGCTATCGGATTTGTAGCTGTTGAAGTAAATCGCTGCTCGCTTAACCAGTTGTAGGTGGCATCAAATTTCCATTGAGAACCAGAGCTCTCTTCTGCTTTTGTTTCATAAGAAGCATTAGCGAAAAGTCGATGTTTAGGAATCAAAGGTTTAGAGCGTTTTCCTATAAGATAATCGGTTTGCACATCGTAATACTTATAAGCGGTTCTGATGTCAAAACGTTCAAATACATTATAATTGAATTCTACCTGTAAACTATTGGCAAAGCTATCACCTTTCAAGTTGTAGAAATTAACTTCTTGCGGATTTTCCCAATCCACAACCACTTGATTCTGAAAATCGGTTCGATAAAAATCGATTGTTACATCTGCCTTACGACTAAAAAGATTAAACCCTTGCAAGAAGGAAACACCATAATTCCATGCAATTTCTGGGTCTAAGCCATAGATACTTCCATTAGTATCCAAGATATTAATCTGCCTTGACGTTGCAAACATATTCTGGTTTTCAGCAAAAATATTGGCACTGCGAATCCCTCTTCCAACAGAAAAACGCCAAGCCGATTTCTCCCAAGGTGTATATCGTATATGTAATCTTGGAGTTATAAATTCACCCAACAAATTATGGGTGTCAAAACGAACTCCAGCTGTTAAAGACAGTTTATCCAAATTGTCATAGGAGTATTCGAAAAAACCACCGAAAGAGCGTTCACTACGTTCAAATTCTGTATTGATAGCCAGCTCATCATAATGATCGTAGGTAAAACTCAAACCCGTTTTGATTTTATGTCTGGAATCGCTTATAATAGAATTATAAATCACGTTTGAATAGACACTATTATGGTTGATATCATATCTATTTAATCCAAAGTATGATTTTTGATTATGCGTACTATAAGCCAATTGCACACCTAAGCTTTGCCATGGAATTTCAGGGTTCACGTAACCAAACTTTGTGGTTAGTTCGAAACGCTTTGTTTCGATTTCACTGCCCCAAAAATTAGTGGTAAACTTGTCGCGATCTGGATCAAAATCGACTTGACCTGATTGTTTGGCATCACTTAAATACCTGAGATTTATGAAGCTTACCAATCCCTTTTCAGGGTTGGTATATTGCCATCTATTCAATACATTGACCTGATCACTCAAAGGCATATCCAAAAAACCATCATTATTGACGTCGTTTTTCATTTGGCGTGTATTGCCATGAATATATAAGCCTGTACTCCACTTCTCAGTCACTCTGGTATTGAGATGCGTATTCAGTTCGTAACGTTGATTGGTAGCTGTATACAGATTTACAAAAACGCGATCGTCCTTCGTTGGTTTTTGCAACTCTGCATTGATTTGTCCAGCAATACTTTCAAACCCATTGGTTACGCTTCCAGCACCTTTCGTAATTTGGATGCTTTCAACCCATGTTCCGGGAATAAAACTCAATCCGAATGCTTGAGAAGCACCTCTTATTGAAGGAATGTTTTCAGTAGTAATCAAAATATACTTACTGGTTAAACCCAACATTTTAATTTGCCGTGTTCCTGTTACAGCATCCGAAAAATTTACATCAATCGAAGGATTGGTTTCAAAGCTCTCAGACAAATTACAACATGCTGCTTTTAACAACTCATCGCTATTAACCGTAATCACATTAGCGGACTTGAAATACGATTTAGCTGTAGATTGTTTTCTTGTTACTACAGTCACTTCATCGAGTTGGCTATTGGGCTTTAGAATATGCTTGATATATTTTGGCGAATCGATTGTTAAGGTATCGGTTTGATACCCAACATAACTAATCACCAATTTTTTGTAGGTCTTTTGATATGGAATGCTAAACTTTCCATCCAAATCCGTAACCGCTCCAACTGTGGTATTGAGCCAAAATACATTAGCTCCAAAAAGCGGCTGTTCTTTATTATCATTAGTAAGCTCCAAGATCTCTCCTGATAGCTGCTCTTGAGAACCAACCAGGAATGGAACCATCAACAATATTATAACTATAGTTCTCATCTAATTATAGGTTTTAAGTAACATGACAATCGCCATGACGATCATAATGCTGTTCTCGATTAAAGTCGCTTTGGTCATAGGAAGTTTTAAGGCCGTTCCTAGGCAAGCACACTGTATGGCATTTTTTTTCAACAATGTTCGTGCAACACCAACTGTTGTAATTCCTAGAATGATCAGAGTTGCAATCAATGCCAATGGGATTTCAAGGCGCATCAAAAACAGTAATCCCAATGCTAGTTCCAAAAAAGGATACAGCCATCCGTAAAATGGAATTGCTTTCGCCAAAGGATCGTACATTCTAAAAGATTGTGGAAATCCTTTATAGTCTAAAAACTTAAAAAAGCTAAAGACAATGTAAAATAAACCCATAAAATCCAGCATAAAATTTTGAACACTCCATAGATTTTTATTCAATAAAATTGAAGCAGCAAACAAATAAGCAAAGATTAAGAATAACGGAAACAATTGTTTCCATTCACTTTGTTCAGCTTCCTTTGAAGTGGTATTGTTTGCAAAAACATTTTTGGTATCTGTTTTAGATATTTTGTATTTGGATGGCAATGCTTTTTGAAGTTTTTCCAATGAAATATCAGCATTCGTATGAATGGTAACTGAAGACGATTCCAAATTGGCATCAGCATCATCAATTTGATCAACATCCAACAAAGCCTTTTCAACTGTCGCCACACAGTTGCCACAGGTCATACCTGAGATTGTATATGTATGTATCATGATTATAAAATGTATTAGTGATTCAATAAATTCGAGATTTAAAATCTCAATCAAACGTTTTGAATACTAAACATTAAATAAGGAATACCTCATCAAGAACATAAATTTCCCTCGTAATATTGGGTGGTTTATAGTCTTTGAAAGGTATCACGAGCTTAGGTAACTGCTCGAAAGGTTTTAGGTAAGTGTAAAAATAAGATGCAACGAAAAGTTGCTGTTCAAATGAAAGATTATCAACTTTTGATGTTTTAAGTTGGTCCTGTCCCTTAACAACTTCTTTTGTGTCCTTACAGCAATGTTTCATTGTTGCTGTTGAAGCTTTCGAAGTTGACATTTCCATGCCACACTTTTTTGCTTTTGTAAAAACAGCTGAATCAATTAAAACACCTCCACAGTAGTGTTTTTCTACAGTAAAAGACACTGTTAAAAACAAGACCATTATTGCCATGAAGGCCGAAAACATCTTATATGTAATTTGCTTAAGCATAATTTCAAGTACAAAAGTACAAAAAAATTAAGGGTATTGTAAGCTTTTAGAAAAGCCTTAACACTACTGCTTTATCTTGTAATAATAAAATGCGGGCAGAAGTAATAGCAACAAAATCGGCTGTATCAAAAATCGTCTTAAATTAAAAAATAGATAGTAATCCTCTTGCCTAGGATGAATGACAAAATACAGAAATGCCGCAATTAAAATCACATAGGCTATAGCATAAATGACTACCGAGAAGCGAATAATGGATTTATCCCTAAAAAACACATAAATAATTCCTAGAGAAATTGCTGAATTCAAGACATATCGTAAAGTCGTGAACAAGGTTAGTTTCAAAACCTCACGCCTTGGTGAATCGATGTGCAAATAATCACTTTTAAAAAACAATAAGTAAGGATCGTAAAATAGTTCGTCTTCAAAAACGCGAATTAAAACCAATAAACCAATTAGCACTAATAGCAATATGTATTTCACTGGTTTAGACATGTTTTGTTTTTAATTTAGCAAAACGGTTCACCCAAAACATCCAAAGCAAAAAGACCATTCCATAAATGATCAGAGGAAAAATAACTGTATGCAAAATTTCTCGTCTCCATGGGTAATGGTACAATCCGATAGAAAGAATTACTATTCGTACCAAGTTAACCACATAAATCAGAACACTTCCTGATAGCAAATAAATAAACGTAGGCTTAAATCGTCCAGCAAAAGCAGCAATAAAGGACACAAATAAAATAATAACACTTATGGAGTTACAGCCTTCCACAACTCGTGCTACAAATTTTCCATTGACAATCAATTTCATGGAAGGTTCCTCAGGATGTGGTGAAATTCTCGATTCGTAACCAAAAGTTTGTATTAAAGACTCGCTTTGTCGTGCCACCAAATTCGTAAAATAATCGGGATAAAATTTTGAACCATCAGACCAATCCAAATAAAATTTATAGGCAAAAGTCAAAACAAAATAAACTGCAAGAAAGGTAAAGATAAATGTAACGACAGATTTATATTTCTGAAAAAGTGACTTCAAACGTGTGCATTTTATTCAGTTAAAATTATACAAAATGACAATAGAAATGTCACTTTTTAAATACTTTTACCAAAATTTTTTTACAAATGACATTTGACGCCCTAAAACCTCAAGTAAAAGACATCCTAAGCAACCAAAACTTAAGTTTTGAGGCACAATTGTTTGAGGTCTGCAAATTACTTGAACATCACATATCCTATTATAATTGGGTTGGCTTCTATTTTAAAAATGGCGATAAAAACGAATTGAAGTTAGGTCCTTATGTTGGCGAACCTACCGATCACACCATAATTCCTTTTGGCAAAGGGATTTGCGGACAAGTAGCCGTTTCAAACCAAAATTTTGTGGTGCCAGATGTATCTGCTCAAGACAATTACATAGCCTGTAGCGTTACGGTAAAAGCTGAAATTGTCATTCCAATTTTTGTGAACGGAGAAAATATTGGCCAGATAGATATTGATTCAAACACAGCAGATCCTTTTACAGAAGCTGATGAGCGTTTTTTGGAGTTTGTCTGTCAAGAAATCTCTAAAAGAATATCGAACAATAGCTAAAGTTGATTTACATTCCTGTACGGATCGCTTCCACAGGATCCAATCGTGATGCAGAAATTGCAGGAATCACTCCAGAGATAAGTCCGATAAACGTTGAAAGTGCAAATCCGAGGAATATATTGTAGAGCGATAGGACAAAATCAAAATCTCCAGCCATGTTGGAAGCAATCATGGAGACAATCCATACCAAAACAATCCCGATGACACCTCCCATTAACGATAGAATGATGGCTTCGAACAAAAACTGAAATAAAATGAACTTGTTTTTGGCGCCTAATGATTTTTGAATCCCAATAAGATTGGTTCGTTCCTTTACGCTCACAAACATGATGTTGGCAATTCCGAAGCCACCAACCAAAAGTGAAAATCCGCTAATCAACCAACCAATACCATTCATAAAACTGATGATTCCATCAACAAAATCGGTTAAACCAGAGAGTTTATTGACAAAGAAATTATCGGGCTCATCGGCTTTTAAGCCACGATACGCTCGATACTTTTGTTTTAAAACAGATTCAAAAGCTGCGATATCAATATCCTTCTCTGGCTTTATGATGACTGCTCCAGGTAAACCATTAGCACCACCATTATTGAATCGTCTTACAAAATTTGCTGGTACATAAGCACGTTCATCAGGAGAATCACCTAAACCACTTCCTACTTTTTTTAGAACTCCAATAACTTTCAGTTTTCTTCCATAGGCTCTAACCGTCTTCCCAATCGGATTGGCATTATCAAACAGATTGGTTGCCGTGGCACTTCCCAAGACGATAACAGGAGCACCTGAATACGATTCAGATTCGGTGTAAAAACGTCCTTTTTCAACCTTAAAATTTTCAATTTCATAGATGCCGTTCGATACAGGTGTAATATTAACACCTGAAACAGTTTTGCCCTCATATCGTATATTTTCTGAGCTTCCGAAGATCACATAAGCAATGGCATCAACATCAGGTATATTTCTCCTGACAAATTCAAAATCATCATGCTCTACCTGAGGAAAGTTATCGCGCTGCCATCTTGGTACAGAAGTTGGTCCAAACGAAAATTTGGTGAGGTACATGGTGTTTTTATCCAAACCACTCAATTGATCCTTAATACTTTTATCTAAGGAATCTACTGCAGCCAAAACCGCTATGATTGAAAAAATACCTATGGTTATTCCCAATAGTGATAGAAATGTTCTGAGTTTGTTGTTCCGAAGTGCGTTTATGGCAAACGACAAACTTTCTTTGAATAACCTTAGATAAAGAAGCATAAAATGAATTCAATTTTCTAAATATTAAAGATAGGACGTTTTCAACAATTTATTGTTACAAAAAACTTAAATAAACTCCTTTTTTTACTATCAATAACCCTTGATAATATGTATTTTTGGGCTTTATTTTTTTAACGTCATTTTTACACAACTAAAATTTCAACAACACAACAACAATGAGCAATAAAACGATTAAATCGGCTTTAATTTCTGTATTCAGTAAAGACGGGTTAGAACCTATTGTACAAGAGCTTCATAAACAAAATGTTACTATTTATTCTACTGGTGGCACTGAAAAATTTATTAAGGACTTAGGTATTGATGTGGTTCCTGTGGAGGAAGTCACTTCTTACCCATCCATTCTCGGTGGTCGCGTTAAAACTTTACACCCAAAAGTTTTTGGTGGAATTTTAAACCGTCAAAACAATGATAGTGATGTTGCTGAGTTAAGCGATTTTGATATTCCTCAAATTGATTTGGTGATTGTTGACTTATATCCGTTTGAAAAAACAGTAGCTTCTGGTGCTTCGCATCAGGACATTATCGAAAAAATAGATATTGGTGGTATTTCACTTATTCGAGCTGCCGCTAAAAATTATGCAGATGTGGTTTGTGTGTCCTCAGTTGAAGATTATTCAGAATTCTTAACACTTCTTCAAACCAAAAATGGAGAGACATCAGAAGAAGATCGTAAGCAATTTGCTGCCAAAGCCTTTAATGTGTCTTCGCATTATGATTCTGCTATTTTCAATTATTTCAATAAAGACCATGATATTGCTGCTTTAAAAATCAGTGAGACAAACGGAAAGGTTTTACGCTATGGTGAAAATCCGCATCAACGTGGTTTCTTCTTCGGAAACTTTGATGAGATGTTTACCAAACTCCACGGAAAGGAATTGAGCTATAACAATTTATTGGATGTGGATGCCGCTGTGAATTTGATGCAGGAATTTAAAAATGAAGCTCCAACATTTGCCATTTTAAAACACAATAATGCCTGCGGATTTGCGCAACGTGATAGTATTCATCAAGCTTATGTTGATGCCTTGGCAGGTGATCCTGTTTCAGCATTTGGTGGAATTTTAATTGCCAATACAGAAATTGACGAGGCTACAGCAGAAGAAATTCATTCCTTGTTTTGTGAAGTGGTCATTGCGCCTTCTTTTTCCGAAGAGGCATTGGAAATTCTTAAAGGAAAAAAGAACAGAATACTCTTGATATTGCATGATGTTGAATTTCCTCAAACAACTGTTAGAACCTGTTTAAATGGTGTTTTGGTTCAAGATCGTGACAACAAAACAGATGCTATTGAAGATTTATCTGAAGTAACCAACAATAAACCGACACAATCGGAGTTTGATGATTTGATATTTGCCTCTAAAATCTGTAAACATACCAAATCGAATACCATCGTCTTAGCTAAAAACAAACAACTTTGTGCCAGTGGAACTGGTCAAACCAGTCGTGTGGATGCCTTAAACCAAGCTATTCATAAAGCCAAGTCCTTTAATTTTGATTTGAAAGGTGCTGTCATGGCAAGTGATGCCTTTTTCCCGTTTCCAGATTGTGTTGAGATTGCTGATAAAGCTGGTATTACCGCTGTCATCCAACCTGGAGGCTCCATTAAGGACCAATTGAGTATTGATTATTGTAACGAAAATAATTTAGCTATGGTAATGACTGGAACACGTCATTTTAAGCATTAATTTACTACATTTACAAAACGTCGAAAATTGATTATAGTAACGACCTCAAAATATTAGAATAGCGCATGGGATTTTTTGACTTCCTGACTGAAGAAATAGCCATTGACCTTGGGACTGCAAACACATTGATCATCCATAATGACAAGGTGGTGGTTGACAATCCGTCCATAGTGGCAAGAGATAGAGTTTCCGGTAAAATTATTGCTGTTGGTAAAGAAGCCAACATGATGCAAGGAAAGACACATGAAAATATCAAGACCATCCGACCTTTGAAAGATGGTGTGATTGCTGATTTTGATGCTTCAGAGCAGATGATCAGTATGTTCATCAAAAACATTCCTGCATTAAAAAAGAAATTATTCACGCCTGCCTTGCGTATGGTTGTTTGTATTCCTTCTGGTATTACTGAAGTGGAAATGCGAGCGGTAAAGGAATCCTGCGAACGTGTTAATGGAAAGGAAGTTTACCTGATACACGAACCTATGGCTGCTGCTATCGGTATCGGTATAGACATCATGCAACCTAAAGGAAACATGATTGTTGATATTGGTGGTGGAACAACCGAAATTGCTGTTATTGCCTTAGGTGGAATTGTGTGTGACAAATCGGTAAAGGTGGCTGGTGATGTATTTACGAATGACATCATTTACTATATGCGAACCCAACACAACCTATACGTTGGTGATCGCACTGCTGAAAAAATCAAAATCCAAATTGGAGCTGCTACGGAAGATTTAGATCTTCCACCAGAAGACATGAGTGTTCAAGGACGTGATTTATTGACAGGAAAACCTAAACAAGTTCAGATATCTTATCGTGAAATTGCTAAAGCCTTAGATAAATCCATTTTGAGAATTGAAGATTCTGTGATGGAAACCCTTTCACAAACACCTCCTGAATTAGCAGCTGACATCTACAACACAGGAATTTACTTAGCTGGTGGTGGATCGATGTTAAGAGGACTGGATAAGCGTCTGTCGCAAAAAACAGATTTACCTGTTTATATTGCTGAAGATCCTCTAAGAGCTGTTGTAAGAGGCACAGGAATTACACTTAAAAACTTACAAAAATTTAAAGGTGTATTGATTAAATAACTGAGAATACCGTCTTCGCATGCAACAAATAATTAATTTTATTATTAGAAACAAAACCTTCCTTTTGTTTCTGCTGTTGTTTGGTATTTCTTTGGCTTTAACCATTCAATCCCATTCCTACCATAAGAGCAAGTTTATCAATTCAGCTAATTTCTTAACCGGTGGAATTTATGAAAGTGCCAGTAATGTTTCCGATTACTTTGATCTAAAAACCCAAAACCAAATTTTAGTTGAGGAAAACAATAAGCTTCGATCTTTACTTTTAAATCAAGCCGATTCCTCTTTAAGCAATGTTGCAAATATCGACTCTTCTTTCTATGGTGGTCGGTTCAAAATTCAAACGGCAAAGGTCATCAATAACAATTATGATTTATCAAAAAACTATATCACACTTAACAAAGGCGAAAAACATGGTGTAAAGGAGGACTTGGCTGTTATAACTTCTAAGGGAATTGTTGGAATTATCGATAACACGTCTAATGGATATGCTCGTGTGCTTTCAATTTTAAATACGAAAAGTAGAATCAACGCTCAATTAAACGCCTCAAACCATATTGGTTCTCTAATATGGAATGGTGCATCATCAGATATGGTTCAGCTTATTGATATCTCAAAATTTGCTCCTGTAAAAGAAGGCGACACGATAGTCACTGGTGGCCAATCCTCAATTTTCCCTCAAGGCATTCCTATTGGAACCATTGAATCTTTTGTTTTGGATATAAGTGGTGATACCTATACGGTTGAAGTGAAGCTATTCAACGATATGACTAATTTGTCCCACGTTTACATTGTTGAAAATACAGACGCTAACGAAATACAACAATTGGAAAACCCTACAGATGAATAGTTTGACAACCAATAGCATCATTCGTTTTTTTGTGCTGATTTTGGCCCAAGCTTTAATCTTTAACAATATCAACTTTTTGGGTTGGATCAATCCTTATCCTTATGTATTGTTTGTTTTATTGTTTCCGGTTAACTCCAACCGAAGCCTTTTTATTTTTCTAAGTTTCATGTTGGGTTTATTTGTTGATATTTTTTCCAATTCTGGAGGTGTTCATGCAGCTGCCTGTGTGACGATTGCTTTTATGAGACCTCCTGTTCTAAAATTTGCTTTTGGAATGTTGTATGAACACCAAAGTATTAAATTCAAAAACACAGAATTCGGTAATCGTATCATCTATTTTTTAATATTGATACTGAGTCACCATCTGATTCTTTTTCTACTGGAAATTTTTAACATTTCAAGCATACTTTTAGTCTTAAAAAAGACGTTATTTTCAAGTGTTTTTACACTGATACTTTGTATATTATTTTCAGTGCTTTTCAGCAATAGAAAATCATGAGAAAACTTTTACTTTTTATAACTGTTATTTTAGTTGGACTTCTTTTTATTGCACGCTTGTTTTATTTACAAGTGTATAAAAAGGAAGCCTATAGCTTATTCGACGATATTGCTATTAGAACGGTTTATAATTACCCAAAACGCGGTTATGTATACGACCGCAACGGAAAGCTCCTAGTGGCTAATCAACCGTCTTATGATGTTATGGTGATTCCTCGTGAAGTGGAGGCTTTAGATACTTTGGAGTTTTGTCAATTGCTGAAAATAACCAAATCTGATTTTGAGAAAAAATACAACCGAGCTTATAATTATTCCCCAAGGTTACCTTCTGTATTTGTACCACAACTTTCCAAGCAAGATTATGCAGTTCTTCAAGAAAAAATGAGAAAGTTTGAAGGGTTTTATATCCAAAAACGTTCTCTAAGAGATTACCAAACTTCAATTGGTGCGAATGTATTAGGCAGTATTGGAGAGGTCAATCGAAAAAACATAGAAAATGATCCTTATTATAAAATGGGAGACCTCATCGGAAAGCAAGGCATTGAATTATCCTATGAAGATGTTTTGAGAGGTGTGAAGGGTATCAAATTTTTTCAGAAAGACAGGTTCAACAAAAATATTGGTCCGTATAAAGACGGTAAATTCGACACCTTACCGCAACCTGGCAAAGACATAACCATAACTATCGACTCAGAGCTACAAAAGTATGGCGAGTTATTAATGACCAATAAGCGTGGTGGTATTGTCGCTATTGAACCTAGCACTGGAGAAATCTTAACCTTAGTTACAGGTCCAAGTTATAATCCAAATTTATTGGTTGGCAGAAAGCGATCTGAAAATTACAACAAACTACACTACGATACGATTGCCAAACCTTTATTCGATAGAGGTTTACTTGCCCAATATCCACCTGGATCACCATTTAAGGTTATAAATGCTTTAATTGCATTACAGGAAGGTGTTGCTGAACCAAATGATAAAGTGAGCTGTAGAATGGGTTATTATTATGGCAGTAGGCGATTAACCGGTTGCCACCATCATAAAAGTCCGGTAGACATGAATAATGGTATTGCGCAATCCTGTAATGCCTATTTTGTGACTATGTATAGAAAAATCATCGATAAATATGACGATCCAGGAGAAGGAATGAATATTTGGGCAAATCACGCCAAAAGTTTTGGTTTAGGTGGTTTCTTAAACAATGATCTTTCTGTTGGTCGACCTGGACGTATACCTGATGGCGACTATTACGATCGAGCTTATGGTGATAATCGTTGGGGATCTACCTACATCGTTTCCAATGCTATTGGGCAAGGTGAAGTTGAAGCTACTCCAATTCAATTAGCTAATATGGCAGCAGCTATTGGTAATCGTGGCTACTATTATACACCTCATATTATTAAATCTATAGAGGACGATACGATTCCAAGTAAATACACTGAACCTAAATATACCACCATCGATAAACCATATTTCGAACCCGTTATTGAAGGCATGTTTGATGTATATAATAAAGGAACGGCATCGACCTTAAGGATTCCAGGAATAGATATTTGCGGAAAAACCGGAACTGCTGAAAACTTTATAAAAATAGATGGAAAGAAAACACAGCTCACAGACCATTCTATTTTTGTAGCCTTTGCACCTAAGGATGATCCAAAAATTGCCATAGCTGTTTTTGTTGAAAACGGTTATTGGGGAAGTCGTTTTGCAGGTCGTATGGCGAGTTTAATGATAGAAAAATACATTAAAGGCCACATAACCAGAACTGATATGGAAGATTGGATATTGACCCATAGTCTAGAAAATGAATATGCAAAGCCATACAGTGGAGAACCTTTTAAGATTAATGGAGAAACCACACTTCAAGTGATTGATAAAGTGAACCGATCTGACAATGATTTAGACAATTCTATTTCAATCCACCCAAACGCATCCAACCAATAGTTATGAGTAGAGACAGTAGAACAAGCTTTAAGTTTGATTGGGTAACGATTATTTTATACTTACTTCTTGTTAGTTTTGGATGGTTAAATATCATGTCGGCTTCACATGAAGGTGATATTCAAAACTATTTTGATATGAGTCAACTTTATGGAAAGCATTTGGTTTTCATGGGATTATGTGTGGTTTTGATAGTTTTGATTCTTTCTCTGGAAGCTAAATTTTATGAACGTTTTGCCAGTATAATCTATATCCTAGCGATGTTATCATTAGTTGGTTTATTCATTTTTGGTAAAGATGTAAACGGAGCACGTTCATGGTATGGTGTTGGAAGTATGACCATACAACCTAGTGAGTTTGCTAAATTTGCTACAGCATTGGCCGTTGCAAAATACATGAGTGATCTCCAAACTGATATGAATACGCTCAAGGATCAGTTGAGAGCTGTTTTAATTATCGTTTTACCTGCTATATTGATCTTACTCCAAAATGATGCTGGAAGCACACTTGTGTATGCAGCATTCTTCTTTGTTTTTTATCGGGAAGGTCTTCAACAAATCTATTTAGCCATTTTATTATCTACCATTGTACTTGCCGTATTAAGCCTAAAGTTTGGGGTTTTAATTACTATCATTACATGTGCTGCAATAATTTCTATAATTTATTTCTTCAGGCGGAAAAAGCGTGCCTCCTTAATTCAGTCCTTTATTGTTTTTCTGGTTTGTATCATATTTTCCTATGGTGTCAAATTATTTTATGAACATGGTTTAAAAACGCATCAGCAAAATAGAATCAGTTTATGGTTACGATTGGAAAAAGATCCTATCAAACTTGAAAAGATGAAAAAGGAAGAAGCCTATAACCTCATCCAGTCTGAAAAAGCTATTAGTTCTGGTGGTTTTTCAGGAAAAGGCTTTATGGAAGGGACTAGAACCACTGGAAAGTTTGTTCCAGAACAAGAAACAGATTATATTTTTAGTACAGTTGGTGAAGAATGGGGATTTCTTGGCAGTGCATTTGTCGTCATACTCTTTGTTGCCTTAATTATTCGGGTTCTCTACCTAGCAGAATCCCAAAAGTCACAGTTTAGCCGCGTGTATGGTTATGGTGTGGCCTCGATTCTATTTATCCATTTTACTATCAACACTGGAATGGTTATGGGTTTGATTCCTACAGTTGGTATCCCTTTGCCCTTTTTTAGTTATGGTGGTTCCGGACTTTGGGGTTTTACCATTTTATTGTTCATTTTTGTGAAACTGGACAGCAATAAGATTAATGAGTGGTAAATAAAAAAGAAGCCCTTCTGAGCTTCTTTTAATATATGAATTAAGTAAATTAAATTCTACTGAAGGCTTGCCAAACTTGATTTTAAAGTCTCAATCTTAGCTAAGGCATCGGCTTCTTTTTTACGTTCAGCAGCAACAACTGGTTCTGGCGCATTGTTGACAAAGCGTTCATTGCCCAATTTTCCTTGAACTGATTTTAGAAAGCCTTGCGTATAATTCAATTCCTCTGTCAATTTCTTGATCTCGGCATCAACATCAATGTTACCTTCCATAGGAATAAAATACTCATTGGACATAACCCTGAAACTCAAAGCACCTTCAACACTTTCAGCTACAGTTGAAACATCAGACAAATTTCCCATTTTGGAAATCACCGAATTATATTTTTTATCAAGGTTTTCATTATTTAAAACCTTTAAAGCTATTGCATCCTTAAATGGAATGTTCTTGTCTTTTCTAATGGTTCTAATACCAGAAACCACTTCCTTTACAGTTTCAAAATCAGAAATTAATTCTGAATCAAACGTTTCAATCTTAGGATAATTAGCAACAATCAAAGCTTCCTTAGCAGTTCTTGTTTTTAAATGTTGCCAAATTTCCTCAGTGATAAAAGGCATGAAAGGATGGACTATTTTCAGATTGTCTTCAAATAATGCAATAACCTTATCGTATGTGATTTTGTCTATAGGTTTTTGATAAGCAGGTTTTACCATTTCCAAGAGCCATCCGCAAAAATCATCGTAAATCAATTTGTAAATCGTCATCAAAACATCACTTAAACGATACTTACTGTAATGGTCTTCAATTTCTAACAAAGCAGCTTGAAACTTAGAAGCGTACCATTCTAAAGCAATCTTACTAGATTCTGGTTGTTCAATATCTTCAACTTCCCAAAGTGTCGTTAAATTGAAAGCACTCCAAATTTTATTGGCAAAACCTCGGCCTTGATTACACAAGGCTTCGTCGAACATCAAATCATTTCCAGCGGCAGAACTCAACAACAATCCAACACGAACACCATCAGCTCCATAATCGCTAATCAATTTTAAGGCATCTGGTGAATTCCCTAAAGATTTAGACATTTTACGACGTTGTTTATCACGAACCAAACCTGTGAGATAGACATTCTCAAATGGCTTCTCATCTTTATATTCGTATCCAGCAATGATCATTCTAGCAACCCAGAAAAAAAGTATGTCTGGCCCAGTTACCAAATCGTTGGTTGGATAATAATACTGAATCTCCTTATTCTCTGGGTTTCTTATACCATCGAAAACAGATATTGGCCACAACCAAGACGAGAACCATGTGTCTAAAACATCAGCATCTTGACGCAAATCATTTACTACCAAATTTGGATTCCCTGATTTGTCTTTGGCAAGCTCAAGCGCTTTATCTGCGGTTTCAGCAACAACAAAATCTTCTTTTCCTTCATCATAATAGAACGCAGGGATTTGTTGTCCCCAAAGTAATTGTCTAGAGATGTTCCAGTCGCGAATATTTTCCATCCAATGACGATAGGTATTATTGAAACGCTTTGGAAACAACTTGACATCTTCATCTTCTAAAACTGCTTTAATAGCTGGTTTTGCCAAATCTTCCATTTTCAAAAACCACTGATCAGACAAACGTGGTTCAATGATGGCTTTTGTACGTTCTGAAATCCCAACACGATTGGTATGATCTTCAACTTTAACTAAGGCTCCTAAAGAATCTAATTCTTTTACTATGGCCTTACGAACCTCAAATCGATCTTGACCTTCATAGTGTAGACCATGATGGTTAAGTGTGGCATCGTCGTTAAAGATATCGACCACTTCCAAGTTATGCTTATCACCTAAAACCTTATCATTTTCATCATGAGCAGGTGTGACCTTAAGACATCCTGTACCAAATTCTAAATCAACATAGTCATCTTCAATAATAGGAATAACCCTGTTACAAATTGGGACAATTGCCTTTTTTCCTTTAAGGTTAGCATGACGCTCATCATTCGGATTAATGCATATTGCCGTGTCACCTAAAAGCGTTTCGGGTCTTGTTGTAGCAATTGTTAAAGCAGAATTTTCTCCTTCAATTTTATAATTTATATAATAAAGTTTGCCCTGCTTTTCCTGATATTCAACCTCTTCATCAGAAAGGGTTGTTTTGGCTTCTGGATCCCAGTTCACCATGCGGTAACCACGATAAATCAGGCCTTTGTTATATAAATCCACAAATACTTTGATAACAGCCTCACTCATGTCATCATCCATCGTAAACTTCGTTCTGTTCCAATCGCATGAGCATCCTAACTTTTTAAGCTGTTCTAAGATCACACCGCCATATTCGTGAGTCCAATCCCAAGCATGCTTTAAGAACTCTTCTCTAGAAAGATCATTCTTATCGATTCCTTGAGCCTTGAGTTTAGCAACAACTTTGGCTTCAGTAGCAATGGAAGCATGATCTGTACCAGGAACCCAACATGCATTTTTACCTTGCAATCGCGCACGTCTTATGAGTACATCTTGAATGGTATTGTTTAGCATATGTCCCATATGTAAAACACCCGTCACATTTGGAGGCGGAATAACTATGGCATAAGGCTCTCTCTCATCTGGTGTAGAATGGAAATAGTTTTGATCCATCCAATATTGATACCACTTATCTTCTACTTCAGAAGGCGAATATTTCGTTGGTATACTCATATTTTGGTATTGTTTTTGCTTAATGAAAGACAAAAGTACTTATTATTCTTTTTTTGCGAAATTAAACTGGTGTTAATCATTCGAATTATTTAACCTGCGTGTTAATATTAATGTAATACAACTAATTAATTTTGCAGAATGGTAAAAAGTGACTAGTTTTGATAGTATCAATTTAAAATTTAAATGATGAAAAATTTAGTAGCAATTCTATTTGTTGGCCTACTCAGCTTAGGTTTGACTGCTCAAGAAAAAGTAGCTAAAATAGAATTTAAAACCGACGTTATTGATTACGGCACAATTGAAAAAGGTGCAGATGGTGAGCGTGTTTTTGAATTTACAAACACTGGTGATGCCCCTTTGGTAATTTCAAAAGTGAAGTCAACTTGCGGATGCACGGTTCCAAAAAAACCTGAAAAGCCTATATTACCAGGTGAAACAGGTGAAATTGTTGTGAAATATGACACTAAACGTGTTAATCCTTTCAGAAAAACAATTACGGTTACTTCAAATGCTCAAGGCAATGAAACGGTAGCACTTATGATTAAGGGTAAAGTTGTTGACCCATCAAAGGAAAGTCCGTTAGAAAAGAAATCTAAAAGTGTTATGGAGCAATAGGCTTTCATAAGTACTAGAAAATACAAAAGCTCTCAATATTGAGAGCTTTTTTATTTAAATACATCTTCAAGCTTAAATTCAAAAAGCATTATTTTGCCATCTCGATCAATCCTTAAATTGACCAATTTACCTGTTTTAGACTTAAAAAATGAAATTACATTCTGTAACTTCATGGTATGAGTTTCCTTACCGTTGACACTTAAAACGATGTCACCTATTTTCAAACCTACTCTTTCTGCTGGAGAACCTTCCCTTATTTGAACAATGGTATAGGCAGGCTTTACATCAAGCTTATACTGTGATATCAAATCTATACTGGTATTAAAATCGTTATCCATCCCAAGCGTCTGTTCCGATTTTTTCTTGGCCTCTTTAACCACAATCACACCATTTTGTTCTAAAACAATACCACCTTTATTATAGGAAAACGTATCCTTAAAATGCCTATTCTTTTTTAAGGTGATCTTACAATTCCTATAATCCATAATAACATTGAAACGTTTCAACATTTCTCCTGAAAGACTCCCATCACGATCCGTATTTTTCATGGCAAAACTAATTCCTGATGAATCTGGAAAAGCCGTATTAACATGATCTAATTCATAGCTTTTGAGCTTAAACTTTCTAACTTTAGATCGCTTACCATATATATTGCCGCTTAAGCCTTTTCCAAGAAAGTCCTCAAAATACTTGTTATCATCTGGCATAAGTCCTTTATTCTTATTTTCAAAAATCCAAAGCGCATCACTACTACCAGTATCGATGAGAAGTTTTATTGGCACATAAGATGTATCAATCATAACTTCACCAACCATGTAAGGCTTGTTATTATAAAAACTCAAATTAAAAGTTTCACATTTTCTACATTTCTTGTAAGAGTAACTTGAAGGTCTATGTAATACGATAAATTTTGCTGCATAATTGATTTCAACCACAAAATCTTTCAACAAATCAAAGCCAATAATGCCATGAATTGGAGTTCCTAAACGAGGCGTAAAATTCAGTGCACTATCAAAAACCACATAAATATCTTGATTGATATTAAGGGCATTACCTACTTTTAAAAAATTGTTTCTTGATTTTATAGCTTCAACAGGCTCTCCTCCACCCAAGCCCCTGAGTTTTATTGTTTCTACTTTATTGATCTGAAGAGAATCCAGATTGGCTAGGTTAAACAGAATGGGTTTGCTCACTCCTGAATCCAACACAAAGGAGAGTTCTACACCATTTAATTCAACAGGTAAAACGATAAGATTACCAATAAGCTCAAACTTGATTTTGTCTTTATCCTGATTTGGTAAACTGAAATTGTTTTGTGAAAAAGAGTAACCCATCACAAAAACAAAGAATATAAGACATGTAAGTTTCTTTAACATTAACCACAATGGTGAAGATTAATGGAAATTACAAATCTTAACAGTAAATCGGTTTTTTAACTGTGATTTTTAAATAAACTTTAAGATAATTTTCAGAAATTTGACGTTCAAATCAATTTGTTATGCCAAAAATTTCGAATAAAGGGCTACTCATGCCAGAATCACCAATACGAAAATTAGTACCCTATGCTGAACAGGCATACAAAGAAGGAAAAACAGTATATCACTTAAATATTGGTCAGCCAGACATCAAAACACCACAAATAGCTTTAGATGCAGTAAAAATTCATTCTTTAGATATTCTTGCTTACACACGTTCGGAAGGTTCAGAAGGGTTTAGAGCAAAACTGGCTAACTACTACAAACAGAATGACATTGAAGTAGATCCTAATGACATTATTGTAACAACAGGAGGTAGTGAGGCTTTACTTTTTGCCTTTGGAAGCATCACAGATGTAGGTGACGAAGTCATCATACCTGAGCCATTTTATGCCAACTACAACGGATTTTCTACAGCTTCTGGAGTAACCGTAGTTCCTGTAATTTCTAAAATTGAAAACAATTTTGCACTTCCTCCAATTGAAGAGTTTGAAAAATTGATTACACCTAAGACCAAGGGTATATTAATTTGTAACCCAGGTAATCCAACGGGTTATTTATACTCTAAAGAGGAAATTGAAAAACTAGCTTCCATTGTTAAAAAACACGATTTATTCTTAATTGCTGATGAAGTTTATCGCGAGTTTGCCTATGATGGCATTGAGCATTATTCCATTCTTCAGGAAAAAGGCCTTGAAGACTATGCCATCGTAGTTGATTCGGTATCCAAGAGATATAGCATGTGTGGTGCAAGAATAGGTTGTTTAGTCTCAAGAAATAAGGAGGTGATTAAAACAGCCCTTAAATTTGCCCAAGCACGTTTAAGTCCGCCAACATTAGCTCAAATTGCTAGTGAAGCCGCCTTGGAAACACCTCAAAGTTATTTTGATGAAGTGATTGATGAATATGTAGAGCGTAGAAATGTGTTGATTGAAGGACTCAAAAATATTGAAGGTGTTAAAGTTGCAGAACCAAAAGGTGCGTTTTACTGCATAGCAGAGCTACCAGTGAAAAATTCTGACGATTTTGCTAAATGGCTATTAGAGTCATTTGATCTTAATGGTGAAACTGTGATGGTTGCTCCAGCTGCTGGATTTTATAGTACACCTGGAGTTGGACTTAACCAAATTCGAATTGCGTATGTCTTAAATATAGATAGCCTTAAAAAATCGATTGCCATCTTAAAAGAAGCTTTAAAAGTTTATAAGGACTAGTGCAAATCCAAAATAATATATCGTTACAACCCTACAATACCTTTGGTATTGATGTGAAAGCCAAACAATTTGTTTCCATTTCTTCAGTTGAGGATTTAAAACATATTTATTCATCAAGCGATTATCCTAACAAATTTATTCTAGGCGGCGGAAGCAATATGCTTCTTACAAAGGATATCGATGCTTTGGTGATACATGTCAATCTAAAAGGGATACACATAATTGAAAGTTTCGATGACCGTGTTTTAGTTCAAGCAAATGCTGGTGAAAATTGGCATGAATTCGTACTATGGACTTTAAAAAACGACTATGGAGGTTTAGAAAACCTCTCATTGATTCCAGGTAATGTTGGTACGAGTCCGATTCAAAATATTGGTGCCTATGGTGTTGAATTGAAAGATTGCTTCCATTCTTGTGAAGCCTTGAATTTAGAAACCTTAAACATTGAATCTTTTGACAAGGAAGATTGTAGATTTGATTATCGAAATTCCATTTTCAAACAAGAAGCCAAAGGAAAATACATTATTCTAAATGTCACTTTTAGTTTAACCAAGACAAATCACCCATTAAAAACAGAATATGGCGCTATTAAATCTGAGTTAGACAGATTACACGTTTCAAATCCAACCATTCAAGATATATCAAAAGCTGTCATAAACATTAGGCAAAGCAAACTTCCAGACCCAAAAAAAATTGGAAATAGTGGAAGTTTCTTTAAAAATCCAATACTAACAAAAGCAGCTTTTGAAAAGCTACAAACGAATTTTCCTGATGTTCCACATTATAAAGTATCAGAAACTGAAGTCAAGGTTCCTGCTGGTTGGCTTATAGAGACCGCTGGCTTTAAAGGCAAAACCTTTAAAAATTACGGAGTTCATAAAAAACAAGCATTGGTCTTGGTGAATTATGGAGGTGCTACAGGAAAAGATATTTTAGATTTATCTCAACTGATTCAAACCACAATCTTGCGTATTTTCAATATTTCAATTGAAGCAGAAGTGAATATAATTTAAAAGAAAAAGCCTCACATAATGAGGCTTCGATTCTTTCCGTAAAAACTTATGAAAAAGCTATTAATCAATTTCTCAAGAAAGAAAATTTAGTTTCTACAGATTTTAATTTTAATTTTGTTGTTAATGTATTATTAACTTTACCTACTTTTAAGTATATACGGACAAAGGCAGTTTTTGGATCATTACAAATTCAATTTTAACAATTTTACTTTTTGAGCAACGCAATTGAACAACAAATTATAACCTTACTTGAAAAAGGCGATAAAAGGGCTATTAATCTTCTCTATGAATTTTATGCAGATAGCCTCTATGGTGTCATTTTGAAAGTCACTATTAATGAAGAAATCGCTCAAGATGCACTTCAAGAAACTTTTGTTAAAGTCTGGAAAAACGCAAAAAAGTATGATTCAAAAAAGGCAAAACTTTTCACGTGGTTGTATCGAATAGCAAAGAATACTGCAATAGATAAATTAAGAAGTTTCAATAATAGATTCGAGAAAGAAGTCCAAATTGACAATTCAAACGTATATATACTACCAACAGCAAGTTTAAATCAAGATGTATTAGATTTAAAAACCCATGTTGGCGCATTGGATGAAAAGTACCAAATTGTGTTAAATGCCTTATTTTTTGAAGGCATGACACAGCAGGAAGCTAGTGATGAACTTGACATTCCTTTAGGTACCATTAAATCCAGATTGAAAATAGGATTACGAGAATTAAAAAAAATCTACGATCCTGAAACATATTAGTATTATGGATAAAAAACTACATAATTTTTTTGCATCTGGACTACTTGAAAAGTACGTTCTAGATGAAATTTCTGCTTCAGAAAGCCTGCAAGTAGAACAATTTATAGCTAAATATCCTGAAGTTGAGCAAGAGTATATTAAACTTCAGGAAAACTTAGAAATTATAGCTAAAGCTCAAGCTGTTGAAGCTCCTGTGTCTATCCTTGATAATATTTTAGAAGATATTGACGATAAAACACAAACACCAGTAGTTAAACTAAACACATCTTCTAGAAAATTTTCATGGTTTAGTATTGCAGCTAGTATAGCGACACTTTTATTTGCTGGTGGTTTTTACATGAAAAATGAACAAAACAAAGCTCTTAAAAGAGAAAACCAAGTGGTTGTTGATGAAATATTCGACTTGCGTGACGACATTGATAAAAACAACCAAAAATTAGATAACTTGATGCGTCAGTTCATGAAATTGAACAATCCTGAAACTGAAAAATACGTATTCAGAGGAAATGATCGTGCAAAGGATTTAAAAACAGTAGCCTATATCAATCCTATTGAGGAAACCTCAATGATTGATGTTGTGTCATTACCACAATTACCTGAAGATCAAACTTATCAACTTTGGGCTGAGATGCAAGACAGAATGGTAAACCTTGGAATTTTAGATGCTTCGCAAAGAAAGTTACAATCAGTACCTTATGTTAAGGATGCTTTAGCATTAAGTATTACCATTGGACCTAAAGAACGATTGAATACTACTTCAGCCGATAGTGCCATTGCACAAATCGACTTGAATAACAAACGAAATAATTAATAGCGCATTTATTATTAAATGAGAAAAGTCGCTTTAAATATAATTAAAGCGGCTTTTCTTTTTTCTAACCTTTGCTAAATAAAGCCTTGTGTAGCACTCCTGCCACAACTGCTCCTGCAATTGGTGCTAACCAAAACAACCATAATTGAGCGCTAAACTCCGCTCCAGCAAAAATTGCCTGACTTGTGGAACGCGCAGGATTAACTGAAGTATTCGAAATTGGTATACTTATTAAGTGTATCAATGTCAATGCCAATCCGATAGCAATACCAGCAAAACCCTGTGGAGCTTTCACATAAGTACTTCCTAAAATAATCAACAGAAAGAACATCGTCAATACAAATTCAGTCACTAAAACTGAAACCATACTATAACCTCCTGGTGATAATTCGCCATAACCATTGGCTGCAAAGCTACCAATATCAACAAAATCTGATTTTCCAGAAATTATAAGATATAATACACCAGCAGCAGCTATAGCTCCGGAAAGCTGGGCAACGATATAACCCAATAGCGATTTTGCTGGGAATTTTCCACCTGCCCATAACCCTAAGGTTACTGCCGGATTAAAATGAGCTCCCGAGATGTGACCAACAGCATAAGCCATGGTCAATACTGTTAGACCAAATGCTAAGGCTACTCCAACAAAACCAATTCCTAATTCAGGAAATGCAGCAGCAAAAATAGCACTACCACAACCTCCAAAAACCAACCAAAATGTTCCAAAAAATTCTGCAAATAAAGTTTTCATAAGCGATATGTATTTGTTAGTGAATAAAAAATTAAGACAATTATTCTTAAGACGCTAAAAATGTTAAAAAGTCACAACTTATTCAATTACAGTACGTTTCAACAAAAACTCCATTTTTAATATCTAAAATACGTTTCGCTCTCCATTATAATTATTGTATCTTTGCAAAGAATTTTATATTGAGAATTTTATGAAGCTTATCTTAATCACATTTATCCTTTTAGGTCTTGGAATTGCTGGAATAGCCATTAAGATTTGGGCAAAAAAAGATGGTGAATTCGCAGGTACTTGTGCCAGCCAAAACCCTATGCTAAACAAAGAAGGCCAAGCTTGTGGTTTTTGTGGTAAAACA
This sequence comes from Psychroserpens sp. XS_ASV72, assembly GCF_041224425.1. Taxonomy (NCBI): domain Bacteria; kingdom Pseudomonadati; phylum Bacteroidota; class Flavobacteriia; order Flavobacteriales; family Flavobacteriaceae; genus Psychroserpens; species Psychroserpens sp. XS_ASV72. The sequence continues at coordinate 200,828 of NZ_JBGFGL010000071.1, read as the reverse complement.
CCAGATCAATTCGACTCTTGCAATGAACCTCAACATTCTTAATATTAAATGATATTGGAACTTGTTTTCTATGCATTCATTGTCATTGTTAGCATTCAAGTTGTTTTCTACAGTACATTTTTAATAGGGTTTACTAAATCTTACAATACAAATCCTAAACCCAAAAAAATAGCCATTTCAGTTTTGATTTGTGCAAAAAACGAAGCTGAGAACTTGAAGCTATTTCTCCCTTCTATTATATCCCAAGCGTATCCCAACTTTGAAATTGTACTCATTAATGATGGCTCTAAGGATGACACCTTAACAGTAATGGAATCATTCAAAGAAAAGTTCGACCACATTAAAATTGTCAACGTTAAACCCATCGAAACGTTCTGGGGAAATAAAAAATATGCCTTAACCCTTGGCATAAAAGCAGCCAGTCATGACTTCTTACTTTTTACTGATGGCGATTGCAGACCACTTTCAAAGTATTGGATTTCTGAAATGAGTGCACATTTCAGCAATAGCAAATCTATTGTTTTGGGTTATGGATCCTACAAAAAAATTAAAGGCTCTTTTTTGAACGCTCTTATCCGTTTCGAAACTTTTTTGACCGCAATTCAATACGTTTCATTGGCAAAACTCGGAAATCCTTATATGGCTGTTGGAAGAAACCTTGCTTATAGAAAAGAATTGTTTTTTGAAGCCAATGGTTTTATGAGCCACATGAATGTCAAATCTGGCGATGACGATTTATTTATCAATCAGGCTGCTAACACTTCAAATACGGCTATATGTATTTCCAAAGAGAGTTTCACAGAATCCAATCCGAAAACGACTTTTAAGGATTGGGTAGCCCAAAAGCGACGACATATCAGTACCGCTAAATACTACAAAACTAAAGACAAGTATACTTTAGGCATTTTCTACATATCACAATTTTTATTTTGGTTACTTGCAATCGTTTTGCTCTCAACTGTTTTTAAATGGAAGATAGTAGTGGCTCTAGTCGTTTTACGTTTTGTTATTCAACTTATAACCTTTTTTATCGCTTCAAAAAAACTAGATGAAAAAGATCTTCCGTTTTTGAGCCCAATCATTGAAATTGTTTTAATTGCCTTTCAATTCTTTATCTTTATAAAAAATACCATTTCAAAACCACAATATTGGAAGTAAGAGAAGCCATTGAAAACGCCAAGGAAAATGATCAGATAGCATTCAACTTTTTGCTAGACACCTACTGGAATATGGTTTATGGGTTTCAGTTGAAACGCACTCAAAATGAAAATGATGCTGAAGACATTACCATTCAGACATTTTCCAAAGCTTTTGACAAAATTCATTCCTACAACGACAAATATGAATTTAGTACATGGCTGATCACCATTTCCAAAAACATTCATATCGATTTATTGCGGAAACAGAAATCTACCATTAGCCATTCCTCTCCTACTGATGAAGACAGCGAATATTACAGTGTCATTGACGAGTCACCTTCACCAGAAGACAAATTGATTAAAAAGCAGAATCTCGATAAGCTCCTTCGCGACATCAAGAAACTCAAACCTCATTATCAAGAAGTGATCAATTTGCGGTATTTTCAAGAAATGACTTACAAGGAGATTTCAGAAAAACTTGATGAGCCCATCAATAATGTTAAAGTAAAACTTCTAAGAGCAAAAAAACTGTTATCAGAAATCATTAAGGAAACTTAAAAACGTGAAAGTCTCTCTAAAAACATTAGGGCCAGGACTCTTGTTTGCTGGAGCAGCAATTGGCGTATCGCATTTGGTACAATCTACAAGAGCTGGTGCCGATTTTGGATTGGGTTTGATTTGGGCTTTAATACTAGTCAATCTCTTTAAATATCCTTTCTTTCAATTCGGACCGCGATATGCCACAGCCACTGGAGAATCTTTACTTGAAGGCTACCAAAAACTAGGCAAAGGGGTTTTAATAGTCTATTTTTTACTCACTTTCGCGACAATGTTTACCATTCAAACAGCTGTCACCATTGTGAGTGCTGGTTTGGCATCTTGCCTTTTTGGCGATTTTGTAAGCATTGAAATTTGGACAGTCATCGTGCTATTGGTTTGCTTAGCTTTATTATTGATTGGTAAGTATAACTTTTTGGACAGACTAATGAAGTTTATCATTATTACATTAACCATAAGCACCATTGCTGCAGTTGGATTTGCATTTTTTAATGATTCCCCAACTCTTTCCTTAATACAAGTTTTACCAAAAAATTCGGTTGAAATTACATTTTTGATTGCCTTTATGGGATGGATGCCTGCACCTTTGGATATTTCCATTTGGCATTCACTATGGGCTATTGAAAAACAAAAAACCGTAAACACCTTTTCACCCAAGACAGCTTTATTTGATTTTAATGTAGGATTTTTTGGTGCTATTGTTTTAGGTCTGGCATTTATGGGCTTAGGAGCTTTGGTCATGTTCCATAGCAATGAAACCTTTAGTGGTTCTGCTTCGCTTTTTGCAAATCAGTTACTTAGTATGTACACCAAAAGCCTTGGTCCATGGGCTTATGTCTTTATTGGCATTGCCGCATTTACGACCATGTTCAGCACCACATTAACCACTTTGGATGCCTCACCAAGAGCTATGGCAAAAACAAGTGAATTACTTTTAAAAAAGCCTATTAAAAACGCCTATTTGTTTTGGATTTTATTATTAACAATTGGCAGTAGTATCATCTTTTTTTGCTTTGCTTCTGAAATGGGATTTCTAATTCAAATAGCAACGATTCTTTCCTTTTTAACGGCACCTTTTTATGCCATAATAAATTACATTCTTATTTCAAGTAAGCATACACCTCGGGAATGGCGTCCTTCAAAAGGATTGCATATACTGAGTGTTTTAGGCATTATTTTCTTGATTGCTTTCAGTATTTGGTATCTCGTATATTAAGTCTTGATTAAAGAATACTTCGTATCTTTGCTAGCGAAATAGTTATGGAATGAATACAGATACTGCAATAAAATCTACTACTGAACGTCAACCAAAACCAAAGTGGCTTCGTGTTAAGTTACCAACTGGTAAAAAATACACTGAATTACGTGGCTTGGTTGATAAATACAAATTGAATACCATTTGTACCTCTGGTAGTTGTCCGAATATGGGTGAATGTTGGGGAGAAGGAACTGCTACATTTATGATTTTAGGAAATATTTGCACACGTTCTTGTGGTTTTTGTGGCGTTAAAACTGGAAGACCAGAAACCGTTGACTGGGATGAGCCAGAAAAGGTGGCACGTTCCATCAAAATCATGGGAATCAAGCATGCAGTATTAACTAGCGTCGATAGAGATGACCTAAAAGACATGGGAAGCATCATGTGGAGTGAGACCGTCAAAGCGGTTCGTAGAATGAATCCTGAGACCACTCTTGAGACCTTAATTCCAGATTTTCAAGGAATTGAAAAACATATTGACCGTATTATCGAGGTTGCTCCTGAAGTTGTTTCCCACAACATAGAAACAGTTCGTCGCTTGACCAGAGAAGTTCGCATTCAAGCCAAATACGATAGAAGCATGCAGGTTCTTAAGTATTTGAAAGAGCAAGGACAAAGACGAACCAAATCGGGAATCATGTTAGGTTTAGGAGAAACTCGAGAGGAAGTTATTGCTACCCTTCATGATTTAAAAGACAATGATGTTGATGTGGTCACCATTGGTCAATATTTACAACCAAGTAAAAAACATCTACCAGTTAAAGCCTTCATTACACCTGAACAATTCAATGAATATGAAGCTATAGGCCTAGATTTAGGATTTAGACATGTTGAAAGTAGTGCTTTGGTGAGATCTTCGTATAAAGCTCAAAAACACATCAATTAATGATAAGGGTTGCCATTAATGGATTTGGTCGGATTGGCAGACGTGTCTTCAGACTAATTCTTGAGCGCAATGACATGCAAGTGGTTGCTATAAACGATTTGGCTGATGCTAGAACTTTGAGTCATTTATTAAAGTACGATAGTATCCACGGTGTTTCATCTCATGTTATTTCTTATTCAGAAGAACAGATCATTGTTGACGATATTTCCATTCCTCTTTTGAATGACAATCATCCCAAATCGATTGATTGGAAACCTTTTGATGTGAATATTGTAATTGAATCTACTGGAAAATTCAAAACGAAAAAAGATTTAGAATTCCATCTCAGTAATGGTGCCAATCAAGTTATCTTATCAGTTCCACCTATTGAAGATGATATCAAAACTGTAGTTCTTGGTGTTAATGATAAAGATATTGTTGGCGATGAAACCATCATTTCCAATGCTTCCTGTACCACTAACAATGCTGCACCTATGATGTCTGTCATCCACCAATTATGTGGTATCAAACAAGCCTACATTACAACCGTCCATTCGTATACAACAGATCAAAGTCTACATGACCAACCACATAAAGATTTGCGAAGAGCTAGAGCTGCAGGACAATCCATAGTACCTACAACAACAGGTGCTGCAAAAGCCTTGACAAAAATATTCCCTGATCTTTCAGATGTGATTGGTGGTTGTGGCATTCGTGTTCCTGTTGCAAATGGTTCTTTAACTGATATTACATTTAATGTGAAGAAAGAAGTCAGTATAAAGGAGATTAACCAAGCTTTCAAAACCGCCTCGGAAACCTACTTAAAAGGCATACTTCAATATACCGAAGACCCGATTGTTTCTATCGATATTGTAGGAAACACACATTCTTGCATATTTGATTCGCAAATGACTTCAGTTATAGGAAACATGGTAAAAATAGTGGGTTGGTATGATAATGAAACAGGCTACAGTTCAAGAATTTTAGATTTAATTTGCAATTTATCGATAAAATCGTTACGTTTATCGAATAAATAATTATATTTGTCCAATATAAAGTGACAAAATATGTCCCAAATTAAGTATTATATACTAGCCGTTTTAATCACTTTATCTTCAACTGTTTTTGCACAGGACAGTTTAGAAGAAGATGTTGACGTCTTAAAAATGCGTATTGAAAACCTCATTACGCAATCTGACTTTGACAACGAAAGAGGTGATTATTTCAACAGCAAAGACAATCTAGAGAAAGCTCTTGAGATAGCTGTTAAAATCAACAATAGAGAAAGTGAAGGTGAAATCTACACCAAAATCGCAAAGCTTCAGTATACCGTTAACGAATTAGAAAACGCCTTAGTTTCACTGACTAAAGCTGCAGAAATACAGCGTGAAATCAATGACTATGGCAACCTAGCCAAAACATACAGCATCAGAGGTTTATTGCATGCAAGTAAAAAAGAGTATCAAACTGCTTTAGATTATTTCAACTCTGCAAAAACAAAATTTGAAGAAGAGGGACTTGAACGTTACATTCCAGAAGTTACTTTAAACGAAGCAAAGGTGAACTATGAGCTAGGTGAATATAAAACAGCCAAAGCTTTATTGGAACAAACTATTGTTCTTTCAAAAAAATATGATCAAACCAATATTCTATCCAATGCTTTAATCTATAATGGAAAGACTAGCGATCAGTTAGGAAATGATCAGTTGGCTATTGAAATGACTCAAGAAGGACTAGACATAGCCAATAATAACGGATTTATAGAAAACACCAACGAAGCTTACTTGACTTTGAGCAACATTTATGAAAACAAGTCCGATTACAAATTGGCTCATGAATATTTGGCAAAGCATGTAAAACTCTCAGATTCAATTTTGAATATCAAACGTGAGAACCTAATTCCTGAAAAACGGGTGGAGTATATCAATGCTTACAATGAAGCTGATTATGAAAAGCTGAAAACGATTATTGAAGAACAAGAATCTGAAAGTAGTTTAGCAAAAATCACCACCATATTAAGTATTGCCTTAATTACCATTCTATCGTTATTAACCTTAGCGTTATATAAGAACAATAACATTCGTTTGAAATCCAACAACATGCTTCATGAAAAAAATGAAGATCTCGTTGAAGCCATGCGTAAAGCTGAACAGGCATCTAAAACCAAAGCCAACTTTTTATCTACAGTTACCCATGAGCTGAGAACTCCTTTGTATGCTGTCACTGGATTGACCAACATGTTGTTAGATGAAAACCCTAAAGAACATCAGATTCCGCACCTAAAATCTTTAAAATTTTCTGGCGATTATCTGTTAACCTTTATTAATGATATTCTTCAGATCAATAAAATTGAAGCGAATAAAGTAGAATTAGATCCTGTTCTCTTCAACTTAAAGATGAAGGTTGAAAATGTTGTTTCAGCCCTTAACAATTCAGCATTGGACAATAACGTTCAGATGCACTTTGACTATCAAAAAGAGTTACCTCATAATTTTATTGGCGACAATCTTAAAATCTCCCAGATATTAATCAACTTGATTGGTAATTCCATCAAGTTTACCAAGGATGGTGACATTTGGGTAAGAGTTTATGGTATCTCACAAAATGGCAATGACCATATGGTTCGATTTGAAATTGAAGACAATGGTATTGGTATCTCAAAAGAAAAACAAGAAAACATGTTTGAGAGCTTCTCCCAAGGCTCGATCCAAATCAATAGAAAATATGGCGGAACTGGTCTCGGTCTCTCCATTGTAAAAGGTCTTATTGACATTTTAAAAGGAAAAATCTACGTAAAAAGTGAACTCGGCAAAGGAACTACGTTCTTTTTTGAAATCCCATTAACCTACGCTCCAGAAGAAGTTAAAATTGTAAAAGAGGATTACTCTAAAAACATTAGCAAATTGGATATTAGCAACATTAAGATCTTAATTGTCGAGGATAATAAGATCAACCAAATGATTACCAAGAAAATCTTGAATAAGATGGGCTTGGAGTGTGAAATCGTAGACAATGGTGAGGCAGCAGTAGAAAAGGTTCGTGAAAATTCGTATGATGTCGTTCTTATGGACATCCACATGCCAGGAATTAGCGGACTTGAAGCTACTAAAATTATCAGAACTTTTGATAAAGAACTGACAATTTTTGCATTGACAGCCGTAACGTTGGAAGACAAAATGCACGAGTTTGACGAAGCTGGTTTTGACGATATCATTTCAAAACCATTCAAGCAAGAAGATTTCGAAAAGAAACTTTATGAAGTGCTTTCTGAAAACGAAAAAACAACGCCTTCGGTATAAAATTTACACTTACAAAAACGATTTGATTTGATCTTCAAATTGCTTTGCCCTATCGACTTTAAATTGAATAGGCAAATAATATAATTTGCTGTCATCTTCAAAGTTACCTACTAAACGCACATAGTCTTTCTCGGTCGTAACGATCATAGATTTCGATTTTAGATTTTTGATATCTGAATCTGAAAATTCATGATGGTCTTTAAATTGCAAATGATCAAACTGTAATCCTAAATTCTTTAAATACCTGAGTAAAGGTTTTGGATTTGCAATGCCTGTGACCAATGTAAATGGCGTTTTCTTTAATTCTTCAATGTCTTTTGTTTTAGACACACCAAAAACAACATCAGAATATGCTATAGAGCTAAAAAATACCTCTTGGCCCTCCAATGGCCTGAGCTGCTTTATAATTTGATTTTTTTCCTTTTCACTTATAGCATCCGGACATTTTGTGACCATAATTAAATGAGCTCGCTTTGCTCCTGATTTGGGTTCTCTAAGATTTCCCGTTGGAAGTACCATGTCATTGCAATACAGATTGTCATAAGCTGTTAACAGCACATTTAATTTTGCCTTTACTTTTCTATGTTGAAAGGCATCATCCAAAATAATGACATCTGGTTTTACTTCAGCGATGAGTTTTGCAATGCCATTTCTCCTGTTGGCATCAACAGCGATGGTGACATCTTTAAATTTTCGATAATACTGAAAAGGTTCATCTCCAATCGAAGAGGCTGAAGCATTTTCATCAGCCATCACAAATCCCTTTGTGTTGCGCTTATAACCACGACTTAAGATTGCTACTTTATAATCAGTTTTTAATAACTGAACCAAATACTCTACCGTTGGTGTTTTTCCTGTGCCACCTACACTCAAGTTTCCAACACATATAACTGGAATATTGTAAGACTCTGAAGTTTTCCAGCCCAAATCATATAATCTATTACGCAACCATGTTATCAAATAATACAATGGCACAAAAGGAAACAATACGTATCGCAGTAGCTTCATAAATGACAAATCAATTGCTAAGATAAACATATCAAGTGACTATAAAATTTTATATTTGGAAAACAAATTCACGATTATGATTGTAAATGATGTTATCAAACACCTAGAAGCTTTAGCGCCTTTGGAATATGCTGAAGATTTTGACAATGTCGGACTTCTGGTTGGCGATAAGAATTCGAATGTATCTGGTATCTTGGTGACATTGGACACCTTAGAATCTGTTGTTGACGAAGCCATTGAAAAAAATTGCAACCTCATCGTAAGCTTCCATCCTATTATTTTTAAAGGCTTGAAAAAACTAACGGGAAAAACCTATGTGGAACGAACCGTTTTGAAAGCCATCAAAAATGACATAGCCATTTTTGCTATCCATACGGCTTTAGATAATGCGCTACTCGGTGTAAATGATATCATCTGTAATACCATAGGACTCAAAAGCAAACGTATTTTACTTCCAAAGAAGGGAACCATAAAAAAATTGACCACTTATGTTCCTAACGAAAATACTGAAACGTTGAGAAAGGCTTTATTTCAAGCTGGAGCAGGAAATATTGGCAACTATGACAACTGTAGTTTCAATTCTGAAGGGATTGGAACCTACAAAGGAAACGAAAACTCCAATCCGACGCTTGGAGAAAAAGGCAAACTTCATAGTGAACCAGAAACTCAGGTTTCGGTGACCTTCAACACACATGTTGAAAATAAAGTACTCAATGCACTCTTTAAAGCGCATCCTTATGAAGAAGTGGCTTTTGAAGTCGCTACTCTTGATAATTACAATCAAACCATTGGTATGGGAATGGTTGGTGAGTTGGAAGTACCACAAAACAGCAACGATTTTCTGAAATTCTTAAAAACTACCATGAATGTATCATGCATAAGACATTCAGAAATAACCAAAACCCAAGTCAAAACCATCGCAGTTTTAGGAGGTTCTGGAAGTTTTGCCATTGGCGCTGCAAAGGCTTCAGGAGCAGATATATTTGTGACTTCCGACTTAAAATACCATGATTTTTTTTCGGCTGAAGGTCAAATCATTTTAGCGGATATCGGACACTATGAAAGCGAGCAATTCACAAAAAACTTTTTAGTGGACTATCTGTCAAAAAAAATTACTAATTTTGCAGTCGTTTTATCAACGACAAATACAAATCCGGTAAAGTATTCATAATTATGGCAAAAAAAGCTGAAGCGTCTGTTGAAGAGAGATTAAGAGCGTTATACGATTTACAATTAATCGATTCAAGAGTAGATGAAATTAGAAATCTTAGAGGTGAATTACCTTTAGAGGTTCAAGATTTAGAAGATGAAGTAGAAGGTTTAAATACCAGACTTGACAAATTAAACACCAGTTTAGAGCTTATTGACGATCAAATTAAAGGGAAGAAAAACCTTATTGAAGAAGCTAAAGCTTTGATCAAAAAATATACTGAGCAGCAAAAAAATGTTAGAAATAACAGAGAGTACAATTCTTTGACAAAAGAAATTGAGTTTCAAGAATTGGAAATCCAATTAGCTGAAAAACACATCAAGGAATTTAAAGTACAGATTGAACAAAAGAAAGAAGTCATTTCTGAAACTAAAGACAAACTAAAAGACCGTCAGTCACATTTAAAGCATAAAAGAGGTGAATTAGATGAAATTTTAGCTGAAACACAAAAAGAAGAGGACGCTTTATTGAAAAAGTCAGATGATTTCCAAAAGAAATTAGACGAGCGTTTGGTTAAGGCCTATTTGCGTATCAGAAATAATGTCAAGAATGGTTTGGCAGTTGTGCCTATTGAAAGAGGTGCTTCAGGAGGTTCATTCTTCACCATTCCACCACAAATTCAAGTTGAGATTGCTTCTCGCAAAAAAGTGATCACTGACGAACACAGTGGAAGAATCTTAGTGGATGCAGAATTAGCTGAAGAAGAAAAAGAGAAAATGGATAAGTTATTTTCAAAACTATAAATAACATCCAACATTTAATAAAAGCCTCTTCAAAATTGAAGAGGCTTTTTTGTTTTCATTAGGCTTCAGTCCATATTTAATAAAACTTTTAGAAAATTCTTTTTAAGTATTCTTATCTTTTCTCGACCTATTGAAAAAGAAAACTTTATGAAATCATTACTTACTACCTTAGCAATTATCGTCTGCTTTAGTTGCCAAAATTCGGCACAAAACAACAAAGCCCAACAACAAGTTATTAATGCTGATCCCGTTGAAGTTCCAATGGAGAATGGCAAAGCCAAAGCCTATTTTGCAAGTGGCTGCTTTTGGTGTGTCGAAGCTGTTTATGAAAGTGTGAAAGGCGTCGAAGAAGCCATTAGTGGTTATTCTGGAGGCCATACAGATAACCCAACTTATAAATTAAGCAATACCGGACTTACAGGTCATGCTGAAGCTGTTGAAGTTATTTATGACCCGAACGTCGTTAGTTTTGCCACTTTAGTGGACGTGTATTTCGCTTCTCAAAATCCAACACAGGTCAATGGTCAAGGTCCAGATAATGGATCACAGTATCGTTCCATCATTTTTTATCAAAATGAAGCCCAAAAGAATATCATAGAACAAAAAAAAGCTGCTTTAGCCAAAAAGCTCAATGCGGAAATTGCTGCTGAAGTGTATCCATTTCAAAAATTTTGGGTTGCTGAAGATTACCATCAAAATTATGAGCGATTGCATCCAAATGACGGCTACATAAGAAATGTATCCATTCCAAGATTAAATCGTTTCAAGGCGAAAATGCCTGAAGTCCTTAAAGAAAACCATTAAACATGATCAAACATTTAACCATCCTTTTTACACTATTCATCTGTGTAAGTTCTTGTAATTCTGAAAAAAAAGAACGTAAGCCTATTTCTGTTCAAACCACACAACTGTCTGTTGCAGAAAAGATTGCCAAAGCACATGGTCTTGAGCATTGGAACAATGTCAATCGCATTGAGTTTACATTTCAAGTCGATCGCAACGGACAACAAGGAAATGGTAGAGCATGGACATGGTTTCCAAAAAAAGACAGCGTTATTATGCAGGCTGGCGAACAGTATGTCAAATACAACAGAAGTCAAATGGATAGTGTCCCTCCAAACGCAGACCAAGCATTCATTAACGATAAATTTTGGTTATTGATTCCGTTTCAGTTGGTATGGGATGAAGGCACAACGATTTCCGAACCTAAAACAGAAACTGCTCCAATTTCAAAATCGGAACTCAATAAAATCACGCTCACTTATGGCAGTGAAGGTGGTTATACTCCTGGCGATGCCTATGATATTTTTTATGACGACAATTTTATAATTAGAGAATGGGTTTTTAGACAAGGGAATTCTCAAGAACCTACCATGAGCACAACCTTTGAAAACTATAAAAATTTTGGCGGCTTACGCTTAGCCCAAGAACACAAAATGGAGGAAAGTGATTTCAATTTGCGGTTTACCAATATAAACGTTAATTAACTGTGAAGAAAACATCCAAGATTATAATTATGCCGTATATATTATAAAGACAATTCCGCTAAGCGCGTCTATATAAATTTAAAGCGTGTCTACACTCCAATGTAGAGACGCTTTTTAATTATGTCACTAACCTGAAAACTCAGCATCAACATGACTTCCGTCACAATACGGTTTGTTTTTCGAAACACCACACCTACAAAAGGCAGTGGTCTTATTTTTTGTTTCTTCCTTTCCGTCTTTATGAGTAACTTTTAAAGTGCCATAAACCAAAAGAGGACCGTTTTCCAGCACTTCCACTTTGGTTTCCAATAGCTCAGAAGTTTTGTCGTTCTCATCATTCATATAATAACTCAAGGCTCCTGATGGACATGCCTTAACCTGTTTAATCAATGCTTCAGTAGATGCTGCATCAATTTTAATCCATGGTTTCTCCTTAGGCTTGAAAACTTCACCCAACCCTTTTACACAGATTCCAGAATGAATACAGATTTCGGGTTTCCATACTATTGTCACTTCATCGTTAGTATACTCTTTTGTCTTTCCCATAATGTTTGGTTTTCAATAAAGATACTAAAATTCAAAATGTATTTTCCTGAAATTTGACTGTCTATACTGCCACATTCTCCATCAAATATTCTTATTTTTGTTAGGTATCATCAAAACAAAATAACCTTGCCTAACTATACATCTGGTCTTGATTTTGCTCAGCAGCTCGATCAAAATGATCCATTAAAACACTTTCGTTCACAGTTCCACATTCCTAAAGACAATCAAGGAAATGAATTGATTTATATGACTGGAAATTCCTTAGGATTGCAACCTAAAATCACAAAGGAATATATAGATGAAGAACTTGAGGACTGGGCAACATTAGGCGTTGAAGGGCATACAGAAGGGCGTCATCCTTGGCTACATTATCACGAATTTCTAACCAATACCATGGCAGAGATTGTTGGTGCCAAACCACTTGAAGTTGTGGTGATGAACTCATTAACAGCCAACCTTCATTTTATGATGGTTAGTTTTTATCAACCTACAGCAAAGCGCTATAAAATCTTGATTGAAGCTGATGCCTTTCCAAGTGATAAATACGCTGTAGAATCCCAATTACGACATCATGGTTTTGATGATAAGGAAGGACTCATTCTATGGAAAGCTCGTGATGGCGAAGAACTTGCCAACTATGAAGATTTAGAAGCCATACTCAAAGAACAAGGAGATGAAATTGCCCTGATTATGATTGGTGGCGTCAACTATTACACAGGTCAGTTTTTCGATTTAAAGCGCATTACAGAGTTAGGTCATTCCTATGGTTGCACTGTAGGTTTCGACTGTGCACATGGCGCAGGAAATGTACAATTAAACCTACATGATTCTGGAGCTGATTTTGCCGTTTGGTGTACGTATAAATATTTGAATTCTGGTCCCGGAAGCCTTTCAGGAGCTTTTGTACATGAACGTCATGCCCATCGAAAAGACTTGAACCGCTTTACAGGTTGGTGGTCACACAACAAAGAAACCCGTTTCAAAATGCGTGATGAGTTTGATCAACTTCCTGGCGCTGAAGGTTGGCAATTGAGCAATCCGCCTATCCTTTCGATGGCTGCTATAAGAGCATCCTTAGATGTTTTTAAAACTGCTGGCTTTGACAACCTTTGCAAAAAATCAAAGCAACTGACAGGCTATTTTGAGTTTTTATTGAATGAGCTCAACAATGACCATATTAAAATCATTACACCAAAAGATCCTGAACAGCGTGGTTGTCAGCTATCCATTCAAGTGAAAAATGCAGACAAATCCTTACATACCAAACTTTTTGAAGCAGGAATCATAACCGATTGGAGAGAACCTGACGTGATTAGATGCGCTCCCGTTCCTCTTTATAATTCCTATATGGATGTCTTTCAATTTGTGAATCGCTTAAAAACTATTTTAAACTAAATGAAACAACAAAACATTCTTATAATTGGCGCTGGTCTTTGCGGAAGTCTTCTCGCTTTAAGATTAGGTCAACGTGGTTATAATGTAACTGTTTACGAAATGCGACCAGATTTACGAACAACAGATATTTCTGCAGGTCGCTCCATCAACTTGGCATTTTCCGATCGTGGTAACAAAGGAATGAAACTTGTTGGTATTGAAGATAAAGTCAAAGCACTTTGTATTCCGATGAATGGTAGAATGATCCACGATGAGGAAGGCAACACGTTTTTGTCCAATTACAGTGGTCGCGACCATGAATACATCAATTCAATCTCCAGAGGCGGACTCAACGCTTTGCTTTTAGATGAAGCTGAAGCCCATGACAATGTAAAAATTCATTTCAACAAAAAATGTGTATCAGTTGACTTTGAAAAAACTACAGCACGATTTAAGGATTACGAAACCAAAAAAGAGTTTGTAGAAGATGCCGATGTTATCATTGCAACCGATGGCGCAGGTTCAGCTCTAAGAAAAAGTTACTATCTAGAGAAAAAATTCCTATTTAGTTTTTCGCAAGATTACCTCACACATGGTTATAAGGAATTAGCGATTCTCCCAACAGAAGATGGTGGATACAAAACCTATAAGAATGCCTTGCATATTTGGCCTAGAGGAGAATTCATGCTCATTGCCTTACCAAATTTGGATGGTAGTTTTACGGTCACCTTATTTCTAGCTTATGATCAAGGTGCATACAACTTTAATAATTTGACCACGCCAGAAATGGTGACTGCTTTCTTTAAAAAAGAATTTCCTGATGCCTTAGCCTTGATGCCAAATCTAGTCGATGACTTCTTTGATAATCCAACAGCACCTTTGGGAACTGTAAAATGTTCGCCTTGGCATTATAAAGGCAACACACTACTCATGGGAGATTCGGCTCATGCTATCGTTCCGTTTTACGGACAAGGTATGAATGCCTCGTTTGAAGATGTGGTTGAGTTCGATACGTTTTTGGATGCCTATGAAGGCGATTGGGAACGTATTTTTGCTGAATACGAAAAATCAAGAAAGAAAGATACGGATGCTATTGCCGATTTGGCTATTGATAATTTTTACGAAATGCGAGACCATGTTGCCAATCCGATTTTTAAGGAGAAGCGTAAGATTGAAATGGCTCTAGAAAAAGAGTTTCCAAAAGACTATTCTTCAAAATACAGCTTGGTGACCTTCAATGAACATATTGGCTACAGACAAGCTATGCTTAGAGGTCGTGCCCAAGACAAGGCTATTTTAAATATGTTAGCTGATGGCTTGATAACTACCAAAAATCTTGAAGACAAAGCTATTTTGGAAGACATTCTAAATAAAGTAAAAACACAAACCGAAGCTATTCTTGAAGACGACAGAATAGCTGGATTATAAAATTAATTATGAGCAACAAAACCGTAACTCCAAGAGGTGCTTATCCTCATATAAAACAAGTTGGTGATTTTATCTTCGTTTCTGGCACAAGTTCTAGACGACCAGACAATTCCATAGCTGGTGTTGACATTATTGATGAAATGGGAACAAAACGTCTCAACGCATACACACAAACACAGGAGGTTTTAAAAAATATTGACAAAAACCTGCAATCGGTTGGATCAAGCCTGAAAGATGTTGTTGACGTCACGTCCTTTTTAGTCAATATGAACGATTTTGCTGATTACAACAAAGCGTATGCAGAGTTTTTTGATAAAGAAACTGGGCCAACACGAACAACTGTTGCGGTACATCAATTACCACATCCTGATTTGGTTATAGAAATAAAGGTTATGGCTTATAAAAAACAATGATGAACATTCAGAATTACATTAACGGCAACTTTCAAAACCCGATAGATGATCAATGGCTCGACAATTTTAATCCAGCCAATGGTGAAGTGTATGGACAAATCCCAAATTCATCATCTAAAGATGTAGAACAAGCCTATCAAAGTGCCAAATCAGCCTTTAAACAATGGTCACAAACCTCTTTGGAAGAACGCAGTCGGATACTCATTAAAATTTCAGAATTACTCGAAGATAACCTACAACGTTTTGCCGAAGCCGAAAGCAAGGATAACGGGAAGCCTGTTAGCTTGGCTAAAAGTGTCGATATTCCAAGAGCAGCAAGTAACTTTCGTTTCTTTGGAAATGCCATCACGCAATTTTCCAGTGAAAGCCATGAAAGTGTAGGTCAGCAAGCCATAAATTACACTTTACGTCAACCGATTGGTGTCGTGGGGTGCATTTCTCCTTGGAACCTTCCACTCTACCTATTCACATGGAAAATCGCGCCTGCACTTGCGGCTGGAAATTGCGTTGTTGCCAAACCTAGTGAAGTCACACCTGTAACAGCTTATCTTCTTGGAGATATTTGTAATGAAGCAGGATTGCCAAAAGGTGTTTTAAATATTGTTCATGGTTTGGGAGTTTCAACAGGACAAGCTATTATTGAGCATCCAGATATTAAAGCCATAAGTTTTACAGGAGGAACAGCAACTGGCGCACATATTGCCAAAACCGCAGCACCAATGTTTAAAAAATTATCTTTGGAACTCGGTGGAAAAAACCCAAACATCATTTTTGCCGATTGTGATTATGAGGATATGCTCAATACAACGGTTCGTTCGTCTTTTGCCAATCAAGGTCAGATTTGCCTTTGTGGAAGTCGGATTTTTGTGGAGCGCACAATTTATGAACAATTTAAAGTAGATTTTGTAGCAAAAGTAAAGCAGCTTAACGTTGGACATCCTTCAGAAGCTCATACCAATATTGGTGCTTTGGTTTCCAAACCGCATCTTGAAAAAGTAAAAGATTATATCAACATCGCTAAAGAGGAAAGCGGAACGGTTTTATGTGGTGGCAATGAGGTTGTAGTTGAAGGATATGAAAACGGCTATTATCTGGAACCTACAGTCATTGAAGTCAGCACAGATGAATGCCGTGTCAATCAAGAGGAAATCTTCGGACCAGTAGTCACCATGATGCCTTTTGATACTGAAGATGACGTATTGCTGATGGCTAATAAAGTAAAGTATGGCCTATCAGCAACCTTATGGACCAACAATTTAAAACGCACCATGCACATGAGTCAGCAATTACAAGCAGGTATTGTTTGGGTCAATACTTGGATGATGCGTGATTTACGAACACCGTTTGGAGGTGTTAAAGCGTCAGGCGTTGGACGGGAAGGTGGCTTTGAAGCACTCCGATTTTTTACCGAACCTAAAAATGTATGTATTAAATATTAAAAAAACTAAGGTCACGCTTCTCGACTGCACTCTAAAGGAAAGATCGACCTACATGAATTTGTAAATTAATCAAAATGTCACCTCGAGCGCAGTCGAGAGGTAAATTATGAAAACGTATTTTGTTTATATATTAAAATGTTCTGATGACTTAACTTATACTGGTGTCACGAATAATGTTTCAAAACGGTTTGAAGAACATCAAAAAGGATTAAACAAAAATTGCTTTACTTATAAAAGAAGACCTGTGGAATTAATATTTCACCAAGAGTTTAACGATATTGAACAAGCTATACTTTTTGAAAAAAAATTAAAAAATGGAGTGCAAAAAAGAAGATTGCTTTAGCTGAAGGCAAGTACAATATATTGCAAATACTATCTGAATGTAGAAATGCAACACATTACAAATACAAACCTGACAACTAAATGAGGTCTCGACTGCGCTCGACCTGACAACCGTCAATTGTGATGGTTCATAGAAAAAATAATTAACAACCTTAAAAAGATTCCCATACAAGTGGAAAATAAACATGGATTTACAACTCAACAACAAATATGCTTTAGTTTGCGGAAGCACAGCAGGAATTGGAAAAGCAACAGCCATAGCTTTAGCTCAAGAAGGCACAATTGTGACGCTTATCGCTAGAAACGAAGACAAACTGAAAGCGGTCTTATCGGAATTACCACAGCATAGAGCCCACGATTACATTGTTGCGGATTTCTCTAACCCGGAAGCCCTAAAAGATAAGGTCAACAATTATATCAAAAACCATCATGGCTTTCACATTTTGGTCAATAATACTGGTGGACCCAAAGGCGGACCCGTTTTTGAAGCTGAACTTTCTGAATTTGAAAGTGCCTTTACACAACATTTAAAATGTAATCATGTACTCGCTCAGGCAGTTGTTCCGTTTATGAAAAGCGAAGAATTTGGGCGTATTATCAATGTGATTTCCACTTCGGTAAAACAACCTTTGGATGGTTTAGGTGTGAGCAATACCATTCGCGGTGCTGTTGCCAATTGGAGCAAGACCTTGGCTAATGAATTAGGACCATTTGGCATAACAGTCAATAATGTATTACCTGGAGCTACTGGCACTGATCGCCTATCGGAAATCATAAAAAACAAGTCGGTTAAAACTGGAAAAACCGAAACCGAAGCTGCCGATGCCATGAAAAGCATTGTGCCTGCTAAACGTTTTGCGAAACCCGAGGAATTGGCTGATGCCATTACCTTTTTAGCCAGTGAACGTGCCAGTTATATCAATGGGATTAATTTACCTGTTGATGGTGGAAGAACTAAGTCACTTTAAGCTTACAAATTCGATTTTTTATTCTTAATTTTATTGAATTGATGAATTTGCGTTAAGGATTGAGGTATTGTTGGAGCTCCTAGCAAAGAGCGACTACCGAAAGCCTGACGGTCTTTGGCTTTAGCTAAAGAGCGAAACGCCCAAAAACACAACATGATGAGCAGATTATTTCCTCCTATTAATTTTAAAGCCTGGATTGAAGAAAACAGACATCTTTTAAAGCCACCAGTAGGTAATAAAGTGGTTTGGAAAGATGGTGACTTCATCGTTATGGTTGTTGGTGGCCCAAATAGTAGAAAAGATTATCATTACAACGAAACGCCTGAATTTTTCTATCAAATTGAAGGCGATATTGTTCTTAAAGTCATTGACAATGGAACACCTAAGGATATTCACATCAAGGAAGGCGAGATCTTCTTATTGCCTCCAAAAGTGCCACATTCACCTCAACGTGGTGCCAATACTGTTGGATTGGTCATTGAATATCCGCGTGATGAAGGCGTTAAGGATGCCCTACTTTGGTTTTGTGAAAATTGCACTACCAAATTATACGAGGAAGATTTTACCTTAGACAATATTGAAACCGATATGCCTGGTATTTTTGACAAATACTATGGTGATGAACTGAAGCGCACTTGTCCTAATTGTGGTGAGATTATGCTGCCTCCAAAAAAAGCTTTACTCGAAGATTAAGCGTAAATCTAAACTAACCTCTTTCTTATGGAAAAACGCAAGTTGAGAATTAATGGGCATTCCCACTTACTTCCTTATCCTGAGGAAATTCCTGAGTTCATGAAAGACAAGGGCATTTTCTGGGTGGATAAAGACCGGAAATTCATGCTTCAAAAGGATTGGAATCGTCCTATCACAGATTCGAGTTTCTTTTTAAATGAAAAGTTGGCTTGGATGGAACATTTCAAAATTGACCATGCTGTGGTTTTGAACCTGTCCCAATTGTATGGTAATGGCTTACGTTTAGAAGAAATGAAACAAGCCTTGCGTTTTCAAAATGATTTCAATGCAAGAATACAGAAAGAAAATCCGAGTAAGTTTACCTGTGGATTTGTGGTTCATCCAGGATTTGTAAGAGGTGCTTGCTGGGAAATTGAACGTTGTGTTGAAGAATTGGGCATGCAACTATTGTGTTTACCAACGCATTACATGGACACGATTGGGACTTGGCGTTGTATTTTTGATGAAGAGAACGAGCCTATTTTTGAACTGGCCAACAAATACAATCTCGCTGTTGAAATTCACCCTTATGATGGAGAAAAATTCATTAAACTTGAAAACACTTCTTGGCGTTTCCATTTGATTTGGATGTTGGCACAATGTGCTGATGCCTATCACTTTTTGACCTTGAATGGGTATTATGATCGCTATCCAAATATGCGTATCTGTTTTGCGCATGGTGGACAATTAGCGCAAATTAATTTAGGTCGTCGTATTCAAGGATTTGATGGCAGACCTGATTTGTTCGAAGGCAAAACACATCCGAGAAAAGCTGTTGGTCATAAAAATATCTTCTTTGACACCTTGGTTCATGATACTGGAAGTTTGGACTTACTAATCAAAAATCAAGGCTCAAAACAAGTCCTTATGGGATTGGACGATCCTTATCCCTTAGGTGAAATGGAGAACATGAAACAAAGCTCCTATCCTGGAAAAATCTTGGATCTAGCCATTGAACGAAACATCATTAGCGAAACAGAACGTGAAGCCATGTGGGAAGACAACGTCATACAATGGCTTTTTGGTGATGATGATGACGCTAAAGATAAATTCAGAAAACGCATTTTATCCTAACAAAAAACCTTTCCCGCTCATTACGAACAAGAAAGGTTCTTTATGATGTATGTTTGTCTATAATTTAAAGACCTAAAACATCAACACCCTGTTCAAAAATCACATCTACAGGAATGTTAGCTTCACTTAATCGGTCTAGGTCAGCTTGCAATTCGGAAGAAATCAATCCTTTCTCTTGTACCAATTTAGCCACACCATCGTAATCTCCATTACCCTGAAGTGTTAGTATTAAATTTGATAAGTCTTCCATCGCAGTTTCCATCTTATCAAAATTGACTTTGTAAGTCCCATCTTCATTTCTTGAGAATGCTCCTTTTTCCTTGAAGAAATTAAATCGGATCATATTGGCTTTTCCATGTGCTGAAGACGCTCCAAAACGTACTGATCTAAAGATACCAGCCATAAAGGTTACCATATTATTTTTAAGATCTTCATCCAATTCGCCTTTAGAATGCAATTGCTGAATCATATATAAACCTAAAATATCAGCCTTACCTTCCTCAAGAGCACTGGCATGTTCTTTAAGCGCAGTTCGAACGGTTCCTTTATCATTAATCGTATTTTTGATTCCTAAACCATGAGCTACTTCATGAAACATGGTATTGGCAAAAAACGCATCGAATGTGATATGTTGGCGCTGACTTTCATCAATCAACTTTTCTGAAATTGGCACTAAAATTTTGTCAAATTTAGCACGCATTGCATTTTTAAGCTGTAAACGACGGGTTCCTTTTTGCAATTGCACTTCCTCATCATTTGGTAAGTTGATCGCTATGGTTTTACTACCAGAGTTACAATCGCCAGCATAATACACAACATCGTAAGCATTTAAATCACTGTCGGTTCCAGGCGTTTCTTTTTTATAGGCTGCATCAACAGGTAAGCCTTCTTGCAGTTCTGGTAAGTAAGCGCTAAACTTTGCCAAGCGCTGACTCCATTCTTGATCTTTAACCAAAACATATCCTTCATGAGCTGCTTTGTTTCCAAACAATTGGTCTTCATAGGTTTCGATTGGACCAATAACAATATCCAAAGTATTGGTCTTCATATCCATCCAAGCCAAATCACTAGGTTGGTAATTATCATCTAGAAGCGCTTGGGATCTTAATTCTAAATACGTTTTCAATCCTTCATCTTCTGCCAGCTCTGAGGCTTGTTTAAGTAAATCTGAAACTTTTTCTACTTCAGCTTTAAATTGTTTGTGATAAGGAATGGAATACAACTTACCATTCTCATCACGACGAACGAAATTGTAGATACTTGATTTGTTTTCGATATCTGCAGCTTCAAATTCTTCTTTCGTCATATCTGTAGGATAGAAATTTGCGCCAGCTGGTTTTTCACCAACACCTTCAACAAAAGGTGCGTTACCATCAAGTCGATCCCATGGACCATAATTGATTTTTACAAATGTTTTGGTATCCTCATCAGAAATAGAGTTCAACAAAGCTTCTTTATCACCATAAGCCTCATACCAGAACAAATCGTTCATCATATCTGCAGCTTGAATCAAAAGTGGAATCATTTCACGTTCCTTTTCTGTCAACTTGCTAACATCTGTGGTAAGTTTAAAACTTACATATTTACTAAGGTTTTTTTCCATAGAAGTCATTTCATTTGTGTCTTCAGCAACCTCGACATCTTTCTTTCCTTCATCTTTACAAGAGATTACAAAAATTGCCAACAATGCAATTAGTACCGTATTTTTCATGTTTAAATTTTTGATTTTATATCGCCTTAGCGAAAGTTTCAGATTGACCCAAAGTTAGCCAAATTTTAATTATTGCTCAACAAATTCGGCAATAGGAATATCGTTTATGAATACGTTTGCCAAAACCGCCTCACCTTCCTTTACATACACCAAGGCATATGTATTATTTGGCAGTGAATCCCGTTGCGCATTTCGATGGGCTATTTCGGCATCGTAAGCCTTATTCTCTTCCATATAAAACTCAGTAAATGGTAACGAAAAACGAATTTCCTTTTTATTATTGACACTCCAATCTACAGTTGCCTTCACATACGCTTGTTGCTTTGGTGCCTTTTTAGTAATCGCAATAGCTTTTGCAAAACCAAGACTATCTTCGGAAATCGACACATAGATATCCTCACCTCGTTTCCATGTTTCTTGACTTGATGGAAAACTATTCATCTCATAATTGAGGTATATATATTTTCCCTTAAAAGGATCTGAAGGATCTACAGGTTGGGTTTTAAACTTGAAGGCTTTTCCAGTATCGAGAATTGACTCTCGGTTCCATATCATTTGCGCTGGAATTCCAATCTGAACCAGAGCGACTATGACAAAAAGAATGAATATATGTTTGGTTTTCATAATGACTTATTTTAATTGTTCTTTATTTCGTTTTTGTTTCTGAAGCATGATATAGTTGGTTAAGAAAAACCCAACTCCCACTCCAACAAACAACAATCCACGAACCACAAAACTGATGTTGGTATCAAAAAATCGACAGATTACGAGAGCTGTCACAATACAAAGTCCGTAATTCAAAATTCCGAAATGGAACTTATCCACGCCGATTTTAACTGTTGTAAGTCCTAAAACGAAAATCAATACATTAACAATGAGTGTCCCAATCGTAGGTAAGTTGAGTTGAAACAGATACATGATTAAAAACACAATGAATACATATTGAAACAAATTGAAAGACTTAATCCATTGACGATTGTAAGACCAAATCAAAAGCATGACATTGGCGATTGCCAAAACAAAAGACACATAACTTTCCTGAGCATTGAACAACAATTGCTCAACAAACCAGAAATCGTCAAAACTCATGATGAGCATCAAAATGATAATTCCTAGCGACCCAAAGATGAGATAGCCATTCCTACGAAGTTTCTGGTCATCAAAATATGGTAGCTTTCCAATATTGTAAAACAAACTAAAGAGTAACAAATACATTAAAAACCCTAGTTCAGATAAGTCATTTACAAAAGCGCCAAGCACAATCGTAAAACTCAAAGGGTACAACCAATTGAAAATCGAGGTTATGTTATGGCTAGCCTTATGCTTAAGTAACTCTAAATAATGTGGTAAAGCCAATGCTATCAATAACAAGTACAGCCAAGGTGTTTCGTCTATACTAAAATGGCCATAACCAACTTCGAAAGCATAATACGTTGAAAAGACCAAATGCAAAATGGCCAACATATTGGATTTCAGCAAATACATAACAGGTAAACAAATGGCAATCCATGTTAAGATATAAGTACTTAGATTACCTGGAATATTGTAAATCTGACTCACCAATGCAATACTAGAACCAACTGCAAAAAACAAAAAAGTTCCTGAGGCTTCCTTCCAAGCCTGGCTTTTCTCTTTTAAGATGGAAAAACCAACAATAACTTGACCAATCAATAGAGGAATGAAAGCCAAAATGGTTTTGGTCATGCGGTTAAAATGATCCCAGTTATGGGCTAAAATCAATATGATACCCAAGCCTACCAAAAGCGATCCTAAAACCCCAAAAATGGCAAACAATCTATTAGGAGTCTCTGTTTGCTTAGTACTGTAGTAGTCTTCAATCTTAGCAGCCACATCATGTGAAATCACATTATTTGCTACCAATTCTGGCAATTCCTTAATAAGCCGTGAATTCATAATAAAGATATTTTAATGATAAAAGTTAAGAATTATGAGAAGACATAAAGCAAGTACTATAAAAAAGTTATGCACTTGCTTCAAGCCATCAGTATCTCAAACAAATACTAGTCTTGGTCGTCTTCAGCTTTACATTTATTATTGATATAAGCTAGATCTCGCGTATTTTTTTGAACCGCAATTGCGGCAAACAGACTTAGTGTAAATGACATGCCATAAAATCCTTTCTCACTCAATTCCAAATTGGCATTCCAAAGTCCGATCACCAAAAGTAAAATAGCTGTTACAGATGTAAACCAACTAATACTGTAGTAAATATCGGTCACCTGAAGACCTTCGAGTCGGTCTCTTACCGATTTTTGAACAGAGATTACAGAAAACAATCCGAAGAGCAGAATGGTAAAATAATATCCTTTTTCGTTAAGCATCATATTGGCATTCCATAGACCAATACAGTAAGAAATCATTCCAATGAACAAGGCTGACCAAGAGGCTCCAATAAAAGCTGGAGTCGGTTTTTGATCGTACACCTTGGTTTCTTTTTTCTGTTTTTTGTCTTCTTCCTTTAAGGAAACTGTGGTTTGATAATTCATAATACATAGTTTTAATGATTACGATACAAAAGTGCTTTAGAATATTAAAGTGGTAAAATCTAATTAAAATTAAAACTGACGATATATTATTATAATTTTACCTATTTTAATATTATTTTTAGATGTTAATTAAAATAATAATGACGATTAAATGACTGATTTAAGCACTATTACCTCAAGCCTTTCTTCAGAAGAACAGCAACGTTTTATTCAGTATTTGGAAAAAAAGAACAAGCGCAACGATACCAAAAATATAGAATTGTTCAAGCTATTGGTGGAAGACCAGCTCGATTCAAAAGCGATTTGCAAAGCCATTTATAGAAATGATAACAAATCGGCATATCATGCCTTACGAAAGCGACTCTACCAATCCTTAATTGATTTCATTGCCAACACGAGTTTAGAAGAAGAAAACTCAATAGATATGCAAATCATTAAATACATCTTGACATCTCGAAGTTTTCTCATTAAAAAACAAACGAAAGTCGGTTATGCCATTTTAGATAAGGCCGAAGTGCTTGCTCAAGAGCATTCGCTATTTGCCTTATTGAACGAAATCTACCACACCAAAATTCAATATGCGTATCTCAATGCCACCATAAACATAGACGCCTTGATAGCTAAATTCAAAAGCAACCAAAAACAGCACCAACTAGAAGAGGAATTGAATATGGTATATGCCAAGGTAAGACAAACCTTAAGCAATATGACTTACAAAGGTGAAATTGTCGATTTTCAAACCATTTTGAATACAGCCTTATCAGAACATGATATTGATGTTGACGATTCATTGTCTTTCAAATCACTATACCAATTAATGGCCATTGTAAGTATTTCAGCTTTTGTCACTAAAGATTATTTGCAAATTGAACCTTTTTTGATTGAAACCTACCAGAAAATCCAATCCAAAAAAACCAACAACAATCAATTGTACTACCATTTGGAAATCCTATACATGATTTCGAACACCTTGTTTAGAAACAAGAAGTTTGACGAATCATTGGAATACTTAGAAGCCATGCATGAACTCATGCAACAACAACGTCGAAAATACTACAATAGTTTTGTTCTTAAATACCATTTACTGCTTGCATTAAATTTCAATTTTAAAGGCGAAAAATCTAAGGCCATAGCCACATTGGAAACCATCATCACCAAAAAACATGAGGATTTGGAAGCAGTTTTAGACATCCATCTAAGCTTGGCCATGTTCTATATTCAGGACGAAAATTTAAAAAAGGCCTCTAAGCTATTCTCAAAATTTTATCACACCGATAAATACTATACTGAAAAGGCTGGAAAGGAATGGACCATCAAAAAGAATCTTGTTGAAATCATCCTACGCATTGAATTGGGAGACGTCAACCTACTGGAGTCGCGCTTACAAAGCTTTAAAAGAAATTACAGTAGCTATTTAAAACAAATTCACCAAGAACGTGTATTAACGTATTTGAATTTACTTACCTATTATTACAAACACCCTGAAAAAGTTACTTCCCAAGCCTTTAAAGACAAAGTACAATCATCCTTTACTTGGATAGGTGCAAACAAAGAAGATATCTTTGTAATGAGTTTTTACGCTTGGCTAAAAAGTAAAATGGAAAAGAAATCACTTTATACCACTACAATGGAATTGATTGATAAAACACAAAAAACGTTAAATCAAGGTTAAAAAACGTATGTTCATTAAACCAAGTTTAACGTCATTGGTCAAATGGGTATCTAATAATTAAAAAACAAGACACAAATGAAAAAAATAATTTTAATGGCTATCGCAGTAATGACATTACCAGCTTTAGCGCAAGAGCACAAAGAACACAGACAAGGACCTCACAAAAAAGAGGCTATGCTAAAAGATTTTTCACCTGAAGAAGCTGCAACCTTAAAAACGAAACAAATGACCTTACATCTCGATCTTACCGAAGCACAACAAAAAAAGATCAAGGCTCTGTTTTTAGAAGAAGCGCAGTTTATGCAAGAAAAAAGAGAAGCTCGAAAAGCGGCAAAAAAAGACAATAAAGAAAAACCAACTAAGGAAGAGCGTTATGCCATGATGAATGAAAGACTTGACCGCGAAATTGCCATGAAGAAGCAAATGAAATCCATTTTAAATAACAATCAATTTGAAAAATGGGAAAAGGCTCAGACTACAAAACACAAAAAGAAAATTCAAAAGCGTCATAAAGGTGACGAAAAAAGAGGACGTTAGTTGAGATTGATTAGTTTAGTTTTAAAAGCATTGGTTTTTTAATCAGTGCTTTTTTTGTTGATTTCAAATAAAAATGATTAATTTAGGCACTTAATTGCACTTAAAACAATTTGAAAATGAAAAAAATAGTTACCCTTTTCTTATTTGTATTCGCTTTAGCTTTTAACACCCAAAGCCTTAACGCTCAGAATACCATTGAAATGAATGCAGCTGCATCTGAGAAAGCGAAAGAAATCAAAAAAAATATCAAAATAAACAATCTTCAATTAGAAGAGGTTTATCAAGCGTATAAAGAATTTGAGGAAGCTTACAGCAAAATCAGCAACAACCTAGATAAAAACCAGAAAAGACTGGAAAAAATCAACACGGTTTTAGACAACAAGCTTAAAGAAATCATGACTGAAGAACAATTTGAAAGGTATCTTCAGCTCTACAGAACCTATTAACGTTTTCATGTTAATTGACTCAAGCCTATTTTAATTAAATAGGCTTTTTTTATGTCAACTGGTTTGCAACCGTATCAACCGCAGCAATCGTTTTGTCTAAATCTTCGTAAGTAAGTGCATCGGTAATAAACCAAGTTTCAAAAGCACTTGGCGCAATGTAAATGCCTTCGTCAAGCATTCCGTGGAAAAAGGCCTTAAAAGTTTCATTATTCCCTTTTGCAGCACTCTGAAAATCTACTACTTCGTCTTCAGCAAAATGAACAGATATCATTGATCCAACACGATTTATGGTATGTGTTATTGAATGCTTATCTAAAACATTTTTGATGCCTTTATGTAAATACGCTGTTTTTTCCTCCAAACGTTTGAAAAGCTGATCATCATCATTAATAGCTGTTAGCATTGCTAATCCAGCTGCCATTGCCAAAGGATTACCACTTAAGGTTCCCGCTTGGTAGACACTTCCATTAGGTGCCAAATGATTCATGATTTCTGCTCTAGCGGCAAAAGCACCAACTGGCAAACCTCCTCCAATTACCTTTCCGAAGCAAACCACATCAGCATCTACATTGTATAGTTCCTGGCAACCACCTTTTGCCAGTCTGAAGCCTGTCATGACCTCATCAAATACGAGCAATACACCATGTTGATTACAAGCTTCTCTCAAATCTTGTAAAAATGTTTGTTTTGGCGGTATGCAACCCATATTACCAGCTACAGGTTCCAAAATAATACAAGCCACTTCTCCTTTGTTAGCTTCAAGAATGGAATTTACATGTTCAATATCATTATATCGCGCCAATAAGGTGTCTTTTGCCGTACCTTGTGTCACACCAGGACTGTTAGGGCTTCCAAACGTAACAGCACCACTTCCAGCCTGTATCAAAAATGCATCACTATGACCATGGTAACAGCCAGCGAATTTGATGATTTTCTCTTTTTTCGTATAACCTCTCGCCAATCGAACGGCACTCATGCAAGCTTCTGTTCCAGAGTTCACAAAACGTATCTGGTCAATGTTAGGCACCATAGAAACTGCCAATTCGGCAATCTTAGTTTCAATTTCAGTTGGCATTCCAAAAGAAGTTCCCAACTTAGCCTTTTCTACAACTGCATCAACTACTGGCTTGTAAGCATGACCCAAGAGCATTGGTCCCCAGGAATTGATATAATCTATAAAACGATTTCCGTCTTCATCATAGATAAAGGCACCTTTTGCAGATTTAGCGAAAATTGGCGTTCCACCAACAGCCTTAAAGGCTCTTACGGGAGAGTTGACACCTCCTGGAATAACCTGATTAGCTTCTTTAAATAATGCGCTACTTCGTTTATATAACATACATCAATTGAGTTTCAAGACCTGTCCAATAGACAAATCGTTCGTTTTTAAATTGTTAAGTGATTTTAACTGCTCAACCGTTAGGTTGTATTTTCTTGACAAGGAATACAAAGTGTCTCCTTTAACTACAATATGGGTTAAAGCAGTTTCTGATGTGGATACGTTTTTAGGAGTATAATTACCCAACACTTCGTCATCATACCTGTAAAGCTTATAGCGTTCTATCAAGCTAATCAATTTTTCAGGGTATCTCCTATCTGTGGCATAACCTGCGGCTCGAAGGCCTTTTGCCCAACTTTTGTAATCATCTTCACGCAATTGAAACAGTTTTGAATAACGACTGCGTGAAGTTAAAAACAAGGAGTGATCTTCAAAAGAAGATTTAGCGTAAGTGTATTTTCTAAAACATTCTTGAGACGCATCATCATCGTGATAGATTTTCTCACCTGTCCATCCATGGCATTTGATTCCAAAATGATTATTAGCTTCGACTGCCAATCTTCCTTTTCCAGAACCAGACTCAAGGATGCCTTGTGCCAAAGTAATACTGGCAGGAATTTTATACTTGCGCATTTCCTCTTGGGCAATAGCACTGTAATAAGCAATATAAGCTTCTGTGGAATTCATCTGAGGTGAAGAAGTCTTTGGCGGCAGACCAATGGTTTCTGTAGGAGTTTCTGTTGGCGTCGAGACCTGCTCAATTTTAGGTCTACTATCTTTTTTCTTGGTAACTATTTTCCGTTTCGATCCGCAGGAAACTACGACAAGCGACATCAATAAAACAACACAAAATTTTTTCATAAACATTAAACGATTAAGGGCTTGTTTTGTTGCTTCAAAACTGTATTCATTCCAGCTATACCTTGCAAACCACCTGTATGAACAGCTAAAATTTTAGCGTTTTCATCAAAATAACCTTTTTGAATCATATCGCAAATACCAAACATCATTTTTCCAGTGTAAATAGGGTCTAGAGGTATGTTGTATTGCAACTTAAATGTATTGATAAAAGCGATTAGTGCATCGGTTACTTTTGCATAACCACCAAAGTGATAATCAAGATTGAGCTCCCAATTTGTTTTAGCTGCAAATTTAGTGATTTCTTTATTTAAAAAATCACCTTTTAACGCCGGAAAACCAATAATTTTCTGATGTTTAAAACTTGAATTGATAAGTCCTGAAATTGTTCCGCCTGTTCCCACAGGACAACAGATATAATCGAACTTTGCATCGGCTTCTTCAAGAATCTCTTCACAACCTTTAACCGCAAGCGCATTTGTGCCGCCTTCAGGAAGCACATAAATATTATGAAACGCCTCTTTTAACTGATTTAAAAAAAGCGGATTATTTTTGTTACGATACTGCTCTCTGCTCACAAATTTGAATTCCATTCCGCAGTTTTGAGCAAAAGTCAACGTTGGATTTTGACTGATAGAATCAGCTAATTCCTCACCTCTAATAACACCTACGGTTTTAAACCCGTATTCTTTTCCAGCATAAGCCACTGCAGCAATATGATTTGAATAGGCACCACCGAAAGTCAACAGGGTCTCTTTTTTCTGTTTTTTGGCTTCTAAAACATTGTATTTTAATTTTCTCAGTTTATTGCCTGAAATAAAGGGATGGTTTAAATAATCTGGCAATATAAACAAATGGTTTTCAAGCTGAAGGCGGTTTTTACCCATAAAACTATACATTTCATCAAATATGTAAAGAAATCTTTATTTTTCTGTTAAAATTATATATTTTTGAATATCTTATAAAGACAAAATACCCCAAATTTCTGTCTGATTATTTTCCTACGTTAAAGATATCCCAACAAGGGTGTCTTTGTTTATGCTCTAAATTGTTAAGATTATGATTAGAAAATTACAGGTTTTTCTTTTATGTTTATTTATAGGTCAAACTACGTTTAGTCAAGCCCCAGGACCTGATTGTACAAGTCCAGTACCATTAACTTTGGTGCCTGGAGCAACTATATCCACTGGGCAACAAACCACACAAGGCTTAGGCAATGCATACAACTCAGGTGCCTACACCTGCGCTCCAATACCAACTTGGTTTGGTAGTGGTGAAGATGGAGTATATATCATTGATGTTGTTATTGGTGGCGATTATACATTTAATCTCCTAAATTCCTACGGTACAAACCTAAAAGCCCTAGGTATTTTTTCAGGCTGTCCTAATACGGCAGGTAACTGTGTTGGAGGTATTTACACTGCTAGTGCCATTGGTGGCACGGCAACTTATACCTTGACACCTGGCACCTATTACATTTTTATTGATGATCATGCGGCACCAAATTATGCGGAATTTATTTTAGAAATTACATCTCCTGCTGCACCTCCAGAGAACAATGATTGTTCTGGAGCTATTGAATTATATTCAAATGTTAATTGTCTATTAGAAACATTTACCAACGTTGCTGCAACCGATTCTGGTGAACTTCCTCTGCCTGGATGTGCTAGTTATTCAACTGGTGACGTATGGTTTACTTACGAAGTGAATTCCACAGGAGAATTAACTATTGAAACTAACAACACAGTTATAGATACTGGTATAGCTGTTTACTCAGGGACTTGCGGATCACTTTCTTTGATTGAATGTGATGATGACGATGGTGCTTTCCCTATTGACTCATCAATTACTCTTACAGGTAGAACTCCAGGTGAAATTCTTTATATTCGTGTTTGGGACTTTTTTGATGGTGAAGGTGCTTTTGACATTTGTCTTACTACTCCTGTTCCTGCTGGAACCAATGGCGTCAATATGAATTGCCCTGGTGAAACTCCTAGAGAACTTACCTCTGACATCGGACTTACATGTGGTGCAGTTGTAGGAACTACGAGTTTAGGCAACACAATAAGTGGCAGTCTTAATGCAGCAACTGATCCTGTTGCTCCAAGACCTGAATCAGCAGCAAATAATACTACTTGTTTATTTTCAGCTAATACTTCAAATTATACAACAACACCATTTACAGTTACCGAAACTGGTACTTATATTTTTGAAATGACCTCAGGAGGCTTTGATGGTATGGGCTATATTGTTGAAACTGGTTTTACACCAGGTGTCTGTGGAGCTGGATTTGTAATTCGAGATGATGATTCAGGTGTTGGTTTATTGCCTCAGATGACAGTAAATCTTACTACAGGTGTTAATTACATTCTCATTACTACAGTATTTGGTTTTTCCTCGACTACTGTCTCAGGCGCATATACTTGGAACGTAAGCTTTCCTGTTTCAACACCTGCTCCTGACTGGTTTACAGTCGCTGCTGGAGGAACAGCGATTGGATCAGGTGACGGATTTAACCCTGTAGGTGTTGCAGGCTCTGGATTACCAGACACCAATACACCAGGCATCTATTCGTTCTGGGCTGAATGTCCTTTAAATCCTGGTGTAAGACAACAAGCAGACTTTGTTATTGGTAAGACTTGGACAGGTGCAACGAATACAAACTGGAATACAGGTTCAAACTGGACGCAAGGGACGGCTCCAACCGACGAGCAATGTGTTTGTATTGAAGCTACAGCTAACGATCCAATAATTGGTGATAACATCAATGCAGATGGTTACGATATAACGGTTAAAACTGGAGCGTCTTTGACATTAGTTGGTGATACCGATACCAGTGGTTTCGGATCTTCATTGACCTTGCAAGATAAAATTGACGTTCAAGGTACTGGTACACTTACCGTACAAGATGGTGCTAGTTTGATACAAGTTCTTGATTCTGGTGTTAATACTGGAAACATCACTCTTAGTAGAGATACTGATATCAGACGTACCGACTACGTGTATTGGTCTAGTCCTGTACAAGGATTCGATGTCTCTAATGTTTATGCTGGTTTCACACCAACAAACTACATTTATGAATGGATTCCAACGGTTGCCACTGGGACTTTTGCGCCTGGTGTTTTACCAACTGGAGGTATGCCAATATGCTACGGAACATGGAGTGGACTTAGCTCTGGTACGATGACTCAAGGAAAAGGTTATATCGTTAGAGGTCCAACCAACCACACAACAACGGTTTCAACAGCTACTTCGACCTTTACTGGTGTGCCAAATAACGGTGAAATTACACAACCTATTTCGAGTGGTGATAATAGTTTTGCCTATAGCAATTACACATACAATCCTTATGGAGACATTCTCACAGTGACACCATTTGATGATAACTGGAACCTTTTAGGAAACCCTTATCCTTCAGCGCTTGATGCACAAAGCTTTTTAACGCATCCTGACAACTCAATTATTGAAGGTGCGGTTCATATTTGGACACATGGCACTCAAATTGGTGCTAATGGTGAGTCTTTCTATGATGACTTCCTATTAACTTATGATGTGAACGATTATACCACTTATAATTTCTCTGGAACCAATACGTATGCTGACGAAACATTTGGTGGTAAAATAGCTTCTGGACAAGGATTTTTTGTTCTGGCGCTTAACGATAACGAGTCTGGAAGCGTGACTTTTAACAATAGCATGAGAGATCGCACGCATAGCAATACGGTTTTCTATAGAAACAGTGATCCTAATACTCAAGACACTAATGCTATTGAACGTCATAGAATCTGGTTGAATTTAATTGATGACAGCGAAAATGCTTCGAGTATCATGGTTGGTTACATTGAAGGTGCTACTCAAGAGAAAGACCGTCTTTACGATGCTTACTTAAGAGAAGTAAATAATTTGAGCATTTACTCTAAAATTGATGACGAGCGTATGATCATCCAAGGAAGGTCGTTGCCTTTTAACGAAGCTGATCAAATTCCTTTAGGAACGGTTCTTCCTGATCCTGGTCAATACACCATTGCAATTAGTGGAGTTGATGGCTTGTTCTTGAACAATGATCAAAACATTTATTTGGAAGATACTTATACCAATGTCATTCACAATCTAAAAGCGTCACCATATACCTTTACGGTAGACGATGCTATCGATTATGGAGATCGTTTCATATTAAGATATACTGATGATACCTTAAGTATCAATGAATTTGAATTGAATGGCCTTTCTATCATTGCACCAAAAGGTAATTACATTAAGGTAACATCTAGCAGCAATACTATTGATTCTGTTGTCGTTTATGACCTATTAGGAAGAACCATGTACAACCAAACAGGTATTGGTGCTTCAGAATTCACCGTTCAAAACCCTAACTTATCAAGTGGTTCTTATATTGTAAAAGCGACGCTGAACAACGGCATCGCAAAAACCCAAAAAGTAATCCTGAAACGTTAGGCTTAAAATATTTAAACACCAAAAAAAGCCTCGACGACCATCGAGGCTTTTTTCATCTATAATAGGAATTGAAATCCAAACTGAGAATAGTTTTAAGTTTTATCTAAAACAATCGATTATTCGCAACAAAAAAATTGACTTTCATCCAATAAAAAAGTCCTTTAACAAAAAAACCGATAATTATCTAAATTTTTATTAAATTTATATAAATATTGAGTACATTGACACTCAAATATTTACCCCAAACTATCTAAAATTTTTACCGCTCAAGACTAATGAATGAATGCTGTGCTAGTCATGATAAAATTTTAGAATATGACAAAAAAATTACTCGCTTTACTAACTTTTGTTTTTCTCATCAATATTTACAGTTTTGGTCAATGTACTAATACTATTGCTTGGGGTGGAGCCGTAGCACCTACAGATAACAACCCTGTTAACATTAGCTTTTGTAATTATCAAGAAGAGTATGCTCCAATTACAAGTGTGGTCGCTGGTGAAACTTATGAAATCACGAGTGACTGTGGTGGTTATATTACAGTGAGAAGTGGAGCCTACAATGGTCCTGTTGTTGGAAGTGGAAATGAGCCTTATTCTTTCACAGCTACTGTTTCTGGAGATCATTATGTACATTTTAATACCAATGCTGCTTGTGGTACTGCAACAACCTGTTGTGTGACTGAGATAACCTGTACTTCTTGTTCTGGACCAATGCCGCCTGCAAATGACGATCCTTGTAGTGCACAAACATTAACGGTTAATGCGACTTGTTCATTTACAACTTATACAAATGCCAACGCTACAGCTTCTACAGGTGTACCAGCGCCTGGTTGTGCCAGCTACAGTGGTGGTGATGTTTGGTTTACAGCAACAGTACCAGCAAGTGGAAATATAACAATTGACACGGATTCTGGTGTTATGACAGATAGTGGTATGGCCATTTATTCTGGAACCTGTGGTTCGTTATCATTGATTGAGTGTGACGATGATGATAGTACTAATGGAGCCATGTCTTCAATAACAAGAACAGGTTTAACACCTGGTTCAACCATTTACATTAGAGTTTGGGAATATGGAAACAATAACAACGGGACGTTTGATATTTGTGTCACTGAACCTGCACCTCCACCTTCAAATGACGAACCTTGTAATGCAGATCCTTTAACTACAGGAACGTCATGTACAAGTGTGTCTGGTACTATTGAAAATGCAACAGATTCAGGAATCGATGCCTGTTTTGGAACTCCAGACAACGATGTTTGGTATAGCTTTGTTGCAACCACTACTTCGCACAATATTCAAATTACAAACATTGCTGGTAGTGATTTCGATTTGTACCATGCAGTGTATGGTGGATTTACAGCTCCTGATTGCTCTGTAGCAGTTGGTGATAATGTGAGTTGTTCAGATCCTAATACAAGTACTGTATCTGGTTTAACCATTGGAGATACGTATTTCATTCAAGTATTTACTTATTTTTCAGGTCCAGAAACCACAACTTTCGATATTTGTGTAGTTGAGCCTCCTCCACCTCCACCAAATGATGAGCCTTGTAATGCAGTGGCTTTAACTCCAGATATGGCTTGTGTAAGCACTTCAGGATATGTAGAAAATGCAACCGACTCTGGTATTGATTCTTGCTTCGGAACACCAGATAATGATGTTTGGTATAGCTTTGTAGCTACCGATACGACACATTCTATTCAATTGTCTAATGTTGCAGGTAGTGATACTGACATGTATCATGCAGTTTATGGAGGGTTTACGGCTCCTGACTGTTCGGTGGCTGTTGGAGATAACATTAGTTGTTCTGATGCTAACGCCAGTACAGTTACTGGTTTAACCATTGGTGATACTTATTTTGTTCAGGTGTTCACATATTATTCTGCTCCGGAAACTACAACTTTTGATATCTGTATTAAAGAACCATGTATGTTGCCTGCACCAATAGCGACTCAAGCTTGTCCTTTTGTTGATGTTACACCAGACAGTAGTACGATTGGGTCTTGTGGTTCGGGTTCTGCTTCTGAAACCTTGACTGCTGACTTTTTAGATTTAGGAGATACTTCAGATTACGATGTTGATTTGATTCCTTACGATGCTACATATTTTGCAAGCTTATCTGCTGCTGCAACTAGTAACGTCGCTTTATCTGACGATGATAGATGGTCTGATTTGTCTTATGTAATGCCTATTGACTTTTGCTTTTTTGGCAATAACATCAACGACTTTGTAGTTGGCGCCAATAGCATGGTTTCCTTTAACTTCACTTATGCCAATACCGCATGTGGTTATAGTTTTGATGAAGATTTACCTAGTACAGATCAAGCACTGTTCCCTAACACCATATATGCTGCTTACCACGATATCGACCCAGGAGTTGGTGGTAGTATTCGATTTGGGACTTCTTCAGTTGGAGGTTGCAATGTACTAGTGGTGATTTGGGATAATGTTCCTATGTTTTATGACAATAGCAGATACCACACCTCTATGTTGGTTTTATATGAAGACACCAACATTATTGAGGTTTATATCGAAGAAAAAGTTATTGATGGTGGTGCACCTTGGAATGGTGGAAATGCCATTGTTGGAGTACAAAATCCTGGAGCAACTCAAGCGGTTGTGGCGCAATGTCGAAATAGTTTGGATGACAACTGGACAGCAACAAATGAAGCTTGGCGCTTTACACCTTCAGGTGGTGCATCAATTGCTACTTTGGAATGGCTTGAAAATGGTGTACACAATCCATCTTATGATGGTCAAACCTCAATAAATGTGAGTCCGGCTTCAACAACGACATATACTGCTGAAGTAACTTATGCGTTATGTGACAGTTCAACATTAGTGGTTAGTGATGCGACGACAGTTACGGTTTCAGGCGGAAAAGTTTGGACTGGCTTAACATCAAGCAACTGGATGGAGCCATCAAACTGGTCTGATCTTGCTGTACCAACTTCAGCAGATTGTGTAATTATTCCAGCAACAGCAAATGATCCTATCTTATATGACAATGCCAATGGTGATGGTTTGTATATGGTTATTGAAACAGGTGCCACATTAACCTTAAATGCAGATGCCAATACAGATGGATTTGCCTCTTCCTTAACCATTCAAGACTTTATAGATATTCAAGGAACTGGTCAGCTCATCATTCAGGATGGTGCAAGTTTGATTCAGGTTTATGACAGTTCAACAGCCAATACACCTACAGCTCCTAACACTGGAAATATTACGCTTTATAGAGACACTAGTATTAGAAATACAGACTACGTTTATTGGTCCAGTCCTGTACAAGGCTTTAATGTTTCTAGCGTATATGGCGGCTTTACACCAACAAACTATATTTACGAATGGATTCCAACTGTTCCAACTGGAACTTTTGCTCCTGGTGTGTTGCCTACAGGTGGAATGCCTATCTGTTTTGGAACCTGGAACCCAAGTTCTGGTATAATGACTGAAGGTAAAGGTTATATTGTTAGAGGTCCAACAAACCACACCACAACAATTTCAACAGCTACAGCAACGTTTAATGGTGTTGCCAACAATGGTGTTTATACGCAACCAATTAGTAGTGGAGACAATAGTTTTGCTTATAGCAATTATACATATAACCCTTATGGAAATGATGTTTTAACTGTTACACCTTTTGATGACAACTGGAATTTATTAGGGAATCCTTATCCTTCAGCTCTAGATGCGCAAAGCTTTTTGACCCATCCTAACAACACCATTATTGAAGGTGCCGTTCATATTTGGACGCATGGCACTCAAATTGGTGCTAATGGTGATTCATTCTATGACGATTTTGAATTCACTTATGATGTGAGCGATTACACTACGTATAATTTCTCTG
Source organism: Psychroserpens sp. XS_ASV72 (assembly GCF_041224425.1). Classification (NCBI taxonomy): domain Bacteria; kingdom Pseudomonadati; phylum Bacteroidota; class Flavobacteriia; order Flavobacteriales; family Flavobacteriaceae; genus Psychroserpens; species Psychroserpens sp. XS_ASV72. Next base: position 163,627 of record NZ_JBGFGL010000071.1, on the reverse strand, counting down.
GAACCAATACGTATACTGATGAATCGTTTGGTGGAAAAATTGCTTCTGGTCAAGGATTCTTTGTATTGGCACTAAACGATAACGAATCTGGCAGTGTCACTTTCAATAACAGTATGAGGGACAGAACCCATAGCAATACTGCGTTTTATAGAACATCTGAATCTTCAGAAGAAAGCAATGAGTTGGAACGCCATCGAATTTGGTTAAATCTACTTGACGATGATGGAGGTTCCTCAAGCATACTTGTTGGATATATTGAAAATGCCACACAAGGAAAAGATAGACTTTATGACGCTTATGTCAGGGAAATGAATTCACTGAGTTTTTATTCAAAAATTGAAGACCAACGAATGATCATTCAAGGTAGAACATTGCCTTTTGATAATCAAGACCAAGTACCTCTTGGAACCGTCCTTCCAAGCGCTGGACAATACACTATTGCTATTGATAATGTTGATGGTTTATTTTTAAACGATGAGCAAAGCATTTATCTTGAAGATACTTATACGAATACCATTCATAACTTAAGAACCTCTCCATACTCATTTTCAGTTTCTGAAGCTGTTGATTATGATACTAGATTTATCTTAAGATATACAGATGACACTTTGAGCATTACTGAATTAGAACTGAATGCCTTATCAATCAAAGCACCTAAAGGAAACTACATAAAGGTAAATTCTGGAAGAGGGCAAATTTCATCGGTTATAGTGTATGACCTCTTAGGAAGAACCTTGTTTGACAAATCAAATATCAACACTACTGATTTTGTTATTCAAAACCACAACCTTTCGGATGGTGCCTATATTGTAAAAGCTACTTTAACAAACGGTGTCTCAAAAGTTCAAAAAGTAGTTCTCAAGCATTAAGGTTTTACATATTTCAAAAAAGACCATAAAGACCTTGACTTTAAATAGTTAAGGTCTTTTTCATTGGAATAAGCTTCTCTTTCAAAAGAGATTTGCTGATAGGCTTTATTCCAATTGAAACTCTTCAAATAGAAATATAAAAATTCTAATACATACCATATATAAAATGGCAGAATCAAAAGTTCTATCTGTTGTTGAAGGTGAATTTTTTCATGATTAATCAATACCAAATCTTTCTTTGAAACAGACTGTTTCAAAAAAATAAATGGAAAAATAGTAATGCCTCTATAACCTTTTGGCACAATATGTTTGAAAACACGAATCATGATTTATGACATTCAAAAATCAATCCAATTTGCCTTATCTTTGTAAGGTATGAAAAAAATCATCCCTTTAGAAGAAGGCGATTACTATATAACTCCAGAAGGCTATCGCTGTTTTACTGAACAATATCTTTTAAAAAGAGGCTATTGCTGTGAAAGCGGCTGCAGACATTGTCCTTATGGTTTCGATAAAAATTCTTTAAAACAAAAGTAATGGAAATCACTACTGTATCGTTTCAAAATCAAATCAAAGAAGGTATCCCTAAAACCTTACCAGAGCCAAAGGCTTATGATCCTTCAATCAACCATGCTCCCAAGCGCAAAGATATCCTTACTAAACAAGAGAAGGCTTTAGCATTACAAAATGCACTGCGCTATTTTGATCCGTCACTTCATGCTGATTTAATTCATGAGTTTAATGAAGAGCTCGAAACCTATGGTCGTATTTACATGTACAGATTCCGTCCAGATTATAAAATGTATGCTCGACCAATTGAAGAGTATCCAGCCAAGTCTAAGCAAGCTGCAGCTATCATGTTGATGATTCAAAATAATCTAGATTATGCTGTAGCGCAACATCCTCATGAGTTGATCACCTATGGTGGCAATGGTGCTGTATTTTCTAATTGGGCGCAGTATCGATTAACCATGAAATATCTTTCAGAAATGACTGATGAGCAAACACTTGTCATGTATTCTGGACATCCTTTAGGATTATTTCCTAGCCATAAAGAAGCACCACGAGTTGTGGTCACCAATGGAATGATGATTCCTAATTATTCAAAACCAGATGACTGGGAAAAATTCAATGCCTTAGGAGTAACTCAATATGGGCAAATGACCGCAGGAAGCTATATGTATATTGGTCCGCAAGGCATCGTACATGGAACAACCATTACCGTTTTAAACGGTTTTAGAAAAATCAACAAAGAGCCTCAAGGCCATCTATTTGTGACATCTGGTTTAGGAGGCATGTCTGGGGCACAACCCAAAGCTGGAAACATTGCTGGTTGTATCACTGTTTGTGCAGAAGTAAATCCTAAAATCACTCAAGTTCGTTTGGACCAAAAATGGATTGATGAAAAAATTACAGATTTGGATGAACTCGTAAAACGTGTCAAACAAGCCAAAGCAAATAAAGAAACGGTATCTATTGCCTATTTGGGAAATGTTGTCGACGTATGGGAAACTTTTGATAAGGAAAATATTCAAATTGACTTGGGAAGTGACCAAACCTCACTCCACAATCCTTGGGCTGGAGGCTACTATCCTGTAGGCATGTCTTTTGAGGACGCCAACGAAATGATGTCTGAAAATCCACAATTATTCAAGACTAAAGTCCAGGAATCATTACGTCGTCATGCTTCTGCCATTAATAAGCATACAGCAAAAGGCACCTATTTCTTTGATTACGGAAACGCCTTTTTGCTGGAAGCCTCAAGAGCTGGTGCTGATGTGATGTCTGAAAAACAAGAATTGGGAAGGGAATTCAAATACCCAAGTTATGTTCAGGATATCATGGGACCAATGTGTTTTGATTATGGTTTTGGACCCTTTAGATGGGTTTGTGCTTCAGGTAAAGCTGAAGATTTGGCAAAAACAGATCAAATAGCCTGTGATGTTCTTGAAGACATCAAAAGTCATTCACCAAAGGAGATTCAGCAACAAATGTCAGATAACATCCAATGGATTAAAGGTGCTCAAGACAATAATTTAGTGGTAGGTTCTCAAGCCAGAATTTTATATGCAGATGCCGAAGGACGGATGAAAATTGCTGAAGCTTTCAATAACGCCATTAAAGAAGGACGCATTGGACCTGTTATTCTTGGACGAGATCATCATGACGTTTCAGGAACAGATTCTCCTTATCGAGAAACTAGTAATATCTATGATGGCTCAAGGTTTACTGCTGATATGGCCATTCACAATGTCATTGGAGATAGTTTTAGAGGCGCTACTTGGGTAAGCATCCACAATGGTGGTGGTGTTGGTTGGGGCGAAGTAATCAATGGTGGATTTGGTATGGTTCTTGATGGTAGTAAAGAAGCGGAAAAACGTTTAAAATCAATGTTGTTTTGGGACGTTAATAATGGAATTGCGAGACGCAATTGGGCGCGAAATGAAGGTGCCATATTTGCCATTAAACGCGCTATGGAAGTAGAGCCAAATTTGAAGGTGACCCTTCCAAATTTTGTAGACAAAGACTTACTTGACTCGTTATAATTTAAAAAATACTGCTATGAAAAACACATTAAAAGTTATACCTATTTTGGTCGTAATGTTTTTTATGACCTCATGTAGCTCTGTTAGAGTTGCCACAGATTATGATAAAGAGGCTAATTTCCAATCTTATAAAACTTTTGCATTCTTTAAGACCGGAATTGACAAAGCAGAAATTAGCGATTTAGACAAAAGAAGAATCCTCAGAGCCATCGAATCTGAATTACTTGCTAAAGGCTTTACAAAATCTGAAAATCCTGATATGCTTATTAGTATTTTTACCAAATCTCAACAACGTGTCAATGTTTACAACAATGCTTGGGGCATTGGTGGCTGGGGCTGGGGAGGCTTTGGTCCAGGTTGGGGTTGGGGTTGGAACCGACAGCCTGTAGTATCTACTCAATCTGAAGGCACGCTTTTTATTGATATAATCGATACTAAAAACAAGCAATTGATTTGGCAAGGCATGGGAACTGGAGTTATTTCCCAAAATATGGAAAAGAAAGAAGAGCAAATTAAAGATTTTGTGGCAAAAATCATGGAAAAGTATCCTCCAGGTTTAACCCAGTAAAAAATTTACACATAAAACAGATTAAAGCATCAATGTTTCATTGATGCTTTTTTTGTTCATGGAATCTATCTTTAAGCTTTAGTTAGAAAAACCTATCTTTGCCGACTTCTAAGAACAGATATTATGATTTTAGGTCAAACAACTAGAAAAAATTTTACTCAAAATCCAAAAAACGACATCTTATCAGGATTGACTGTGGCTTTAGCACTAGTTCCTGAAGCTGTAGCTTTTGCATTTGTGGCTGGCGTTCCTCCACTCGTAGGTCTATATGGCGCATTTATGATGGGAATTGTAACCGCTTTGTTTGGTGGTCGACCAGGAATGATTTCAGGTGCTACTGGTGCTATGGCAGTTGTAATGGTACATTTGATTCAAAAAGGGAATTCAGTTGGACTAAGTTTGGAAACACCCATTGAAAACTTAGGATTGCAATGGCTATTTATAACTTTACTTATAGTTGGTGCCATTCAAATTTCAGCAGGTATATTTAAGCTTGGCAAATTTGTTCGACTTATACCCCATCCGGTTATGATGGGATTTGTTAATGGTTTAGCTATTGTTATTTTCATATCGCAACTCGGTATGTTCCCTAACGCTGTTCCAAAAGACATTTCGATTTGGAATAACACTTCAGAATGGTTTTCCTATCTATTTTCAAATGTAACCTTATGGAAAATGCTAGGCTTTATTGGTTTGACCATGGGAATCATGTTCGGTTTACCAAAACTTACTAAAAAAATACCAGCTGCATTGATTGCTATTATCGTTGTTGCTGGAATCACTATTTCCACAGGTATTGAAATGAATACTGTAGGATCATTCATTAGAGATGGTGGTGGCGAAGGACTAAAAGGTGGTTTGCCTACGTTTCAAAGTCAGATTTTCGGATTGTTCGATACCCTTTCAGGACATTGGAGTTTGATTTTTTCAACAGCTTTTATCTTAGCTGCTGTTGGCTTAATAGAATCATTAATGACCCTAAACCTAATTGATGAAATCACCGAAACTCGTGGAAACGGTAACCGCGAATGTGTTGCTCAAGGTGGCGCCAATATACTTAACGGACTTTTTGGAGGCATGGGTGGATGTGCTATGATTGGCCAATCTATCATTAATGTAGATTCTGGAGGTCGCGGTCGACTTTCTGGCGCTGTGGCTGCCATTGCTTTATTGTGCTTTGTGCTTTTTGGAGCCCCATTAATTGAACAAATTCCAATTGCTGCACTTGTTGGAGTGATGTTTATGGTCGTTATTGGGACCTTTGCATGGAGTAGTTTTAGGATTATCAGAAAAATACCGCTATCTGACGCTATCGTATTAATTGCTGTTTCAGCTATTACCGTTTGGAAAGATTTAGCCATCGCTGTTATAGCTGGTGTTATTATTTCGGCATTGGTCTTTGCTTGGAAAAACGCCTTGATGATTAGAGCTCGAAAGCGATATAAGGATGATGGGACTAAAATTTATGAAATTTGGGGCCCTTTGTTCTTTGGATCCATTCAAAACTTCAATAGTAAATTTGATGTAAAAAACGATCCACAACAAGTTGAGATAGACTTTGTTGAATCAAGGGTAAGTGACCATTCTGCTCTTGAGGCTATTTTCAATTTAGTAAACAAGTATGAAGCTGAAGGAAAGTCAATTAAGCTAAAACATTTAAGTGAAGACTGCAAAACTCTTTTGTATAAGGCAAATCCAAAATTTAAAGAAGTTATTATTGAAGCGATAGACGATCCAAGATATCACTTGGCTGCAAATCCAGAAAAATTCACCAAGCCCTTATCAGAATATGATATATAAAAAAAGCGACCAAAATTGGTCGCTTTTTTTAATTTGATAACTCATTATAAATCTTTAGCAAGATTTAAATATTTTTTATACTGCTCCTCTTTCAGTATCTCTTTCATTTTAGCTTCAACATATTTGTCCATTTTAGCTTGCTTAGCATTAAGTTCCTTCCCTTCTATTTCAGAACTTGCTTTACTAAGTTTCTCTTCAGATTTAAGAAAGAGATTATATACCTGCTCTTGTTGTTTGCTACTTAATTCTAGTGCTCGCACGAGCTTAGTTGTTTTGGTTTTAGCTGTAGCTTGTACAGTTTCAGAAACTTGAGTTTGCGTGTTATTTTTAATTTTGGCTTGCGCATCAACCGCCTGATTTCCTAAAAACATAAACACTGCTACTGCTATAAATAGAATACTTTTTTTCATAATAATTTAAATTTATTTATGGGATTCAATATACAAAATAAAAGCTAATAATTAATTAACTCCTCTATTTTAGCTTTTACTTTTTCTGTCGATGGAATCATGGTCTGCTCTAAAGTTGAATTCAATGGAATCGCTGGCATATTTTCACTACCTATAGTCATGACTGGAGCGTCGAGAAATTTAAAACACTGTTCTTGGATTTTTCCAGCTAACGCTAAAGCAAAACTGTTATTGGAAGGTTCCTCTGTAACTACTAAACATTTTCCGGTTTTCTTAACAGACTTCATAATGGTATCTTCATCTAATGGATACAAGGTTCTCAAATCAATAATCTCAATCTGATCTCGCATTCCTAATTCACCTGAAGCATTGTAAGCCCAATGGACTCCCATGCCATAGGTCACAATCGTTAGGGTTTCAACATTTTCCTGCTTCCATATTTCCTGTAATACCCAAGCCTTTCCAAAAGGTAACACATAATCTTCATCTGGCTCTACAGAAGTTGCTCCTTGAGTTCCTGGCACTTTTGACCAATACAAACCTTTATGCTCTAGAATCACCACAGGATTTGGATCGTAGTAAGCCGCTTTCATCAAACCTTTTAAATCTGCACCATTGCTTGGATAGGCTATTTTAATCCCACGAATATTTGTGATAACACTTTCTACCGAAGAAGAGTGGTAAGGTCCACCACTTCCATAGGCTCCAATTGGTACACGTAAAATCATGCTCACTGGCCATTTGCCATTGGACAAATAACAACTTCGACTAACTTCAGTAAACAGCTGGTTTAATCCTGGCCAAATATAATCTGCAAACTGCACCTCAACGATTGGTTTTAAACCAACTGCGCTCATACCTACCGTTGAACCTACAATAAAAGCTTCTTGAATTGGTGTATTGAATACGCGATCGTCACCAAATTTTTGGGCTAAGGTTGCAGCTTCACGGAACACACCACCAAGTCGCCCTCCAACATCCTGACCATACAACAAACATTCTTTATGTTTTCTCATCAATTCCTCTACAGCAAACAAAGCACAATCGACCATTACCACTTTATCGGCTCCTTTAGGTGAGCGTTCTCCTTTTTCCTCAGTAATTGGTGTTGGCACAAAATCATGGGTAAACAAATCCTCAGGCTTTGGGTCTTCAGCTTTTAGGGCTTTTTTAAAATCGGATTTGACTTTTTTCTCTGCAGCATCCTCAATAGCTTTGACTTCTTTTTGAGTAAACCCATTATCCAATAATTGTTGTTTGAGTACTGGATAAGGATCTCTCGACTTGGCTTCTTCCAAATCATCGCGATACCATTCCATGCGAACACCAGACGTATGGTGATTTAATAATGGCACTTTGGCATGCACCAAAAATGGACGACGTTCTTTTCTAATAGTAGCGATAACCTTTTCCAAAGCGTTATAACTTTCAATAAAATTAGCACCATCGATAGAAACCGCTTCCAATCCGTGAAACCCTTGCGCATATTCCGCAGCATTCTGCGCTCTGGTTTCAGCTTCATTAGCTGAAATATCCCAACCATTGTCCTGTACCAAATATAGTATTGGCATTTGCTTCAAGGCTGCCATCTGAAAGGCTTCAGCTATTTCGCCTTCAGTAACAGAAGCATCACCTAAAGAACAAACCGTTATGGGTTTTAACTTAGAGGTATTGTCTTTATCAGCTACATTCGGATTGTTAAGGTTTTGTTTTTCCAAGTATTGCATTCCCATAGCCACTCCTGTCGCAGGAATTGCTTGCATTCCAGTTGCTGAGGATTGATGTGGTATTTTTGGTTTATCGTCATCCTTTAAACTGGGATGCGAATAATAGGTTCTTCCTCCAGAAAACGGATCCTCTTTTTTAGCCAGCAATTGCAACATCACATCATAAGGCTCCAAACCAAACGACAAGAGCATCGCATCGTCTCTGTAATAGGGAAAGGCATAGTCTTGAGGTAGCAATTGCATACCCAAGGCCGTTTGAATGGCTTCATGTCCTCTTGAGGTAGCATGCACATATTTGGAAACCTGCTTAAAATTAGCTTCATACAACTCTGCCATGGCTTTAGCAGTACATAAATTGGAAAATCCCTTTTTTAATATGTCTTTTTTCATATAGTTCTTTCTACATCAAACTGTTCAAAATAGTCGGCAACACGTCGCACAAAACTTCCGCCTAGAAATCCATCTACCACGCGATGGTCAAAAGACAGCGATAAGTACATCATACTTCTGACGGCAATTTCATCACCTTTTTCTGTTTCAATAACTTCAGGACGCTTTTTAATGATACCTAATGCGAGAATGGCAACTTCGGGCTGATTGATGATTGGTGTTCCCATGACGCTACCAAAAGTTCCTACATTGGAAATGGTAAAGGTACTTCCACTGATGTCATCTGCTTGTAGCTTGTTATCCCTTGCCTTTGTAGCCAATTCATTTACATTGGCTGCTAAAGCCTTCAAATCTTTTGTATCGGCATTTCTTACCACAGGAACAATTAGATTCCCACTTGGTAAGGCCGTAGCCATTCCAATATTGATATCGTCTTTTACAATGATATGTTTTCCATCAACTGAAGCATTGATATTTGGAAAATCCTTTATGGCTTTTGCAACCGCCTCAACAAACAATGGTGTAAACGTTAAGCGTTCGCCATATTTCTTTTCGAACGCCTTTTTGTGCTTGTTTCGCCATGCCACCATATTGGTCAGATCGGCTTCTACGTAAGCTGTAACATGTGGCGAAGTATGTTTGGAATACACCATGTGATCAGCAATCATCTGGCGCATACGATCCATTTCTACAATTTTTCCTTTGCCTTTATCGAATTCCAATTGTGGAATGCGATACGCTGTTGGATCCTGAACTACTGGTTGTGCAAATTGGTATGGTCGTCCCTCTTCAATATACTGAAACACATCACTTTTACGCAAACGTCCGTCATGACCTGTAGCAGGAATCCGAGCCAATTCTTCAAAACTGATATGGTGTTGTTTGGCTATAGAAATGACTAAAGGTGAAAAAAATCGGTCTGTATCTGAAACCGTAAATGCTGTTGAGGCAGGAACTTGTGTTGCATTTGAAATAACAGTACGTTTCTTTTTAGAGATATCTTTTTTTGAAGATGGCTCCATCGGTTTTGATTGTTCTGCTTGAGGTTTGGATTTTTTCTTTGCACCCGACTGCGAACCATCAGCATTAATGATGGCTATGGTTTCACCAATTTTAATGACTTCATTGGCTTCAAAAAGAATTTTTTCAATCGTACCAGATACATTTGAAGGCACTTCCGAATCTACTTTGTCTGTAGCAACTTCTAGAAGCATTTCATCTTCTTCAATCGTATCACCTACATTTTTGAACCATGTGATAATGGCTGCTTCTGTTATACTCTCACCCAACTTGGGCATTTTAAATTCTACTTTCGACATGGTTATTTTTTCATAAAATCACGAAGCGTGGCATAAACATCGTCTTGTAATATTCTATCTTTTGGAACGTCTCTTAAAGGCTCTACTTCTTTTAACGTATCATGACATTCTTTTGGTAATTGCTGGTATAACTGTGTGCCTTTGGTCTTCCAAGCAATCATGTCGTCACTAACTTCCTTAATAATTTTTGCAGGATTCCCAACGACTAAACTCCGATTTGGAATTTTGGTTTCAGCTTTCACAAATGACATAGCTCCAACAATACATTCATCACCTATTTCAGCATCGTCCATAATGACTGTATTCATTCCGATTAAACAGTTTCTACCCAAATTTGCCCCATGAATAATGGCACCATGACCAACATGGGCACTTTCTTTTAAAGTGATGGATTTCCCAGGAAACATATGCACTGTACAATTCTCTTGTACATTGACACCGTCTTCCAAAATGATTTGTCCCCAATCACCACGAATGGCAGCTCCTGGACCAATGTAGCAGTGTTTCCCTATAATGACATTACCTGTTACAGCCGCCAAAGGATGCACAAAGCTCGTTTCATGAACAACTGGTATGTAGCCTTGGAATTCGTAAATCACTATTTAAATCGTTTTAACGTTTCTTTGGTGAACTCACTTAGCACCAATCGTCCACTTATTTTAGCACGTTGAATCAATAACTGATCCCAATCTTCTGTACCACGCCAAAACATGGTTTTCATTTCGGTCATGGCTTTCGGATTATAACTACAAAGGTTTTCTGCAAAGGTCTTTACACCTTCATCAAGTTCTTCAGTAGTTTCAAATAGTTGTGTGTACAAGCCTTTCTGTCTTGCCCATTCCGCATCAAAAAAAGAATTAGCATCAATGGCAATTTGCGACATGGCACTTAATCCTAATTTGCGTTGAACCGCAGGACCAACCACAAAAGGACCAATACCAACATTTAATTCACTTAATTTTATGGCTGCAAACTTAGTTGCCATGCAATAATCGGTTGCCGAAGCCAGACCGACACCACCTCCAACGGTTTTACCTTGTACACGTCCGATAATAAACTTCGGACATTTACGCATAGCGTTGATCACATTGGCGAAACCAGAGAAAAATTCTTTTCCAGTTTCATCATCTTCAATGGAAATGAGTTCTTCAAAACTTGCACCAGCACAGAATGTGCGATCTCCTCCACTTTTTAAAACGATTACTTTGATGTTGCTATCTTCTCCAGCATTCTTTATCGTTCTTGCCAATTCCGCCAAAATATTTGAAGGCAATGAGTTATGCGCAGGATGAAAAAACTCAATATATCCAACTTGGTTTTCTATGGTTTGTTTTACGTATGGTTCCATGTATTGATTTGTATGATTAAGCCTCTCGTTCTATATAAGAGGTGACAATGTTCTGTTATAATAATCCGAATTGTTCAAAATGATGATTTAAATGCTTGCGTTCCAACAAATAGGACTCGTAGCGATTCAATTCACCAAAGACTAAATTCTTAAGTTTAGCCTCTGGATGTTCCTCAAAAAATGCAAGGTACTTTTCACGTTGTCCGTTAAATTTCTCGATTGCTGTTTGTAAATCAGGATGCTTCAAATCGTCTAACGTATCCTTTTCAAGTTGTGGAAAATTAGTATTCCTTGGAAACTTGTCATAGTTGTATAAACTCGCGTGTACCTTTTCCAAAATCTTTTCAGGTGTAGCTACTTCAAAATCCTGTATCTCACCTGAAGCTATTTTATACGTATACTCCAGATGTTCGATCATGTGTTGAGGTGTCATTATTCCCCATTTTGGTTTAGCATCAGCCGTTAATTTACCCAGACATTCTTGGATTTTTTCTTCGGTCATTTCAACAAAAGTCTCTTGTTTTTTCTGAACCATGGTGAGAACCGTTGCAAAGGCTACTTTTTCATCGGTATTGGCATCGAAAATTTCGGCATACCATTTTACAATTCCGCTAGGATGTTCTGCTGAAGCCACATCACGATCTACTTTTTGCTTACAAGTTAATCGCACATAGATGGTATCGTTATGATACAATGGACGAAGGAAACGACATTCTTCCAATCCGTAATTTGCAGATACTGGTCCTTTATTTGGATACACAAACAATCCAGCAGCAGCTGAAATGATAAAATAGCCATGAGCGGTGCGCTTTTCAAAAATACTTCCATCAAGTGAGGTAATATCGGTATGCGCATAAAAATGATCCCAAGTAAGATTCGAAAAGTTGATGATATCTGAATCTGTTATGGTACGGTTATGGGTTTTCATCGACATTCCCGTTTGAATGTCTTCCCAATGGTATTTAAACGGATGTTGCTCAGCCTCTTTATACTTCGCGTTTTGCTGATAGATTCCAGTGATTTCAGTGATGGAAGTTGGGGAACCCTGAATAGCAGTACGTTGTAAATAATGTTTGATACCTCGCATACCTCCCATTTCTTCTCCGCCACCAGCACGACCTGGACCACCATGAACCAAATAAGGCAACGGTGAACCATGACCAGTACTTTCTTTAGCACTTTCTCTATTGAGCACTAAAATTCGACCATGGTGACTAGCGGCATTGATGACATAGTCTTTCGCAATGTTATCGTCATTGGTTACTATAGACGACACTAAAGATCCTTTACCCATTTTAGCCAAAGCCACAGCTTCCTCTATGCTTTTGTATGGCATTAAGGTACTTACTGGACCAAAAGCTTCACGTTCATGAATTATAGTATTGTCGAATGGATGATCTGCTCGAAGTAAAATCGGACTGATAAACGCACCTTTTTTGGCATCGGCTCCAATCGTTTCGATTTTATCGAGATTTCCATAAACCAGTTTAGCTTCTTTTGCCAAGTCATTGACTGAATTTTTAACCGCTTCAACTTGCTGTTTACTGATGAGTGAGCCCATTCGAACTTCCTTAAGTCTTGGGTCACCGATCGATACTTTATCCAAGGCATTTCCAAGAGCAATCTGTACATCTTCAATTAAATTTTCAGGAACAATCGCTCTTCTAATTGCGGTACATTTTTGACCTGCCTTAACGGTCATTTCCTTTCTAACTTCCTTAATAAAAAGTTCAAACTCTGGAGTGCCAGGAACTGCATCTGGTCCTAAAATAGAAGCATTCAGAGAATCTGCTTCAGTAGTAAATGGAACTGATTCTTCTATTAAACGTGGGTGTGTTTTCAACAATCTTCCTGTGGAAGCAGATCCCGTAAACGTGACCACATCTTGAGATTCTACGGTATCCAAAATAGTTTTGACGGTACCATTGATGATTTGTAAGGCACCTTCCGGTAAAATTTTAGATTCGATAATCGTTCGTGCTACCGCTTCGGCTAAATAGGATGAGGATGGTGCAGGTAATACCACCGCAGGCACACCAGCCATCCAATTGACTGCACATTTTTCCAACATGCCCCAAACCGGAAAGTTAAAAGCATTGATATGAATTGCTACACCTTGCTTAGGCACCATGATATGATGCGCCATAAAGCGTCCACCACGAGATAAATCGATAGGATCACCTTCCACGTGGTACGGCTGATTAGGGAATAGTTTTCGAAGCGATGCATTGGCGAATAAATTCCCAAATCCACCTTCTATATCAATCCAGCTATCGATTTTAGTAGCACCAGTTCTGTAGCTCAACTCGTAAAAGGCATCCTTACGCTTTGTCAAGTATAAGGCCAGTTTCTTGAGCATATTTCCACGCTCTTGAAAGGTCATTTTGCGAAGCTGCTCACCTCCTTTGGTTCTTCCGTAGTTTAGAATTTCAGGAATGTCAAGTCCTTCAATGGCAACACTTGTAAATGCTTCACCAGTGATTGCGTCTAGTACTGGAGTACCCTCTTCAGTGCCAGTTGTCCATTGTCCTTGAACGTAATGTTGTATTTTTTTCATATTTGAAAGTTTATAAAGATTCCGTACGGAGTAGGAATAACAACTTTTTAATAATTCACATTTTCAATAACTGCTGCATACCCTTGACCAACTCCAATACACATGGTAACCAGCGCGTACTTTTTATTTTGTTCTTGAAGTTCCAAAGCGGCAGAATAGGCAATTCTCGTTCCGGTAACACCTAAAGGGTGCCCTATGGCAATCGCTCCACCATTTGGATTCAATCTCGGATCGTCATCTTCGAGTCCCCATTCTCTTACACATGCCAAAGCTTGAGCTGCAAAAGCTTCATTGAGCTCGATGATATCTATATCATCCATAGACAAGCCTGCTTTTGTAAGAGCTTTAATGGAAGCTTCAACAGGACCAATACCCATAATTCTTGGCTCGACACCCACAACAGCAGAACTGACTATTTTCGCCAAAGGTTTCAAATTATATTTTTCTACAGCTTCTCCTGATGCAATGATTGTTGCTGCAGCGCCATCGTTTAATCCAGAGGAATTTCCTGCGGTGACACTACCATTGGACCGGAATGCTGGACGCAATTTTGCTAAAATCTCTAAATTCGTGTTTGGCTTAATAAACTCGTCTTTTGAAAACTGAATAGGATCTTTTTTTCGCTGCGGAATTTCGACAGTTACGATTTCTTTTGCCAAACGTCCATTTTCTTGTGCTTTGGTTGCCTTCATTTGACTCCAGTGCGCAAATTTATCTTGATCTAGTCTTGAAATCGCATATTTATCCACAAGATTTTCAGCCGTGTTTCCCATTCCGTCTGTACCATACATTTCATGCATTTTCGGATTTATGAATCGCCATCCAAAACTTGAGTCATACATCTTGGAATCGTTTCCGAAAGCACTAGACGATTTTGAAATCACATAAGGTCCACGTGTCATATTTTCAACACCTCCAGAAATAAACACGTCGCCATCACCAGATTTAATAGCACGATTAGCATGAATAATTGCCGACAATCCCGAACTGCACAAACGATTAACCGTTTCACCAGGAACTGTATAAGGTAAACCTGCCAAAAGACCAGCCATTCTTGCTACGTTTCGGTTGTCTTCTCCAGCTTGATTAGCACATCCTAAAATAACATCGTCATAGGCTTCTTTTGGAATATTTGGATTTCGATTTACCAATTCAGCAATCACCAAAGCAGCCAGATCATCTGTTCTAACAGCTCCTAATGTTCCTTTGTAATTACCAATAGGTGTACGTACACCATCAATGATATATGCGTCTTTCATACTAATTATTTTCCCATGGTTTTTGAGTTCTGTATACAACACCTTTAAATAAGGCTACTAACTCATTATTTCTTTTGACTTCAACAACGTTGAAACCTAATTTTGTTTTTACTTTTTCAATAACCGATTCTGCAACCAGATAATCACCTTCTTCCAAAGCCTCAATATGATTGATACTGGTTTCGATGGATACTGCATAATTGCCATGTGTATTGGCTGCAAATCCGAAAGCGGTATCTGCAAGTGCATAACTAATGCCTCCATGTGCTTTGTTCATGCTATTCAACATCTCTTTCCGTATCGTCATTGCCACTTTACAGCGTCCAATTTCACACTCTAAGATTTCGATACCCAACCATTGGCTGAAGGCATCCTGACTGAGCATTTTATGTGGTATTTCTATCCCTTTCATTTATTCTTTTTAAAAGACCTTTTTTTTGTCTTTATTCATTTTTGTCTTGACACAAAAACGAATCAAAAAAGTCAATTTGAAATGAGGAATTTTTCAATCTCAAAACCCGATTGAAAACCAAAAATAAAATCTAAATTCAGTCCAAGGTTTCCTGAATTCTTAACGATTTGATTTTTATATTCTGCATTTCAAAGTTTTTCTCAATGCTTCGCATTGATTATATTACTTAATAATAAGACCGCCTATTTATCATCTCTTACTATTAAAAAATGTTTTATTGTCCCTCTTCATTTTTCGCAATAACGGACTGCAACGGTAACGGTCTTCTCGATACATATCGTAAAGCACATCCATTTGATTCACACACCAATCGATACCTTTTTCATCAGCCCAAGCCAATAATCCTTTAGGGTAATTAACACCTTTGGTCATGGCATTGTCAATATCTTCTGCAGAAGCTATGTTTAAAAACAAAGCATCGGCAGCCTCGTTGATTAACATAACCAAAACACGATTAAAAATTTGTTCTGACAATTCTTGATGAGATCCTGAATCAAGTTCAGGATGACTGACATTTTTAATTTTTCCTATCTCGTCATAATCATAATAACCTTTGCCAGACTTTCTACCAAGGTATCCAGCTTCGGAAAAACGCTTTTGGGTAAATGAAGGCTTGTATCTCGGATCGAAATAAAAGGCTTCAAAAACGGTTTCCGTAACGGTATAATTAACATCGTTACCAATAAAATCCATGAGTTCAAATGGTCCCATTCTAAATCCGCCAAGCGTCTTCAAACTCCAATCAATCGTGGCAAAATCGGCAATACCTTCCTCATATATCCGCAACGCTTCACCATAAAATGGACGCGCCACTCTATTAACAATAAAGCCAGGCGTGTCTTTAGCTACCGCAACGGTTTTTTTCCAATCGGAAATGGTGTTCACGGAAGTCTCCAAAACAGCTTTAGAAGTTTGAATGGCTGGAATAACTTCCACCAATTTCATCAAAGGTGCGGGATTAAAAAAATGAATGCCGATACAGCGCTCAGGTTTTTGAAGGGCAGAAGCAATCGACGCTATGGACAAACTTGAGGTGTTGGATGCAATGATACAGTTGCTCGATACGTAGGTTTCCAACTCTGAAAAGACCTTTTTCTTGATCTCTAGGTTTTCAATAATGGCTTCGATAGTCAAATCTGAATTTGATAATTCTTTTAGGGTATCGACATAAGTAATATTAGACTTAATTCTTTCTTTTTCAGAAGTGTCGATTCGTCCTTTTTCAACCAAACGATTCATTATTTTTTCCAGTGAAGTCTTTGCTTTGTCTAATGCCTGTTGATTGGTATCATACAGTTTTACTTGGCAATCAGCCGTAGCAGCAACTTGAGCAATGCCACTTCCCATGGTTCCGGATCCTATTATTCCTACGTTCATATTTTTTTATTTGATGAGATCCTGAAACAAGTTCAGGATGACAACACTACAATTATTTTCCTTTAAAAGTTGGTTGACGTTTTTCAATAAATGCAGCAACACCTTCAGCATAATCATCACTTCCAGCGGCTGTAATTTGGTTTTTAGATTCGAGTGCTAACTGTTCTTCTAAGTTATTTGTGAGCGATTTATTAAAGGTGCGCTTAATAAGTCCCAAAGCCATGGTTGGTAAATTGGCCATCTTAGCGGCAACATTATCAATTTCTTCCTTAAATTTTTCTGAAGGCACATATTTATAAATCATGCCAATACGTTCTGCTTCTTGAGCTGAGACCTTATCACCCAACATTGCCAAGGCAGATGCCTTTTGGAAGCCAATCAATCTTGGTAGGAAAAATGTTCCTGCACTATCTGGAATCAAACCAATTAAACTGAAGGCTTGAATGAAACTCGCCTTTTCATCTGCGATGACCACGTCACAAGCTAAGGCTATATTAGCTCCTGCTCCAGCGGCAACACCATTGACGGCGGCTATGATGGGTTTTTCAATGGTTCTGATTCTTGAAATGATAGGATTGTAATGTTCCTCAAGGATTTTCTTAAATCCAGGATTCAACTCTGGTGAGGTGACTTCCTTTAGGTCTTGACCAGCACAAAAGGCTTTTCCACTTCCGGTTAAGACCATTGCCCTCACGTCTGGATTGGTTTCACAATCATCTAAAATGGACTGTAAACTCAAAGCCATCTCTCGGTTAAAGCTATTAAAGACCTCTGGTCGGTTAAGCGTGATGTACGCTACCTTGTTTTCAATTTTTAAAAGAATTGAATTATTGCTCATACCTTATTTTAATTGGCGTTAAGGATGGAGGCTTTGTTGGAGCTCTTTGGTTTTGTTATTCAAAACCAAAAGCGACTGCCGAGAGCCTGACCCTTGGGTAACGCTATACTTATTTTAAACATTTAAAATAGTCAAATGGTTCCTGACAATCCTCGCACTGAAATTGTGCTTTACAGGCTGTTGAACCAAACTGACTGACCAATCGTGTGTTTGTTGACCCACAATTGGTACATTTTACAATACGTTTGCCGTGCAGTAAAACCGCTTTGTCTGCCTCAGGCTCCAAAGGTGCTGCGATGCCGTAATCTTCTAAGGCTTTACGACCCTTAGGCGTGATCCAATCGGTTGACCATGCAGGATGCAGAATTAATTCTACCTCAGCTTCATAACCTGCATTTTTCAAAGCCCTTTTGATATCGTCTCCAATCACATCCATGGCCGGACAACCGCTGTATGTTGGTGTAATCTGAACCTTTACCTTTCCATCCAAGACAACCGCAGACCGTACAACACCCATATCCATAATCGACAACACGGGTATCTCAGGATCTGAGACCTGCTCCAGTATTGGGATTAATTTTTCATCGATATGTTGTTCTGTCGTTGTCATGTATTGAGACCTCTCGACTGCGCTCGAGGTACATTTAAATTTTGAATTACCATTCCATGTTAGGATAAGTGCGTTGCATGTATTGTAGCTCAGCTAAAATATATCCTAGATGTTCGGTGTGAATTCCTTTTTTGCCTCCTTTTTGGAAATATTTGGATTCTGGGACCTCTAACGTGGCCTCTTCTAAAACACTTGAGACGTTATTGTAATAGGTGTCCTTAAGTTTTGTCACATCTACACCTATGCCTTCGGAAACCATCACTTTATCGGCTTCTGTTTGATGAAATAATTCATCGGTGTAAGGCCATAAATCGTTGATAGCTTCTTGTATTTTTATTTTGCTTTCTTCAGTTCCATCACCCAATCGTTTGATCCAATCGGAAGAAAAGCGTTCGTGATAACGCACTTCCTTGATACATTTGTTCGCTATAGCAGACAAGGTTAAGTCTGAACTTTTCTGAAGTTCTTCCAAAAACATCAAATGGTACGCATCAAACAAAAATTGTCGTGCGATGGTGTAAGCAAAATTGGTATTAGGTTGTTCCACCAACAATACGTTTAAATACTCACGTTCTTTCCGAAGCATCGCAATATCGTCTTCTGTTCTGCCGTCACCCGCAACCTTTCCTGCATACTGAAAATAACTTCTTACCTGTCCGAATAAATCCAAGGAAATATTGGTACAGGCAATATCGGTTTCCAAACTAGGTCCATGACCACAGAGTTCTCCCAATCGTTGACCGAGAATTAGGCTATTATCTGCAATACCAAGTATATATTGATATAAATTTTCGTTTTTCATTACATATGTTTTACATCATCTGGAACATCATAAAAGGTAGGATGGCGATACACCTTATCTTGAGCTGGTTCAAACAATTCCCCATTATGTTCAGGGTTTGATGCCGTGATGTGTTTGGATTCCACGACCCAAATACTTACTCCTTCATTACGTCTGGTGTAGACATCACGTGCATTTTCAAGTGCCATTTCGGCATCGGCTGCATGCAGACTTCCAAAATGCCTGTGCTCTAGACCGTTTTTGCTTCTTACAAATATTTCCCAAAGTGGCCAGTCTTTTTTCGTTGCCATAATTATAAGTATTGAGATTTTAGTATTGAGACTTGAGAGACACTTTGATGAAACCCTTAAATCTCAAGTTAAACTATTTAAACTGCTTGTTTTTCTTTACGATCTTGTTTTTTCTCAGCGTAAGCCATTGCAGCATCGCGAACCCATTCACCACGTTCCCAGGCTCCAACACGAGCTTTCATGCGTTCTTTATTCATAGGTCCATGACCTTTGACCACTTGCCAGAATTCATCCCAATCGATTTCACCAAAATCGTAACTTTGTCGTTCTTCATTCCATTTCAAATCTGGATCAGGAACCGTAATTCCCAAAATATCCGCTTGAGGAACGGTTTGATCAATGAACTGCTGACGCAATTCATCATTAGTTTTACGTTTGAGTTTCCATTTCATGGATTGTTCTGTGTGCACAGATTTATCATCCGTTGGCCCTAACATCATTAAACTTGGCCACCACCAACGGTTAAGTGCATCTTGAGCCATTTCCTTTTGTTCAGGTGTTCCATTGCAAAGTTTCAACATGATTTCAAATCCTTGTCTTTGGTGGAAACTCTCTTCCTTACACACACGAACCATCGCTCTAGCATAAGGTCCGAAAGAGGTATTACATAAAGGCACTTGATTAATGATGGCAGCACCATCTACCAACCAACCAATCGCTCCCATATCTGCCCAAGTGAGTGCTGGATAATTGAAAATACTTGAGTATTTCGCTTTTCCACTGTGCAATTGCTCATAGAGTTCATCTCTAGAAACCCCTAAGGTTTCGCAAGCACTATACAGATATAAACCATGTCCAGCCTCGTCCTGTACCTTCGCCAGCAAAGCGACTTTACGACGCAACGAAGGTGCACGTGTAATCCAGTTGCCTTCAGGTAACATTCCAACAATTTCCGAATGTGCGTGTTGTGAAATTTGCCTAATATGTGTTTGGCGATACTTTTCTGGCATCCAATCTTTAGGCTCTATTTTTTCATCACGAGCAATGCGTTCATTAAATTGTTTTTCTAAACTTTTAATTTGATCTTCACTCATAATCTTAAATTTTTCTTTTTCAACTTATTTTAGATTCCGTATCATAGTGCGGAATGACAGTCATTTATACATCAAAATCCACCACCACTTTTTGGGTTTTAGGGACTGCTTGACAACTTAAAACATAATCTTGATCAACCTCATCAGCTTCAAGCGCATAATTGATTTTCATTTCGACATCGCCTTCCTTTACTTGACATTTACACGTACTGCATACACCTCCTTTACAAGCAAATGGCAAATCGGCTCCAGCACCTAAGGCAGCATCGAGAATATTATCAAACTCCTTGGTCATGGTAAAGCTGAACTCCTTTCCGCCATCGATGATGATAACTTCAGTACCTTCAACATTTTGCTTTGCCAATCGTTCAGCACGTTTGATATCCTCTTCTGAAAGTCCGGTAACAAACAATTCAAAGTGCACCAATTCTTTAGGCAAACCTGCTTGAATCAAGTATTGGCTTACAAAATTCACCATTTGTTCTGGTCCGCAAAGAAAAACTTCATTGGTATCTGGCAAATCGATAAAAGTCGTTGTCAAAACCTTCATCTTCTCATCGTCAAATCGGCCATTGAATAATTCAATATCACGACGTTCCTTGGTTAGAAAATAGTAAATCTCCAATCGTCCGAAATACGTGTTTCGCAATTGCTCCAATGCTTCCTTAAAGATAATGGATTTTGCGGTCTTATTCACATAAAACAACTTACAAGTTGAGTTGGGCTCAGAAGCCAAATGTGTTTTGATCATCGAAAGAATTGGCGTGATGCCACTTCCTGCAGCAAAAAACAGATAATTCTTAGCGTTCTCAGGATTTACGGGAACGCCAAAAGTTCCGCTTGGTGTCATCACTTCAAGAAAATCTCCGGCTTTCAAAGTAGAGTTGACAAAGGTCGAAAACTTACCACCTGGAATTTGCTTAACGGCTACCTTCCATAGGTTTTCATTCGGACTGGAACACAAGGAATAGGAACGACGCACATCTTCATCATTGATTGTTGCCTTCAAAGTAAGATGTTGCCCTTGTTTGAATTTAAAAGTGCCTTGTAGTTCTGTAGGAACTTCGAATGTAACTACAGATGTGTCATTGGTTTCCCTGTAAACATCTGCAACTTTTAACTTGTGAAAATCTGCCATATCTAAGCTTAAAAACCAAAACTAACGCTTGTTAGTTTTTTCACAAATTTACGAAATATTTATTTAATACAAATCCTAAAAATCCAAGAATTGAAGTGTGATTATTTTAGTAAAAAATAGACTTTTTCATAGTTGTTAATTGATGCTCTTAATGAATTTTCCATTTTCCCAATAACCAGCTTGGTAATCATTTTCCTTATAATACATCACACCTTTACCGTGGATGGTTCCATTTTTCCACTCACCGAAATAGTATTTGTTTTGACTCCATGAGTATACACCCATACCATGACGCTTACCATCTTGCCATTCGCCATGATAGGATTCATTACCGTTAAAAACAGCTTCACCTATACCATGTTGTCTTCCATTTTGCCATTCTCCAAAATAGGTATTTCCTTTACTCCATTCATAGTAACCTTCACCATTACTACAATTACCTAAAAGGCAATTCCCAGTATTGGTATAGCGCAACTTAACCGAGTGAATAGGTTTGGCATCTGCATCCAATGTTACGACGCCGTAACTATTGTCTTTACTGTCATAAACCAAAGCTTTTCTCAAATCCATATCAATCAATTCCAAACCGTTTGGTGTGTATCTTATCAGTAACCCTGTAGGTGGTTTTGCATAACCATTTGGAAAAGTTCCAACAATACTGATTTTATCATTTTCGTAATTGATATGGTGAAAACCATAGGCATTTCCATCCTTAAAAAATGCCTCTACAACAGTACCATTACTTTTGGTTCGAACGCCATAGCCATTGCTGCAATCTCCAGACGTACATTTACCCATGGTTTTATCAATAATATCTATAACCCTATCCGAGTTTCCAACAACTCCTTTAGTGGCACTTATTTCATTTGGATAAAGCAATGGATACACCTCACCTACTTTAGTATTTTTATAACCCAACATTTTATAGGATTCGGTTGTGTTTTTTATGGTCACTAATAAATCGATACTATTAGTGTCCCATTTGGTCTCCAGCTGACCTGAGATACCATCGAAACTGTTATTATAAGCAAAGAATGAATTGTCCTTTACCTTAAACCAAAAACCCTTTTTACTATTGATCTCTATAAGTTCCGCTGGATGTTTCTGTTCTGCTGAAACTTCGGAATAATCCCTAAAACGATACAAACGTTTATTGGGTTTATCGATGACGAGAATATCCTTTCCAGCCCATTTGGCATGCAGACCTTCCTTTAGCTGTTGACCATCATCGAACAATTTGAATTCTGAACCATCTTGGTTTTTACTCCATGTGAATTTTGTATCAAACTTGGCAGCTTTATTTATAGAGCTTCCATGAGCATTGGCATTAAACCTTAAGATTGGATATATTTTTCCTTCTGGGACATTTTTAGAATCTTCAAACACCCATTTTTCACCATTGGACTTAGTGCCAATTAAATTCCCTTGAGGATCAAATTCATTAGAAATAAACACAGTATCAAACTGAATTGTATCGCCATTCAAATCGAAAACAAGAGCACCTCCATCTTCAGTCTTTATCCAATAACCTAAATTGTTAGTCAAGGTTTCCTCTTTCGCCTTAAGATAAGTATCTCCTAATGATTCATCATAATCCTGAAGTCGGTACAAACGTTGGGAATTCGTGTCAAAAACCAGGACATCCTTAGTGATTCTATAATTTCGTATCGATCCTTTTTTTCCTTTTAACTGAACACCATCGACAAACACATTGAATGTTCCATCTTTGGTTTTCTTTTTCCAAAATACACCCTCATTTGGTATAGTGGTTTCCGATAGCTTTTGAGATGCTTTGTTTTTTGCTATCGCTTCTAACAATTTAGAATCTGTTGTAGATCTGTAGCCTGTTTTCTTACCATTGGAATAGCTAATTTCTCTAATAACGATATTTTTTTCCAAATCTTTTTCTTTGATATTATATCGCGCTATCCAATTATGGTATTCGTCATAAACATAATTAAATACCGCATCACCTAAATATCCTCTAGTTTCTTTAATAATATCGTTTCGATCATTATATTGATAAATGTTGGGCTTGGATTTAAAAGAATCGTCATTCACATCAAAAACCGATTGAAATGAGAGCATCAATCCATTATGATAGCCATAAGTACTTAACGAAATCTTTCCATCAGGTTTTGTCGATTTCTTTTCAATTATGAGTCCATCAGCGTTGTATTTCAATTCGTCTTCAGAACCATCATATCGCATTCTGTGAATTGTATTTTTTAAGGAGTTATAAGTGTAGACATCAGTCTTTTGATTAAGGAATTGTACAGTATATAAAGTTTTTATCAACTTGCCCTTAGAATCATAATCATATACGATTTCAGGAAAATAAACAGATGGTCTATTGTTCTTATCTGTATTATTCACTTTGACCAACTTACCTTTGTTGTACGTATAGCTGCTATGCTTGTATGGTTCAATAGCTAATGCATCATTTTTTATTATCGTTTTTGAAATTAATAATCCGTTGCTATCAAAATTCAAAGTCGTTTCTTCAATACTTTGTTTTCCAAACAAAGAAGATGTATGGAATTCATATAGATCTTTAGGGTAGATTTCACCTGATCGTTTTAGGTTAAAATCCTCATTCATTAAATGATTCTCGATCCCTAAAATGGAATGTTGCGTTGGTGTATTTTGGGCATGACCAATAATTAAAACAAAGCACAAAAGCAGAGAGAGGAAATTACTTTTCATAATTTACTATTTAGAAAAGTAAGATACTATAAAGTTTGTTTGAATCCCATACGACAAATGACGTATAATAAAATAAGGGTTAGCTCGTCTGGCTGATACCTTTAATCAATATCTGACTTAAACTTTTAGCCAGTTGTTTCGGATTTAAATCTTCTTTTTTGGGAATCCATAGATAGAGTGAACGCAGTGTAGATAACATTGAAAACAGTATGACCTCTACGTTTTCATCAACAATTTCACCTTCACTTATCCCATTTTCTATGATGCATCGTATTTCATTTTCATAATTTGACCTCAATGTCAAATAATATTCCAATTGGTCTTCCAAATGCATCCAATCATTGTTCAGCGAAGCCATTCCATTGGTGTTATAAGATGTAATATTTACATGCAACTCAACGACTTGCTTAAGTTTTTCTATACTAGAAATATCTGAAGCAATGACCAACTTAATACCTTTTGTAAATGCTTCAGCTATCGAGATGATAATTGCTTTTAAAATATCTTGCTTAGAAGCGATATGATTGTATAAACTTGCAGCTTTTATCCCTAATTCTGAAGCTAAATCACGCATGGTTACTGCGCTATAACCTTTTTCCTTAAAAAGCTTGGCTGCGGTAGCAATGATTTCTTCTTTACGTGTTTCTGATTTCATTTCCCCAAAAATAATGGAAATGAATTAATTCTTCTTGGGTTTATATGGCACTGTTTTTATCTCTTTAGTCCCATAGGTCTTTTCGTATTCTTTTACTGTTTGCATAGACATACTTCTTATACTTGATCTAATGTCTTTAGGCAATCGCTTCACAACTTCATTTACATGCTCGCTCTTCATATTCATCATCATCTCATACGTGTCTTTGGGATTGATTTCATACGCATCGACAAAAACCTTGGTCATAGCATCATAAGCCTGCTCTTGGGTTTGTCCGTTCTGCAAAGCTTGATTATAATTTTTTTCTGAAAGCTGCAAAAGGCAATTTGTATCAGACTTACACTGACTTATTGGACTTACGGGTTTAGAACTATTGATTTCTTTTAACAGTTTTTGCTGTTTATTAATCTGCTCAAGTTGTTTTGGCACTTCGGTGACAACCTTTTTTACAGTAGCATTAATTATACTATCGTATTGAGTCTTGGTTATTTCAGGCAACTTATTAATCGCCATTAATTTGCCGCTTTTGAAATTCTTTATCTCAAAGTATTGATTTTCGATTGAAAACAAAAAATGACCGTTAGGCAATACTCTAACATTCTCCAATTTTGGCGAACTTCCATTGGCATAAACTACGAAATCTGACTTGGTTACATCGCCTTTCATAAGCACTCTACTCCAATAGAAATTGTTACTATTAGGTGGCAAACGTTTTAACTCTGTGATTCCATAATAATCTTGACTATACAAGAACGTATAGGAATAATTAGAATCTTTAGGAGACATTACAAAAATCTTGGTATTAGGCGTTGTTAAATTAACATCTTTTAAATCTAACTCTCGTCCTTCGCAGTAGATATAAAAATCACCTTTATCATCAAAATAAATGAAGTTGGGTTCTTTTCCTTCTAAAACTTTCTCGGCTACGCTAGTCTTATTTTGAGCTGCTGATAAGTAACTAAGCTTTAAAAGTGTTTTTGAATTTGGAACGTACACATAATAAAACAAGGAATTAAAATTTGATATGTATGTTATGTCACTACTTATATTTTCTCCTTTAGAATTGAATATCTCAAACTTATTGGCCACTCTTGAATAGGTATACTGCTCACTTTGGCCAAAAAAAGACCAGTTTAAACCAAAGAGAAACGCTAATGCGATTAGTGCTGATTTAGAAACAGACATTTTAAAATGTTTATTGGTTTTACTAAGATATTAAAAGAATGACTACAAAATTATACGCAAAATGACGTATTTATAGTTTCAACTCAAAAAAACGATCAACCTCATCAATAGGTGTTTGATTGTATTCTAAGGTCCAACCTAATGAATTGGTTAGGATATAAAACTTGGACAGTTCACTAATCAACCTGTTTTTTGCATTGGTTTTGAGATCTGAAGCCTCAATTTTTTTCATTAAGGATTTCTTTACAATGGCTTTAATTTCGTTATAGTCCTTGGCCTCAAATGGATTCAAGAAATCGGCCTGAATATCATAGTACTCAAAATCTGGAGCCACCTTGATTTCCGCTTCAGGTATTGCCGTAATCTGCAGTGTTTTGCTGGCTTCATCAATAGTGTATTCTATCTGACTCAAATCATAAGCAATGCTTACTTCGGCATTAACCACAACTAAGGCTTTTTTTTCAACTTCAATCAAATCTCCAAAAACAGCCTTAGAATTCTGATAACTAAAGACCTCACTGAAATGACCTTCTGTAACGACAAGTTTTCCAACATTCTGAATTTGCTTTTCAATTAGTGCAGAATGTTCTTGAAGCGTTATTCTATCTTCCTTACGGTCACTGCAATACTTGAATGTAAAAAGAATGATTAGCGTGATGACAACACCAAATACAATTTTTCGCATAAGCTAATTTAAACATTATAATTATTTCTAAGGTTCAAAGCAATAATTAAAAAAGTGACCTTTCTAAGCTAACGGTGTCTTAATATTCCCAACCTAGAACGAAATATTAAAAATTGAAAAAGTAAAACGTTATGGACAAAAAACTACTTACGATACTCTTAATGCTATCTACATTTTTAATGAATGGTCAGCAAATCACCTTTCAAAAAAATGTAAATTATAAAGCCCGGATTTTACAACAAAAACTCAATAAAGATAAAGACAGTCTCATTCTGAGCAGTAAAACAGCGTCCATATCACAAGTTGACATCTTTAACGAAACCTATTCAAGGCAAATTTCGGTAAACAGCTCGAGTACTGCTATTGACCTCAAGGAACTTCCTGTAGGAAATTTTATCGTTCAAGCTCAAGTAAACAAGAAATGGATTGTGATGTATTTGCAAAAAAAGCCTGCTGCAGTTACTGCTATGAGGTCTGATAAAAAATCGCTTTACTATTGGGTGGTTTTAGAAAGCAATTCCAATTTTGGATCACGCAAATCCATGAAATTAGAGCATAAAGACAGAGTTGCAAAGCTTATCACCAAGAATCAATTGGAGTTAAAATCAAAAGTTGGAAAAGACAATACTTTACAGGTTTACCCTGTTTATGACAAATCTGAATTCATGAACATGCAGTCAAGAAATTCAAATTATTACCAATCGGTCGAAAACTCAAAATATTTTGATTCTGAACCACTTTACGACTCTAATGAGTATCTTAAATCTGATACTCATCTTGAATCTATTTAAGAGATTCAAACTGAATTAAAAGCATCAAAAAAACTTACTGGTTTCATCAAAAACTAAACTAGACCTTCATTAAATTGGTCTATATTTTAATCAAAAGACAGTTTTAAAAAGACATTTTATATTGACTCATATCGTTAAAAAAACTAAATTTGATTAATAACCATAGCCCAAATGATAGCCATGAAGACAAAATTTTATGTTATAATACTTACCCTATTTTCTGTTTTTTCATATGGGCAAAGTGTTTTTTTTCAAAAAAACGTAAATCACAAAGCTAAATATCTAGAACAACATCTGACCATCAATAATGACTCCCTAGTTTTAGTAAGCAGTAAAAAACCCATCATTCAAGTTGATTTTTTAAAAGAAGATTATTTAAAAAGTATTGATGTTAACTCGAATACCGCAAAAATTGACCTTAGCATATTACCTATAGGCAGCTTTATCGTTCAGGCAAGAGTGGGCAAGAAAAGAATTGTTATGTACTTAGATAAGCGGCTGGATATTGATGAAAGCCTAATCGACAATGAAGTAAAACTTTCAACATTACTAAAAGCTAAGCTCCCAAAAATAAAAAAGGCTAAAAAAATTGATAAAAACACAAAAACCTATTATTGGGTGGTTTATGAAAGCAATAATAATTTTGGCTCAAGTAAATCCATGAGTTTGGAATATAAAGACGAAGTGCAAGAGTTAATTTCAAGGGTTGAATTAGAACTGAAATCTGAAGTTGGCAAAAACAATAGCCTTCTTGTTTATGAGGTTTACAACAAGGCAAAATTCATGAAGAAACAGCTCAGGAATCCGAAATACTACAAATCAAAGCATTCTAAAGTTTTTAATGCAAAACCTTATTATTCTACCAAAAAGCAAATCACGCCTTAAGCCTTTACGTATTTGTTTCAACTTTAATTATAAGCTATAATTCCTAAGGCCATAAAGGTGAAACATTATCTTAAAAACCTCTACAGGTTTTAATGTAATTGGACTGAAATCAGCCTGAAATAGACCGATATATTATTTTTTGCTTATATTAGATTTGACAAATGCCCCAAAACCATGTCAAAAACAACCTACATTGTAGCAATCTTGCTATGCTCCATACTCAGCTATGGTCAGCAGATTAAATTCCACAAAAACGTTAATTACAGAGCAAGCGTCTTAGAGCAAAGCCTTGAAAACAATGGCGATGTCTTGGTTCTTGAAAGTAAAAACAATCACATTTTACAGATTGATATTTTTAACGAATTCTATTCAAAAAGCTTAGAGATCAATGACACTAAAACCAAGATCAATCTAAAAACTTTACCAATTGGAAATTATGTCATTCAAGCCAAAGTGGACAAAAAATGGATTGTAATGTACTTGGAAAAAATGGATGAAACACCTCTTACTTCCAAAAATTCTAAAGACAGATATTTGACGCATACATTAAATGAGGCAGACACCATAACCAATAGCCCAAATGAAACGAAAAAAGTAAACTATTATTGGGTCGTTTATGAAAGTAATTCGAGCTTTGGCTCTCGAAAATCTATGCGACTGGAATACAAAGAAGATATTGCTAGAATCATTTACAAGAACAAATTGGAATTGAAATCTTCAGTTGGAAAAAACAACAAATTAACAATTTACGAAGTTTATAATACTTCCGAATTTATGCCCAACCAACTTAAAAATCCATCGTATTATGAAACAGGAAAGTCTGAAGCTTTTAATGCGATACCTTATTACACTTCTGTAGACACTAATCAAGAGGGCTTTTAAAATCGAACTTCTCACATAGCTTATTCTTTGTTTCAATAGGCATAAATCAAGATCAAACTATACAATAGCTTAGGAAAGTCGATTGTTAAAGACCGTTAAACTTCGTTAAAAAAAAGAAAAATTAAAACCGTCCTATAAAATCATACGTATATACATTATACAGTGCCATAATACGCTAATATGATTCAAAATTTTGCAATGTTATGGACTCCACTTCCAAATCTACTTTATGTAATACCATTATAAACGAGACCTCATAAAACCAACTCATTATGAAAAGTTTATATATTACATTAAGTTTTGTTTTAATTTCTATTTTTTCTTACTGCCAACAACTAGCTTTCCAGAAAAATATTAATTATAAAGCTCAGTTTTTACAACAAAGCATTAACGCCCAAAAAGATAGCCTGATTCTTAAAAGTACTGGTGATAAGATATTACAGGTCGACATTTTTAACGATAAGTATTCTAAAAGTGTAGATGTGAATAGTAATGTTTCCAAGATTAATCTTACTTCTATTCCCAAAGGTAAATATGTAGTTCAGGCAAGAGTTGACGGAAAATGGATCGTAATGTACATGGATAAACGAGAGGACCATAAAATAACACCTCTAACAGGTAAGGAAATAACAACAAATAATACGATTGCAACTCCTAAGCAAAACAGAATGAATTCTGCCAAAACTCAAACACCTACTTATTTTTGGGTTGTAAGTGAAAGCAATTCCAATTTTGGCTCTAACAAATCGATGCGATTGGAACACAAAGATGATATTGCTAAACTAATTTCAAAACATAAGTTGGAGAAAAAATCCAAAATAGGTGAAAATAATACCTTAGCTATTTATGAAGTTTACAATACTTCAGAATTTATGGATAAGCAAATGAAAAACCCAGACTATTATAAGTATGCCGAAAATTCTTCTTCTTTCAATGAAGAACCTCTGTTTGCAACGAATACTAGACCTCTTAAAAGCAGTGTTGCAGTAAACTCAGAAAGAAGTGTTGCAATCAATGAGGAAAGTAACTCAGATTTTGGTCTTTAATATCTCTTTTTGATAATAGCTTATAAACAATAAAACATTAGTCACTTTCATCCATTGGAAAGTCTGACTAATGTTTTTTTCAATTGTTGATTAATAGCAACACAAAGTTAACTTATGGAACTCCGTTCATTGTAAAGCGAAGTTTATTGAACCGTTAATAAATGCTTTAGCTTTTTTTGAGTTCTAACTTTTCAGCAAAATAATCACAGAAATCCATCATTGTTGCCGACATTTTCTCATCTTGGGTAGCTCTGTGGAAGGTCTTGCTCATTTCTACTAAAGTTTGATGAAAAAACACTTTCATTTCATCAACTGGCATGTCTTTGGTCCATAAATCTATTCTCAACGTCTCTTGCGCCTTACTATCCCAAACGGCAAGCATCATAGCCTTGGCTTCTTCTTTAGAAATCCCTCCATCTTCGGCAGTCCAATGCAGTTTTTCTGGCACTCTGTTCTCATCTAATTCAACCGTTAACTCTATTGTTGATGTATAGTTTTTTCCCATTACTTTGGTGGTTTATAATTTGATTTGTTAAATATTTCTACAGCATCTTTTTTAAGCATCTCCATCAATGGAACCTCATTCTTTTCCATATAAGCCCTTACAATTTGCCAACCTATATATTGCCCAAGCCGACCTGGTGATTCTCTATCCAATTGTAGGTAAAATTTAGAGAATGGCGCATCAGCAATAAAGCGACCTGGAAGACTTCTATCTGTACTGTACAAATATTCATTTTCAATAAAATAGGTCCAAATTTGATCTTCATTAGCTTTAGCAAATTCCAGTTGCTCTTCTGTATAACCTATTTTGGTTTCATCTGACCTAAAAGGTATCACTCGATCCATGAAGTACAATTGCTTTCCAAAATAAACCATATCATCCAACAACGTTTTTTGCTGGGATTGGAAGATGTGTTTTTGGGCATATGTTTGAGCCAAATCTGGTATAATTTGAGAGGGCTTCATGTTCTGGGTCTTATACTTTGGAATATTCCCATAGAATTCATGTGCACTTCCTAAGTAATTATCTAAGGCAATCAATACAATCGTATCGGTAACAATCACACTGGTTCTGTATTCAACATCATTAGTTAAAGTGATTACTCTTGGAACCGTAAACATTTGATCATAATATTTCAAATGCTGGAACAGCCTAAATAGCTCATCTTCCGTATTTGAAAAATCTCCAAAAGTTTTATCGACCTCAAATAACAACTGCTCTTGTAAGGTGTCATTCATTCTATTGATCCAAACAGAATCAGGCACTTTTTCAGAAAACAAAAAAGGAAAGGCATTCTTTAACTGAGGCAAATCCTTAGGAGTAGCATTGGCAAAGGCACGATCAAAGCGTTCTACCAAAACATCTAATTCTATTTTAGAAATTTTCTGTTCTATTTCGTCTTCCTCTTTACAGGACACGAAAACAAAAAATATAACAAAAATGGTCAACAATGATCTCATATTCATCTTCAAAAAACTTAAGCGATATTAATTTTTATTACTAACGCTATTGCTTTATTTTTGTTTTGCAAAGGTAGTGTTCTTTGTGTAAAAACACATTAAAAATGCAAACAGAAAAAGTAGTTCAACACATTGTAAATTGGTTAAAGGATTATGCAACCAATGCTAAGGTTAAAGGATTTGTTGTTGGGATTTCTGGTGGAATTGATTCTGCTGTCACCTCAACTTTATGCGCTAAAACCGGATTGGAAGTTTTGTGCATTGAAATGCCAATCCACCAAGCAAAAAGCCACGTAAGTCGTGCACAGGAACATATTGCTCAATTAAAGGCAAGATTCCCGAATGTGAAAGATACAAGAGTTGACCTTACGCCTGTTTTTGAAGAATTCAAAACCGAAGTTTCTTTGGAAGGCAAGCAAACGACAGTTGATATGGCTTTAGCGAATACAAGAGCTAGGCTTCGAATGACAACCTTGTATTACCATGCAGGTTTACTCGGGATGTTAGTGGCTGGAACGGGTAACAAGGTAGAAGATTTTGGAGTTGGTTTTTACACTAAGTATGGTGATGGTGGTGTTGATTTAAGTCCGATAGCAGATTTATTGAAATCTGAAGTTTATGCCATTGGAGAATTTGTAAAGGTTCCCGAGTCGATTATGAAAGCTGCACCAAGTGATGGACTGTTTGGTGATGCAAGAAGTGATGAGGATCAAATAGGCGCTTCCTATCCTGAATTGGAATGGGCAATGGCTCAAAAAGATTTAGGAAAAACTGCTCAGGATTTTGAAGGAAGACAACGTGAAGTATTTGAAATTTTCACCAGATACAATACAAATAATCAACACAAGATGCTGCCGATTCCTATTTGCATTATTCCTAAGGAATTAAAGTAAATGCTGAATAAATAGGTGCAAAAATCAAAACTTGTTGATTTTTTTATTAATTTTACTACTAGTAGTCTCCACAATTACGAACTTAATTTTACTAAGTTCAAGCCTTATAAACCAACTAAAAACTAAATCATGATTAAGGTATTAGTAGTAGACAGCCATCCTATTGTTCGGAAAGGCTTCGAACTCTTATTCAAGGACCACGATGACATTCAAGTTATTGGAAGTGTTGGAAGTGGTGTTGAGATTTTTGAGTTTGTGAGACGGCATGATGTTGATGTCATCATATCAGAAATTGAATTACCTGAACTTAATGGAATTACTGCCTTACGAGCCATTAAAAAAGAACATCAAAGCATTAACATCATTATGTTTAGCTATCATCCTGAAGAGATATATGCCATTAGTACCATAAAGGCAGGTGCTTCGGGTTATGTTTCTAAATCTGCTTCTATAGATGTTATTGAAAAAGCCATTCGCTTAGCCCATAAAGGTGAAATGTATCTCAGCGAAAAAATGGCTAAACATCTCAAATATGACGAAACTAAAAAAACACGAAGCAGAATCTACAAACGCTTATCGACACGTGAAGTTGAAGTCTTAAAACTCCTATCATCAGGAAAAAAGAACAAGGAAATAGCAGAAGAACTTGAAATCAACGAAAAAACAGTAAGTACCTATAAAGCCCGATTATTCAAAAAATTGAATGTCACTAATTTAATTGATTTAGTAAACCAAGGGAAGCACATGGATTTGGTTTAAGCTTTAGCGCCTACAACTTTTCCAAGTTTTCTAGACAGCAACATTTTTAAACTCAAATAGTCTTTTACATCTTCGAGGATTGCTTTAGAATTGGTGTTTTCCCGAAGTGTCTCATTCTGATATTCTGCCACTTTCTTATCGATTAAATAACAACGTAAAGTCAAAATGGTTTGGTTAACCAATTGTGCAATCCCATGATTTTTTTCTTTAGGAATGATGTTATTTCGTTCCCAATCGTGAAGGTCGTAACGTTCGTCTTCCATTAAAATGGTCGTAACTTCTTCAGCTAGATCTTGATTTAACTTACTTACAAAATTACGAGTTGAAAAGTCAGGCTCTTGATGCAAGGTATCAATAATTGAATAATACAAGCTCTTGAATTTCGGATTTGAAAACTGCATTTCATCTTCTTGTAAATCCAAATACACTTTTTCAAACACCTTAGCATTATGAACCACAGGTTCTAACTGAAGCGACCCTTCCTCATCCTCTTTTAAAACCAAATCTTCAAAATCTTCTGTTTTGTTTCCATACAACAGCAGAATTTCAATAATTTTTCTTTCCAATTCATACTGTAGATCAATCTTCCGCGACTGTGTTTTAGGCTTCACAACATCAAAGGCTTTTTGTTGCTGTGCTTGATAAGCCTTATTGAGATCTTGTCGCTCTTTTTTATTGATTTGTGCCAAGGTACTGAACAGCACCTCTTCACTAATATCCATGATTCGGGAACATTCCTGGATATAAATCTCTTTTTTGATTTGATCAGGTATTTTTGAAATGCTATTGACAATATCTCGAATGGTTTCTGCCTTCTTTATCGGATCATTTTTTGATTCCTTGATAAGAAGTGAAGCTTTAAACTGAATGAAATCCTTCGCATTAGATTCCAAATAAGCAGTCAACTCATTCAAGGTATTTTGCTTTGCAAAGCTATCAGGATCTTCACCTTCTGGAAAGGTGCATACCTTAACATTCATTCCTTGTTCCAAAATCAAATCGATTCCTCTTAGTGAAGCTCGAATTCC
Source organism: Psychroserpens sp. XS_ASV72 (assembly GCF_041224425.1). Classification (NCBI taxonomy): domain Bacteria; kingdom Pseudomonadati; phylum Bacteroidota; class Flavobacteriia; order Flavobacteriales; family Flavobacteriaceae; genus Psychroserpens; species Psychroserpens sp. XS_ASV72. Next base: position 129,294 of record NZ_JBGFGL010000071.1, on the reverse strand, counting down.
AGCAGCATCACCATCAAAAAGCACTGTAATGTTCTTGGTCAATCTGTTGATCAATCTGATTTGTTCAGGAGTTAATGCAGTTCCTGAAGAGGCGACAACATTTTTAATTCCAGTTTGATAAAACTGAATAACATCTGTGTAGCCTTCGACCAAATAACAATTATCCTCTTTAGCAATTGTTTTTTTGGCATGGTAAAGACCATAGAGTATTTTACTCTTTTGATACACCTCACTTTCAGGAGAGTTTAGGTATTTGGCAGCTTTTTTATCGGTTTTCAGAATACGGCCTCCAAATCCCAAAACGCGACCACTCATACTCAAGATAGGAAACATGACACGACCTTTGAAACGATCGAATTTTTTTTCTTCCTTAACAATGGTCAATCCCGTTTTTTCAAGAAATTCCAATTGGTAACCTTTGTCTAAGGCTTCATCAGTAAACGCCTGCCAATCATCAAGTGAATAGCCTAAATTAAACGCCTTAATGGTTTCGTTCTTAAAGCCTCGTTCCTTGAAATAACTCAATCCGATGGCTTGACCTTGATCGGTTTTGAATAAAATCTTTTGAAAATACTCATTAGCAAATTCATTGACCAAATACAGACTTTCACGAGCATTGGCTGCTTCCTTTTGTTCATCTGTCTGTTCGGTTTCATCAATCTCAATGTTGTATTTCTTAGCCAAGTATTTAATGGCTTCAGGATAAGTGAAATGCTCATGCTCCATCAGGAACGACACTACATTTCCACCTTTTCCGCTGGAAAAATCCTTCCATATTTGTTTCACTGGCGAAACCATAAAACTTGGTGTGCGCTCATCACTAAACGGACTCAAGCCTTTAAAGTTACTTCCCGATTTCTTCAGCTGTACAAAATCACCAATAACCTCTTCTACTCGAGAGGTTTCAAAAACTTGATCTATGGTACTTTGTGAAATCATTTAGAACAATCAAAAAAGGCATTTTTGCTTTAAAATAAAGCATTGGTAAATTTAAGATAAAGTATTTGTTTTAAAAACTTAGGACACAAAAATACTTTAATAAAAAAGTCTTGACCATAAATGACCAAGACCTTTTTTGACTTCTTAGAATTAAACACTTAATCGAAATCAAATCGCAATCCAAGTGAGATATTATTTTGGTCTACGGCTTGGTTTTTAAACACCGTATTCAAATCGTATTTCATATACAAACTGATTTCATCAATACCAACATAAGCACTAAGTCCATAGATAAAGTCTGAAGTATTATAGTTTCGCTTGATTTTTTGTTTGACACGATCACCATCTTCCTTAAATCGTAGCTTTTGTTGTGTCCCAATATTGAATCCTGCATAACCTCCAACTCCAAATTTGAATTGTTTGTTTGTAGTGTACCTAAAATAGTTTTTACGTTCGATTTTTTTGGAAGGACCAAATTCAAAGTGAATTGGGAACACTAAATTGGTTACCCTAAACTCAGATTCCTTGAGCTCACCAGGAAATGCTTCCAAAGTTGTGGTATTTCCATCCTGAACAAAATAACGATCATTTTTCGGTGTGAATTTATTCCATTGAAATGAGAATCCATATTTTAAACGTACGGCATTAGATTCCTTAAACAATCTTGTTTTCCATGCCAAGCCAAGCTCAACATAACCAGAACCCATAACGCTATAGGTATCGCCAAGTTTTTCTCCATCGATTAAGGCATTGTTCACACCCAAAGCAAAGACCAAATCGGTTTGCGTACGCTTGTCATATTTTTTTGGTTTCCGTTTTTTCTTGAAATTGATGATTGTAAAATCTTCGTCGTCATCATCTCCTATGCTTATGACAAACCCTTCACCATTTTCTCTATTATAATTTAAGCCATCATCTTGATTTCGCTCCAATAGAGCAATTCGATTATCGACAATAGCAATACGGTTTTCAATATTTAAAGCTCGTTTTTCTGCCGCTTCCCTCTTTAAAGTATTGGCTTCTTCTATGGTTAAGATGCCTTCGTCTAAACGTTGATTAATTGATTCTACTTCCAATTTCAGAAACTCACGCTCTTCTTCAGCAATGGTTTCCTTTAATTTTTTCAATTGTTCAATCTTAGCCTTTACCGTAAAATCTATGGTCTTATTGGCAGGAATTGAATCCGTTTGTTGTTCCTCTTGAGCACTGACCATACTTACGAAAAGACATAAGCCAATCAGCACTACTGTTTTAGTAATAGTGTTCATAATGTTTGATTTTAATTGATGAATGGGTTAAATAATTGTTTTAAACGTTTTTAATTATTGCGTTCTGCCACTGCGGTTTTAACGGTTTTAAAACTCAACTGAAGCTTCTCAAAAACCTTTGACCTAAAGGATTCCTCCAGTTCTGATTCTACGTCTTGTAACAGTGAATTGGCATTGACCGTTTTTGTAGTTTCGTCATAAATTCGCTGTTTTAAAATATCGCGTTGTGCGTGTTTTAAAAGAGAATCAATTTCCTGCTCGGTAACATTACCTTTGGCTTTTTGCTGCTCAATGATTTCTGCAACGACCTCTTTGACTTTCAATTCTTCAAAACCTAATTCTTTGACAGGAACGGTTGGCATCTCAACATCTGCTTTTTCATTTATTGAGGCAACAGCAGGTTCCGAATCGATTATCTTTATTGGAGTTTGTTGTTTTACAACCGAACTATTGTTACTGGTTTTTATTAGTTCTTCTTTTTTCTTTTCCTCAATAGGTGTTGAAACCACTACATTGTTGTTATCATCTTCTATTATCTCCTTTGGAATGGACTCTTCGACAAACTTTTCATTAGTTGCCTCGATAGATTCTTCCGAATTGACAATAATTGGCATATTACTTTTTGATTCGGGAGATTTAAAAAACTGCGTTGCCACTATAATAACACCTATGATGCTTGCAGCAATACCAAGCCACCAAAACCGAACCGATTTGTTTTTACCATCGTGTTCGTCCAATCGCTTATGCAATGTGTCCCAAGCGCCATCTGAAGGCTGCAAGCTTCGATTCTCGAGCTTCTCTTTTAGTTGTTCTTCAAACTTAATTGGTGCCATAACTTGATTTGTTTATTTCTTTAATTTTTTTCTGAAGTATTTGTCGCGCCTTAAACAATTGCGATTTTGAAGTCCCTTCTGAAATGCTAAGCATCTCAGCAATTTCATAATGTTTATAACCCTCAACAGCATACATGACAAATACCATTTTGTAACCTTCCGGAAGCTCATCAATGAGTTGCTGTATTTGCGCTACCTCAATCTCAGAATTGATGTTGTTGGTTTGTTCATGAACGGTGTAGACATCCTCAACAGGGAACTCTATCTTTTTTTGCTGTCTTAAAAATGAAATGGATTCCCTCACCATAATTCTCCTGAGCCATCCTTCAAAACTTCCTTTATGCTTAAAGGAACTTAAGCTTGTAAACGCCTTAAAAAAACCATTAAGCATAACCGACTCTGCGTGTTGGATATCTTTAATATAATACCTGCAAACACTCAACATTTTAGGAGCAAAAGACTTGTAAAGCTCGTGTTGGGCCTCTCTATCATTTTTTGCTGCCTTCTTTAAAAGCGACACATTGTTATTATGTAACTGAATAACTTTCAACTGTTTTATTTAGAGTCTTCTATTGGTATAGACGTAAATAGATTACAAAAGGTTGCCTAAGCCTAAAAAAAATTATTTTTTTCTATCAATCACATAGTTTACCATGAGCTGTAGAGCCGATTTAAACTCAGATTCTGGGTAGCGTTGAAGGATTTCCAATGCTTCATTTTGAAACGCTTTCATTTTTTTAACGGCGTAATCAAGTCCGTTGTTTTCTTTTACAAACTTGATAACTTCCTTAACGCGTTTCTTATCCTTATTATGGTTTTTAATGGAATTGATCAACCAAGCTTTTTCTTTTTTGGAGCAATTATTAAGGGCATAAATTAAAGGAAGCGTCATTTTTCGCTCCTTGATATCGATGCCAGTTGGTTTCCCAATGGATTCCTCTCCATAATCGAACAAATCATCTTTGATTTGAAATGCCATGCCTATGAGTTCACCAAATTTCCTCATGGTCTCAACATCTTCTGAATTTGGTTTCACCGAAGCAGCACCAAGGCTACAACAAGCTGCAATCAAAGTTGCCGTTTTTTGACGAATGATGTCATAGTAAACCGCTTCTGTAATATCCAGTTCACGTGCTTTTTCAATTTGCAAGAGTTCGCCCTCACTCATTTCCCTAACGGCTACGGAAATGATTTTCAGTAAATCGAAGTCATTGTTATCTATGGAAAGTAACAATCCTTTAGACAAAAGGTAATCGCCAATAAGAACCGCAATTTTATTTTTCCATAGTGCATTGATGGAAAAAAAACCACGACGTCTGTTACTATCATCAACGACATCATCATGAACCAAAGTAGCTGTATGAATCAACTCAATAACGGAAGCACCTCTATAAGTTCGTTCACTAACTTGTCCGTTATTTATCATTTTAGCCACAAGAAACACAAACATTGGTCGCATTTGTTTTCCTTTGCGATTAACAATGTAATGCGTAATCCTGTTAAGCAGCGCGACCTTACTTGACATGGAGAGCAAGAACTTTTGCTCGAAGAGTTCCATTTCGAAGGCTATGGGTTGCTTTATTTGTTCGGTGATTTTCAAACTAATTTACTATACCTCACAAAAATACAGTATAAAATCTTTTATAGAGCTATGATTTATTACGATAAAGTGATTTATCAACGCACTTAGCCATTTCAGATTTCTGTAATGGTTTTCCTATAAAAGACTCGATTTTTTCTAAGGCTTCATTTGTATTATTAAGTACATCTTTATAATTGAGATACATCAATTCAACACCTGGTTCTTTATTTTTCCAGGTTTCAACGAATTTAAGTTGCTTATTAAAGGCTTCAAATAACTCCACAGGTAATACGTCTTGATTTCTACCAATCATTACTTGTTGTGATTTTACTACTTCATTTAAATCCCGATTCATGAAAATCACTTTATAGCGATACTTGTGGTCAAGATGTTTCAATAAAGGTGCAACAACTTTCAAGGATTTATTTTTGGCTTGGCTTAACCAGGAGTTATCCCGTTTTATTGCCATGACTGGTTCAAATTCGAAATATCCTTTTGGGTTGGACTTGTCTGCTTTACGTTTTTCATCAGTCAATGCATCAATACCTCCGCTATGCAGCATTTGCATCATTAACGATGTTCCCGAACGTGGTAATCCTGAAACAATCACAATTTGGTCTTCTTTATAGGAATTGGTTTTCTTATCGACAAAGGACAATTTTTCAACCACATTCTCTAAAGCCATTTTTGGTCTTTGATAGGTTTTTGGCGTTAATCTTGAGGCTGTTTCAAAAGCTAGTTTTGCGTTTTCCAAATCGCCAAGTTTTTCTAAGGCTCTTCCCAAAATATAATGGGCTTTTGAATAATATTTAACCAACTCTATACTCGTAAAAGCTGAATCTGCAGCCTCTTCATACTCGTTGAGCTCAAGATAATTTTCGGCAATAGCTGCATGGTATTTGGCTTTGTCTGGTTCTATTTTGATAGCCTCTTCAAAAGCAGTTTGCGCTTCTTTAAATCGTCCCATTCTGAAATTAACGATTCCTATTTTATACCAGATTTCCGGATTGTTTTGTCGGCCTTCATTTTTAGCATTTTCGAGTACTTCAAGAGCTTTTTTAGGCTTTCCCTTCCCAAGGAGAATGGACGACTCTGGAAAAAACAAAGCGTAGTTAACTTCTGTTTTTACCTCTTTTAGCTTCAACAGATATGACTCAGCGTTGTCAAAGTTATTTTGCTCTAAGCTCAAGGTTATTAAATCTAGATAAAATGGACTGACATCAATAGGATCTTTTTCATCGGTAAGCTTTAACAGAATTTCTTCCGCTTTAACGTAATCTTTTTTCCCTAAATAGACCCTTGCCAAATTATGCTTTAAATCACATTTCGCTTTAACAACCGCCTTTTCAACAGATTCATCAGGCTTTTCAAGATAACCCAATTCAATCAATTGCTTCATGGTTTCCTCATCTGAAAGCGCATCTGTATCCTCTTTTTCGGTAAGTTCACCAAAATCTCCCTTAACATCTTCCCAACTATCTATATAATTGATTTTTTTCTGGTCTTTGAAAATCTCAAGAGCAACTTTTCCATCCATATCCTTTCCAACAGGAAACCCATAGTGATGTAAAATGGTTGGAGCAATATCGATCAATCCTAATCCGTAAATTTTTTCTTGTTTTTTGATGTTTGGACCCGTCGCAACGAAAATACCAAACTGTCTGTGATCAATAGCTGCTGCTGCTTGAACCTTAGGCATTTTAACCAAACGCTTATCGCCAGATTCAAATCCGTGATCAGACATGACAATAACCGTCGTATCCTCATCAACCAATTCTAAAGTGCGCTCTAACATCATATCCTGAAAACGATAGGCACCTATTACAGCCTCTTTGTATATCTCATACTGTTCAGGATTGACACCTTTAAGCATTGGCGGATAAAACTTCATATAGGAATGACAGAAGTGATCGATCAAATCGTAATAAATAGCCATAAAATCCCATTCGGAAGTCCTTAAAAGTCGAGTGGCTGCATTATGGACAGATACATTTTCGGCAAGAATCTTGGCAGTAGGCACCAAACCTCTATTCTTTTCCTGATCAACTTTAGACGCTAAAGGAATAAATGGTAAAATATGCTCTGAGGTAACTTCATGAGGGAACATTCTTAAATCCTTAAAATCCTTCAAGGCTTCTTGCGGATGCACAGTCCCTTTTTCAATAGGTCTAGGTTTTGTTGGGTCTGAGGATACTTTTTGAAACTTGTCAGTAACGACCACGCCATTAATAGGCTCTGCCGGAAAGCTTGGCCACCATCCCACTAAATTACTTTTTAATCCTTGGTTATGAAAAATATTCCAAAGCGCTCTCGATTTTCTGGAATGTGCTGTTACTGGCCTCACACCACTTTCGTTTTCCAAGACTTCAATAAACCCTAAAACACCATGTTTATCGGGCGTTTTTCCTGTAGCAACACTAGACCAAAGCATAGGTGAATAGGGCGGATTCATGGTACTCATATTACCATAAACACCGTTATCAATCATTTTCTTAAGTGTCGGCATTTGTCCTTTAGCCAACAAAGGACCAATCACTTTCCAATCTGCCGCATCCCATCCAATCAATAATAATTTATTCTTGTTTGCCATTCTATCTAATCTTCCTTGCTTTTTAAGTTCGCCTTTTTTTTCTTTTCACGCCACGCTTCAAAGGCGATATCTCCATAAGCCAGCAACCCTAAACTACTTTCCAAAGGAATATCAGAAAGCTTGATTGTAAGCTTATTTTCAGTGTTTTCTGAATGTTTTTTCATGAATAAATTTGTTTTGCCAGCATATAATTTATACTTTAGTTGGAATAAGCTGATAATTAACCCTTAAAAACACCAAAAATATATGAAAAAAACTACTCCTGAAAACCTTTCAAAAAGACTTTTAAAATATGGGGCTTTTTCAGCTGCCATATTAGGAACTGCCAATGCCAGTGGACAAATTGTGTACACAGACATTGCTGATGTTACAGTTGATGGCGCTAACCAGCGTTATGCAATTGACCTCGACAATGATGGTACAGGTGATTATCTATTTGGTGCAAATGGAACCAATTTTGCTTTTATTTTCCCAGCATCAAGTTCTATGGCGTCTGCTTTCAATTCAAACTTAATGGTAGGCTTTTCTTCATATCCTTATGCTTATCCTTCAAATTTAGCTCCTGGAACACCAATTATGGGCTTAAATTCAACTGTTGGTGACCAAAGAGCTGATTTCAACTACTCTAGTTGTGGGTATCCTGGTAGTCAATTCTGTGACGGTATGGATGGATATGTTGGATTCCACTTTTACATTGGTGCTAACCTTCATTTCGGTTGGGCTAGAATTCAAGTAGCAGCTAGTGGTGCTTCAATAATTGTAAAAGATTATGCTTACAATACAACACCAAATGATCCTATTGAAGCTGGACAACAAGCCTTAAGTATTGACGAATTCGAAAGTAACAATACAAAGATTGTAGCTTTAAACAAAAGTATCGGATTGTACAATTTACCACAATCAACAGAATACAGAGTTCTTGATATTACAGGAAAATCTGTACTAAGTGATAGCGTGGAAACTGACACTTATGTTATTGAAGCTAATACACTTTCTAACGGAATTTACGTAGTAGAATTAAAAGATTCTAATTCTGGTGCAGTGATTCGTAAAAAGATTGTACTTTAAATAATACATAGATTTTTTACAAAAGCCTTAAACTAATCTTTAAGGCTTTTTTTATTGGTCTACTATGAAGACTTGTTAGCCAATTGTCCACAGGCTGCATCAATGTCCTTTCCTCGTGAACGTCTTACGGTTACCGTAATATGATTTTCTTCAAGCATCGACACATACATATCCAAGGCTTTTGAATCAGCTTGTTGAAAGGCACCATCGTCGATGGGATTATACTCAATGAGATTCACTTTACTTGGCGCAAACTTGCAGAAGTCAATCAAGGCTTGCACATCCTTTCTTTGATCATTAATGCCTTTCCAAACGACGTACTCGTAAGTTATACGGTTTTTAGTCTTAGCATACCAATATTCAAGAGCTTCCCTTAAATCCTTAAGAGGAAACGTAGCGTTAAATGGCATAATAGACGTTCGCACCTCATCTATGGCAGAATGCAAGGATACAGCTAATTTGAACTTGACGTTTTCATCGGCCATTTTTTTAATCATTTTAGGGACACCAGAAGTTGATACCACAATACGTTTTGGTGACATACCCAATCCTTCGGGAGAAGTAATCTTATCAATGGCCTTAAGAACATTATTATAGTTCATCAGTGGCTCACCCATACCCATGAATACAATATTAGTCAAAGGCCTATTGTAATACAGTTTACTCTCGCGATCAATTGCTACCACCTGATCGTATATTTCATCAGGATTTAAATTGCGCATACGTTTTAAACGAGCTGTGGCACAAAATTTACAGTCTAAACTACAACCTACCTGGCTAGACACACAAGCTGTTGTACGATTTTTAGCGGGAATTAAAACAGATTCAACAATTAAATTATCGTGAAGCCTTACTGCATTTTTAATGGTTCCATCACTACTTCGTTGTAATTGATCAACTTCAATATGATTAATCGTGAAATGATCTTCAAGCATTTTTCGGGTTTCAATGGAAATATTGGTCATGTCCTCAAAACTGTGAACACTTTTACTCCACAACCATTCATATACTTGATTCCCTCGAAAAGCTTTATCACCTTGCGCTATAAAAAAATCCCGTAGCTGTTCTTTGGATAAGGCACGTATGTCTTTTTTTTTCGTTTCCATTTGATGCAAAAGTAATTAAAGCAAACTCATTAACATAACCAAAAAAGCCTTATCAAAAATGACAAGGCTTTTCATTGATAATATTCTAAAAAATTATATGATCAACATTGAATCACCATAAGTATAAAAACGGTATTTTTCCTTTACAGCCACATCATAAGCTTCTTTTACAAAATCATGACCAGCAAAAGCTGAGACCATCATCAATAAGGTAGATTTTGGGGTGTGAAAATTAGTAATCATACTATTGGCGATACTGAATTCATAAGGTGGAAAAATAAACTTGTTCGTCCATCCCGAATACGGGTTCAATGTTCCACTTGAAGACACAGAACTTTCAATAGTTCTCATTGAAGTGGTTCCAACTGCACACACACGTCTTTTGTTTGCAATACCCTTGTTGATAATATCGGCTGCATCTGGAAGAATCTCAATTTCTTCACTATCCATTTTATGCTTAGACAAATCCTCAACCTCAACAGGATTGAAGGTTCCTAAACCTACATGTAGTGTTACTTCAGGAAGATGAACACCTTTTATTTCTAAACGCTTAAGCAAATGCTTTGAAAAGTGAAGACCAGCTGTTGGGGCTGCTACAGCACCTTCTTTTTTAGCAAAAATTGTTTGATAACGCTCTTCATCTTCTGGCTCAACATCACGTTTGATATACTTTGGAAGTGGTGTCTCACCCAATTCTGTTAATTTTCTTCTGAATTCTCTGTAAGACCCATCATATAAGAAACGTAATGTACGACCTCTAGAAGTTGTGTTGTCAATCACTTCAGCAACCAACATTTCATCATCACCAAAATAAAGCTTGTTTCCGATTCTGATTTTTCTTGCAGGATCTACCAAAACATCCCAAAGACGTTGCTCTTCATTTAACTCTCTCAGCAAAAACACTTCGATTCTAGCTCCAGTCTTTTCTTTGTTTCCGAATAAACGCGCCGGAAACACCTTTGTATTATTCAAAATCATGACATCGTCTTCCTCGAAATAATCAATAATGTCTTTAAATAGCTTATGCTCAATCGTTTGGTTTTTTCTATCTAAGACCATTAATCGCGACTCGTCTCTAATATCTGAAGGGTGTTCGGCTAATAATTCTTCTGGTAATTTAAAATTGAAGTGTGATAATTTCATTTGTACTTGTTTTTTTGAAGTTGCAAATATACAATCTCAAAGTAGGGGTTGTCAAGTAAATAGCGGTTTTTATTCTGAAAACGCAAATCCGAGGGCTTCTAAATCGTTCCAAAAACCAGGATAAGACTTGCTCACAACCTCGGCATCACATATCTGTAATGGCACTTTCAAGGCCAATGGTGCAAAAGCCATAGCCATTCTATGATCGTTGTAAGTTTCAATGGCAACGCTAGATGTAATGTCTTCTGCTTTTTTTAAATGAAGTGATTCTCCTGTTATGGAAAGTTGACCACCTAATTTTTCGATTTCAATTTTCAAAGCTTCCAATCGATCGGTTTCCTTAATTTTCAAGGTATGCAATCCTGTAATATGACATTCTATTCCTAAGGCAAAGCAAGTGATAGCAATTGTTTGGGCAATATCTGGAGCTCGATTTAAGTCGTAACTTTTTATTTTATGATTCTCACTATCCTTTTTCAAAATGAGCGTATGATCCTCATAAGTAGTAGAAACTCCGAAATCTTTATAAATAGCAATCAATACTGAATCACCTTGCAAGCTTTGAGGCTTGTATGATGACAGTTTTATGGTCGTGCCCAACGGACTTAAAGCCACGATACTAAAAAAATAAGATGCTGAAGACCAATCTGACTCTACAATTAGGGTTTCTTTAGTTGGATTTTCTATCAAGGGAAATACTGTAATCTTGTTATCTTCGAACTTAGTTTCCACACCAATACTATTTAACAATTGCAAGGTCATATTGATGTAGGGCAAAGAAGTTATGTGCCCTTTTAGGATCAACTGCAATCCGTTTTTAAGTTTTGGTGCTATGAGTAGTAAAGCTGAAATATATTGACTACTTACATTGGCATTTAAAGTCACTTGATCTTTTGTAAGTTCTTGTCCGTAAACTTTTAATGGAGGGCAACCTTCAGTTTCTAAATAGTCTATGTTTGCTCCAAGGCTTCTTAGCGCATCGACCAAAATTTCTATGGGACGCTCCTTCATTCTTGATGAACCAGTTAGTACGACATTCTTATCTTTTTGTGTTGCAAAATAAGCCGTAAGAAACCGCATGGCAGTTCCAGCGTGATGAATATCAATAACATTTTCTGAACTTTGTAAAGCTCTTTGCATTACTTTGGTATCGTCAGAATTGGAGAGGTTTTTAATGTTCAGGGTTGGAAATAAAGCCTGAAGTAACAATAACCTATTGGATTCACTTTTTGAACCTGTAATGGTTATATGGGAATTATTGACAACTGAGGATTTAAGAAGATGCACGTTCATTCTTAGGCTTTTATACCTCTAGCAGAAAAGAGGTGTTTAATTTTTTAACTACTTTAGTTTCTCGTTGTTATGATGCCTATCATGATCTCTCTTGGTCTTCTTATCCATTTTTTTATCAAAGGCTTTTTGAAGATCAATACCAGTTTGATTAGCCAAGCAAAGTACTACAAAAACGACATCGGCAAGCTCTTCTCCCAAGTCCTTGTCTTTATCACTTTCCTTTTCACTTTGTTCCCCATAACGACGAGCTATGATACGAGCTACTTCGCCTACTTCTTCAGTAAGTTGTGCCATATTGGTAAGTTCATTGAAATAACGAACACCATGGGTTTTTATCCATTGATCAACATCGAGTTGTGCGTGTTTTAAATCCATTTAAACCTTTTTGAGAACAACCTGTTCATTCTGTTTTTCAATCATTAACTGAAAAAACTCTTTGAATTGTTCATATTCCTCCGGTAAAATTAAAGTTTTATTAAGGTCAAACGAAATAATGAACTGAATAAAATTTCCATTGGCTTTAGCGAAGTAAGTAAATTCCCCATCGGTTCCATTAAATTGGTATTTAATGCTTTCAGGAAGAGATTCTATTGCATAGCCTTCAGGAAGCATGACATTGATTCTGTAGGAATCAGAAATCGGGTAAACGAAATCAATTGGATAAACCCTTGTGTCTGCTTTAAAAGGATTCTCTTCTGATGTTAAAAACAACATTGGTTTCACATACAAATTGCCACCAATATCCTCCATAGCATTATCTAAAACGTAGGAATACGATTCATTTACTGGTTCATTCAAATCATATAAATGCTCAACTTCCAGTTCCGAAATTTCAATTTCACCATTACCACTTGCGATACTTTCCGCTATTTGATCATCTCCCATATTGTTGAAACGATTACGAATGTTTTTAGCTTGATAATTCGTGTATTGATGACGAGCTTTACCTGACGCTGAAAGGTCTTCATTTAGTTTCACATTCAAGGATACTGACTCCTTAGAAGACATGCTTGGAACGAGGTTAATCCAACCCGAACTTCCATCTTCTCTAATCATTCTTCCCATCCAGTTTAAAGTATTGACAGGCATTATATTTGCCGTACAGAACTTTCTTGAAGCATCGAGAAGTACAATGCCTCCATCAAAACTTACTGCCGACACCACATAATTGAAACCGTTTCGAGTTGGCACTAAAGGAATACCATTGTTTTTAGTACTGATCAAAACTGGGTTAGCATCTAATCCCACGTAACGCAACATTGAGGTTAACATTAAGTTGATGTCGCCAATGTTACCTACACCTTCCTTATAAGCTTTGGTAACTCCTTGATCTGTAAAGTAACCATAGTAATCATTCCATTTTACTTTAGATTTAACAAAATTGTAAACCAATCCCGCTTTTTGAATCGGATCGTTTGTTTGTGCTGAAGACAACAAAGCATCAATATCATCCTTATAATATCTGTCTTTTCGTAATTGCTCACCAAACTCTTGACTGTTATAAATTGTTTTGGTTACTTTTTCCCATGAAGTTGAAAGGTTCTTAAGTTGCTCTCCTGGAAAATCAATCTGAACGAGCTCCATGATAATCTTAGCTTGATAATTTCTTAAGTTATCTACATAACTCTCATTTTTCAATGGAGGTATATTATCAAGATCAGCTGAAATGATATTTGTTTCCAGATCAATTGACTCTGTCGTAAATTGTGTCATATTACTGTTACTTCTTCCTGAAGATTTTGTCTGATATCTGATTTGATCTCTTCCTTTTATTTCCTGAAATGGCGGTACATAGCTTGCTTTTGGGTTTAAAACTCTAGAATACTTATAGTACTCTGGAGTTATTATCTTTAGCTCCATACGCTTAATAGGAATCATTTGCTGGATTTCTACATCATCAATAGCTGAAAAGACGGATTGGATGGTGTATTCAAACTCAATAACACAGCCTTCCTTTACGTTAGGCATTGTAAACTTATATCGCTTATTGTATCGGCTAGTCTCTTCTTCAAAAATACCATCTTTATCGAGCTTTTCCTTTACTATTTTTCCTCCTTCAAGATTGTATGTATACGCCTTTAATGACAATACTTCTTCTGAATCTGAACTACGCTCACCTTGATAAAGATTGAATATTCGAGTGGCATAATCAAAGCCTTCTTTAGTGTAGATCTTAATACGCTCATGCACGTCTTTATTCTGTACAAAACCTCTACTTTGCTGATAATCAAAACTCACCTTAATATTTTTATACAATATAGCTGCACTTGCTTCTGGATACTCTGGATGCGTTTTTTCTTGAATTTCCTCCTCACTTACTTTACCAAATCTATAATTCTGGCTGATTGATATTTGTGATACCAACAAGATGATGATACATAGGATTTTTTTCATGTATTAGGTTTTAGGTTTTACAACAATTTTAGATTTATCGTGTTTTACAACATTAAGCCAAAATTCCCTGAAGTCTTTATATTCTTCTTTAGCATACTGGCCTTTATGTATCACAAATTCACGCTTGTATTCAAGCTTATTATCAGCTATTTTGGTTACGGAAGCTTTATACGTTCCAAATTTATTTTCTATGGAAATGGCATCCATAAGAGCCTCCACTGTAAAGTTTTCTGGGATTTCGATGGTATAACTGTCGGTATCTGAAAAACCCCTTTCAATTTCAAATGGCAAGGTTCTTTTTGAATAACGTTTAGGAGCAGATTCAATTCTATTGAACGCATTTGGCTGAAGCAAGAGTCGATTCCCTGCTTTTGCTGCATAGCGAGTAGCAGATAACTTTAAGGACTCAGTAAAAACGATACTATCCTTATCGTTTTCAAAATCTATTTCCTGAATATTAAGGGCGTTGATATAACTCCAATAATTCTTGAAGGAAAGCTCACAGTCTTTACTAGTCAGAAGTTCCTTTTCACTATGACGTCCATACTGAGTACCATAAGATTTTGAAACGACTTTGGCCTCAAAACTCCCGTTTTCATCAAAAACAATTTCAGCTTTTGTATCCAATAAATTTTCGTCGGTTTTATAGGCTTTAGTATGGACAATTTTACCACCTTCAGGTGAAATTACAAAAACGTCCCTATCATCTGTAAAATTTGCCGTAAATCCGAAAGGAGTTGTTTGACTAGTGCACTCTAGCCAGTAATCAGTTCCTTCATATGGCAGATATAGGATGACATGGTTTGTTTGCCCAATAAAAGTCACAAAATCTTCATTAACATTAACCAACTCATCAGAGCCATAAACTCTGGTATAGTAAGATTCAACACCAACAATGTCTAGTAATGCTTTGGTATAATTGGAAAGCCCTTTACAATCTCCATACTTAACCTTATCTACCATAGAAGCTTCAATAGGTTGTATTCCTCCAATTCCTTCTTGGACACTAACATATCTGGTGTTTTCTTGAACATAATTATAAACTATTTCAGCCTTTTCAATGGGATCTTCAATACCTTCAACAAGACCTAAAATAATAGCTTTTGTAGATTCAGACACAAGGTCTCTATCTTGTAGCAATTCATCATACATCCATTTACCCATACTTTCCCAATCTCTGGTATGACCATTGTAACCTTCATAAGAAAACTCTAATAAAGCCACTTCTAATTTGGGTGCAAAAACATCAAATGACGGACTGTAAGACTCATATCGTAAAGCTTTTAGATTTTTTGCTTTATAATTCGTGTCATCAATCTTTTCAATATTGTAATGTTCCAAATTTGTAGCTTTAACCTTAAGCTCTATACCTGTATTATTTTGAATTCTATAGGATGCGCTTTGTGTACTTGTATAAAAACCTTCGATTGGTGTCCAAGAATGAATAAACGCAGTGGACCTATACTCGACTTCAACCTCAAAAACAACCGTATAAGGATATGAAATAGGTGTGTAATCTAAATACTTTACACGACTATCAGAATACAAAGTTCCACCACTAACTGCAGATTGATCAATAAAATCACGTTCTTTTATCTTTTTGATCTCTTCTCCAAACTTATCATAAATTGTAGCTTCAAGCTTTTTGATTTTTGTGCTTTCATCATAGTTTGCATAGGCTCTATGCTTATTATTGGCTGAAGAATTCAGGATGGTTACAATTCTTTTCTTGGTCATAACCATTCTATCTATGGAGAGAATTTCAATATTGGTATTTTCCATTCTCACAACAGCATTGGCATTTTCAGTGAGTTCAAGTGAAATCAAAAAAGACTGAAGTAATTCTTTTTCTTGTGAATAGTCAAATGTCGGTATAAGCAAAAGCAGAAAAAGCAACCACGACGTTCTAATCATATTTATTGACTTAGTGAGTTTACTAAAGTAAAAATAAATGCTTGACTAGAAAATTTTTAGATTATATTCTACTCCATTTAATCTAAATTTAATCTTAGAAGAGTGACAAAAAAATGGGGTTAGATTTTATTTTTGGTGTCAATAATAATGGTAACAGGACCATCATTACACAGCTCAACTTTCATATCAGCTCCAAATTCACCTGTCTGAACTTTTTTGGAAAGCTTAGCTTCTAGTTCATCTACAAATGCCTCATACAAAGGAATAGCAATATCAGGCTTTGCGGCTTTAATATAACTTGGACGATTCCCTTTTTTGGTACTTGCATGCAACGTAAATTGGCTAACAACTATGGCATCACCATCTATATCTAAAAGGGATTTATTCATCACTTGAGCTTCATCAGAAAAAATACGAAGATTGGCTATTTTGTTTACTAACCATTGAATGTCCTCAAATGCATCCTCATCTTCTATCCCGAGCAATACCAACATCCCATTTCCAATGGAAGCGACTTTATTGGTTGCTATTGTCACACTAGCGCTGGTTACCCTTTGGATTACTACCTTCATTTATTATTGTTCATCGTAGTTATCAGTTCGATAATGTTCATCTTCTCCCTCTAAAATCTGAAGGTAACTTCGATATCTTGAAAAGGACACCTCATTATTGTCTAATGCTTCCTTAACAGCACATTTGGGTTCTTCAAGATGCAAACAGTTATTAAACTTACAGTGTTGTTTCAGCTCGAAAAACTCTGGAAAATAATCACCTACTTCTTCCTTATCCATATCCACAACACCAAAACCTTTGATTCCAGGCGTATCAATTATTTTGGCTCCAAAACTCAAATCGAACATTTCCGCAAATGTGGTGGTATGCTGACCTTGTTGGTGTTGTACTGAAATGGATTTGGTTTTAAGATCCAGTTCTGGCTCAATGGTATTGATCAAGGTTGATTTCCCGACACCCGAATGCCCTGAAAACATGCTTACTTTATCAGTCATTAAGGACTTTATCTTATCGACATTTTGACCTGTTAGTGCAGACACCTCAATACATTCATAACCTATCTTTCTGTATGTATGCGCTAAAAATTTGAGCTCGTCCATAGCCTCTTGGTCGTATGAATCTACTTTATTGAAAACCAAAATGGTTGTTATAGAATAAGCTTCCGCAGTGACTAAAAAGCGATCAATAAAACTAGTAAAGGTTTGCGGGTTGTTTATGGTAATTAATAAAAACACCTGATCAACATTGGAAGCGATAATATGGGTTTGCTTCGATAAGTTTACAGATTTACGAACGATATAATTTTTCCGGTCATGAATAAAATTGATAACTCCCGTAGTATCATCGTTGTGGGTTTCCAATTCAAAATCGACGACATCACCAACAGCAATTGGATTGGTGCTTTTGATTCCTTTAATTCGGAATTTACCCTTTATTCGGCATTGGTATAAAGCCCCTAAATCGGTCTTTACGGTGTACCAGCTTCCAGTAGATTTGTAAACAGTTCCAGTCATTCAGTTAAATATCGAGCAAATTAAGGAATTTTCTAAACACAACATCTCTATTTTCGTATTCTATTATTCGCTATTCCATTTTGGTACTAAGAATAATATTTTTATAGTTCACTCATAACCAGTATCTTGTTTTTTTAATCTTCAAAAATCTCAAAAACATGAAAAAATTAGCGTTGTTAAGTGCTATTGCACTTTTATCATTTTCAGATGTGTTAGCCCAAGTTGAATACAAAATCATTACCAGTGTCGAGTCTATTGTACCAAACGGATTAGGTCGCTCAAGAATAGTTTCAGCTACGGAAGAACGTGATTACAAGGAATTCACTTCTGAACAAACTGAAGAGGATAACACAAGAAACAAATCAAAACGGAAAGACATCAGAGTCAAGAATTTTGAGGAAACCAAATTGTTGAATTTCTATAATTTAGGTGGAATCCGTTTTCAAAATATCGCTGCAAATGATGCCGTTATTACCTCTAAAATAAATGCCATGATTGAGGAAGGTTGGGAATTGGCTTTTGTAACCAGTGCTGTTGAAAGTGAAGGCGGTAAAGGTGATGGCAACGGAATTTTTATTACACGTTATATATTCAAACGCAACAAACAATAATTCCAAAAAAACAAAAAGACCATCAAATGATGGTCTTTTTTATTCGATAAGAAACCCTATCTATCTTAGTTTACAGACATACGTCCTAGTTTATCTTGAGATTTTCTAGAAGAATAAATAATATATTCTTTATCTGTTTTTCTAAAAAACACTCTTGGCCTTAACACCAGTTGTTGCTTTTGTACATCTTCTTGATCTAAACGAGTAATTTCACCGTTATCATCAAAAGTCATAGCTGTTGGAACTGCCTTGTTATAATTTCCTAACCACTTAATTTCTTCAATATCTGTAACACCATAGTTTTTGGTGTTATCATTAAAAATAACCGTCAATTTACCGTTTTCGTAAACAGGCATAGCACTTAAGTACTCTGGTCCTTTTCCTAAAACCGCAACAGGGACACTAACTCCAGCACTTACTGTAAAATTCGAGTTTCCAGAAAATGCAGCAAAACCAATAGACATCGTTGTATAGGCTGCTTTCTGCTTTTTAGGGATGACATTAGACCAACCTACAGTTCCATCAGGATTGATAGACGTCACAATAATTTCATTGTTAATGTGTGTCACAGGCGTAAACGCTAATGGACCAATTCCAGAAGAACGACCAACGACAATTTGTTGGTATTCAGACAACAATATGAGTCCACCATCACTTTTCTGAACCAAACTATGGGTTACATAAAGTGGTTTTACATCCTTTCCTTTTTTAGCTCTTCTTTCACCAATAAGCTTCACTTTGGTTTCGTAATCAAATTCATTGAACTTCAATTGCTCAACGCTATTTGAATTCACATCTACAACAGAAGCATAAACGCCTTTAAGCTCTTTATTGGCTTTTCCGCTCTTCCTTACACTAGAATAAAATCCAACCAAACGCACTCTACCATCATCACCAGCAAGCATTTCGCAATTGATGATTTCCTTATCGGTAAAAGCGATATCTGTCACTTCCTTTTGGTAACCATTAGCAGCTTTGAAAGCATGTAATTGAAATTTCTCATGATTGGTTTTAGTCTTTTTGTCTCTAAAACTCTCATTGATTACTATAAAAAAGTCATCATTAAAATTCACATCAAAATCTGCAATGTCAAACTCGAGATCTCTTCTATCGTTAAAAGGGACTTTTTCTAAGTATTCAGCCATAATATCCAAATTGTTATTGACCAATTTGATTTCATATTGAATGACTTCCTCTTTATCAAATAATGCTGCGTGAAGAATTAAAAGTCGGTCAAGATTTGGTGACTCCTTGATATAAAAAGCACCTCTTTCACGATTTTTAGTCACTTTTGTAGAAAATAATTTTTTAGCGTTGTCTGTAAGCTTTCCATCTTCAGAAATCTCTACAGCTAAAAGATTTGCCACTTTTTCCTTTTTGTCATAAACACTCCCTAGAATATAAATACGACCATCAATTACAGCAATTTCCTCGAATTCAGGTTCTTTATCTTTAAAATCCTTCATTTCGATTTCATTGGTTGAAATCAAGGACATGTCTTCTGAGTTAAAGACTTTAATGTAAAAATTATCCTTTTTTGAAGCTAAAGTGTAGATTTTTCCATTGGCTTCACCAGCAATTCTAACGATTTTTTCTTTGTCTGCTTCAATTTCTTGACCGTGGGTAATCGTTATTGGCCCAATAGTTTGTGAATTGACCATCCATGACAGACTTAGCATCATGGATAGACACATTAATTTTTTAATCATAAGTATTAATCTTGTTGTTGTTAGTGAAAGTATTTTCTTTCAGAAACAAAAATAGAATTTTAATTAAGTTATCAAATTAAAATTTGATTAATATTATAAAATCATGCAGCGAACAAATATTTGACACTCTGAAACTTAAGCAAAAAGCCTCGATTTCTCGAGGCTTTTTTATTAGTGATTGATAATCTTTTCTTGATGGTTTATCGATTCTTGGTGAATGGCTTTAAACAGTCGTAAGATAAATTCCTCACTCAAACCTTTCTCATCACCTTCAAGAACCATTTTGCCTAAAATTTCATTCCAGCGCTTGCTTTGCAACACAGCTACATTCTTTTTCTTTTTTAATTGACCAATATTATCGGCTACTTTCATACGTTTTCCTAGCAATTCAATCAACTGGTGGTCTACCACATCAATTTGAGCTCTTAAATTATTCAGTTCATTATTGTAATCGGCTTCGGGATCGGTTTCCTTACGGATTCTCAAATCTTTCATGATTTGAACCAAAGTTTGTGGCGTTACCTGTTGCGCAGCATCACTCCATGCATTGTTTGGATCGGTATGCGTTTCAATCATCAATCCGTCAAAATTTAAATCTAAAGCCGTTTGCGACACATCAAAAATCATATCACGCTTTCCAGTAATGTGTGAAGGATCATTGATTAAAGGCAAATCTGGAAATCTAGTTTGAAGCTCAATAGCAATCTGCCATTCTGGATTGTTTCGATATTTTGATTTCTCATAGGTTGAAAACCCTCTATGAATCACGCCCAACTTTTTGATATTGGCAGAACTCAATCGCTCAATAGCGCCTAACCATAAGGGCAAGTCAGGATTGACCGGATTTTTTACCAAAACAATTTTATCTGTTCCTTTCAAGGCATCAGCTATTTCCTGAACTATAAAAGGACTTACGGTGGAGCGTGCGCCAATCCATAGCAAATCAACATCGTGCTGCAAGGCCAACTCTACATGTGTACGATTAGCAACTTCGGTAGCTGTTTTCAATCCAGTTTCCTCCTTTACGCGCTGCAGCCATTTTAGACCTAAAGCGCCAACACCTTCAAAATTTCCAGGACGCGTTCTTGGTTTCCAAATGCCTGCTCTGTAATAATTAACATCTGTATCTTTTAGTTCATGAGCTATAGCCATGACTTGATTTTCTGTTTCCGCACTACATGGTCCAGCGATTACCAACGGATGATTTAAATTTAAATCATCTAACCATGCTCTCATTTCTTTTTTATTTTCCATAGTTATTTTTTAAGCAATTCCTTTTAATATCTCTTTTATATGATTTGTATTCTCCATGTCATTGTAAATCTCATCAAAATCATCACTTTCCATAAGTTGCTTGAAGTGTTTCAGATTTTGAATGTACTCATCAAGTGTTTCAATGACATTTGCTTTATTTTGTTTAAAAATGGGTGTCCACATGGCTGGTGAACTCTTTGCCAATCGAACCGTACTTTCAAAACCACTACCAGCCATATCAAAAATATCACGCTCATTCTTCTCTTTTTCGATGACTGTTTTTCCCAACATAAATGAACTGATATGTGATAAATGCGATACATAAGCAATATGTTTGTCGTGTGCTTCAGGATTCATATAGCGAATACGCATCCCTAAATCTGAAAAGAGCTGCAAAGCTTCCTCCTGAAGCTTGAAAGCTGTTTTTTCAACCTCGCATATAATATTTGTTTTATTCTGAAACAAGTTATGAATAGCTGCTTTCGGACCCGAAAATTCAGTTCCAGCAATAGGATGGGTTGCCAAAAAGTTACGACGTTTGTCGTGATTACTTACCACATTACAAATAGGTAATTTAGTGGAGCCAACATCAATCACAAGAGTTTCATCTGAAATAGCATCCAAAACTTTAGGCAACTCCACAAGGGCTTTATCAACAGGAATTGCAAGTATGACCAAATCAGCTTTATCCAAATCGGAGTGTTCAGCTGTGGCATCAATAATACCAAGTGATAAAGCTTCTTCCAAATGCGATGCATTGCTATCGATTCCGAAAACTTGTATTTGTGTATTGCTGCTTTTCAAATCCATAGCTAGACTTCCACCAATCAAACCAACTCCTATGATGTAAACGTTTTTCATTTATGATAATCTTTTCAGGGCTTCTTCCAATGCATCTTGAGAGGCACAAAGCGAAATTCTTATATAACGATCTCCATTACTACCAAAAATAGTTCCTGGTGCAATGAAGACTGATTTTTCCTTTAGTATCACATCAACATAATCCTCAGCATTCAAATAATCTGGAAGTTTACACCAAACGAACAATCCAGCGGCAGTGGAATCGTAAGTGCAATTAAGTGCTTCAGCAATTTTCCAGACCACTTCGCGACGTTGTTCGTAAACACTATTCAAGCTCATAAACCACATATCGGAACAATTCAAAGCTTCAATAGCGCCTTTTTGGATTCCCAAAAACATTCCTGAATCCATATTACTTTTCACACGCAAAACCGCTTGGATATACTCTGGTTTGCCCATGAGCATACCAACACGCCATCCAGCCATATTAAAGGTTTTACTCAAGGAGTTCAGTTCCATACAAACTTCTTTGGCATCTCTATATTTGAGAATACTTCTCGGATAGCGGTTCAATATAAAACTGTAGGGATTGTCGTTTACAATCAAAATTTGATGGCGCTTAGCAAAAGTGATCAAATCTTCAAACAACTTATTGGTCGCTTGAGCTCCTGTTGGCATGTGTGGATAATTTACCCACATCAACTTCACCTTTTCCACTCCTTGTTTCTCCAATTCCAACAAATCAGGAAACCATTGATTCTCTTCCTTTAAATCATAAAACCTCGGTTGAGCACCTACCAATTTAGTTACCGATTCATACGAAGGATAACCTGGGTTTGGTATCAACACCTCATCTCCTGGATTCAAAAATGCCAATGACACATGCATGATACCTTCTTTACTTCCCAACAATGGCAATACTTCCGACAACGGACTTAAAGGCACATTAAAGTGTCGCTTATAGAAATCGGTTATGGCTTCCCTTAGCTCTGGGATGCCTTGGTAACTTTGGTACTTATGGGCGCCATCTTCGTTAAAGGTTTCAACCAAAGCATTTAAAACACGTTCTGGCGGACTCAGATCTGGACTCCCAATTCCAAGATTGATTATAGGTTTCCCTTGGGACTCCAATAGTCTTACTTCTCTCAATTTTTTTGAGAAGTAATATTCTTCAACGTTTTGTAATCGGTTAGCTAAGGGTATCATTGCTTTGCGTTTTTATATTCTCCAAGAACCTTAAAATCCTGAGCCATAATCTCCATTATGGACTTCGCCTTTGCATAATCACTATAGGTTTCAAAAGTGATATCAACAAAGAACGCGTATTTCCAAGGTGTTTCAATCTTTGGAAGCGATTGTATCTTGGTTAAATTTAACTTACAATCGCTTAACACATTTAAAATAGTCGCTAAACTTCCTCTTTTATGGTCTAATTCAAACTTTATGGAAGCTTTATTGATGTCTTCTGTTGGAATTTCAGAATTTTTCGACTTCACAATAAAAAATCGTGTCTCATTGTGTTTGATGGTTTGAATGCTTTCTGCTATAATGTCCAATTCAAAAAGTTCAGAGGCCAATTTGGATGCAATTGCGGCAATATTCTTAATATTTTCTTTATGTATTCGAGCGGCAACTTCAGCTGTATCACGATCTTCCACCAATTTAATATGCGGATGGTTTTTCAAAAAGGCCTTACATTGTAATAAAGCCATAGGATGCGAATGTACTTCCTTAATATCTTCAATACGCTGATTTGGGAGAGCCATCAAGTGGTGCTGAATATCTAAATAGTGCTCACCTACAATATGTAAACCTTGGCTATCAATCAAGGCATAATTAGGTAAAATTGAACCTGCAATGGAATTTTCAATAGCCATAATAGCAGCATCGCTTTTTTTATCAAGTACGCTATCAACAACCTCATCAAAGGTTAAAAACTCATTGACATTGATATTTGCATCAAAGTACTGTTGGGACACAATATGATGAAACGATCCTTTTACTCCTTGTATGGCTACTGAATTAATCATAAAAAAAGTCCCGATTTGCATCGAGACTCATATTAAATTTATAGGTTATAAATTATACATACAACGTCTCTTTCTTTTCGCTAAAAAAGAAATAAAACCAGCTATAATATGTATAATTGAATGTTTTCATAATCAACTGAATTGCTAATGTAATTATTATTTTGAGAAATTAAAATTGTAGCCCAACATTTTTGGTTTGATATGATAAATTTTAAAGATTTCATAATTTAAATTAGTCCGTTGCTTATAATTGTTATTTTTGGATAAACAAATCGATAGTATGTCAATTGCGGTTGAAAACATTACAAAACTTTACGGTGAGCAAAAGGCTTTGAACAGTATTTCCTTTTCTGTAAAGAAAGGAGAGATTGTTGGGTTTCTTGGACCTAATGGCGCAGGGAAGTCAACGCTTATGAAAATCTTAACCACTTATATTCCAGCTACGGAAGGAATTGCCAAGGTTAATGATTTTGATGTCATCACCAATAAGACCGATGTACAAAAAAGTGTTGGTTACCTTCCAGAGCACAATCCGTTATACCTTGACATGTTCGTAAAGGAATATCTCAGTTTTAATGCCAACGTTTATAACATTAAAAAACAGCGTGTCTCAGAAGTCATTGAGCAAACAGGTTTAACGCCTGAAGCCCATAAAAAAATAGGGCAGCTTTCAAAAGGCTATCGCCAACGTGTTGGGTTAGCTAATGCTTTATTACACGAACCTGATGTATTGATTCTGGATGAACCGACTACTGGATTAGATCCCAATCAGTTGGTAGATATTAGACGATTGATCCAATCTATTGGCAAAGACAAAACGGTCTTTCTTTCGACTCACATCATGCAAGAAGTTGAGGCCATTTGCGATCGGGTTATTATTATCAATAAAGGTGAAATTGTTGCCGATAAAGCCCTCAAGGATTTACGTGATGGAAAAGAACAAACCGTTATCGTGGAATTTGACTATCGTGTTGAAGATGAATTTTTACTCAAGCTTCCAAACGCTATTTCGGTTAATAACACACATGATTTTGTATATGAAATAACCTTTGGAACTTCTCAAGATATGCGATCACACGTGTTTGATTTTGCCCATGACAACCAATTGAAAATCCTTCAACTGAACCAAAAAAATGAGAGTTTGGAAAACCTCTTTAGAGCTTTGACTTCAGAATAGCTATTATTCAAAAATCAGGTGTCCTGTATAAAATTGTTGTACCTCAACCGTTGGTGGTGTGTTGACTACAATCACATTCCCAGTACTGCGAATCTCACCGATTAGAGACTGTTGCGGATTTACAATCATATCATTACTGCTGCGTTGGAAAATCTCAATATTTTGGGCAACTAAGTTTCGTCCTTCAAATCGCGCATCTCCTGAAAAATAATCAATATATAGATCTTCGGTTTGACCATTGATAAAAATGGTAGATAAATTATTCACCACACACCTTAAGGTATTGCAATCGACAGACACATTAAAATTACCATCTGTGTTAAATTCTTCCGAAGTAAAATCCTCAGAAATCAATTGCAAGGTGTCATAAGTCAAAATACCTTCACTTTGAACCGTTAATCCTGAAGCATTTCTAATTTCGTTCAAATTTGGAGCGCTAACAAACACTTTGGTAATGCCATAATTTCTGGTAAGATTACAAGCGTTATTGTTTTTTACAACCAATTTGTTGTTCTCTACTCTAATTTCAATGTCGTTTAATAAGTTTTCTCCTGTTTCAACCACAACACTTTGGTCTTGGTCTTGTTTGATAATGAGTTGAACTCTTGGAAACACTGTAATCTTAGTAAAACTATTGACCACAAATTCTTGCTGAATGATATTTCCAGCATTTTGAATACAATCTGGAGCATTTTCGCCATTACAGGCAAAAAGCAAAATTGACAGTACGATGTAGCTAAATTTTTTCATAATCTAATCCCTATTCCAAATTCGACAGCTTCAGCTTTTGCAGCATGTGATTTAAGAGTGATTGCTCCAAAAAAGCGATCTCCAAAATACCGTTTCAATCCGATACGATTATACACTTGACCTTCAAAATCGTAAGGATAGTATACATAATAACCCAGTTGGGTTATAAAAGACATCTTATTGATAAAAAGTTCATGACCTACAAAAAACCCGACACGCTTCCAATCTTCATCGCCACTCACGTTCAGTTCAGGAAATGCAACAGAATAAAAATAAATAAGCTCTTCCAAAAACTTTGAAAAAAACACATCAGCTCCTAATTGGATGGCACTCTTACGATTCAGTCGTTTGTCGGCATAAGCTGATACAATATAAAATGGAAACTGACCAACTGCTATGATATCACTTTCATTCAACCCAGTACGGAATGCAAAATTATACCTGATAGGTTCTGTAAATTTTTTCTCTTCACTTGAAGGAATATAATCTGGTTCATTCGCATAATCCCATAAATAATTTGCTCCAACATTGAACACAAAAGTGTTGGTTGAATTATTTGGTGCCTTAAAGTTGGCATTCGAATAATGAATGATTGAAAATCCGGCTTGAAGCCCCAAACCTTTAAAAATGTTTTCCTTTTTATAATTCAGCATCACATAGGTAGTACTCAACAAGTGTGATCCGTAGGCATTGTTGTTGAAATTCTCAATTTTATCGTATGGCTTGGTATTGTATGCAATTCCTTGTCCGATACGGAAATTAAGATGTCGCTTCAGAAAGTAAAAATTGAAATGTGCATAAACGCTATAATTCTCACCAAGATAATGGTTCTTCATGTCTTGATAAATGAATGAAAATCCCCAATCTGGATAGTTGTATCTGCTTTCCCAGTTCTTAAATCCGTAGGTTTTCTGATTGTAACTTAAAATCAGACCTGTGGGATGATCTGTTATTAAATGGGAAATATCAGGATTGTGTTCTAGAATCGTCCCATAGAACAAATTGGCATCCAAAGTAAAGGGATGGCTTTTAGATTTGTCCTGCGCTAATAAGCTATAAGACAGAATCAGCAATAAAAAAGTTAGGTAACGTTGCATTCCATTTTTTCTCAAACAAAAGTAACAGAATAAATGTAATGAGCTTAGGATAAATTTTCCAAAGCTTTTTTCAGCAAATCAAAAATGGTATCGATTTCTTCCTTTTTGGAAGTTCCAACAGAAAGTCGAAACCAATTTGAAGTTCTTGAAGCTCCAAAGGCATAGAAAGGAACAACTGCTAATTTGGCTTCATTGAGCAAATAGCTCGTGACTTCTTCTATGGAATTCAATTGTTCTCCATCAACTGTGGTTTTTCCAATCAGATCAAATTGAACAGTTAAATACAAAGCCGCTTCAGGTTCGATAGCATGAACTGCAAAGCCTTGAGATTTTAAATCTTGAAATCCGTCATAAAACTTCTTCAATCTGTAATGCAATTCTTGTTTGATATAACCTAAATATTGGGACACCGTTTCTGTTTGCGACAAATAAGAGGCAACTGCCATCTGTTCAGCTTTTGGAGCCCAAGCACCAATATGGCTCAACAAGGCTTTCATCTTATTGATGACATGACTTGGACCAAAAGCCCAACCCACTCGAACACCAGTTGAAGCAAAAGCTTTGGAAATACCATCAATAAAAATGGTATATTCACGAATGTCAGGATTGAGTTCTACTGGATTGTAATGTGCCGTCTCACCATACGTTAACTGCCAATAAATTTGATCGTAAAGCACATACAAAGGTTTTTGACCTTCTTTCTTGCGACGCTCGTTTTCAGTAATCACCAAATTGGAAATTTCTAATAAGGTCTCTTTATCAAATGTGGTTCCAGTCGGATTTAGCGGAGAACAAAGTGCCAATAATGCAATATCCTGAACATGAGGTTCGATATCCTCAACGGTTGGCATGAATTTGTTTTTAGCTTTGGTTTCAACAACCACAGCTTTATTTCTAGCTAAATAGGTATAAGCATCATTATTCCATGATGGTACAGGATATAAAACGGTGTCTTCTAAATCTAATACTGTTTGGTACAAGGCATAGATAAGTGGTCTCGCACCACCAGAGATAAGTATTTCATCTTTAGTATAACGCAACCCAAGACGATTGGCCAAATAGGAAGAAACCGTTTCTCGAAGCTCTTCCATTCCATTTGCTGTTGGGTAATTGGTTTGGTCATTTTCGTAAGCCTCAACAATTTCTCTTTTCAAGGCTTTTGGAATTGGAAATACACTAGAATCGAAATCACCTATAGTTTGGTTGTAAACGGTTTCACCTTTTGCTTTAAGAGCATTAACCTCACCAGCAATTTTAATAATTTCGGATCCTTTTAATCCTTCAGCTAATTTTGATGTTTTCATACCTAATTTACCCTAACAATTTCGTTTTGCAAAAGTACGCTTTCTCAACTGATTTTAGAAATTGAAATCCTTTTTTAAAACACTTTAGAAGCTATCGATTTGATATTGTCGCTTTTACCCATTGAATAATAATGCAATACAGGAATACCTGCTTTTTGAAGCGCTTTAGATTGTTCAATACACCACTCGATACCAACTTGGGCAACTTGAGAATTGTCTTTACATTTTACAATTTCCATAATCAAAGTTTCAGGCAAATCAACATGAAAACGATGCGGAATTAAATTCAGTTGCTTTTTGGTCGCAATTGGCTTTAAGCCTGGAATGATTGGAACGGTTATTCCCGAGGCTCGACACTTATCCACAAAATCAAAATACTTCTGGTTATCAAAAAACATTTGAGTGACAATATAGGTGGCGCCATTTTTGATTTTCTTTTTCAGAAAATGGATATCACTATCCAAGCTAGGAGCTTCCATGTGCTTTTCAGGATAAGCTGCTACACCTATACAAAAATTGGTCTTTGAAGAGTTTTGAAGGTCTTCGTCTAGATAATTGCCCTTATTGAGTTCTGAAATTTGCGTGACCAGTTCACTTGCGAAATGATGCCCTTCTTTTTCAGGTTTAAAATAGGTTTCGGTCTTCACGGCATCACCTCGTAAAGCCATGACATTTTCAATACCTAGAAAATCAAGATCAATCAGAAAGTTTTCGGTGTCTTCTTTTGTAAATCCGCCACAAAGAATATGCGGAATGGCATCAACACTGTACTTGTTTTGAATTGCTGCACAAATCCCAACCGTTCCAGGTCGTTTCTTGACAATTTTTTTCTGTAATAAGCCATTTTCCAATTCCTTGTAAAGGTATTCTTCCCTATGGTAAGTCACATCAATAAAAGGTGGATTAAATTCCATTAATGGATCAATATTATTAAAAATGGATTGGATATGCTGCCCTTTTAAAGGCGGTAAAATTTCAAAAGAAAATTGAGTATTTCCATTCGCTTTTTCAATATGTTCTGTAACCTTCATATATTTTTAGTTATCTGCTAGATTCGGATTTAACCATTTTTTAGCTTCGTCTTTACTAATTTGTCTTCGCTTGGCATAATCTTCCAATTGATCGTCGGTAATTTTTCCCAATCCGAAGTATTTAGATTCTAGATGCGCAAAATAATAACCACTTACACTAGCAGCTGGCCACATGGCCAAACTTTCGGTAAGTTTTACACCAATATTTTTTTCAACATCCAAAAGTTTCCAAATGGTATTTTTTTCTAAATGGTCTGGACAAGCAGGATAGCCAGGCGCAGGCCTGATACCTTTATATTGCTCTTGTATCAATTCTTCGTTGCTTAAGTTTTCCTGACTTGCATAAGCCCAAACCTCTGTTCTTACATGTTTGTGTAAGTATTCAGCAAAAGCTTCTGCCAAACGATCGGCTAACGCTTTTATCATAATAGCATTATAGTCATCATTATCCGCTTCATATTGCTTTGCCAAAGCATCTGTACCAAAGCCTGTCGATACACAAAAAGCACCAATATAATCTTGAATTCCAGAAGTTTTCGGTGCAATAAAATCGGATAAGGCATGATTAGGGACACCTTCTCGTTTTTTGAGTTGTTGTCGTAATGTTAGGAAGGTATGCTTGAGTTCGCCATGTTCATCATAGACTTCAATATCATCGTCATTTACGGTGTTTGCTGGAAACAATCCGAATACAGCTTTAGCTTTCAATAATTTGTTTTTGAAAATCTCCTGTAAAGTGTCTTGTGCATCCTTGAACAATTCGGAAGCTTGCGTTCCAACAATCTCATCGTTTAGAATCTCCGGAAACTTTCCGTGTAAATCCCAACTTCTGAAAAACGGACTCCAATCAATATAATCTTCCAGTAGCGTGATGTCAAAATCATTGATAACCTGAACACCTAGTTGCTTAGGTGTAACAACTGAATTAACATCCCAATCTATTCTGAATTTGTTTTGTCGCGCTTCTTGAATACTCAAATATGCTTTACGCTTGCCACGTTTTAAAAACTGTTCCCTGAAGTTGTCGTACTCTTTTCTGATTTCAGATTTATACACCTGATTGTCTTTTTGTAACAAATTACCGACAACAGTCACAGCTCTTGAAGCATCATTGATATGAACGACTGTATGATCATAATGAGGAGCAATTTTTACAGAAGTATGGGCTTTTGATGTTGTAGCACCTCCAATAATCAATGGGATGGTTAAATTTTCCTTTTTCATAGCTTTGGAAAGATAGACCATTTCATCAAGTGAAGGGGTAATCAAGCCACTCAATCCAACAATATCGACTTGTTCCTTTTTGGCAACCTCTATGATTTTCTCTGGCGGAACCATAACACCCAAATCGATGATTTCATAATTATTACAACCCAAAACCACACTCACGATATTTTTACCGATGTCATGCACATCACCTTTAACCGTAGCCATCAAAATTTTCCCAGCATATTCTTGTTGTCCATCTTTTTCAGCTTCGATAAAAGGTTTCAGATAGGCTACTGCTTTTTTCATGACACGAGCCGATTTGACAACCTGTGGCAAGAACATTTTTCCGCTTCCGAAGAGATCACCAACCACATTCATTCCTGTCATTAAATAACCCTCAATAACCTCAATAGGTTTTTCAGTTGCTTGGCGAGCTTCCTCAACATCATCGACAATAAATGTATCAATCCCTTTAACAAGACTATGCGTTATGCGTTCCTGCAAAGATTCATTGCGCCACTCTTGAACTTTTGTGTTACTATCTTTGGCAACCTCTTTAACCGATTCTGCAAATTCCAATAGGCGTTCTGTTGCCTGATCATCACGATCAAACAAAACATCTTCAACATGCTTCAATAACTCTTTTGGAATTTCATCATAAACTTCCAACTGCGTCGGATTGACAATCCCTAAATTCATTCCATGTTGAATGGCATGGTATAAGAATGCAGAATTAATCGCTTCACGAACGACTGTATTTCCTCGGAAAGAAAAGGACACATTACTCACACCACCAGACACATTAGCATAAGGCAAATGTGTTCGAATCCATTTCGTGGCTTTGAAGAAATCCAGTGCATTCAATCGATGTTCTTCCATTCCTGTCGCCACGGGAAAAATATTAGGATCAAATATGATATCCTGAGGCGGAAATTTGACAATATCCACCAATATTTTATACGATCTTTCGCAGATTTGGATGCGTCTTTCATAAGTATCGGCCTGACCAATCTCATCAAATGCCATCACAATGACAGCAGCACCATAGCTTTTTATCAATGTAGCTTGTCTGATAAATTCAGTTTCGCCTTCTTTTAAGCTAATGGAATTGACCACACTTTTACCTTGTACAACCTGCAAACCAGCTTCAATAATCTCCCATTTGGAACTATCGATCATAATAGGAATACGAGCAATATCAGGTTCAGAAGCTATCAGGTTTAAGAAATGTACCATGGCCTCTTTACCATCAAGCATGCCCTCATCCATATTCACATCGAGAATTTGTGCCCCACCTTCCACTTGATCTCTCGCAACATCCAAAGCCTCATCAAACTTGTCTTCCTTGATTAATCTTAAGAATTTTCTAGAGCCTGTAACATTGGTACGTTCACCTACATTGATAAAGTTGCTTTCTGGAGTAACAATTAAGGGTTCAAGACCGGAAAGCTTTAAGTACTTTGTTTTTGGTGTTTTGTGTATGGTGTGTGGCAACATGTGTTTTGTTGAGCTCATAATTATTTTTTGCTTTTGAAATAATTAATGAATCCGTTTAATAGTTTTTTACTCGAAGTAGTTTCATTTAAAACGTTTTCAAGTTGATCTTTTGAAATATACTCTAAATCATAAGCTAAATATAATTGTGTTTCCAGTTCAAAAAGCGAACCTTTTGAAATGTATAAAAATTGAATAGTCTCTTTGTCTGATTGCCTTCCTATGCCTTCAGCAATATTTGAAGGTACAGAAATTACGCTTCTGTTTATTTGATTTGTCAAACTATATATTTCTGTGTTAGGAAATTTCGATGTTAATCCATAAACTGTCTTAACTAACTTTCTTGAGGCAATCCAAACTTCTAACTCTGTATAATCCTTCATAATTCTTGTTCTTTAATTTCTATAAACCAAACACTATACACCAACAACCACTTTTCTAGGGCCATAATTCTTAGCCACTTTTGCAATAGCTTTAATATGTTGCGGATTGGTTCCACAGCAGCCTCCAACAATGTTCACCAAACCATCTTTCAAATAATCCTCAATAAGGTTTTGCATCTGAAGAGCCGATTGATCGTACTCTCCAAACGCATTAGGTAATCCAGCATTGGGATGCGCCGACGTATAGAATTTGGTTTCATGAGATAAACGCTGCAAATATGGTTTGAGCTGTTCGGCTCCTAAAGCACAATTGAAACCAACACTCAATAGTGGTATGTGGGAAATGGACACTAAAAATGCCTCTACGGTTTGACCTGATAATGTTCGTCCAGAAGCATCGGTTATGGTACCTGAAACCATAATAGGAATATCTATCTGTCGTTCTTCCTTTACTTCTTCGATAGCGAATAAGGCAGCTTTGGCATTAAGCGTATCAAAAATCGTTTCAACCAACAACACATCAACACCTCCATCAATCAAAGCTTCTACTTGCTCTTTATACGCTAAACGTAATTCTTCAAAAGTAACCGCTCTATATTCTGGTCGGTTCACGTCTGGCGACATACTTGCGGTTTTATTGGTCGGACCAATACTTCCAGCGATAAAACGCGGTTTTTCTGGATTGGCTTTTGTGAATTCATCAGCGACTTGTTTGGCTATTTTTGCCGACTCGTAATTTAATTCATAAACAAGATCTTCCATCTTGTAATCTGCCATGGCAATGGTTGTTCCTGAAAAGGTATTGGTTTCAACAATATCTGCACCTGCTTCAAAATACTGGCGATGTACTTCAGCAATAGCTTCGGGTTGAGTTAGCGACAACAAATCGTTGTTTCCTTTCAGTGGTAATGGAAAGTCGGCAAAACGCTTCCCTCTAAAATCTGACTCCGAAAAATTATAGCGTTGCAACATGGTTCCCATTGCACCATCCAACACCAAAATCCGTTTCTTAATTTCTTCTCTTATGCTATACATAGATTGATTAAATAACAATTAATACCAAACCTTAACTAAGGCTTAACCTAAAGCATACTTTAAAAAATGTCATGAGAATATTTATAATTACAGAACTGTAATTACGCTTGGTTATCTATCTGAATGTGATACTGTATCACGATTCGAGTAGAATGTAGCACCTTCTTAAATGATTAAGGGTTGCTAAGGTTTCAACGGGTCTATTCCCTCCGCCTTTCTCGATAACATTTCAATAAGTAGTTGAACTTTTACAGTACAAATATTGCAACAAAACGTTTACAATTCCAAATAATATAGAAAAAACTTAAATTCGACTTTCTCTCATTTTTATTTTTTTTACTTTTGCCGAGAACTAATCAAAGAGGAAAAATTTGTTCTGATTGCGACCTCTTCTTCTGAATCAGATTCAGAAGAAAAAAAATGCTAAAGCAGTTATCAACTTCTTTAGTAATAGTGTCATTACTTTTTTCCTTCAAACATTAAAAACACTATTATGCCTTACTTATTTACTTCGGAAAGTGTTTCTGAAGGACATCCAGATAAAGTAGCCGATCAAATCAGTGATGCGCTGATCGATAATTTCTTGGCCTTTGATCCTGATTCAAAAGTAGCTTGTGAAACCTTAGTGACTACTGGACAAGTGGTTCTAGCTGGTGAAGTAAAATCGAATACCTATTTGGATGTTCAAAAAATCGCTAGAGATACGATCAACAAAATTGGATATACCAAAAGTGAATATATGTTTGACGGGAATTCCTGTGGTGTCTTTTCTGCTATTCACGAACAATCTGAAGATATTAATCGTGGTGTAGATAGAGCTTCTAAAGAAGAACAAGGTGCTGGTGACCAAGGTATGATGTTTGGTTATGCTACTAAAGAAACGGATAACTACATGCCTTTAGCCTTGGATTTATCGCACATGATCTTAAAGGAATTAGCTGCTTTACGAAGAGAAAACAAAGACATTACCTATTTACGTCCAGACTCTAAAAGTCAAGTGACTATTGAGTATAGTGATGACAATGTGCCGCAACGAATTGATGCTATTGTTGTTTCGACGCAACACGATGATTTTGGAACTGATGAGGAAATGTTGGCAAAGATTAGAAAAGATATTGTTGATATCTTAATCCCAAGAGTGGTTGCCAAACTTCCTGAGCATATACAAGCACTTTTTAATGACGATATTACTTATCATATCAATCCGACAGGAAAATTTGTGATTGGTGGACCACATGGTGATACTGGCTTAACAGGTCGAAAAATCATTGTAGACACTTACGGTGGAAAAGGTGCTCATGGTGGTGGTGCATTTTCTGGAAAAGATCCAAGTAAAGTAGACAGGAGTGCTGCTTATGCCACGAGACATATTGCTAAAAATATGGTTGCGGCAGGTGTTTGTGATGAAATTTTGGTTCAGGTGAGTTATGCTATTGGCGTCGTTGAGCCAACCTCAATTTTTGTGGATACTTATGGAACTTGTCCTTTCAATTTAACCGATGGTGAGATTGCTCAGAAAATCAAGACCATTTTTGATATGCGTCCAGCCGCTATTGAAGAGCGACTTAAATTACGCCAGCCAATGTACAGCGAAACTGCAGCTTACGGACATATGGGACGCGATTCTGAAACAGTGACCAAAACTTTTGAGCAACCTAATGGTGATCCTAAGACATTAGAGGTTGAATTGTTTACCTGGGAAAAATTAGATTATGTTGACGACATCAAAAAAGCATTTGATCTTTAATAAAGCTTGACATAATAAAATCTTAAAGCCTCTGAAATTTCAGAGGTTTTTAATTTTTTAATGATTGTCGCGCAACCTTTTAGAGAATTTTACATCTAAATAACAAAGGATATAATCTTTTAGATTTAAATGGTATTATTTTGATTATATTTTTCATTGAAAAGCCTTCTGATTAAGAAGGCTTTTTTTATTTGAAATTTTTTAATAAGCAGATAATTAGGGTTTTCTGCGTTCTATCTGTTATATTAGTAACAATTATAAAATTCCATTTCATGACGTCCTTAAAAAACTATTCTCGATTTATTATTATAATCCTTTTTTACTCCTTCTTTATTCTTTCTTGTAATAATGATGACAGTGTCACCAACAATCCCAACCAAAACCAAGGCCCTAACCCCTCAGCATTTGCTGAGAATTTTGGCAATGAGATTAACAGAAACTTTTTAGGGACTGTGGTCGACACCAATAACAATCCCATAGAGAATGTAATGATTAGCATTGGCAGCTCCACGGCAATGACCGACAGTAATGGTGTATTTATCATTAATGCAGCTACGGTCAATGAACGTTTTGGATATGTCATGGCAGAAAAGGCAGGTTTTATCCATGCCTCACGCTCAGTCGTTCCAAGTTCGGGAACCAACAAAGTACGCATCATGATGTTACCTGAAACCGTTGTTGGCACCACATCAAGTGGAACTCAGGAAACCATAAGCTTGTCCAATGGTGCTTCTGTAGCTTTGGAAGGCGACTATAGTAAAGCAGATGGCACGTCATATTCTGGAAACGTCAACGTGATCATGCACCATTTGGATCCAGCCGATGAGAACATGCCAGACCAGATGCCAGGCATGCTCTATGCTGCCAATGCACAGAATGAGGAGCGAATGCTTCAGACCTTTGGAATGCTGGCTGTAGAACTGCGTGGTGAGAATGGTGAGGACTTGAATCTTGCTGAGGGCTCGACTGCTGAAATAAAAGTCCCTTTAGATGCCAGTTTGATGGCCGATGCACCAAGTTCAATCCCATTGTGGTATTTTGATGAGACGCATGGTTATTGGGTTGAGGAAGGTGAGGCTACTTTAGTCGGTAATGAATATGTTGGAACAGTTAGTCATTTTTCGTTTTGGAACTGTGACATTCCAGCTGAAGCCGTAAATCTCTGTATAACTACTTCCAATGTAGATGGAGACTTCTTATCAAATTTAACTATTACGCTTACAAGTAATTCTTATGGCACTACTTCTGGTTACACGAATCAAAACGGAGAAGTTTGCGGATTGGTTCCTAGTGGAGAAACCCTAACAATGAATGTTTACTATTTTGATATCTGCGGTAGCAATCCGATTCACACAGAAAGTATTGGACCTTTTAATTCGGATTCAATAATCAGTATTACCGTTCAAGACGATGCAGATCTGATTTCGGAAACTGTTATTGGTGATTTTACAACCTGTAATGGTGATCCTGTTACTGACGGTTATGTACTACTTGGATATGGCTATGAAACGTTTTCAGATATTGTTACCGATGGAACTTTTGAAATTAATTTAATAAGATGTTCAAGTAGTAATCAATTTTCAATTGAAGCTTACGATTATGTTAACGTACAACAGACAGACTCTATAGCCTATACTTTCACAACACCCATTACAAATATTGGAACGCTACAGTCTTGCAACACAATTGAGGAGTTTATCACCTATCAAGTTGAAGGGAATCCTCCAATCGCATACAACTTTAATGTTTTTGGTGGTGTTGATGGCTCCTATTTGTATGTTAGTTATTATGATCCAAATCAAAACTCACCATATTACTTCTCCTTATCAATAGCTAGTTTTAATGGGCCGAATTCGTATACCGATGCTGAAATACAAATTTTTGATGAAAACAACAGTTCCACAAGTCTTGAAAACTATTTTGTAGGAACTACCAACGTGACTTATTTTGGTGAGGTTGGTGATTATATGGATATCAATTTTAGTGGTGTCATTAATGATTTTAATTCAGATGATACCATTCCAATTTCTGGAACCATACATGCTTTAAGAGATAATTAATTAAAACAAAAAAGCCTTCTCGAATGAGAAGGCTTTTTTATTTGCGTTAAGGATGGAGGCACTACGACTGCGCTCAGTGCAGGCGTTGTTGGAGCTCTTTAGGTTGTGTAATAGTCCGCATCGTAGTGCGGAATGACAAAAACCTAAAAGCGACTGCCGAGAGCCTGACCAACCTTTTGGGTTGGTAACGCCCAAAATCTTACAATGAATAAATCACTCTAAAAGTCAAAAATCGTGGCTGGATAAAATACTCTGTGGCACTTACCGAGAAATTCCCTTGACTGGTATTGAATCTCGATTGGGTGTTCAATAAGTTGGTGCCTTTTAGCTCATATTCCATTTTGGCATCTTTATCCTTGCGGTACGATAGCGAAGCATTCCAAAGCTCGTTATCGTTTAAGGATCTTGATTTATCACGTGTTTCGTTGTAGGTAAAATCGGTTCTGAACGTAATGGTTTTCCAGATATACGCATCGAACTCAATCGTAGGTGCATGTGTAAAGAAAGTAGTATTGGTTCCACCTTGCTTGTTGTTATTGATACCATAGCGATACGACACCTCTACATTTGGCGCTTCCCTAAAATTGGTTCGCAATTGTGCACGATAGTTTTGATTATAGCTCTCGTTAATGGAACGTCTGTTCTGAATGAACTGATTGAATTTTGAATAGGTAAAATTCCCACTTAAGGTTGCTCTTATCTTTTTGAAACTTCTCTGGAAACGTCCAAAGGCACTAAAGGTCTCGTCTGCAAATCCGGAATTGAATGGGGAACTTGTTCTAATAATACTTTCAAAATTTGATAAGTTTCTTATTTGATCAATACGTTTGCTATAGGTTAAATTACCAAAGACATTGGTGTAGTTAAACATATTAAAACTGAAATATCGTAAACTCACCGTATGTGAAGTTCCGTTCTTTAAGGTTTGGTTTCCTGTAAAATACGAATCGTAATTGTTCATCACCAATCCTTGTGCTAATTGGGTCACATCGGTAAATTCGGTTTGCATACGATAGTTAAATTCGATGTTTTCACTCTTTTTGAGTTCCATTCTAACATTGACATCTGGCAATAACCTGAAGAAATTGTCTTTATATTCGGTTCCAAACTGGGTGTTTTTTGCTCCATAGGCATGCGCTGAAAATCCAGGTGTAAACGTGAACATGCCACTTTTCAATCGGTAGTGAACACCCAAATACAAATCACTGAAATTATAGGCAACATCATTTGTATCCAATCCGTTATTAAAAGTTGGACTGGAATCGAAAACCGTTCCATTATCTAAAAACTGAAAAATATTACTGTCAAAATCCTGACGGCTCAAAATGGTTCCCAACGTAAAATTGATATTACTTTTGTTGTTAAGGATGTTCCAATAATCCAATTTAGCATCCAACTGATTCGACTTGATACGCTTGTCTTGGGCTACATTATAATTGTCTAAGGTTTGATCAAACCCTAAGCCTGCGGCTGTATTATCGAAAGGATCACGATCTTCGGGACTTGCATCATTATTCGTTGGGTCATTTTGCAACAAGGCATTGTAAAACGGATCTTCGTCCTGAATTAAGTGTTGCGCTTCCAAGGCAAAAATATTATTGTCGTTTAAAGTGTAGTAGTAATTCAAATCCTGATTAATGCTGTACGGACTGTTTTCTTCAAACTGCAAAGTACTTCCCACGACTGAAGAGGTAAAGTTTTGATCTTGTGATTCTTTGGAAGTACGTCCCAAAATAGCATAATCTAATTGATTGTTAGAGTTTGGTTGGTATTTCGCCTTGAGCTTGAACAACGCCAAATCACTTTTTTGGTTCGTCTTACTTTCGGTATCCTCATCTGGAATGCCTAAATCTGAATCGGTATATCGAACCGAACGGTTTTCCTGAAGGTCAATTCTTGAACTTGTGAAAATGGCGAAACCACTCAAGTCTAATGTTTTCTTAGGTGAATAACTAAAGTTTGCAGCTCCAAATTTGGTCTGAATACTTTTGGCTTGATTGTTCTGAAGTGTCAAAAACCCAAGATTATTATTTCCTAAATTGATATTGGTTCCACTTTGTTGGCTCGGCGGATTAAAGCCTCCAGAAAAGTTAAAGAAATCACGTCTTGTAAAGGCAACTTCTCCAATATTGTTCAAGTCGCCAATAAGATTTATACTGTATTTCGGACTGTAATAAAAGAGTTTTGGTTGTACAATGTAGAGTCCGTTATCATCGGCTACACCAGCTCCAGCAGTAACATCTCCAAACCAGAAATTTTCCTTTCCTTCTTTCAGTTTGATATTGATGGCCACATTATCTTGGTTATTGGTCACACCACTCAGTTGCCCAACGTTAGCATAATTTTTTAAGACCTGTACTTTATCAACCGCATTAGATGGTATGTTCTTGGTTGCCAATTTAGAGTCGCCATCAAAGAAATCCTTTCCATCGACCATGACTTTCGAAACCACTTTTCCCTCCACTTCTATTTGTCCGTCATCATTGATTTCAACTCCTGGTAATTTCTTAAGGACGTCTTCCAGTTTTCGTTCGGTACCATCCTTAAAGGAATCGGCATTATAAACCAAGGTATCACCTTTAATGGTAACTGGCATTTCATAGGTTAACTGAACCTCATCAAGCGTATTGTCATTTTGAAGCGTGTAATCTTTAGTAATGTTTTCTTCCTTGGTGGCAAGTTCTTCAGAAAAGGTCTTCATACCTATATAACTCACTTGAATATTATAGGTCGTGTTCTTTTCCAAATCTAATTTATAACGTCCTTTATCGTTGGAAATAGCATAAGACGCCATGGTTTTGGTTTCTTTATTTATAGCAATGATATTAGCCAATTCCAAAGGTGTACCAATACTATCTTTAACCACACCTTGAACTGAAACTTGTGCACTAAGTGTGCTGGTTACTAATAGTAACAGGAGGAAGTAAATATTTTTCATTTGTAGATTTTAAACTCTTGATTATTTTTTTAAAAGTCAGTTTAGAAGTTATTGGATATTAGCGACCTCTACCTCGACCACGACCACCATACATTTCTCGCATTTCCTCTATTTTCTCTTTCATGATGGTATTGTATTCGTCACGTGTTACCAAATCGCCTTTGCTTGGTTTATCGATAGGTTCTTTGTCTTGAGGGTTCATCACAATTTTAGTACAAAGCATAACGGTTCTGTCAGCAGAAACCTCCAAAATCAATCCTGGAAGTCCATGGTATTCCGCAGGACCATTACTTACAGGAATTTGAGGTGTGTACCAAGCCGTTACCACTATAAACTTAGGCACTTCAATTTCATCCATAGGATCTGTTGCCTTTGTAGAATCTGCTTTTTTCTCTGCTTCCTTTTTTTCATCATTGTTTCTTCCACGTCGACGCATGCTCATGAAATCCATTTCGTCAACCTTCTTAGTAGTTGTTGCCTTAAAGCAGGTATACTGACCGATTTGTTTTGTTTCATCTTCGAGTTTCCATACTAGTTCGGGTAGTGAATCCTTGACCAAAAATTGTTTTCCGAAGAATTCCTGCTCTTGTAAAATGACATTTTCCTTGATGCTTTTGTATTGCGGTCCACCCGTAAAACTACTCATCATGCCTCGAAATCTTCCGCCTCCACCAGAGCCAGGAGCTTCCAACTTTTCTTCTTCCTTGTAGGTGGATTCACTTCTGTTGAAATTAAGTACATAGGTTTTTTCTAACATACTTTTCATTCGTTCAGCAATCATCTTTTTTTGCTGTTCACTCATTTCGCCACCCCAACTACTCATATCAACAGTTGTTTTGGTTTGATAAATGGCTTGTCCCTGAAAGTCTTGAGCTGAGGTTAAGGTTGTGAAACACAAAAGTGCTACAGTACAAATTCTTGCAATTGATGGTATCATGATTATTGAGTTTATGTCTTGTAAAATTAGTTCATTTAAAAAACATAAGACTCAAAAAACACTCAATAGTTAAATGGAAAAAGGTTAAACTTTTCTTAAAACAAACACCTAAAACTCACTAACCTCCAATACGAATTTCAATATTTTGACCATCACTGTCACGTCGATTGGACCTCATGCGCTCTTCCATTTCCTTAAGTTTCTTAGCCATAATTTTATCGTATTCTTCTTGTGATACTTCCTTACCTTTTTTAGGTTCTTCAATTGCCATGGCATCTTTTGGGTTAATGATGATCTTACTACAAATAACAGTTTCGGTTCCGTCGTTAACTTCCAAAATCAATCCTGGAAGTCCATGATAATTTCCAGGACCGTTACTCACTGGAATCTGAGGTGTGTACCAAGCGGTTATGGTAATATCTTTCATTTTAGGCGCCTCATTTTCATCAGTGCTTAAATCTTTATCACCATTGACACTGATGCCACTTTCAACAACTTCTATTTGGCGTGTTGTTGTCGCTTTAAAACAGGTATAATCACCAATATTTTTGGTTTCTTTTTCCAGTGTCCATTCAATATCCTGTAAGCTATCCTGTATCAAAAAGACTTTACTAAACGACTCATTTTGGTTGGTGTAGCGTTTTTCCTTGATGTTCTTATACAACACATCAGAGCCTCCAGTGCTTACCATCACCATTTGCATACCTTGTGGTTGCGGAGGTGCTAATGATTCTTCTTCCTTGTAAGTTGATGCTTC
Organism: Psychroserpens sp. XS_ASV72; assembly: GCF_041224425.1. Taxonomy (NCBI): domain Bacteria; kingdom Pseudomonadati; phylum Bacteroidota; class Flavobacteriia; order Flavobacteriales; family Flavobacteriaceae; genus Psychroserpens; species Psychroserpens sp. XS_ASV72. The sequence goes on along the minus strand of NZ_JBGFGL010000071.1, from coordinate 87,314 downwards.
TTTATTGAAAGTCAAAATAAAGGTTTTCTCAAACTGTTTTTTGAGCATTTCAATCATTTGTTGGTGCATTCCTGTATCCATTTGTGTGCTATCCAATTGGATATCGACCTTACGTTTTGATTTGTAGGTAGCTTCACCCTGAAAATCCTGGCCAAAAGCTCCTACAACATGTAGGAGCATGACCGCAGTTACTACTAAAAGTTTTGTGATTGTATTCATTAGTTTTTGTTTTTATAATACTTAATTGCAGCTTGTTTTACTTTTTCAACTCGTTTTAAGAAACTTTCTGAATCACTTGAATTTCCCTTAACACGATACGATACATAATTCTTTTCGCTATTTACAGTCCCATCCTCGCATTTCAATTCAAATACTAGGGTTTCATTTGGTTCTGCCAAATCAACAAGTTCAGCAATGTCTTTAACATCAAATGTCGATTTTACATCTTCTGCTGAATCTACACTTACAGACACATTGATGTTGGTTAGCTTGACCTCATTAAGTTCAGAATTTTGGTCTTTCGAATCTGTTTGCGCATATCCTATGGTACACACAAAAAGTAAAATTAAATAGAATTTCATTTGTTTTGGTTTTAATGATTAATACGATTACAAATCTAAATGCTGAAATGAAAGTTCTTAGTTAACCAGTGTTAACGTGTGTTAACCGATTAGTTTTTAAGTACTTTAAGGTTTACTTTTGAATTATGAACGATTCTAAATACAGATATACCCTTTATTTAATTGTGGCTGTTATCATAGCAACCATTGGTATTCAGGCCTATTGGAATTACAAGAATTACAAGTCTAACAAACAACAATTTCTTACCGACATCCAAGTAAGTTTAGATAAGGCTGTTGATGATTATTATACCAACATTGCCCAGGAAACAACCTTAGGACTTAAAATTGAAGACCATGCTCAGAATATATTTGATGATGATGGTGTTTTGGAAAGAATCTCTAAATCTATAGACAACAATAAGGGCTCTTTTGTAGGTATCGACTCCATTAATGAAGAAAACCTTAAAGGCATCACTATTTTGAGAGGCTTTGAAGCTGATTCGTTTATGACTCAAAAAACAAGAGATTCTGTTTCCCATAAAATTATAGCTAAGGATATTATTGGAGAATTTAAATCTTCAAACGATAGCATTAAACTTTCGAGCTTTGAAATCTTCACCTCGAAGGTCATGATTTCAATAAGTAATGATACTTTAAACCTTAACACCATTGACAGCTTAATTATAAGCGACTTGAAAAGTAAAGACATGCTTATCGATTTCCTTTTAGAATATGAACGCCCTAAATCTGATGTTGCTTCAAAAGGTAACCAAATTGTAAAATACGATAAGTCAATCTCTTCTTCTGAGCATCAATTAACAGCGACTTCAAAATCTAAGCTGCTTCCAAAAGGCAGTAAACTCAAGATGCATTTTGAGAATAAAACTTGGTTGGTTTTCAAACGCATTCTAGGAGGCATGATCATCTCTCTTTTGATTGTTTTAGCCGTAATAAGCAGTTTGTTTTATTTGCTTAAAGTAATCAAGCATCAAAAGCAATTGGCTGAAGTCAAAAACGATTTGATAAGTAATATCACCCACGAGTTCAAAACACCTATAGCAACTATTGGTGTGGCCTTGGAAAGCTTGCAGAACTTTGATGCCATCAAAGACAAAGAAAAGACCAAAACCTATTTGGAGATGTCCAACACGCAATTGTCAAAGTTGAATACCATGGTTGAAAAACTATTGGAAACAGCAACCTTGGATTCAGAAAATATCGAACTGAACAAAGAACAATACAATCTCTCAGAAGTTGTCATGTCAATAGTCAAAAGGCATCAACTTCAAAATGATAAATCGGTAGCCTTAGGTATCGACGATAATATCTTTGCAAAAGTAGACATCTTTCATTTCGAGAATGCCATTAATAACCTTATTGATAATGCCTTTAAATATGGTGGACAACAGATAAATGTAAGTTTGAAAGGTTTGTCAGATAACATTGAAATTCAGGTTTCAGATAATGGCACTACGCTATCAAAAGCTCATAAAGAACGAATTTTTGAAAAGTTCTATCGTGTTCCAAAAGGAAACACCCATGACGTGAAAGGCTTTGGAATAGGTCTTTACTATACCAAGAAGATCATTGAAAAACACCTTGGTCGCATTGAAGTCATTCTTGCTAAAACTGAAACTGTTTTTAAAATCACTTTGCCATATGCCTAAAACAACCATCCTACTTGCCGAAGACGAACCTGCTTTAGGTCAAATCATTAAAGAAAGTCTTGAAACCAGAGATTTTGACGTATGGTTGTGCAGTGATGGCAAACAAGCTTTGGACACCTATCAAAATGAAGCTCCCGAATTATTGGTCTTGGATGTGATGATGCCCAAAAAAGACGGTTTCACCTTAGCCAAGGAAATAAGGGCCATTGATGATACCATTCCCATTATTTTTTTGACCGCAAAATCGCAAACCCAAGATGTGGTTGAAGGCTTTAGTATCGGAGGAAACGATTACCTAAAAAAACCTTTCAGTATGGAAGAACTTATTGTGAGGATAAAAAATTTATTGAACCGAAAAGCGCTTCAAAAAACGTCTGAAATTCTTAGCATTGGAGATTATACATTCGATTTTCCTAAACAAACTCTTCAATACAAAGACGATAATGCGGTTCAGTTAACACATCGCGAATCGCATTTACTATTTCATTTGGTGAAGAACAAAAACCAAGTTTTGGACCGTTCACTGATCTTGAACAAGCTCTGGGGCAACGACGATTTCTTTAACGCCAGAAGCATGGATGTTTTTATCAGTAAACTTCGTAAAAAACTAAGTCAGGACAATTCGCTTCAAATATTGAACGTTAGAGGATTTGGGTATAAATTAATCTGCTAAAAGTGGTTTGATTTTTGTACTTTTCAAATTCCTATGAAAAACCTTTTTGGCATTCTAAGTCTTTTTATTGTAACGGTACTTTACGGTCAAAACCCTATTGAAGTCACTCATTTAAGTTCAACCGATTTCAATGTTGACATGATTGTTGCCATTGATAACTTCGGAACGTTTTATTACACCAAAGACAATAGCCTTCATAAGCAAACAAAAGATGGTAAAATCATTAACTATAGCAATTACCAATTAGGTGATATCAGTTCTGCCAATGCGTTCAATCCTTTAAAAATCAATTTATTTTACCAGGATTTCAACCAAGTCATCATTTTGGACAACCGCTTGGCGGAAATTTTCAAAATTGATTTCAACACGCTTCAACCTTACAAAAATGTCACTCACATCGCAACAGGTTTTGATAATACACTTTGGCTGTTTAATGTAGATCTGCAACGTTTGGAACTTTACGACTACAAAACCAATAAAACGAGATTCACAGCAGTTCCTGTACAATCTTTGGTACTGGATCTCAAAAGCGATTATAATTATTGCTGGTTACTTACCGAAAAGTATCTGTATCAGTATAATTATTTTGGAAGTATGATTTCTAAAATTGAAAATACAGGGTTCACAGAAATTGCCAAAAACAACGGCAACCTAGTCTTAAAAAAAGAAGATGCCTTGTATTTTAAGGCTGAAAACGAGAATATCATCTCAGCTCTAAATCTTCCAAAATTGTTAATAAATCAGTTTTTATTGACCAATGAAACCTTGTATATTTACGATTCTGAAAAACTCCATAAATACCAACTAAAAATCAATTAGACATGCATGTTGCAGTAGCAGGAAATATAGGTGCTGGGAAGACGACATTAACCAAATTACTCGCTAAACATTACAAATGGGAACCACAGCTTGAAGACGTTGTGGACAATCCCTATCTCGATGATTTTTACAATCAGATGGAACGTTGGAGTTTCAACCTGCAAGTGTATTTCTTAAATAGCAGGTTTCGTCAAGTCACACAAATTCGTGAAAGTGGCAAAGACATCATTCAAGATCGCACCATTTATGAAGATGCGCATATTTTTGCGCCCAACCTTCATGCTATGGGCCTGATGACCAATCGTGATTTTGAAAATTACCGTTCGTTGTTTGACCTTATGGAATCTTTTGTTGAAGGTCCAGATCTTTTGATCTATCTACGTAGTTCCATTCCTAATTTGGTGGCACAAATCCATAAACGTGGTCGCGACTATGAAAATACGATCAGTATCGATTACTTGAGTCGACTCAACGAACGTTACGAAGCTTGGATTCACGACTACAACAAAGGAAATTTATTGATTATCGACGTCGATCATCTCGATTTTGTAGCCAATCCTGAAGATTTGGGAGGTATTATCAATAAAATCGATGCTCAGATCAATGGTTTATTTTAGGGCGTTCCCAACCCAAATAGGTTGGTCAGGCTTTCGGCAGTCGCTTTTAGGTTTTACTAAAAGCCTAAAGAGCTCCAACAGCGCCTGCACTGAGCGCAGTCGAAGTGCCTCAATCCTTAACGCAAGCACTATTCTATAAAACCATGTGTTCTGGCATGTGTCATGGCTTGCGCACTATCTTCAATCAACAGTACAGGAATCTGATCAAAATTGGCAAACAACGATGCTACACGCAACATTTTCTTTTTATGGTTCACGCGTTGTAAGTAGATTGCTTTCACTTGCTCAGGATGCGCTTTGGCAACTTCCATATAAATATCGGCATCATGCTCACCACTATCACCAATCAAAATGAATTGCATCCTCGGATAGGTTTTCAGGATCTGTAAAATTTCAATGTGCTTTTGGGCTTTTTCGTTGGCTTTTTTACTAAAAATATCCTTAAAGCTACGCAACAAAATAGGCCCTTTTGGAAACTTGTTTTGCTTCAGGAAAAAGTCTAAGTAGCGATACATGTTCCACGGACTGTGACTCACGTAAAAAATCGGATTGGCATTTTTGCCTGAAGGACCACGATGCAGTTTATGATAGAATTCCGAAGTGCCTTCCAAAGGCATTCGGCTTGAAGCACTTCTAAAGATACTATTCACCAATACACGCCATTTTAAGGTTGATACTACTCCTGTATGCAATATCGTATCATCAATATCGCTGATTACACCAAAATCAGAAGCTTCAGAAGGAATCAACACCGAACCTGGAAATCGATTCTCACGTTGTATAGTCCGCTTAGGCATCTCATCACTAAATGACCACTCAAAATTCAACCAGCCTTCTTCATTGACCATCGTATGCATATCTTGAATTTGTGTATCTATTCGAAAATAACCATGATCGTCTGTTGTGGTTTCAAGTCGCTTACCATTTGGTAATAGAACTTCCAGATTGGCATATTTGATTTCGTCGGTTTCAAAGCGTTTCCACGAATTCAAAAATAAGCCGAACAAGCCCTTTTGTTCTAAGTCAATGGCTTCATCTTCCAAGGCACGTCCACGACAATAGAAATGCGTTTTAGTACCATAACTTTTAAAACTTATGATTTGTAAGGGATCTTTTTTCAACCAACTCATGGAAATAAAACTATTTGTGAATTCAAGGTAATAAAAAAAGCCACGACTAGCGTGGCTTTATATATTTCTAAAAGAAAATATTATTGCTTCTCTTTAGTTACTTTAACTTCCTTAACTATCTTTTTAGAATCACCTTCAGTCGTTTTGGTTTCAAGTGCTTCCAATTTAGCTTCAACTTCAGAAGTTGTACCTTCAAATGTCTCTTTCTTAGTAACCTCAACACCATTTTCCACGGTAGTATAGGTTACAGTAGCTTGAGCTATATCATCCGATTGTACTGTCATTTCAACATTAACGTCTTGCTCTGAAGCCATCATCATGTCTTCGTCACCATGACCCCCTAATATTGGAGCAATTACCAAACCAACAAGACAGGTCAATTTAATCAAGATATTCATTGAAGGTCCAGAAGTATCTTTAAATGGATCTCCAACTGTATCACCAGTAACCGCAGCTTTATGAGCATCAGAACCTTTGTAAGTCATTTCACCATTGATTTCAACACCAGCTTCAAATGATTTTTTAGCATTATCCCATGCACCACCAGCGTTGTTTTGGAAAATCGCCCACATCACACCAGATACACAAACACCAGCCATATATCCACCTAATGGTTCAGCACCAAATACCAATCCAATTAAGATAGGCGTAATAATCGTGATCAAGCCAGGTAAGATCATTTCACGTAATGCAGCTTTAGTTGAAATATCAACACATTTTGCATATTCAGGTGTTCCAGTACCTTCCATGATACCAGGAATTTCCTTGAATTGACGACGTACTTCGTGCACCATTTCCATGGCAGCTTTACCAACAGATTGCATTGCTAAAGCAGAGAATACGACTGGTACCATTCCACCGACAAACAACATTGCTAATACATCCGCTTTAAAGATATTGATTCCATCAATTCCGGTAAAGGTGACATAAGCAGCAAACAAGGCTAAAGCAGTTAATGCCGCAGAAGCAATTGCAAAACCTTTTCCAACGGCAGCCGTTGTGTTTCCAACAGAATCCAAAATATCAGTACGCTCACGAACATGAGGTTCCAATTCACTCATTTCAGCCACACCACCTGCATTGTCAGCAATCGGTCCGAACGCATCGATAGCCAATTGCATCGCAGTAGTTGCCATCATAGCTGAAGCAGCTAAAGCCACACCATAGAATCCAGCTAAAGCGTAAGATCCATAGATAGCAGCAGCAAATAAAACTACAGATAAAAATGTCGATTTCATTCCTACAGCAAGACCTGCAATAATGTTTGTTGCAGCACCTGTAGAACTATTTTGAACGATTTCTAGAACTGGTTTCTTACCTAAAGATGTATAGTGAGCCGTAACTACAGAGATCAAAGCACCAACGGCTAATCCGATACACGCAGCCCAGAATACATTCATTGAAGATACATCAACATAACCTTCACCAAAGAACTTCATGCTCATGGTTTCTGGTAACATATATTTAATCAATCCGAAACTCGCAGCTAGAGTAATTAGGATAGCCACCCAGTTACCCATATCCAAAGCTTTTTGAACTTGAGCTTCCTTAGCATCATTACTGGATATTTTTACAAGGAAAGTTCCTAAAATAGAAGCTAAAATTCCAACACCTGCAATAACAATAGGTAACAAAATTGGTCCCATATTATTGAAGTTATCTGTAAATGGCGCGTTAACCGACATATCCTTGATAAGGTAATTACCCAATACCATCGCAGCTAAAACGGTTGCTACATATGATCCAAATAAATCGGCACCCATACCTGCAACGTCACCAACATTATCTCCAACGTTATCAGCAATTGTAGCTGGATTTCGAGGGTCATCTTCTGGAATACCAGCTTCAACCTTACCAACCAAATCCGCTCCAACGTCAGCAGCTTTTGTGTAGATTCCTCCACCAACACGTGCAAATAAAGCGATAGATTCAGCACCTAAAGAGAATCCTGCCAAAGCTTCCAAAGCCATGGTCATATCTTCGTAAAATGATGCACCACCATCGACAAACATCTTTACAAAAGCAAAGAAGAATAAACTCAATCCTAATACTGCCAAACTTGCAACACCAAGACCCATAACCGTTCCACCTCCAAAAGACACTTTAAGTGCTTGTGGCAAACTTGTTTTAGCGGCCTCAGCAGTTCTAGCGTTAGCTTCTGTTGCAATACGCATTCCAATATTTCCTGCTAGTGCAGAAGCGAATGCTCCAACTATAAATGCTACAATGATGATCCAATGGGTTGTATCAACCAACATTGAAATGACACCTAAAGCTACTGCAGCAATCACTACAAAGACTAAAAGCAATCTGTATTCAGCTCCTAAAAAAGCTAAAGCTCCTTCTTTGATAGCCTTAGATATTCCTTGCATTTTTTCATTTCCAGCGGCTTGTTTTTTTACCCAGGACATTTTAACCATCATAAAGATAAGCCCTAAGACTGCCATTGCTATTGGCACAAAAATCATATTCGATTCCATATAAATGTATTTGATTTGTTAATTAGCTCGGCAAAAGTAGTGAAATCCGTTAAAACTAAAAAACCCTTTTACTATATAACAAAAGGGTTTTCAGTTTAATAACTATTATGATACTAAATGGTAAAGTCTCCCTTCGTTTTATGCTTGCTTTTTTGATAGCGCTCAATGCATTTGGTAACAATTTCGTAAGCTTCTTTGGAATCACCCCAAGCACCAACATCAACCTTCTTCTTCTCCAAATCTTTATAGACCTGGAAGAAATGTGTGATTTCCTCCAATCGATGCGGATTTAAGTCTTCAATATCATCTTTTAAACTCCAAATTGGATCTGATACTGGAACGCAAACCACCTTTTCATCCGGACCTTTTTCATCTGCCATATGAAAAACACCAATAGGCTTTACTTCCATCACACACATGGGAAATGTAGGCTCATGACCTAACACCAACACATCTAAAGGATCTCCATCCAACGCTAGGGTTTCAGGAATAAATCCGTAATCTCCAGGATACATCATAGATGAAAATAACATACGGTCGAAACGAATTTTCTTCAAGTCAAAATCATATTCATATTTGTTACGGCTTCCTTTAGGGATTTCGATGAGTACATCAAAAGTGAGTTGTCCTTTGGCTGTCATATTGTATTTTTTTGGAGTGCAAAGATACGTCAAGCCTTTGGTTTAGACAATTATAAAACGTAGTGAATTAGAAATAAAACCCGAAACTTCCAGTCACACCAAAACGTCTAGCATCTGGTCGATCTAAGTAGTTTCCTCTGAAATTAAAATCGATTCTAAGAATCTTGAAGATATTAGCCACACCAAAACTGTATTCGTAATATATTCGATTATTTGGTGCCACTAGAGGAATTTCAACCGGATTTCCTGTGGTATTCAAAGCAATGTTTTCATCAGACAATTCACCCCAAACACCTCGCAATCCTAAGATAAATCTTAAATTGTATTTTTTCAAAAAAGGAATTCTAGAAAACAAACGACCATTAAAATTATGTTCCAAATGCATCGAAGTATACGTATCGGTAACAAACTCATAAAAATCTAATTGAGGAAAGGTACTGTAGATAGAAAAATAAGTTTGGTTTCCAGGTACAACACTTAACAATCCGAGTGGTACTTCTCCAAAAGTTTTTCCAGCTTCAAGTGTGGTCATTAAGCGTCCGAAACCTCCAACTTGCCATGGTTGAATATAAGAGAACTGCAACTTGGTATATTGAAAATCACTATTCATAACCCCATCTAGTCCTTGACTTATTTGAGCAAAAACCCTTGCAAAATCATCGTTCTTTTCTTTACGCTCCACTCCAAACCCAGTCATTTCCCGTTTTGGGGTATAGGTGACCGAAAAGCGTGTTTCAAACTGTTTGATTTCTGAAGACACACCATTTGGAGCTGAAGGGTCATTGTAATCTAAGCTGAACGTTGGTGAAGCAGACTCTAGGGTTCTATAACTAGCATCCATTCGAAAGCCTAAATTTCGAACAGGTTCCAGCTCAAAACCGAGTGTTGTTAAATTGATATTGGTTAACTTATCATTCGTGCCTGCCGTAATCACAGCACTTGATGCTAAACTTCGTCCCAACACATCTGTAGAACTGGTTAAGCTGGCTCCAATCTGTTCTATATCGCGTCGGTTCCCACCAAAAATGATAAAGCGATTTTTCTTATCCAATAACCACTTTCCTGAAATACCATATTTAAATTTATCGTCACGAAAACCGTAGGCTAAAAACCCTTCCAATCGCCATAAGTCATTTGGACCAAAATAGGTACGACCACCTGTGCGCAATCGTAAGCCTTCCACATCATTAAAACCGAAGGTTGAAAAAATCGGTCCGTAATCAAAATTGATACTTGGAAATTCGATATATCCAGAAGCGAGAATACTTCCTAAATTGTAAAGACGCTTAAACTTTTTAACGGTTTTTAGAGTGTCTAACATTTTATAGACACCCTTCTCATCTTTATTTAAAGACTCTAGTCTATTCTCTTCCCAAAAAAGATCATCCCTATTGTAAACATCTTCATCGTAGTAGTAAACTTTAGTATCGTAGAACTCTTCATTTTTGGGTTGATCGAAAACATAGTTTTCATATAAAGTGGTTCGCTTACCATAAATGCCTCGAGATGTTTCCTTTTTATTCAAAGCAAAATCAGACAACATGTAATCGCGTTTAATCAAAAACACCGAATCGTTCAAAACTTCATATTCCTGTTCAATATAAATTTCCTTAACCCAGTTGATGTTGGCGCTTTTAGATGCTTGTAGATTTATATCCTTGATGGCATATGTAGAATCGTTAACCCAAAAATCACCTTTAAAGGTCAGCTCGTTTTTTCGTCTAGGGTAATAGATAATATTATAACACCATTTATTATCAATAAAGGCGCTATCGGACAACACATAATTATACGTTTGAATACCTGTTCGCGATAACGGACTCACAAAACTCTTATCAAAGAATTTCAGGTAATTATCATAAATATTAAAGTCGGAATAAAGGTCATCGACAAAGTCAATGATCACTTGGTTGTTACTAAAACCTGAATTCTTATTACCTCTTAAGTCTTCCTTGACTTTGTTCAGATTATTATCACCATAAACCTTGCTTACAGCTTCATTAATGAACACAGGCAAATACGTTTTTCCTGTAACCTTTGATGTGTCTACCTCTTCAAAGACAAATTCCATGCCTCTAAAAAGTTTGCTTTTAATAAGGGCACTATCAATGGTGTTGAGATCAAATTCTACCTTTTCATACTTATCGTATTCGTACTGACGGAATTGATTCAAGCCGTTTTGACGCTTACGTTCCCATATTTTCTTTAAAATTCTAATGGCTGGATTTTCAGATGCTTTCTTTGATTGCTTCCCAGAAACAATAACCACTTCATCAAGAGAGGAAGCCTCTTCCTTTAAAACAAACCTTAAATCGTAATTGACCTTTTTATCCAATTGGACTTCCTTAACCTCGTAACCCAAAAAGGAGATAACCACAGTATCCCAAGTATTTTCAGACTCTAAATAAAAGCGACCATTTTCATTTGTAATGGTTCCTTCAGTAGAACCTTTGAAAATAACATTGGCAAAAGCGATAGGTTCATTAGCTTCATCATACACGTATCCGCTTACCTTAGTTTGGGCAAATCCAATAGAAAAACCAACGAAGAAAAATAATGTAAGTAGTTTAAGATTCATAGGCAAAAAACTTCATCAGGATAAGCCGATGAAGTTTAAAACGTAAAAAATTACGAATTATTAGATGGCTCAACAAAAACCATTATTTATTTATGTACATAACTTTTTTAACGGCTTTGATTACATCTTCCTTATTAGGCAACCATTCCTCAAGAAGCACAGGCGAATATGGTGCTGGTGTATCAGCAGTATTGATTTTTACAACCGGAGCATCCAGGTAATCGAAAGCTTCAGATTGAACAAGATAAGTAATTTCAGTAGCGACGTTACCAAAAGGCCAAGCTTCTTCCAACACGACCAATCGGTTGGTTTTCTTGACAGATTCCACGACTGTTTTTCGATCCATCGGACGAACCGTTCTCAAATCGATAATTTCACAGGAAATACCTTCTTTTTCCAGTTCATCAGCTGCAGCATAGGCTTCTTTGATGATTTTTCCGAAAGAGACAATAGTCACATCTGTTCCTTCTCGCTTGATATCTGCAACGCCAAGTGGAATCGTGTATTCTCCTTCAGGCACTTCTCCTTTGTCACCATACATTTGTTCACTTTCCATGAAAATCACTGGATCGTCATCACGAATAGCTGACTTTAAAAGCCCTTTGGCATCATAAGGATTTGATGGCACCACAACTTTGAGTCCTGGTGTATTGGCAAACCAACTTTCAAAAGCTTGAGAATGTGTTGCAGCCAATTGTCCAGCAGAGGCTGTTGGCCCACGAAAAACAATTGGACACTTAAATTGTCCGCCAGACATCTGTCTGATTTTTGCTGCATTATTTATAATTTGATCAATTCCAACCAAAGAAAAGTTGAACGTCATGTACTCAACAATAGGTCTGTTTCCAGTCATGGTTGAACCAATAGCAACACCAGCAAAACCTAATTCGGCAATTGGCGTATCAATGACGCGTTTTGGGCCAAACTCATCTAACATCCCTTTTGAAGCTTTGTAGGCTCCATTGTATTCAGCTACTTCCTCACCCATTAGATACACACTTTCATCTCTGCGCATCTCCTCACTCATGGCTTCGGCTACTGCTTCTCTAAATTGAATTGTCTTCATGAATTCCTTTTTTAATCGAATAGCAAAAATAACAATTATTGCTTATAAAAGCATAGAATAAAATTTGAAAATTAAATCATAAACAAGTTCTTCACTACCTCAATGAAAGTATTGAACATTTAATAGTTTGAAGTTAATTTTGTAAACAATTCACAAGGATTTGCTCATAAACTGAAATTTTCACAAAAATTTATTATGCGTGCATAGTAAAATTCGGATTATTATATTTATCTTCGTGCACTGGAAAACATATACATTCAACATAAATAATTTGATATGAAAATATTAGTATGTATTAGTCACGTACCTGATACGACTTCAAAAATTAATTTTACAGACGATAACACCAAATTTGACACTAATGGTGTGCAGTTTGTCATCAATCCAAATGATGAATTTGGCTTAACTAGAGCCATGTGGTTCAAGGAAAAACAAGGTGCTAACGTAACCGTAGTTAATGTTGGTGGACCTGAAACCGAACCGACGCTTCGTAAAGCTTTAGCCATTGGAGCAGATGAAGCCATTCGTGTTAACACCGAAGCTAAGGATGGATTTCAAGTCGCTAAGGAATTAGCCAATGTGGTTAAAAATGGTAGCTATGATTTAGTGATTGCTGGTCGTGAATCTATTGATTACAATGGAGGAATGGTTCCTGGCATGTTAGCTGCTTTAACAAATTCGAACTTTGTTACTAATTGTATCAACCTTGAAGTTGAAGGCTCTAATGCTACTGCTATGCGTGAAATTGATGGTGGTAAAGAGAAGGTTTCCACTTCATTACCATTAGTAATTGCTGGTCAAAAAGGGCTGGTTGAAGAAAGTGACTTAAGAATTCCAAACATGCGTGGTATTATGATGGCTCGTAAAAAACCGTTATCGGTTGTCGAACCTTCAAATGCTTCAGCCGAAACAACATCGGTTAGTTTTGAAAAACCTGCACCAAAAGGAGACGTAACCTTGGTTGACGCTGATAATTTAGACCAGTTAATCAATCTTCTTCACAATGAAGCCAAAGCCATATAATTAACCTCAAAACAAAAAAACATGTCAGTTTTAGTATATACAGAATCAGAACAAGGATCATTTAAAAAGGCAGCTTTCGAAGTGGCTTCTTATGCCAAGGCTGTTGCCGATCAATTAGGAACCTCAGTAACTGCTGTTGCCATCAACGCCAACAATACTTCAGATTTGGGCAAGTATGGTGTTTCAAAAGTCTTGAATGTGTCACAAAATGATCTCGACACTTTCAATGCTAGTGTTTATGCAAATATTATCGAACAAGCTGCAAAGCAAGAAGGTTCAAAAGTTGTAGTATTAAGTTCCAGTGCTAATAGTAAGTATTTAGCACCAATACTAGCTATCGGCTTAGATGCTGGTTATGCTTCTAATGTTGTTGAAGCTCCTTCGAGCACTTCACCTTTTACCGTTAAACGTACAGCTTTCACCAATAAAGCATTTAATAATACATCAATAGATACGGATGTTAAGATTGTAGGTGTTTCAAAAAATGCATTCGGACTAGTAGAATCTGATGCTAATGCTTCACAGGAAGATTTTTCGCCTTCAGTGCCTTCTTCAGGAGTCACTGTTGAATCGGTTGACAGAGCTACTGATAAGGTAAGTATTGCTGATGCTGAAATCGTAGTGTCAGGTGGACGTGGATTAAAAGGCCCAGAAAATTGGGGAATGATTGAAGAGTTAGCAGATGTTTTAGGTGCTGCTACTGCTTGTTCTAAACCTGTATCCGATTTAGGATGGAGACCGCATAGTGAGCACGTTGGACAAACAGGAAAGCCAGTAGCATCAAACCTTTATATTGCTATTGGAATTTCTGGAGCTATCCAACATTTAGCTGGAATCAATGCCTCAAAAATCAAAGTTGTCATCAATACAGATCCTGAAGCACCTTTCTTTAAGGCTGCCGATTATGGTGTTGTAGGTGATGCCTTTGAAGTTGTTCCTGCACTCACAGAAAAATTAAAAGCTTTTAAGGCACAAAACGCATAATTTTTATTAAATTGTGTTAGGAAAGGGCTGTTTACATTTGGTTCTTTATACATAAATCTGCATTTTGCAGTTGGTAAAGTCCTCATTTAAACAGTTCTTTGCGTTTTAAATTATGAGCTTAGTAAAACTTAACATAAAAGGAATTTCGTATAGCCAAACCCAAAATGGTGCGTATGCGTTAATTCTAAATGAAGTTGATGGTGATCGCAAACTCCCAATCGTCATTGGCGCTTTTGAAGCCCAATCCATAGCCATCGCACTTGAAAAAGAAATCAGGCCTCCAAGACCACTTACACATGATCTCTTTAAGAATTTTGCAGACCGTTTTGATGTCGTTGTAAAACAAGTCATCATCCACAAATTGGTTGATGGCGTATTTTATTCCAGTCTGATTTGCGAACGCGATAAAATAGAAGAAATCATTGATGCACGAACCAGTGATGCCATTGCTCTTGCTTTACGTTTTCAAGCACCAATATTCACCTACAAAAACATCTTGGATAAAGCTGGCATCTATCTGAAGGTCAATCCCAAGAAAGAAGATGAAGAACAGCAAGATAGTATTTTAGTTGATGATTTGGTCGCTGAAGAAATCGAAAGTAGTTCCCAAGAAAACTACAAAGACAAAAGCCTCAATGATCTCAATAAACTTCTTGATGAAGCTGTAAAGAATGAAGACTATGAAAAAGCAGCAAAAATAAGAGACGAAATTTCAAAACGTTAAATTCCCTTTTCAAATGAAGCATCTTTTTTTAGCTATTGCAGCTATTTTTTTTGGTCTAAACCTAGGTTTTACTCAAGAACTGGAAAAAAATTGGCAATTTGATGCTATTCAAAACGAAAATGGGCAAACACTCTTTAATATTTCTGAAGGTGACAGCTTAAGTCTGAAAGAAGGAAAATTCAACTATTTTTTAAAAGCTAAAGGCGACTTGTCGGCTTCAGGTGATTATACTTTTCAGAATAATGTCTTAATGCTCTACTATAGCAAACCAAATGACACTATACGCCATTATAGAATTAAAGAGCTAACAGACTCTACTTTAGTGTTTACTGAAAAGAACGTCGCTTATAAATTTAAAAGTCCTAAAAACACCTCTAATATTGTATTGGAAAAAGTCGAAGTCGACACCATGATTCCTAGCGAAGGTTTTACATTTCAAAGTCTTTGGAGAGGTGCATTGGGCATGCTTACACTTATTGTAATTGCCTTTCTATTTAGCAGTAACAGAAAAGCAGTCAATTGGAAAACTGTAGGAATTGGACTGGTATTTCAGCTTTTAATAGCAGTTGGTGTTCTAAAAGTTGGGTTCATTAAAAAAGCCTTTGAGTTAATTGGAGGCCTCTTTGTACAAGTGCTCGAGTTTACAAGAGCAGGAAGTGAATTCCTGTTTGGAGGAATGCTTAATGTGGATTCTTTCGGGTTTATATTTGCCTTTCAAGTGTTGCCGACCATTATTTTCTTCTCAGCCTTAACGTCTGTCCTCTTTTATTTAGGTATTATCCAAAAAGTGGTAAAAGGCATGGGATGGTTACTTACCAAACTGCTAGGGATTTCAGGTGCTGAAAGTTTAAGTGTTGCTGGAAATATTTTCTTAGGACAAACTGAAGCTCCTTTATTGATTAAGGCGTATTTGGAAAAGATGAATAAATCTGAAATCTTGCTTGTCATGATTGGTGGTATGGCCACTGTTGCAGGAGCTGTACTTGCAGCTTACATCGGATTTTTAGGTGGTGATGATGAAGCCTTGCGATTGTTTTATGCCAAACATCTCTTAGCAGCTTCTGTTATGGCAGCGCCAGGTGCCATTGTAATATCCAAAATATTATATCCGCAGACTGAAAATGTAAATACCGATGTTTCGGTATCTCAAGAAAAGATAGGCTCAAACATATTGGAGGCTATAGCTAACGGAACTACTGAAGGACTAAGACTTGCTGTAAATGTTGGTGCAATGCTATTGGTTTTTGTTGCTTTTATAGCTATGATAAATTGGGGATTTAATATTATAGGTCATTACACTGGAATAAATGAATGGATTGTGAGTGCTACAGATTATACAGCTTTATCCTTAGAATTCATTTTAGGCTATGTGTTTGCTCCTTTAATGTGGCTAATTGGTGTGGCAGTAGAAGACATGGCGCTAATGGGTCAATTATTAGGAATTAAATTAGCGGCTAGTGAATTTATTGGATACATTCAGTTGGCTGACTTAAAAAACGTGGCTAGCGCAACACATTTAAAATACGAAAAGTCAGTTATCATGGCAACCTACATGCTATGTGGCTTTGCTAATTTTGCTTCCATTGGAATCCAAATTGGAGGCATTGGTTCTTTAGCTCCCGGACAACGCACACAACTTTCCAAATTTGGCATCAAAGCCTTGATAGGAGGCACATTGGCCTCTTTGATTTCAGCTACCATAGCAGGAATGATTATCGGATAACCAGTAGTCAACATGACGTTGATAACTTTTGATATTATGTGCATAGGAAATGTTTCCATTTCGTGCCTTATTTCTATTTTTATTTCTTGAATCTTGACAGAATTTGAAACCGTCAAACGGAAAACGATATGAAGCAATACCATGATTTAGTGAAGCATGTTTTAGAACATGGCAATGTTAAAGCAGATCGAACAGGAACGGGAACCAAAAGCGTATTTGGTTATCAAATGCGATTTGATTTAAGCGAGGGATTTCCAATGGTCACAACCAAAAAACTCCACTTAAAATCTATTATCTATGAATTACTTTGGTTTTTAAAAGGAGATACCAATATTAATTACTTAACAGAAAACGGAGTCCGTATTTGGAATGAATGGGCTGATGAACAAGGTAATTTAGGGCCTGTTTACGGTCATCAATGGCGCAATTGGAATTCTGATGACATCGATCAAATTAAAGATGTCATCCAAACTTTAAAAAACAATCCAGACAGCAGACGCATGTTGGTTTCAGCTTGGAACCCTTCGGTTTTACCTGATACCACTAAATCGTTTAGTGACAATGTAGCCAATGGAAAAGCAGCACTTCCTCCATGCCATGCCTTTTTTCAGTTTTATGTAGCTGATGGAAAACTCTCCTGTCAACTATATCAACGTAGTGCTGACATCTTTTTAGGCGTGCCTTTCAATATTGCATCTTATGCCTTACTTACCATGATGATGGCACAGGTTTGCGGTTATGAAGCAGGCGAATTTATCCACACCTTTGGTGATGCCCACATTTACAGCAACCATTTGGAGCAATTGGAATTACAACTATCGAGAGATATCAGACCGCTACCTAAAATGATTTTAAATCCGGAAATTAAGGATATCTTCGATTTCGAGTTTGAGGACTTCACCTTGGTAGATTATAATCCGCATCCACATATCAAAGGTGCTGTTGCAGTATAATTTACATGAAACCATTTGTATTTGTCTTGCTTCTTTTTCTTAATGGCTTATTTCTTTTCAGTCAAGAAAAAATCTTAAGTCAATCTGAATTGGATTCTCTAAACGACATAGAGAATACCGATAGAATTGAGTTTTTCAAAACAAACATGTTAAGTAGGAGCGTCAGTATGAATGGTGTTGTGCCAATCTATGAAGGATGTAAAAAAGAGAAAAGCAATCACGACAAAAAAGATTGTATGTCCCTAAAAATAATGGAGCTTTTCCAAAAAAATTTCAAGACTGAGATGCATGAAGAATCCGATCTTGAGCCTGGCAAAAAACGAATTCATCTTATATTTAAAATTGGTACTGATGGTTTGATCTCCAATATTGTCGCACGTGCTGAAGATCAATATCTTGAAGCTGAAGCCATTCGTGTTGCCAAGTTGATGCCAAAACTAACACCAGCTATGCTTGATGGCAAATCAGTAGAAGTCCCTTATGCTGTGCCTATTTTAGTTGACATCATACCAAATTCAAATGAAGGACTTACGCGATATCCTATTTTTAGAGGTTGCAGTGAGAAACTAAGTAATGAAGAATTAGAAGAATGCTCAAGACGTAAAATTATGAATTTTATCAAAATGAGCTTCGATATAGAAATGGCAAACGTTGTGATGCCTAAAGCTAGAACTACTCAATTCCTTTTAGAATTCACCATTAACAAAAAAGGAAAGATAGAAAACATCAATGCCAAAGCTAACCATAAGGCAATTGCAATTGAAGCTATCAAAATAGCCAAACGGCTTCCTAAATTCAAAGAACCAGGCATTTGGGAAGGCGTAGCCGTAGATACTCCATTCAGTCTACTAATGACTAT
Organism: Psychroserpens sp. XS_ASV72; assembly: GCF_041224425.1. Taxonomy (NCBI): domain Bacteria; kingdom Pseudomonadati; phylum Bacteroidota; class Flavobacteriia; order Flavobacteriales; family Flavobacteriaceae; genus Psychroserpens; species Psychroserpens sp. XS_ASV72. The sequence continues at coordinate 68,814 of NZ_JBGFGL010000071.1, read as the reverse complement.
ATATTTGTATTAGCACTAACCAAAAAAGGCTTTCAAAATTGAAAGCCCTTTGATTTAAGTTTTTTAACAAACTACAGATTCAATACACCATTTTCAGCAGCAGCATAATCATTCCATGCGTAAGCATCTGCTTGGTCATCGTTGATGTAAGTACCATCAACTACATATCTAAACTCATAAGAGTTATCTGTTTCTAAATCTACAGTTCCCTTAAAACTTCCATTTTTTAGTTTCTTAAGCTGAACCCCTTTTTTAGTGTTCCACTCATTAAAAGTTCCAACAACAGTTACTTTATCTGCTTCTTCAGCTGGTACAGTAAAGGTAACTTTACAAACTGGTTTGCTCTTTAAAAATTGTTTTTTAATTGCCATAATAATTATGAATTAATTTTAAGCAAATGTATAAAACAATAAAAGCCTCACAAACAAATTAATACATCTAAAATAGAGATTTATCAATTTGATAATATTTAGTAGATATTTCTTTAAACTAGTTATAAAAAATGCTTAATATCTAAGAATTTATCAAATAAATCTCAAGGTCTTAAAGACTGATTTTCAGTACAATTAAGACTACATCGTTTGCGTTTGTAAAGACTATTTTCTAAATTAAATTTATTACAACGTTTGCGTTAAAAAGCATAACTTTATATTTGTAATTATTTTAGATTATGTTCGGAAAAAAGAAAAATACACCCAAAATAGATCAAGAGCAATTAGCGCTCATAAAAACTGCTGAAAAACGCATAAAGCAAAAGAAACGACTATACATTCATTTTGTGATATTCCTTATTGGTGCTGTATTTATTATTTTAGCAAATACCGTTCTAGGAATAGGAAAGAACTTTACAATTGCTGGGTTAGAGTGGTTTGTTTTTGCTATTGGATTTTGGTTATTTATTCTCTTATATCATTTTATAACTGTTTTTGTCACCCACCAGTTTATGGGAAAAACTTGGGAAGACAAACAACGTGAAGCTTTGGTTGCAAAACAACAGGAGCGTATTGAAGCACTTAAAAAAGAGTACTTGAAAGAGGAAATGGAAATCGCTAAATCCCAAGCTTATAATGAAGCTAAGCAAATCCAGGATTCCTCAGGAAAAAAAAAGTCTGAACTCACCATCATTGTAGCAGCTGGAGAAGATAACGCTATCGGCAAAGACAATGATTTGATTTGGCATTTAAGTGATGACCTGAAACGTTTTAAATCGTTAACCAATGGGCATCACATCATTATGGGAAGAAAAACTTTCGAGAGCTTCCCAAAACCTTTGCCAAACCGTATTCATATTGTCATTACAAGACAAGAAAGTTACCAAGCACCTCATGGCGTTCTTGTTGTTAATAATTTAGAAGATGCTTTAGATGCTGCCAGACACGACAATCAACCTTTCATTATTGGTGGCGGACAAATCTATGAGCAAGCAATGGATTTTGCTGATAAAATTGAATTAACACGAGTTCATGCCTCATTTGAAAATGCTGATACGTTCTTTCCTGAATTGGATGCCTCCAAGTGGACTGAAGTCAATCGTAAAACGCATGATGCAGATGATAAACACAAATATGCCTTTTCCTTCATTACCTATGTGAGGAAATAACTTTCTGTATTCATTAAAAGTAGATTTCATTTACGCATGGAAGCTTAGAAGCTTCATTAGCATTAGAATATTAATTCCTATTTTTGCAACATTAAAATTTAGAATCAATGAACGCATATATTTTTCCTGGTCAAGGTGCACAATTCTCAGGAATGGGATTAGACCTTTATGAGCAATCGTCTATCGCACAAGATTTATTTGAAAATGCCAACGATATTTTAGGATTTTCAATCACAGATATCATGTTTGAAGGTTCCGATGAAGACCTGAAACAAACTAAAGTCACACAACCTGCTATCTTTTTACATTCAGTAGTTTTAGCTAAGGTTTTGGGAGATAGTTTTAAACCTGATATGGTTGCTGGTCATTCCCTTGGTGAGTTTTCAGCTTTGGTTGCCAATGGCACCTTAAATTTTGAGGACGGACTTAAATTAGTTTCCCAAAGAGCGCAAGCAATGCAGAAGGCTTGTGAACTGCAACCAAGCACCATGGCTGCTGTTTTAGGTTTAGATGATGATATTGTTGAAAAGGTATGTGCCATGACTGAAGGCATTGTCGTTGCCGCCAATTATAATTGCCCTGGACAATTAGTAATTTCAGGAGAAGTAGATGCTATTAATAAAGCATGCGAAGTTTTGAAAGAGGAAGGTGCAAGACGTGCTTTGGTGTTACCTGTTGGTGGTGCGTTTCATTCGCCTTTAATGGAACCTGCTCGCGAAGAACTAGCAGCTGCTATTGAAAATACAACATTTAATAAACCTAATTGTCCGATATATCAAAACGTAACTGCCAATGCAGTCTTAGATGAGTCTCAAATTAAAGCCAACTTGATTTCCCAATTGACAGCTCCAGTTCGTTGGACACAGTCTGTACAACAAATGATTACAGATGGTGCAACGCTCTTCACTGAAGTTGGCCCTGGAAAAGTGTTGCAAGGCTTGGTCAAGAAAATCAATAGAGAAGTCGAAACAGCTTCAGCATCATTTGAATCAAACATCTAAACCCAATGAAGATATCTCGGAAACTAGGCATTTTTATACTCATTGTTTTTAATATTATCATTGATCAAGTGTCTAAGATAATCGTTAGAAACAATGTTGCTATTGGTGAAGAAACTGAACTTATTGGTAAGAAATTCATTTTAACCAATGTTTATAATAAAGGTGCCTTTTTGGGAATGGGAAGTGACATGAGCGATACATTAAGAGTCATCTTTTTGCTTGTGCTTCCAGTTTTGGTATTAGGCTATCTCATCTATTACATCTATACCAATAAAGAGCTTGATAAGATAAGTACCATTGCGCTTTCCTGTATAGCAGGTGGAGGGATTGCCAATGTGTACGACCGCATTATGTTTGGTGAGGTGACCGACTTCTTTTTTATCAATTTAGGAGGTGTTTTCAAAACAGGAATTTTCAATGTCGCAGACATGTCGGTAACCTTTGGTTTACTACTTTTGGTTTATGCTTGGGTGAAAGCTTCAAGACAAAAACAAGAAGCATAAAAAAACCTCTCATTTGAGAGGTCTGTAATTGACTATCTTGCTAAATTAATATTTTCACAATCCTTAACTTCTCCGTAATAGGTTTCCCTATATTTATGAAGTGTTTTATAAGGTATATTTAAGAACTGCTTTTTGATATAGGTCACATTGATTGATAATGCACCCATCTTTTTAGTAAATCTAACTTCTGGTTTTGTTTCTCGTTTTACGGTAATCAATTTCATTGGTTTTCAATTTGCATGAACACCAAATAAACAAAGATGATAGACCAATCCCAAATTTAAAACATTAAAACATTGTTAATCAATAAATTAAATTAGACATCCTTAAGTATGTACTCTAATTATTAACAAATATGTAGGAAACCTTCGTTTCAGTTAACAGATTTACAATCGAATTTTTAGATATTTCTTACAGATTTTTCCCAATTCCAAGCAGAAAGCATTGCCTCATCAAGAGTAGATTGTGCTTTCCAACCAAGAACTTTGTTTGCTTTATCAGTATTTGCATAAGCTGAAATAACATCACCTTCGCGTCGGTCAGCAAACTTATAATTCAGCTTTTCTCCTGAAACACGCTCAAAGGATTGGATCACTTCCAATACAGAACTTCCCACACCAGTACCAACATTAAATGTTTCAAAATTAGAAACATTATCATTTTTTAATAAACGCTGTAAAGCAACAACATGAGCTTTCGCCAAATCTACAACATGAATATAATCTCTTACGCAAGTACCATCTGTAGTTGGATAGTCATTTCCGAAGACAGACAAGCAATCTCTAAGTCCTGCAGCTGTTTGTGTAATAAATGGCACCAAATTTTGTGGTACTCCAATTGGTAATTCACCTATTTTAGCTGATTTATGAGCACCTATTGGATTAAAATATCGTAAGGATATAGCATTCAAACTAGAATTGACTTTACAAGTGTCACGAATGATTTCCTCTCCTATCTGTTTGGTATTACCATAAGGCGATTCTGCTGGCTTAACTGGAGCATTTTCAGTTATTGGCATTTCATCTGCTTGACCATAAACTGTACAAGACGAACTAAAAATAAAGTTCGATGCATCAAGATTCAGAACCGATTGTAAGATATAAATAAGTGTATTGATATTGTTTTCATAGTACAACAATGGCTTTTCAACACTTTCACCTACAGCCTTACTAGCTGCAAAATGAATGACACCAGAAATATCTGTATGCTTTTGGAAAAAGCTCTTAACTAGTGATTTTTCCTTTAAATCTAATTTTTCAAAAATTGGAGCTTTACCTGTAATTGAGGCAATTCCTTCCAAAACATCAATTGAAGAATTGGACAAATCATCAATCACGACCACTTCAAAGCCAACATTCTGAAGCTCAACAACCGTATGGGAACCTATAAAACCCAATCCGCCTGTAACTAAAATTTTTCTCATCTTATCAAGCCTTTACAAATTCTATTACAGTTGTGGTAATAAAATTGATTTGCTCATCATCCAGTTCAGTATGCATTGGGAGTGAAATAACCTCCTTAACCAATTGATTGGTAACTTTAAAATCTGCTTCATTATAACGCTCATCCAAATAAGCTTTCTGACGATGTAAAGGAATCGGATAATAAACACCACAAGGGATTCCTTTATCATTTAGATGCTGTACTAAAGCATCTCTATCAGAATTTAAGATACGTAATGTATATTGATGGAATACATGACAATCACAATCATGGCAAATACCTTGACATTCGCTCTTTCCTGAAGGCGTAATTATTTGGTCTATATTTTTAAAAGCTTCGGAGTATGCACGAGCTGCTTTTTGTCTCGCCTTATTGTAATTATCTAAGTTTTTTAGCTTGATATCCAAAATAGCAGCTTGAATCGAATCCAGTCTTGAATTGACACCAACAACATCATGATGGTAACGCTCGTACATTCCATGATTGACAATCCCTCTAATAGTATGTGCTAAATCATCATCATTAGTAAAGATTGCACCACCATCACCATAACATCCTAAGTTTTTTGAAGGAAAAAATGATGTAGAAGCCACATGACCTATGGTACCAGATTTAGCTTTCCGACCATCAGAAAATGTATAATTAGCACCAATAGCTTGTGCATTATCCTCGATGACAAATAAATTGTGCTCTTCTGCAATCTGCATTATAGACTCCATGTCGGCACACATTCCAAATAAATGGACGGGAACAATTGCTTTTGTTTTAGGTGTAATGGCTTTTTTTATGGCCTCAATATCAATATTAAAGGTAACAGGATCCACATCTACCAATACTGGAGTCAATTGTAAAAGTGCAATCACCTCAACGGTTGCTGCAAAGGTAAAATCGGCAGTAATCACTTCGTCACCTGGCTGTAGCCCAAGTCCCATCATCGCTATTTGAAGGGCATCGGTTCCATTAGCACAAGGAATGACATGCTTTACACCTTGATACGTTTCTAGATTTTTTTGGAATTCATGAACCTTTGGTCCATTAATGTAAGCTGTAGATTCCAAAACCTCAAGAACAGACTGGTCTACAGCATCTTTTATTTTACTATATTGACCTTTAAGGTCAACCATTTGAATTTTTTTCATACTTGACGAAAGTACAAAATTCGTTAGCATAAAACAATGAAATTATATCAAAGAACAGTAATTTAGCATCAACTTAAACCTTTAAGTATTGTACACTTTTAGTATCTATATTCTCAATTTCATCTTAAAAATTGTTGCAGTTTTCAATCCTAAAATCAAGCTAGGTGTTGAAGGTAGGAAACAAACGTTTAAGATTTTAAATGAAAACATACGCCCAAATGATCAAACCATTTGGTTTCACTGTGCTTCGTTAGGAGAATATGAACAAGGGCTTCCTGTTTTTGAAGCTATTAAGAACAAATATCCTGCCTATAAAATTGTGCTATCCTTCTTCTCTCCTTCTGGTTATGAGATTCGCAAACACTCAAAAATAGCTGATGTTGTTGTGTATTTACCAATTGATACACCTTCAAATGCAAAAAGATTCATCGATATTGTACATCCTGAATTTACCGTTTTTGTGAAGTATGATATTTGGCCTAATTATCTCAAAGCACTTCAAAGAAAAGATTTAAGAGCCATTTTGATTTCGGCACAATTTAGAAGACAGCAACCTTATTTTAAATGGTATGGCAACCCGTTTCGAAAAGCTCTTAAAGTCTTTGAGCATATTTTTGTGCAAACAGATGCTTCCAAAGTCTTATTGGAATCCATTAATATTACGAATGTGAGTGTTTCAGGAGACACACGTTTTGATCGTGTTAGCAGACAACTGTCTGAAGACAACACACTAGATTTTATTTCAGAATTTAAGGGAGAAGCCTTATGTGTTGTTATAGGAAGCTCTTGGCCTGAAGACGAACAAATATTGATTCCTTTTATAAATGCCAACGTTTCCCAAAACCTTAAGTTTATTATTGCGCCTCACAACATCAATGATGCCCAAATTGATTCGATAACAAAAAAATTGGAAGTTCCTTACATACGCTTTTCAGAAAAAGATCGAGAAGAAAAAGCTAACAAATTTGTTTTTATTGTGGATACGATAGGAATTTTATCTAAAGTATACAGCTATGCTGACATTGCTTATGTTGGAGGTGCCATGGGAACGACTGGACTACATAATATTCTTGAACCAGCCGTTTTTGGTGTTCCAATTCTTATAGGAAATAATCATTCCAAGTTTCCGGAAGCCTCAAATATGATTTCTGAAGCTGGTGTTATTTCAGTAAATGACTACAAATCGTTGGAAGAAACACTACACCAATTAATTGACTCAAAAGACTATAGACAGGAATTAGGGAAAAGCAATGCTTTTTTTATTAAAAAAAATAAAGGCGCTGTCATCCAAATTATGGATTCTATACGTATATAAACCTGAAATTAAGTAAAGCGCATTAAAAATGTTAACAAAAGTTAAAATTTTTAAGGTCATTTCAATTTTACTTATTAATTTCGTGTATTATTAATTAACACTAAAACTATTACAATGAAAAAACTGATTTTAAACATCGCTCTAGTATTGGCACTTGTTGTGTCTGTATCTTGTAGAGAAACAAAAGAAGGTGCTGAAGAAGCTGCAGATAAAATTGAAAACGCTGCAGAAGAAGCTGGTGAAGCTATGGAAGATGCTGTTGATGAAGCTGGTGAGGCTATGGAAGATGCAGCTGATTCTGCTGAAGAAGCAATGGAAGACACTAAAGATGCTGTAGAAGAAGCAGCTGATTCAGTAAAAGAAGGCGCTGAAGACGCAATGGACAAAGCTGCTGATGCTATTGACGACGCAAAAGAAAAAGGTGCTGATGCATTAAACGACGCTGCAGATAAAATGAAAAACAATTAATACACCAATGAAAAAATTAATCTTAAACATCGTTTTGGTATTTGCTTTAATCATCTCTGTATCATCTTGTAGAGAAACAAAAGCAGAAAAAGCTGCGGAAGCGGTTGAGAACACTACTGAAGAAGCAGTTGAGGAAACTGAAGGCGCATTAGAAAAAACTGGAAAGGCTATTGATAATGTCGTCGAAGAAACTGAAGAAGCTGTGGAAGCTACAGAGGAAGCCGTTGAAGAAATTGATGGCGATGACAATTAATTTTTAGAGTGTACTAAAATTATTTAGAGCTTGGTTAAACACCAAGCTCTTTTTTTTACACAAAAAGTGCTTCGGTTGTTCTTGAGAAATCCTTAGTTATTTAGTTGAAAATTTAAAGATCGTTTGTGTTGAATACGTATCTCCAGGATGTAATTCTGTTGTAGGAAATTCTGGATGATTCGGTGAATCTGGATAGTGCTGTGTTTCAAAGCAAAAACCAGTTCTGGACTTATAAGTTCCTTCTTGGGAGTTAGCAGTATAAAACTGAACTGCTGGCTCGTTTGTAAAAACCTCCATAAAACGACCACTGGTTTCATCATAAGCAGAAGCTACAAATCGCATTGATCCTTTATCTCCATTTAAAATCCAGCAATGGTCATAGCCTTGACTGCATTTTAATTGCTCATTCTGAGTATTGATGTCTTGTCCGATTTTTTTAGCTGAATTGAAATCGAATGGTGTTCCTTCTACCTTTCTGATTTCACCTGTAGGAATTAAAGTTTCATCTACAGGCAAATAGGCATCTGCATCAATGACTACTTCATGATTCAAAATATCTTTAGAAAAGTCACCCGTTAAATTGAAATAGGCATGCTGCGTTAAATTTACAACCGTTGTTTTATCGGTAGTTGCTTCATAGGTTACTTCCAATTCATTTTCATCTGTTAATGTATAAGTGACCAAAACCTTCAAATTGCCAGGATACCCTTCTTCATTATCCTTACTTAAATAAGCCAACTTTAAGACTGAGTTTTTCTCGCCTTCAATAGGCTCTGCCATCCAAACCACACGATCAAACCCATCAACACCACCATGTAAATGATTTTTACCATTGTTGGTCGCTAAATTATATTCCGTTCCATCTAAGGTAAATTTTCCGTTAGCGATACGATTTCCATAACGACCAATCAAGGCACCAAAAAACGAATTGTCTCTCTCATAGTCAAGAAGAGTATCAAATCCTAAGATCACATTTTCAAAATTGTCTTTTTTATTTGGCACTTTTAAAGACGTAATTCGCCCACCATAGGTAATCACTTTTAATTCTAATCCATGAATATTTCTTAAGGTATATTGTTCAATTGCAATTCCATCTTGTGTTTTACCGAATTGCGTTTTGTCAATTGGAAGATTATGATTTCCCATAGATTATATTTTTGCCTTATCTTCTTTGTTAGTGTGAAACATACAAGCTTACAAAATTAATCATACTAATAATAAAATAAATCTTACGGTTTATCATCCCTTTGTACTGAAGACGAAAAATACCTGTATCGAGTCCCATATCAACATCTTGAGAAAAACCAAACTTAAACTTAAGTTGCTTATTTTGCTTTCAAAGTTCTTAAGGAAGCAAACTCCTGATAATTTTGAAAACAAAAAAGCCGAAACTCATGTTTCGGCTTTTCATCTGTACACTACATTGACCTATTCTCGAACCAATCGATAAGTTTTTTTAAATATTTAGCTAATCAAAAATCTTAATGAAAAATAAATTCTAAAAAAATGATGTCTTTTGCATCATCCTCAATAAGAAAGAATGATTATCTACCAGCATCAATTCAAGATACATTTAAAAAACAAAATTTAAAATTTGGATGCAATTTTTGAGGCAATCCTACTCTTTATTTTTAAATTAGGTGATTCCTTAAATTCAATTAAAATAGAATCTGAAATAATAGATATAAATCAATTGTATGACCATCTTGTTCTCACTAAAGAAGAAGGCATGGTAATCTACATTTAGATTCTAGGATAAGGGCAGGTAAGATTTCTAAATACTTTACATATCGTGATATTGAGAAATGTATTAATGATAGTGCTAAAATAGAAGTTGGCTCAATACCGCATACAGAAAAAATCGTTAGAAAACTACTTCATTATTATATTGAAAGACCACCAAATGAAAAATTAAAATTTGCGCTTACCAGTTATGCAAAGAAATTTATCGATTTAATTCATAAAAAACTGTATAGTCCACTTAAACATTTCCCCTTAAAGAAAACATTTCAAAAATATGCTGAATTCAAATCCAGCGATATTGAAAATATAAAGGATTTTGAGGTATGGTATGATTTACAGTTTCATAATAACAGTAAGCTAACTATTATTGACCACCTTGAAGCATTAAAAGATGTAGTTAACTCATCTATTAGCAGATTGAATGATTTATTGAAAAAGGAATCTGAAGACCTTTTAACCATTACAAAAGAATTCGCATTAGTTTTTGATGAGATTGGGCTAAAATCAGAAGAGATTAAATATACACTTCGTTTAGGAAATACTTTAAATATTGAGATTGAAAAAGTTGTTGATTTTTTCTATGAAGAAATAGATGAGTTTAAACATCCTGAAAATGATGTAGAACGAGAGCAATTTGAAAAGTTGAACGACAACTACAACAAGGCATTTCATATAAAAACTGAGGTAATCGACTTTTTCGATGATGTAGATTATCGATTAAAGCAATTGATGGATAAATCATTATATGCTAATAGCCAATTAACAAATCTTCAAAATAGCTTTAGAAACCAATCAAGGATAAGAATAAATTTAAAGAAACTATTGAAATTCACATTAGAGCAAGCTTCATATTCTAATAAACACGTTATCACTTTGCCTAAATTCTTTCCAAGAAAAATTTATCAAATCACTTATTCTTCTTCATCTTCAAATAAAACATTCACTTTTGCAAGTAGGTCTTTTCCAGACCTTCTATAACCTAATTTTTCTACTTTGTTATCTAGAAAAATTGAAAAAGGCCAAAACGATTTTTCTAGTAGGGCATTAGCCTCTTGCTCACTTCTTGGTCTTGGTCTGGCATTAGCGATATTAAATCTCAAATAATCTCTTTCATATTCTAATAATGCATTTTGTATTGTTATGGTTCTATTCATTAGTGCATCCCTATTAAACATTAAAGTTTCAATATCAATGATTACTAGGTCATGCACTCTAGATATATCTAATCCTAACGCCTCTAATGTTGCCAATTCTTGAACAAACCATTTATTTACCAAACTGTTTAATCCAGCTGCATTAAACATTCTGTAATGCAAAATTAAAACTGGGAATATATGAACTCTATTCAAACGTATATTGAGGTCGTAGATTGCTTCTCCATTTAAAATTTTCCTTATCGTTTCTACCAATTGCTTTACTGCTTTTGCACTACCTCTTTCATTTTCAAAAAGTTTAACTCTTAATTCATTTTCTAAATCCCTATGGTCATAAGATTGTTTACTTTCCTTACTTATTAATATATCTTTAGATTCATAAACATGAATATAGTTACCGTTTCGCATGTAGTAATCTGGTGCTCCATCTATAAAATCATCAAGTTCGGATCCTGATTTTTGGACATATCTATTTCCATAAATTTCGCGTAGTAATTTAGATAAAACGAATTGTTCACTAAACTCATATGTTTTAAGATTGTAGAAACCAGAAACTCTGTCTATAACTGGCAACTGCTCGTTAATGGCTTTCAATCTAAAAAATAGACCATTGTACATCATTTCTATGGTAAATAAAGGCGAAATAATTCTGTACTTACCTTCTGCATATTTATACAAGGGATTACTGCGCACATTTAAAAAATCTACTTCGGTGATGTGCTCGTCGACATTAGCCACATGCTTATCAATAAATGTCATACTTTCCTGTTCTTCTAAATGAATTTCTACGTGAGATTCTTTATCCATCATTAAAACAGCATGCACAATACCAAATAAGCGTTTTAGATAGTCTTTATAATCTGTTACTTCATAATATTGATAAAAAGCCACTAACAAATCCTTACAATCATCTCTTTGCTCTAAAAACTCAAAATATAACAAGTCTCTTTTAAACTGGCATTCATAAAGTTTTTCTACTCTAAAATTGATAAGATCGTTATTGTGAAATGTGATTTCTAAAAGTGCTTGAGCTGGCGTGAGTCTGATGTTATTTTCTTCTTTTATTTGATTACCCAACAGATACCTATCTGTTATTGTAATTTGATTTAAGAGAACGTAAGCCTTAAATGTTTCTTGCTCTATTTCTTTATTTGTTTTTGTAGTTTCTTGGTCATTTGGTATGACATCAAAAATAAACTCAAATAACTTTAAGCTAGATACCACATAAGGCACTTCATACATTTCCAGAGGTTTTTCTGTACTGCTCACATACTCTAAAATATTAGCATATATGGTCTCAGCAAACTCAGCGTTTTCCGAACTGAAAAACATCCTCAGAAAATGAGAGATATCAGAATATCTTGATTTTTATACGTTGAAACCTAAAAAGAATGAGCCCATTTTAAGTAGCTCTGCTTTATTAATTCCAGACAAGTAGTCATTAAGTGTTCCTCGTTCTTCGTTTGGGAAACAGGCTTCAAAAGTAATTCCGAGTTTAAACATTAATTTCTCATTCTGATTAATCAAAGTAAGTTAAATTATTATAACCCATTATACAATTTTGTCGATCTAATTTGACTAAAAAAATAAACCGTGAAAGACAAAGCTTTCACGGCTTGAATGAAATACAGAATCTGAAGGATTATCTAATAACTAACAAAATTATGATTCTGTACTTCTCTAACTAACTAATAAAAGTTTTAAAATTATTGATGAATCGCCAAAACAGAATTGGTGTTTAGTTGCTTTAATCTTGTAACTATATCAGATTTAAACACTCCTATTTTTCTCATAAAACTAGGTTTTTTATCTACCAAACACATAATCCCGTTTGGATGTAATGATGCATAAGCTTTTAGCTGGCCATCTGTCTCTGCATAATCTAGGTTTATTTTAGTGTTTTGAAATTGTCTCAAATACACAACAAAGACTTCTAAATTATCAGCTACAGCTTCAGACAATTGATTCTGTTTGTCTAGAACCAATATTCCTATCTCAATGTCTTTACCAACTAAGCCTTTCCTAAATTGGTCTATTCGACCTGTATTGATTCTTTGTTTAAAATCTGAAGCAATAGTCATGCTTATCTTTCTGTCTATGGACGAATGTGAAGGCAATAACAAAATTGGGCAACTACGTACATTTTCTAAGATACTTTCATTCTCCTTATCGGATTTTTTATTAGTACCGCCCGATAAGATTATCAAATCAATATTCAATAATCCTTGCTGGTTCTTAACTGCATCCAAAAGACTTGAGTGCTCTGTTATACCATAAAATCTATGTTTAGCATCTTTAGATTTAAAAGTGCAGTGCTCTATTAATTTACCTAATTTTTGGATAGATTCTTCTTCTGGTTTATCGAACCACTCTTCATCTACATGAAGTAAACCAAGGGCATCTAAACCTGAAATATTGTAAGAATAGGTGTTTAGGAAATAAAAATCGCATACGTTATCCTTAAACAGCTTCAAGACTGAATATATAGTTTGATAACTGTTAAGTGAGAAATCCGTTGGAATTAAAATTTTTTTCATTGTATTGTGATTTAATTATTAATTTTTACTTAGGCAAACCGCAAAGTCAATCAGCTTTGCGGTTATACACAAAACCTATGATAACACTAACCAATTTGCTATCAATCAATTTACTATTAACCAACCATGGCCTTGTGCGCCTGAGTATATTAGCACCTTTACATTGCCCTAAACCTTTTAAGTATGTTGAATACTTTATTTTTAAAAGTGCTGTATTCCTCTTTTAGTTTCAAATAGTTTTCTCGTTTCTGAAGATGATACTTTAACCTAACTTCATTATATTCTGTCTTACCATACTCATATTCTGTTTTCAACTCTTGCTCATATTTACACAATGAGGCCATGGTTAAAATGTTTTTCCTTCTTATCGCTTTAATTTCATTTGAGATTGAACCGTTTTTAATCAATTGTTTTTCCAAACAAGTGAAGTGGTCTAACTCATGATTAAAACTTTCCAGCGTATGCATCCACAATTCCAATTCTTTTAGGTCTTTTGAGATACACAATCTTCTGTAAGCATCAACTTTATATATAGAAATCGTATTCAAATAAAATCTGAAATCAGCTAATTTTTAAGAGCGTAAATTGTCCTTTTACCTTGTTAAAAAACTCATCTTTCAAGCGTCTATACTTATCTAGATGATACAGGTAACTTCGTCTATAACTTTCGTGTTCTGTTATATAAACCATATCACATTGTGTATCTTCACATTCAATAATATTGGATCTCGAAATACGGTATTTTAAAAGTGCGCTAAGCAAAGTATCATTTTCCTTCTTCTTTTTTTCAAAACGCTCAATAACACTATTGTCATCCAACTTTTGGTTAAGCTCTTGATTACATATACCTATGAGATTATTCAGTTCTTTTAAAATATATTTTAAGTGATTGATCCAATTATCCAATTCCATCGTGTTGATTTTATGGGTAATATCTAAATCTGAATCGTGATCGTGTATATCGTTTTTTAAAGTTTCCATTGCTAATGTTATTAAATTGCTACATCTATTCCTTTGTAGGTCTCTTCTTGTTGCACATCAGTAATTTTAATTTGCTGTTTGCCACTAGGAAAATCCCATAAAACAGTATCGCCTTCCGAGTAACCGAACAACGCTGATCCCATTGGTGTTAGTACTGATATTTTATTAGTTTTAATATCCCTATCCATAGGAATAACAACCTGCACAGTTTCTTGGATTCCATTATTGAAAACGACGGTTACCTTACTGTTAAATCTAACAACATCGTAAGGCATTTCATCTTCATCTACTATATGTGCCGTTTTTAACTCTTCTGATAATTTAGCCAAACACCTTTGAGTTTCATGATCCTCGGCATAGCCTGAGATGTTGAGTATGCGTTTTAGGTACACATATTCTTTCTTTTCTAAAATTAAACTTCCGTATTTCATTTTTTAAATTCTTTTAATTATCAAGGAAAAATTCCTCTTTGTATATAAGCTCTCTCTATTCGCTCAATAGCCAAACAATAAGCTGCGGTTCTCATATCCAGGCTTTCTCGCTTGGCATAGTCATAGACTTTATCGAAAGATTCTTTAAGTTTCTTATCTAACTTAGCCATGACTTCATCCAATTGCCATAGTTCTCCATTTCTGTTCTGTAGCCATTCAAAATAACTACCAACAACACCTCCAGAATTACACAGAATATCTGGAATAATAGTTATACCTCTTTCTAGAAGAATTTTTTCACCTTCTACATTAGTTGGGCCATTTGCGCCTTCTGCAATAAGTCTTGCTTTTATTCTTGGTGCATTTTCTTTGGTTATCTGGTTGCCTAAAGCCGCTGGAATACAGATGTCACAGTTTAGAGTAAAAAACTTGTCTTTATCCAAAACAGGTTTTGCCTTTGGGTAATCGGCAATACTGCCATCGTTAAGCTGTACATAATTGAATAGGTCTTCAACACTAATTCCTTTCTGGTTTTGTATGCTGCCAAAAGCATCTTGCACAGCTACCATTTTAGCACCATCTTTCTCTAAGAAGTATGCAGCCCAATAGCCTACATTACCAAAACCTTGTACAATAAACTTTTTGCCATCAAGTGGTTTGTTGTTTTTTTCTGACCAAAACTTGATGGATAGGTATACGCCATATCCTGTTGCCCTGTCACGACCTTCCAAACCACCACTGCCTGCAGGTTTTCCTGTAACGACATGTTGATTGGCAGTACGTTCTGCTGGTGGACGTGTACTCATATAAGTATCTGCCATCCATGCCATAGTCTGACTGTTGGTATTGACATCTGGCGCGGGAATATCATGTTCTGGCCCAATGTTATCTGCCAATGCAAAAGTGAAACGTCTTGTAATACGCTCTAATTCTGCCTGGGAATATTTTGATGGGTCCAATTTAATTCCGCCTTTTCCGCCTCCATAAGGCAAGCCTGCCAAAGATGTTTTCCAAGTCATCCACATCGCTAGAGCTCTCGCAGCATCTATATCTACAGTTGGATGATACCTTAAACCTCCTTTGTATGGCCCTAAGGCGTTGTTATGTTGTACGCGATAACCTGTAAAAATCTCTACCTCACCATTATCCATTTTCACTGGAAAATTCACAATAATCTCATTATTAGTAATACTAAGAATCTTTCTGATGTTTGGGTGAAGATTAATCTGGTCTGCAGCACTATCAAATTGCTCCATGACGTTATCCATCATACCTCTTAAAGGTACTTTTTTGGTTTCTTTTTTTATTTCTGCTGTTGCTATTGCCATTGGTTTCTTTTTTTATTGTTGGTCAATATGTTTGTAATTGTTTTATTGTCTTTGCTTCATACGATTAGCAAATCGGTAAGGACTCGTTCTAATAGTATTGAATACTAGTCTGTAGTTTCTTTTTTTTGTGTCGATAAAAATTGACATTAATTTTTGATAAAACATTGCTTTCTTTTTTATTCATCTACTCTCAAGGGAAGAGAGAACAGAATTTATTATTTAAAATATCTATTAATTATACTTCGTTCTTGATACTTCTCGTTGATGTATCTACTTCTTGAAGATTGTCTTTTCTTAACTGAATTTTTAGTAGTTACTGCTGTTATTAATGCATTAAAAATCATAGCTTTATTATTTAAAAATTTATACTAATTCTAATACGTTTTTATTTTGCTGTTTCGGTATGTTATGAGTTTCTAAAACATCTTCTTCCAATGTATTTTCATCATACTCGCTACAAGACCATACCTTATCTTTTTGTGCGGTTAACACACAAGTGTTGCGATGTATACAACTCGGACAAATATTAATGTGGCTCATCTTAAAAAATTATTATTATTATTTACATACCTAAAGGCAATGGGTGTGCCAAATGTGCCATATTATTTATTCAAAAACCTCAAAACCCTTTATACAAAAGGGTTTTGAGGTTTTTGAACTTAATTTAGCAAATTTATTTACTGGTACTTATTTACTCAGCTGTGTAAAAAACGACCAATATCATCATGCCTAATCTGATAATTTTTGTCGAATGGTTTTTCGGTCTATCCCTAAAATTTCTGCTGCTTTGGTCTTATTATTTCCGGTAGCTCTTAATACCTTTTCGATGTATTGCTTTTCAATGACTTTTAACGGAACAAGTTCTCCAGAAGGAATATTTAAACTGTATTTTAAATGTGCTGGCAAATGCTCAATATCAATGATTTTATCACACATAATTACCGCTCGCTGCACAATGTTTTCGAGTTCCCTAATATTACCTGGCCAATCGTAGCGATTTAAAATGCCTAAAGCTTCAGGTGTGATTTTTAGAAAACGGTCTTTGTATTCCACTCCATATTTGAACAGAAATTTATCTACCAACAGTGGGATATCATCTTTTCGCTCTCGTAAAGGCGCAATTTCAATCTCCACAACAGTCAATCGGTAAAACAAATCTTCCCTAAAGGTGTGTTTTTGTATCATTTCCTTTAAATCACTATTGGTGGCAGCTATAATGCGAACATCTATTTTTTCGGACTTTGTTGCTCCTACCTTTACAACCTCTTTCTCTTGAAGCACACGTAACAATCTAGATTGAACAGCAAGAGATGCATTACCGATTTCATCTAAAAAAATGGTGCCGCCATTTGCAGCTTGAAAAAATCCATCTCTATTGTTATCTGCACCTGTAAATGCTCCTTTAACGTACCCAAACAATTCTGCTTCTAGTAAGTTCTCAGGAATTGCACCACAGTTTACAGCTATGAATGGTGCTCTCGAAAACTTACCTTGATAGTGAATAGCTCTAGCCACGAGTTCCTTACCTGTTCCGCTCTCACCTTTTATAAAAACTGTGGCCTTATTATCTTTTACACGTTCTATAATTTGGATGACATCGTTTATCTTTTCAGAATTCCCTATGATTTCACCGTAGGCCTCATTTCTGTTTTCTGAGGCAGATTTTGCGACAACCTTTTTATTAGATGATAGCCTTAAAGCTTTATCCAGTGCTGATTTCAGTTCGTCTTTTGTAAATGGTTTGGTAAGATAATCTATAACACCAGATTTAATAGCAGCCAGTGAATCTTGAACAGATGGATATCCTGTAATGACCAATTTTGGCATTTTTGGATAATGCTCCGATACAAATTTAATAAGTTCAAATCCATCTACTTCTGGCATTTTTAAGTCGGTAATCAACAAATCGACTTGAGTATCCTTTAAAATGGTTACTGCTTCTTTTACAGAAATAGCCTTAAACACATGGTAATTCCACGATTGTAAGTGACGTTGTAAAAGTTCCAAGATATGAACATCGTCATCCACAATAAGTATATTTTCGTTTCTTAATTTCATCTTCTAAACTATGAGTCTTTTGGTAATTTTATGATAAAAGTTGCACCTTTCTTAGAATTGTTCTTTGCTACTATCGAACCTTGGTGTGAGGCAACGATACCATGTACAACGCTCAACCCTAAACCAGAGCCATCGCCTTGTGGTTTGGTAGTGAAAAAGGGCTGAAACACTTTATCCATATCTTCTTCTTTAAAGCCCTCACCCTCATCAGAAATAGTTAAAATAATGTCCTTTTTAGAACTTTGGGCACCTATGGTAACTAAGCCATTTTTGGGCGAAAAATAAATAGCATTGATAAGTAAATTAAAAATAATCTGTGTCAACTGTACTGAATCAGCACGTAACCATAGTTCATCTCCTTCAAATATTAGTTTGTAATTTACCTGTTCTTTTTTAAAGGTGGTGTCGAGAAGCTTAATGGCATTTTTTATATTCGGTACAAGATTGATACTTTTTTTCTCCTGTGGCATTTCACAAGCAAAAAACATAAGTTTCTTTACGACTTCCCTTGAGAAAATGGCATTTTGTATAATCTTATCCAAGTCTGAAACTGCTTTTTTATCAGACTTTAAATCGTCTTTTAGTAGTTCAGAAAACCCAAGTATATTGGCCAATGGTGTATTGAGTTCGTGTGCTATACCTGCAGTAATTTCACCCAAAATACTCAAACGGTCAGCATGTTCCATTTGGCGTTTTAAAGAGGCTTCGTTCTTTTGGATTTCTATGCGTTCAAAGAGGTTTCCAATTTTAAGGGCCACATTATCCAATAGGGATTGTTCCTCCTTTAAAAAATTGATTTCCTCGATTTCAGACGTGTTCAAATGAGCAATGATCTTACCATTTACTTCATTGAAAATTTTTATGCTAGAGGTGATAGTTAAATGGTCTTCAGAAAAAGGATTGGTTTCAATAGCCCATGTATCAGATTTAATCAATACATCTGTTTTTTCAGGATATTGAAAGGCTTTTTTCAAACTGAAAGCAATAGCTTTTAGGGTATCTTCAATAAATTCAAAATCGGTATTAGCAATTATGGAAGATACCTCATACAAGCAGGTGAGTTCTTTTATACGTTCTTTTAATGCAGATTCTGTGTTATTCATCTTGCTTTCAATATCTTATATAGTGTATTTTTATTAGATTTTTAGGTTAAATAGACCAACGATTTACGAATAAATAATTTTTGAAACCATTATTTTGTTTTGCTCTAAAACGGTTTTTCCGTAGTTGGTATGGTACTTGTGAGATTCTAAAAATTTATTATTGCTTGCTATCCAATCTTCGTTATAATAGACCAAACCTAATTCCGTTTCCCATTTTGCACGAAGTAATTCCTGAAAGATAGGATAACTTTCATAGGACAAATGAATCAAATCTGCATCACATAAAATTTCTTCTAAGAGATTTTTAGGTCTTTGCGGTAATTCTGTTACTGCTATACAACCTAAAACAAGTTTAATGTTAGCTTTAGAATAGTTTTGCGCTGTCAACCATTTCTTAGCAATTCTTTGACTTACCGCTTCATGACCTTTGTAGCATTCTACATGACCCGAATCGTGAAATGCTGCTGCGAGTAAAACAATTTCTAATTCTTCTTTAGATACATTTTCTTTTCTACTGATTTTCCCTGCACCTTCAAGTACAGTAAGCGTATGATGAAGATTGTGAAACACTCTGCTTTTGGGCTGCTTTTCCAATAAAAGTTGTGCTACATAGACTGAAGCCCGTAATACTATATTATCATTCATATCTTATATTAATACTCTAATTACTTTCAACTTCCGTCGTCATCGCCTTTTTGACTCTATAGAAAAGAGCAAATTGCACAATGAAGCCTATTAATACCAAAAAAACCATCTCAAGAGTGGACATTAAATTATTAGTATCCAAACTCTTTTGTGCTATGCCTACCTTGTACTTACTTTCTGTGAGCTGAATGAGCGCTAAATTGTTTAAATCGGTTTTAATAGCATTAATATTCGATGCTAACATTTTAGTGTTGTCTTTACTCTCATTGGTCTTTAATGTTTCAAAATTTTTCTTTAAATCTTCGAATGTTTTAGACTCTTGAGGTGTGAGTTTAGTGGTTGAAAACACATCAATTAAAGTCGCAAATTCCTTATTTAGATTATTCTGATTATCAGTTTTGCTTGAATCCTTGAGCTGCAATTGTTTTTGGTGCATAATATTGTTCATTTTATACACATAATCTTGTGCAACCACTCTATCTTCATAAACGGTCGTTAATGTATCTTGAACGGTTTCGAAATGTCGCTTATCTATTCTATTAGTAGCAAAAACCAATAGAAATACAACCAGTAGTGCAAATCCTATGTTAATACGGTTAGAAAATGAATTTTTTTTAGACATTGTTTAATGATTTTAAATATTTTTTAACTAAAGCAATAAATTTACCAGAATTAAATTTTATTTTTAAATATTTATAAATCAGATACTTAAAAAATAACCGCCTATTTAATATTGGGTAATATTTACCCGATTGAGACAAATTTACCCATTTTTTTGATTAAAAGGTTAGCAGCTATCTTTTGATTGTAAAATTACCCTAAACATAGTTGTAATTCAAGTTGAAATCACAACGGTAATACGGATTTTCCGCTTAATACATGATTTCTCAATTCTTCCAACGTGGTTAAACGTAAATTTGTGTTGATAATTTGCTTCTCTTTATAAGCCAAATGATGCAAAGAACACGGATTTTCACTATTACATTTTTCTAGACTCAACAAACAGGAATTGATTCGCTCTTCACCATCAACAGCTTCAACAATATCCATTATTTTTGTTTGAAACTGATTTGAACTCAAGTAAAAACCACCCTTTGGCCCCCTTGTTGAAGAGATAATACCTTTTTTAGAAAGCGACTGAAGAATTTTGGCAATGTAAGCCTGCGGCACATTGATAGGCTCTGCTATATCCTTGATAACTAATTTAGCTTCCTTACTCGAATGAATTGCAAGGTATAAACTTGCCTTAATAGCATATTTTGTTGTATTTGAAAACATATTTCGCTTAAAATAGATAAGTTCAAATATAAAAAAGATATTTTTATCTTAAATATGATTTTTGTCATATTTTTTGATGCCTACTTTGGATATTTTTGCTTTAATAAATATAAAATACCATGAAAACAGCTTTAAAATTTACAGCAGTAATATTAACCTCTTTAGCACTAAGTTGTGGAGGAGATAATAAAAAACAAGAAAGCAACTATGGCAAAAAAGCCCCTGTAAAAGTTGAAAAAAAAGAACCTGCCTCTAAGAGAATAAACCTTACCAATAAAGGCGTTGGCCCTATTACCTCAGTGACATTGGAAGCTGAAATCAATACAGATATGGCCGCTCACGGCAAGGAGGTTTACGAAAAAATGTGTACCGCTTGTCATAAAGCTGAGAAAAAATTCATAGGTCCTTCTCCAAAAGGGATTCTAGAGCGTCGAACACCTGAATGGGTCATGAATATGATTTTAAACCCAGAAGTCATGGTTAAAGAGGATGAATTAGCAAGAGATTTGCTTGTAGAATTTAACGGTTCTCCTATGGCCAATCAGAATTTGACTCAAGAGGAAGCTAGAGCTGTTCTTGAATATTTTAGAACACTCTAATTATAGTCTTAATATAAATAAATCATGAAAACACTAATCAAATTATCAATTTTCCTTATCCTTTTGGGATGTTTTTTAGCCTGTAATAATTCGAAAGAATCATCGAAAAACATAACAAACCAAACCGAAAGCAACGAAATTTCCAACGAAAAAACCGGACAAGCTTTTATTAAGGATGAAGGTAGTACACCAAATGCACTTCAATTAGCAATGCAATCACAAGATCACACAACATTAGTAGCAGCCGTAGAGGCTGCTGGTGTAGAAAACGCACTGGTTAATGTAGGACCATTAACAGTTTTTGCACCTAACAATGCAGCATTTGCTAAAATTGACGAAGTTACCCTTAACAACCTTCTAAAACCTGAAAACAAGGGTCAATTAGCTCTCATACTTACAAATCATGTGGCACCAAGTAATTATCCAATTGATATGCTGAAAAAGAATGCCGATAAAAACCGAAAACTTTATATGGCTTCTGGTGAATATATAGAAGTCACTCAACAAAATGGTGACCTATACGTAGGTGGTACAAAAATTATTGCTACAGTAAACGTTAGTAACGGCTGGGTACATGTTGTTGAAGACGTAATTCTCCCAAAAAACTAAAACTATTAACTAAATAAATCATTTAAAATGAAGAAATTAATCAATTACGCATTAGCTCTTGTTGCCTTAATGTTTTTTACCAATTGCGGCGATAACAATAATGCAAAAAATTCTGGTGCTATGTCTGCAAGCAAAGCCGAACAGGTTTATGTAGCACCTGGTGAACACGACGAATATTACGCCTTCTTTTCAGGAGGATATAGCGGAAACATTACAGTAGCTGGTCTGCCTAGTGGTAGAATGTTGAAAGAAATTCCCGTTTTCTCTCAATTTCCAACCTCTGGTTACGGCTATTCTGAAGAAACCAAAGCAATGTTGAACACCTCCTTTGGATTTGTTCCTTGGGGAGATGCCCATCACCCAGATATTTCTCAAACCAATGGTGAATTGGACGGACGATGGATTTTCATTAACGAAAACAACACCCCTAGAATTGCTCGAATAAGCTTAGCTACATTTGAAACTGAAGAAATCATAGAATTACCAAATTCAGCAGGTAATCACGCTTCTTCTTTTGTTACTGAAAACACAGAATACATTGTAGCTGGTACTAGATTTGCCGTACCTAATCCACAACGCGACATGCCTATTAGTGACATGAAAGGTGAATTCAAAGGTCCGCTTTCTTTTGTAAGCATTGCTGAAGATGGAAGAATGAATTTGGAATTTCAGCTTAATATGCCTGGATTTAATTACGATTTGGCACATCCTGGACGTAACAAATCTCATGGTTGGTTTTTCTTTACAAGTTACAATACCGAAGAAGCCAATACTCTAATGGAAGTCAATGCTTCACAAAATGACAAAGATTACATCGCTGCAGTGAACTGGCAAAAAATTGCTGAATACGTCAAGAATGGTGGTGGAAAAAAGGTTTCTGGAACCTATGCTCATAATATTTATGATGAAAAAACACACACTGCTACTTCTACGATCAAAGAAGGTGTAACCATGGTGGACCCTAGAGAAGTTGAAGGTGCTGTGTTTTACATTCCTATTCCAAAATCTCCTCATGGTTGTGATGTAGATCCTTCAGGACAATATATTGTTGGTAGTGGTAAATTATCTACGGACTTAAGTGTTTATGATTTCGATAAAATGATTACAGCGATTGACAACAAGGATTTTGTCGACAATTCTTATGGAATCCCTGTCTTAAGCTATGAAAACACACTTGCTGGAGTCGTTACTCAACCGGGTTTAGGGCCATTACATACTGAGTTTGATGGTAAAGGAAATGCTTACACAACATTTTTTATCTCTTCTGAAGTTGTAAAATGGAGTCTTGAAACCTTTGAGGTTCTTGACAGACAACCTACATTCTACTCTGTTGGTCACTTAATGATTCCAGGAGGAAACTCACGTAAGCCTTTTGGTAAATATTTAGTTGCTCTAAATAAGATTACCAAAGATCGTTACTTACCAACAGGTCCTGAATTAGAGCACTCTGCACAGCTTTATGATATTTCCGGCGATAAAATGGAACTGTTATCAGATTTCCCTACTCATGGCGAGCCTCACTACGCTGCTGGTATACGTGCAGACATCATCAAAAAGAAAAGCAAGAAATACTATGAGTTGTCTGAAAACGAACATCCTTATGTTGCTAAGAACGAATCTGAAGCCAAGGTCACTCGAAACGGCAATGAAGTTCATATAAGAATGACCACTATTCGTAGTCACTTTGCACCTGATAACATTGAGGGCATTAAAGTTGGTGACAAGGTCTATTTCCACATTACCAACCTTGAACAAGATTTTGATGTTCCTCACGGGTTTTCGATTATTGGCGCTAACACTTCAGAAATTCTTGTTATGCCAGGCCAAACCAAAACCATAGTTTGGGAACCAAAACGCGAAGGCGTCTGGCCTTTCTATTGCACGGATTTTTGTTCTGCACTACACCAAGAAATGCAAGGCTACGTTAGAGTATCTGCGAAGAACTCTGACACCCCTTTGAAATACACCCTAGATGAATAAAATGAGTTAAATAGTTTTAGTGTTACAGATTAATTAACTCAAACATGGGCGAGTGTATTGCTCGCCCATAATTTTTAAATGAAGCAAAGATGAAATCCGCTAGTATATTAATGATCATAGGTTCTGCATTGCTTTTAGGTCTATTTGTATTCCCTCTCTGGAGCATAACTTTAGAAGCACCGCAATATCCAAATGGTATAGGCATGAATATTCATTTAGATGGATTAGAAGGTAAGGAAAAACACGATTTACAAAACATTGATGGTCTTAACCATTATATTGGTATGAGTAAATTACCAAAACCTGATGAGATGTGGGAATTTTCAGTATTCCCTACTGTTGTAGGCAGTATGGCATTACTTGGTGTTTGTATTGGTGTTCTGGGGTTTTTTAATAAAGTTTCTCCCAAATGGTTTTTGGGATGGCTTATTTTAATGATTATATTGGGCATATTGGGTATGTACGATTTTAATGCATGGATGACAGACTATGGAACGAACTTAGACCCAAAGGCAATCATGAAAATGACAGATGCAGAGGGTAATCCGTTAAGCTATAAGCCACCGCTCTTTGGCACAAGACATATATTGAATTTTGTAGCACATTCGTACCCACATACAGGCGCTTACATGATGGGGTCTGGAATGCTATTGACGTTCGTAGCCTATTGGATTGGCAATAAAAAATCACATAAGTAAAAAGCATGAAACGATTTACTCTTTTAATTGTTATTTGTATATTTTTAAATTGCAGTAAAGATCCACAACCCATAAACTATGGGTCAGATATGTGCCATTTCTGTCAAATGACAATCGTTACAAAAACTCATGCCGCACAAATGGTAACTGACAAGGGCAAACAATATAAGTTTGATGCCATTGAATGCATGATTCACTTTTTGGAAGACAAGAAGGATCTTGAAAAAGAGAGCAACTTACTAATTGCGAATTATGACAATCCCGGTACAATGATCAATGCCAAAACTGCGGGTTATCTTATTTGTGATGAAATTACAAGCCCTATGGGAGCCAATCTTTCAGGCTTCAAATCAATGGATATGGCTCGAAAAAAGATAAACAGCAATTCGTCACAATATTTTGATTGGGATGGCATATGCCGTAAACTCAATAAATAATAATTTATGAGATGTGTTTTTCAAATTGCTCTTTTTTTAAGCATAAGCTACTTTGTATCGGCAACCAATAAAACCGTTTGCAACACTGGCTGTGATTTTAATTCAATTCAGACAGCGGTGGACAATTCTAAAAGCGGAGACTCTCTTTTTATAAAGGCTGGATTGTACAAAGAATCCAATATTGTTATCTATAAAAAATCGCTATATATCTCAGGAGAAGCAGGTACAATCATAGACACCGAGAACAAGGGCTACGGCTTCTCTGTTGAAGCCACCGATATCGTTATAAAAAACCTAGCGATCAAAAACATCAAAGTAAGCTATACAAAGGAGTTTGCAGGTATTTTACTTTTTAAATCTTATGATTTTCTCATTGAAAACATTACAGTTGAAAATGCATTTTTTGGTTTCTTAATCCAAAAATCAAAAGATGGCATCATCAAGAACAACACTATTTCCGGTGAAGGCAAAGCTGAAGCAGATTCTGGAAATGCTATTCATTTATGGCACTGCGAAAATGTAAAAATCGTTGATAACGACGTTAGACGTATGCGAGATGGAATCTATCTGGAATTCGGAAATAGCAGCTATATTGCCAATAACTATTCTACAGAGAATATGCGTTATGGACTTCATTTTATGTTCTCAAACGACAATACTTATGAAAACAATACATTTGAAGCCAATGGTGCTGGTGTAGCTGTGATGTTTTCTAAGCACATAAAAATGTTCAGTAATATTTTCAAAAAAAATTGGGGAACAGCATCATACGGAATACTGTTAAAAGAGATCAATGATGCCGAATTAAAACATAATATTTTTGAAGACAATACCATTGGTATTAATGCAGATGGCACTAACCGAATTACTTACACCGAAAACATCTTTAAAAATAATGGTTATGCTATTAAAGTTCATGGTGCCTGCTACGACAATATCTATTCGCGCAATAATTTCCTTTACAATTCTTTTGACCTCTCCTATTCAGGAAAACTGAATAGCAATAAGTTTGAGAATAACTATTGGAGCAATTACACTGGATATGATTTAGATAAAGATGGTATTGGTGATGTGCCTTACAGACCCGTTAAGTTATTTTCATATTTGGTAAATCGAACACCGGAAAGTATTGTGCTTTTGCGAAGTTTATTCATTGATGTCATCGACTTTTCAGAAAAAGTTTCTCCAGTACTTACGCCAGAAAACTTAATTGACAACAAACCTCTAATGCATCAGGTCACATGGTAGAAATTACTGATTTACAAAAAGCATTTGGAAAAAACCAAGTACTCAATGGGATTGACCTTACCATAAATAAAGGCGGGATTTTTGCCGTATTAGGACCAAATGGTTCAGGGAAAACCACCATTATAAAAAGTGTTTTAGGGATGGTCATTCCAGATGGTGGAGATATAAAGGTTTTCGATACCAATATCAAAAGAAATTCAAGCTATAGAAAGAAAATAGACTATTTGCCACAAATTGCAAATTTCCCTAGCAATCTTAAGGTTATAGAGCTAATTAAAATGATCAAGGACCTTAGAGGTCAAACCGATAAGGATAAAGAATTGATTGAAATCTTTAGGCTACAGCCCTTCTTATACAAAAAGCTGGGCACTCTATCGGGTGGCACTAAACAAAAAGTTAATATACTTCTCACCTTTATGTTTGATAGTCCAATAATAATTATGGATGAGCCCACAACAGGTCTTGACCCGATTTCCTTGATTCGTCTAAAGGAGTTGATCACTAGAGAAAAGAAAAAAGGCAAGGCCATTTTAATCACGTCTCATATTATGAGTTTCGTTGAGGAAGTGGCCGATGAAATTGTGTTTATCCTCGAAGGAAAAATATACTTCAAGGGAAGCATTGAAGATCTAAAAAACAAAACCAAACAAGTTGATTTTGAACACGCCATTGCTAATATATTAAAAGAAAACCATGCTTAAGATTTTAAAATACAGTTTTTATGATTTAATGCGAAGCAGTTGGAGTTATGTTTACTTGGCATTTTATTTACTACTAGGTATTGTACTTCTTTTTCTCAACAATGATTTATCTAAAGCTGTTATCACACTCATGAATGTGATTATTGTTTTAGTCCCACTCATCGGTACAATTTTTGGGGTGATGTATTATTATAATTCAAAAGAATTCACAGAATTATTACTGGCTCAACCTGTGCAACGGTCTTCCATTTTTTTGGGACAGTATCTAGGTGTCGCTTTATCACTTTCAATGAGTCTCATTTTAGGACTTGGACTACCATTTGTAATTTATGGGTTATTTAAATCGAACGCCATATGGGATTTTTCCTTATTACTTATTGTGGGTGTGTTCCTAACATTTATTTTCAGTGCATTGGCATTTAACATTGCCTTATCTAACGAAAATAAAATAAAAGGCTTTGGCTATGCCATATTGATGTGGTTATTCCTTGCAATTATTTACGACGGGCTATTCTTAATGTCGCTGATCCTATTTGAAGATTACCCATTGGATAAGGTATCCTTAATTGGAACCATGTTAAACCCTATAGACTTGTCAAGAACATTAATTTTACTAAAACTAGATATTTCCGCCTTATTGGGATACACTGGTGCTGTATTTAAACAGTTCTTTGGCACTTCCTTTGGCTTGATCATATCATTAATCACTTTGATCTTATGGGTAACCTTGCCCGTTTTAAGAATTGTCTACAAATCGAAGAAAAAAGATTTTTAAAATGCCTACAAAAAAACCTATTCAGATTCTACTTTTGCTCGTTTGCATAGCTGTTTTAGGATGCAAACAAAATAAGAACAACATAACAGAAACCTTATTCGAGCTGGAAGGACTGGCGCTTAACAATGGAGAAAAATGGATCGTCAATGAGGAAACCCACAAGGGAATGATGCGCATAGATTCGATTTTAAAAGCAAGTACTGAAACAACAGATGTCAAAACCTTGGGAAATGCCCTCTCAAAGCAAACAAGTTACATTATCAAAAACTGTGACATGAAGGGCGACCCTCATGATCAGCTACACATTGTTTTGGTTCCAATACTTGAAGAAATTTCGGAATTAAGAGATATAGGTGACTCTAAAGCGGCAGCGATTAGAAAAAAACGACTACAGTTTCTAGTTGCCAAATATTTTGAGTTTTTTAAAATTTGACACCAAATGATAAAAATCAGTTTATTTAAGACATTTTTGTCTTAATTTTGTATTGTGATAGAACAAATACTACATAAAGTCATTGCATTGACGCTTTCCACAGTACTCATGGCAAGCAATATCAATACTATAGTTATTGTCTCCGATTTTGTGATAAACCAAGATTATATAGCCCAAACCTTATGTATTCAAAAGGAAGAACAAAAAGGTTGCAACGGTAAATGCCAATTGCGAAAAGAACTGTCGCAAAACAATACTGAATCATCATCTGAAACACCATTTCAAGAGCAAAAACCTCTCGTTTTGGATATTTTCTTTGTGACTTGCATTAACGAAATTAAAATGCCGTATTTGGCCCTTCTGTCTAGACAACACATGACGTCTTATTATACGCCTAAGACCATTCAAATGTATCTCGATATAGATACACCTCCTCCCAATTTCTATTAGTTTTTTAGCATAAAAATCATTTGATTTGATTCCAATTCTTACTTCAATATACAAGTAAGCTAAAGAATCCCTAGTCTAATATTAAAACTAAAATATCATGAAATCAATACAATTTATATACAAATTAATACCCATAATATTATTAACTGTTTTTGCTACGTCATGTTCTAATGATAATGAGGATGACAATCCCACACTTACAAGTGAAGTTGACGGACTTTCAAAGATTCAAGACTTCACCAATGCCAACCATACTATTGAACTATTCAATAAAAACGGAATGTTCGAAACAGGATACAATGCCATAAGCCTTAGAGTTAAAGACAACGCCACAAATACCTATCTCGAAAATGTTTCCTTATCGTGGATGCCTGTAATGCAAATGCCAACAATGCAGCACTCTTGTCCAAAATCCAACATTACAAAAGCTTTGGGAAAAAATACCATTTATGAAGGCTTTATCATTTACCAAATGACTAATGCTGATGGCTCAGGTTGGTCACTTACCGTAGATTACAACATCAATGGTGAAGCATACAGTATGACGGAAACTATTGAAGTAATGCAATACGAAAACCAAAATGTTACAAGCTTTATGGGTTCTGATAACACACGCTATATCCTAGCTTTAATAGAGCCTAAAAATCCAAGAATTGCCATTAATCAAATGAAAGTAGGTTTGTTTAAAATGGAAAACATGATGACATTTCCAGTGGTTGAAAGTTATACTATTGCATTAGACCCACGTATGCCTGGTATGGGTAATCACAGCTCGCCAAATAATACTGATTTATCCTTTAACAGTACTGATGGCTTATATTACGGAGACTTATCATTAACCATGACAGGTTACTGGATGCTAAACCTAAAGCTTTTAAATGCTGAAGACGAAGTATTAAAAGGTGAGGATGTATCTGAACAAAACGAGTCCAGTAGCCTTTACTTAGAGCTTGAGTTTTAAAGACCCGCTTCAGTTTCAAAAATAAATCCCTGTAGAGTTTTAAGTCGAGAGTTAAAACAACTCTCGGCTACACTCTTCAAAAGAAACCTTATAACCTTAAAACATGTTAGCTATGAAACAGCTAATCTTCATAATCCTTTATGGCATGTTCTTTAACCATGGATTTTCGCAAGAGAAAACAGTTAAGGAAACTGAAAATGACACCACGAAACTCGAAGAGGTCGTTATTGTTACTAGAAGAAAGTTAAGTAACAAAAGACAAGAAAAAACCTTATCCAGTATTGATGACTATTTAGAGAAATCCAATAAGATTACCATGATAAAACGAGGTAACTACGCTTGGGAGCCAGCCATTAACAATATGGTTAGTGACCGTTTGGTCGTTACCATTGATGGTATGCAAATTTTTGGTGCCTGTACCGATAAAATGGATCCTATTACCTCTTATGTGGACGTTTCCAATTTGGAAAAGGTGACCATAGGTTCTGGTCAATCAGGAACAGAGAACGGACACTGTGTTGGTGGTGGTATCGATCTCAAACTTCCCGCATCCAAGTTTAATGGTTCAGGACTAAAAACGAGTACCGATTTAGGTTATGAAACAAATGGCAATTTTTTTGCTACGGGTCTGGATCTGGAATACACAGGGAATAGGTTTTATATTAGTGCAGATGGCATATTCAGGAAATCTGACAACTACAAAGCGGGCGGAAATAAAGAAGTGATGTTCTCCCAATTCCAAAAATTTAATATGTCGTTGCAATCGGGCTACAAATTTTCTGAAACACAACACATTGATACTAACATCATTTATGACAAAGCTACAGACGTTGGTTATCCTGCCTTGCCCATGGATGTCTCATTAGCGGAAGCTCTAATTACTTCGCTAACGCACTATTACCGACCAGAAGAAACAAGCTTGAAATCTTTGGAAACCAAACTTTACTTTAATACCATCACGCACATCATGGACGATAGCAATCGACTAGATGTACCCATTAGAATGGATATGCCAGGCTGGAGCGATACGTATGGATTTTATAGCAAAGCCGATTTTCTCAAGAAAAACCACCACTTAACCTTCAATGTCAACGGTTTTTATAATAGGTCTCTGGCAGAGATGACCATGTTTTCAAACAACCCAAATGAACCGGACATGTTTATGCTCACTTGGCCAGATATTAGAACCCTATACACAGGCGTTTTTGCTAAGGATGATTGGCATATTAATGACGCTAATGTTCTGTCTTCAACATTGCGATTAGGATACCATAGCAATAGAATAGCTGATGAGGTTGGTGTGGAAAGCCTTCAAATCTTTCATCCTGATATCGATGATCAACAACAGCGATTTCTCTTGAGTTTATCATCGGCATTTACCATTCAAAATGACAAAAAAAAGATGTCTTTTGGACTAGGTTACGGTGAACGTACTCCTTCCGTTAGTGAAGGTTACGGATTCTTCCTCTTTAATAGTTTTGATAACTTTGACTACATTGGAAATCCAAATCTAAAAAACGAAAAAGCCCTGGAAACCAATTTCAGTTACACTCAAACTTTTGGCAATTTACAGCTAGGCATAGAGAGTTCATATTTCTATATTTCAGATTATATTATTGGCGAAATCGCACCAAACATAAGCTCAATGACAATTGGCGCTAATGGTGTGCGAATTTACGAGGCTTTAGACCATGCTTCAATTTTTGACATTTATCTTAATGGAAGTTATACGTTTTCAGACCATTTATCTGCCAACACCAGTATTGGGTATAATTACGGAAAAGGAAGCAATGGCAAATTTTTACCGCTAATAAGACCCTTTAGTTACTTTGCAGAACTGAATTACAAAAAACAACATTTTAACGTCGCATTACAGCTTGAAGGCAATGGCAATCAAAGTCAATTCAGTAGTTTTTACGGTGAAAATGAAACGGCTTCATACGCCGTTTTGAATCTCAACATGGGAAATGCCTTTTATGGTAAATACGGACGGACTATTTTAAAATACGGTATAGAAAACATTTTGGACACTAATTATTCTACGTTTGCAGACTGGAATAATATTCCTAGACAAGGAAGAAACTTTTATATTAATATTTCTTATTTGCTTCCTTAGCAATCAAATGATGACCTGTATATTAATCTTTAAAAGATGATGTAAACGTACCCATTAGAATACAAAGAATACCAGAGGCAAGAAAAGTACTTGCCCAAAACAAAAACCCATGGTAATGATTCATCCCTTGATTTTTCAGATAATATCCTAGAGCTTGGTAGAAAATAATAAATTCAGTGGTGACAAATCCAAAGTAAAATAAATAAAAACCCCATTGTATGATTTTACGGTTCTGAGATTGGAGATTTTTTAATAGTGATGCCAACAACAAACCGGTAATAACACCCAGCATTGCCAAATGAATATACCCAACAATAAAATTTCGATACTGGTACAGTTCTCCTGCTAATTCTGGAATTAAGGACACGCCCTGGGTCAAGACCTTGAACAGCAGACTACAGAATACAAACGCATAAGTTAGAACACCTAAGTATGACCAACTAGATCTAGAGCTCTTAACTTTAACATAAATCAACCTGAGTAACATAATAACTGCAACCCATTGTATAACCACACCAAAACCGTTACTATAGATTAAGGCCATATGAGGTTGAAACCAGTGAATTGGCAATGCAACAGTTGCTATTGTAGACAGGATTAATAAAAGATGAAATGACTTGAACAATCTATTGTTCTCTATATTCAATTGTTTTATCAATAAAGCCAAAGCACCAAACAGAAACCAGCCATTAAACTGAAAGTGGAGAAAGCCTTGAATGGCAATGTCGTAGTATGTTGAACCGCTACCATATATGGCAATAATTGGACCTAAGGACCACACACCAATAGTAGATATCAGCATAAAAATCAATGCAGATTTTAACATCACTGTTGATGCATCAGTACTATTATTTACATCTTTCCATATCCAGAATGCAAACACATAACTGCACAATATGTGCAAGGTGGAAAAGCTTATGGATACCACACCATATCCTTGAAAAGGAAAACTTAAGAGCATGCCTAAAACCGCAATTTGTGTCACCCAAAAAAGTCGTATGTATTTTTTTCGATGTTGTTCAACAAAAATGAAAATCACAAAGGTAAAAAGCATTAAGTATACCCAACCCAACATGGCCACGTGTGAATGTGCGTGAGTGAGATATCTGTAATTAACATTGAAACTACCGAATGATGTGTAACGTAGGGTAAGTCCTAACAATGACGCTATAAAAAAATTAACTAGACAAATCAGACTTAGTTTTTTAAGCACAGTTCTTTAGTTTTTGTTACTGTTAAAATTAAAAAGAAAATCCCAGACACAGCAACGCTTTGGGATTTAACTAAGGTTTAGTTTTAAAGTTTATTTGAGTGCATTTTCTAGTTTAATTGCATTTGGGAACAGAATATTATTTTCTAAATGAATGTGTAAATGCAGATCCTTCTCAAACTCATCTAACATAGCATACGTAACTCTGAATGTATTACAGGCATCTGCTGGAGGAGTATAGTCGTTTGTTAACTCTGCTATTAGTCTAAAACGCTGGCCTTCATTATCGTGTTCATGCATCATCATAGCAATTGGGTTTTCAACAGTTCCAAATTGCGGTGACTCGATTACTGTGTGTCTTAGTTTAGCTTCGACCATGCGTTTCACAAAAGGGAAAAGAATAAGCTCTTCTTTTTTCATATGAGATACCAATTCTCCAGCCGAAGTGGTAAAAAGTTCGCGGATTTTAATAAGTTCTGGATGTCTCGTGCCATGCACTTTACAGAGCTTATCAAGAAACTGGCGAAGTACAGGTATTGTTTCCTCAACATACCTATGGTGCTTTTTTTCAATATAATCTATGAGCAGATCCAAAGGCCATGACTGATAATCAATGGTTTCTTCAGAAACAGTATTTAATATCGAATGTAATTCTTCTGTTACCCTTGTTTCATCAAGACCTTTTGCTTTACACGCTTCTGATACAGTACGATTCCCATTACAGCAAAAATCAATTTTGAACTTGGAAAATACTGCGGCAGTTCTAAAATCTTCTGCCACGTAAGCTCCTATTTGTTTCTCATTGTTCGTTGTGAGTTCCATATTATTAGTTTTTTAATTCGGATGATTTTATCTTATTTAAGTTTAAATTTTTTTATGTTTTTAGGAAAGCGTCACCTGTTTCAATGCCTACTGCCAATTGCTCCAAATTAGTAGTTTTTAAAAGTTGCTTCAAATCTTCCCTAATTGCTTTATATTGCTCATGTACAGGACAAGGATGATTTTCGTTGCATACATCCAATCCTAACCCGCAACCATTGTATATTTTATCTCCATCGATAACTTCAACAATTTGGGATAATGAAATCTCAGCTATTTTAGCTTGTTCAATTTCGAAACCACCATAGGCTCCTCTGTACGACGCAACCAAATTGCTTTTAACTAAATCTTGCATAATTTTAGCTGTAAAAGCAACTGGAGAATTTATTTGATCAGCGATTTGTTTTGGCGTCACACGTTCATTTCGCATGGAACTTTTTGCGACAAAAATACAAGCCTTAATAGCATATTCACAAGCCTTTGAAAACATGTTTTTAAATTATTGTACAAAGTTAAGAAATAATATTTTAATTCGGATATATTTATCTTATTTAAGTGATATATTGATCCCTATAAGCCTGAGTAATCAAACAATTATAATAAATAACCTCATAAATCGGGTACATCAAATTAACACGTCATTATAACGTATCGAATATTGTTAATAGTTTCAAATAGAATAAAAAAAGGGACAAACCTTACAGTTTATCCCTTTGTACTGAAGACGGGGAATGCCTTTGGCGAGTTCCTTATCAACATCTTGAGAAAAGCTAAACTTAAGTTTTTTATTTTGCTTTCAAAGTTCCTACGGAAGCAAGCTCCCGGTAATTTTGAAAACAAAAAAGCCGAAACATGAGTTTCGGCTTTTCATCTGTACTGAAGACGGGACTTGAACCCGTACGTCCTAAACGGACATTGGATTTTAAGTCCAACGTGTCTACCAATTCCACCACTTCAGCATTATAGTCACGACTTGACTAGTATATGGTGTGTAGAGCGAAAGACGGGATTTGAACCCGCGACCCTCACCTTGGCAAGGTGATGCTCTACCCCTGAGCTACTTTCGCATTAGCAATGTATAAGAACGTTCTCTTTATTGCGAGGGCAAATTTAAGACTTTTATCAGAAAAGCAAAGCCTTTTTTTAAAAAAACTATAATTTTTAAGCCTGTTTCTTTTTCAAGAGCATACGCTTGATTTCATTTAGCTTCATCAAGGCTTCAACTGGAGTTAAGGTGTCAATATCAATCGTTACGATTTCTTCACGAATTTGTTCCAAAAGCGGATCATCTAAATTGAAAAAACTCAATTGCATGTCATTATCCAATGTCTTTACCTTATCGGTCAACTCTTCACTAGAATGTGATTTTTCCAATTGTTTCAATATTTTCTTTGCCCGATGAATGACTTGCTGCGGCATACCTGCCATCTTCGCGACATGAATACCAAAACTGTGCTCGCTTCCACCTTCAACCAGTTTTCTTAGAAACAAAACATTGTCATCCAATTCCTTAACTGAAACATTGAAATTTTTAATCCGATCAAAAGTCTCCGTCATCTCATTCAATTCATGATAATGCGTAGCAAACAAGGTCTTTGCTTTAGATGGATGCTCGTGTAAATACTCACTAATGGCCCATGCAATGGAAATCCCGTCATAAGTACTAGTGCCTCTTCCGATTTCATCAAGTAACACCAAGCTTCGCTCAGAAATATTATTCAAAATGGAAGCGGTTTCGTTCATCTCGACCATAAAAGTTGATTCACCCATGGAAATATTATCACTAGCGCCTACACGTGTAAAGATCTTATCGACCAATCCGATAGTTGCCGCTTCTGCTGGAATAAAACTTCCCATTTGAGCTAACAACACAATTAAAGCCGTTTGACGTAAAATAGCCGATTTACCAGACATGTTCGGACCAGTAATCATGATGATTTGTTGCTGTTCACGATCTAAATACACATCGTTCGCAATGTAAGGCTCACCAAGTGGTAATTGTTTTTCAATCACTGGATGGCGACCATTTTTGATATCTAAGATGTAATCTTCAGTGATGCTCGGACGCACATAATGATGGTCTGAGGCCAACTTTGAAAATCCACAAAGACAATCCAATTGAGCAATCAAACTAGCATTTTTTTGAACTGGCTTGATAAACTGAACCATCCAGTTGACCAGCTCAGAAAAAAGTTGCTGCTCAATGAGTAAAATACGCTCTTCAGCACCTAAAATCTTAGCCTCGTACTCTTTTAACTCTTCAGTAATATAACGTTCTGCACTGACTAAGGTTTGCTTTCTAATCCAGTCTTCAGGTACTTTATCTTTATGTGTATGTCGCACTTCAATATAATAGCCGAACACATTGTTTGAAGCAATTTTAAGTGAAGTAATTCCTGTTCGTTGGGATTCACGCTCAAGCATGTCATCTAAATACTCCTTGCTCGAAGTGGATAGCTCTCTAAGTTCTTTTAGCTCTGCTGAAAAATCTGATGAAATCGTATGTCCTTTTTGAATATTAACAGGCGCCTCTTCGTTTAAAGTTTGTTTGATAAGCTCACGGAGTTCTTCACAACCATCCATCTGCTCTCCTAAAGCTTTTAAGGATGCGTTTTTCGATTGGCTCGCAAGTGCCTTTACAGGCACAATAGCTTCCAAGGCGTTTTTGAGCTGCACCACTTCCCTCGGATTGATCTTGGCAGTGGCTACCTTGGAAATCAATCGTTCAATATCTCCTATTTGCTTAAGCTGATTTTGAAACTTAGTACGCAAATTCTGATCCTCATTAAGAAACGCTACAACATCATGTCGCTGTTCAATGGCTTTAAGATCGACCAAAGGCAATGCCAACCAACGCTTGAGTAAGCGTCCGCCCATTGGCGAGATGGTTTTATCAATAACATCTATTAATGTGACTGCATTTTGATTAGAAGAATGGTACAATTCCAAATTCTTGATGGTGAATCGATCCATCCAAACATAATCGCCTTTTACCAATCGTTGTATAGACGTAATGTGTTCTAATTTATGGTGTTGCGTTTCACCTAAATAATGAAGGATTGCTCCAGAAGCCACAATACCTTCATAAAGGTCGTCAATACCGTAACCTTTGAGGGATTTTGTATTGAAATGTTTTAGTAAGGTTTCATTGGCATAATCATCTTGAAATACCCAATCTTCCATATAAAAGACATGGAAATCATTTCCAAAAACCTCAGCAAATTTTAAACGGTTGGGTTTAGACACCAAAACCTCACTAGGTTTGAAATTCTGAAGCAGTTTATCAATGTATTCGGCATTTCCTTGGGCAATAAAGAATTCGCCAGTTGAAACATCTAAAAACGATATCCCTAAATACTTTGAGGTAACATGAACGGAAGCCAAAAAGTTATTCTGCTTCGAATGTAAAATATCATCATTTAAGGCTACACCAGGCGTTACTAATTCAGTAACACCTCGTTTCACAATCGTCTTGGTTTGCTTTGGATCTTCAAGCTGATCACAAATAGCGACACGACAACCAGCTTTGACCAATTTAGGCAAGTAACTATTTAAGGAGTGATGTGGAAAACCAGCCAATTCTGTTTCACTGTCGCTTCCAGCGCCACGCTTCGTTAAAACAATGTCAAGAATATCTGAAGCCTTCACGGCATCGCTACCAAATGTTTCATAAAAATCACCCACACGAAACAACAACAAGGCATCAGGATACTTAGCTTTAATAGCATTGTACTGCTTCATTAAAGGGGTTTCTTTTTTTGCTTTCTTCGCCAAGGGTTTATCTTTTTTAATTGGTATTTTTGTCTCAACGACAAGATTGCTAATGTACTTATATTTTAAGGCTTTATAAAGTGTAAAACAAAGAAGTTATCTACAAAACGTACAAGATTTTAACATGAGAAAACTCAAAAACAGTGAACTTGACCGATTGGATGTTTCCGAATTTAAATCGGCTAAGAAAACACCGCTTATCATTGTATTAGACAACATTAGAAGCTTGAATAACATTGGTTCTGTATTTCGAACCAGCGATGCCTTTTTGATTGAAAAAATCCACCTCTGCGGCATTACTGCCCAACCTCCTCACAACGACATTAGAAAAACGGCTTTGGGAAGCACCAAGACTGTAGATTGGGAACACAATGAACATACCATGGATGTAATCCATAAACTAAAAAACGAAGGCATAAAAATCATATCTATCGAACAAGCCGAAAATGCGACCATGCTCAATGAGTTTCAACCTGAAGACAATCAAAAGTACGCTTTGGTTTTTGGAAATGAGGTAAAAGGTGTCGCACAAGAGGTTGTGGATGCTAGTGATGTCGTCATCGAAATCCCGCAATTTGGGACCAAACATTCCTTAAACATTTCGGTAAGCTGTGGTGTTGTGGTTTGGGATTTATTCTCAAAATTAAAGTCAATAGCTCTGATTTTCGCTCTACTTATCTCGTTCCTAAGTTGTGAAGAAAAAGAAACAAATTTTCAGTTATCTGATTCTGAAAAAGTATATCTAAATAAAGTGATTGACTCTATGTATGAATTGGATCAGGGTGTAAGACATGGATTTGACAAAATTGATTCTCTTCACGGATTGGATAAAGGCTTTATGATGAAACGATTATCTAAAGGTAAAAAAGGATCTGGTGACGAATTTGACTGGTACGATAAAAAAACGGATAGCATTTGGTCTATTATCAAGAAAAATGATAGCCTAAACAGTAGTACATTAATTAACCTTACAAAAACATATGGCTTTCCTAACAACAAAAGACTTGATGCATATACTTCAAAAGCTTATATGTTATTTGTTCATGCTCCAAGCCAACATTTTGATGAAATCACCTCATTAATCCATAAGGAGTTTGAAACTGGCCGAATTTCTGAATACGAAAAAGAGTTTATCTTTTGGCATGCTAAAGGGAGAAAAGGAATGCCTCCAGTCTCTGGCGAAAATGGTGAAGCAATTTGGAATGAGTGACCAATCTAAGAGAACAAAACAACCTTGGCCCACCAAAGCGGTTATGAACCAAATCTACGAACAGCATCTTTGGGGCGGAAGCGACTTTGATTTCTACTCTGGTGAAGGTTCTCATAACCCAAGCATTGTAGAGCCATACCTTAAAGCAGTAATTAGCTTTTTGAAATCGCATAATAACAATTTAACCGTTTGTGATTTAGGTTGTGGCGATTTCAATGTTGGTAAGCAATTATTGAAATACACCAAATCTTACACTGGCATCGATATCGTAGAAGCTTTGATAAAGCGCAACAAAACCAAGTTCAATAATAAAAATCTAGAATTTCAGTGTTTAGATATTTCAAAAGACCAGCTTCCTGTTGCAGATTGCATCATTTTAAGACAAGTGCTTCAACATTTGTCAAATGAAGAAATCCAAAGTATTGTTGAAAACATCAAAACCTACAAATACATTATCCTTACGGAACACATTCCAAGAGATTCTTTTGAACCCAACAAAGATATCATCTCTAGCCAGGGCAACAGACTTAAATACAACAGTGGTGTTGACTTGCTTCGATCACCTTTCGATTTAGAAAGCCACGATAATACCTTAATGTGCAAAACCATCTTAGAAGACAATAAAAGTCAGATTGTTACGACGCTATTGACTTTATAAAACCAATACTAAAAGACATCAGATTTTCTTTTGAACAGGAATCCAAACTGACTCTTCGGTATTGTTTAAGTCCTTGCGATAATTTTCATCTACAATTTCAAAATGCGGTCTATCATCCAAAATATAGTCTGAATTAGGCAACCACTCTTGAAAAATCCTTGCTCTAAATGCTGAAAAATCTTTCATAGATCCTTTATAGTCAAACACAGCATAAGTGCCAGTTGGAATAACAAAGGACTTTATGTCTTTCGGAAGCGCATCAATTTCACTAACTTCAATACCAATCCATTTTTCAAATTCGGAATGTGGATTTGCAGGTGAAAAATCAGGTCCAAAATTTTGAATGGAAAACACATGATTTCCTATTCTGTGATTTACCTCATGACGTCGAGGCATAAATTGCTTTGCAATGTCCTGAGTGTCTTTCATGATATGAACCATACAAGTTTTGGTTCGCATACCAGCTATATATCGATTTGGAATAACTTCAACTCGGAAAGGCATCATGCGTTACAAATTTCATTTAGAATCCAAAGGTAATCTGCTCTATTCTTAACGAAATCACGTTCTGAAATATCAATAATCTTCACATTCAATTCGTTTTGATTTTTCAAGAATTCCAAATACCCTGAATTGATTTTTTCCAAATATGCACTGTCAATATTCTGTTCGTAATCACGACCACGCTTTTTGATATTTTCTTGCAAACGCTCTGTGTTCTGATAGAGATAGATATACAAATCTGGCTTCGCAATATCTTTGTACATCAAATAGAATAATTTTCTGTACAGCTTGAATTCGTCTTCTGGTAAGGTGATTTTTGAAAAAATGAGCGATTTGTAGATATCGTAATCGCTCACAATAAAATCCTTGAATAAATCCAATTGCGATAAATCATCGGAAATTTGCTGATAGCGATCTGCCAAAAATGACATTTCTAAAGTAAAGGCATAACGTTGTGGTGCTTCATAAAACTTTGGCAAAAACGGATTGTCGGCAAAGCGTTCCAAAATCAATTTGGCATTGAAATCATGAGAGATTTTGTGCGATAAGCTTGTCTTTCCAGCACCAATATTCCCTTCAATAGCAATGTAATTTCGTTTGGTGAAATCAAATTGTTTAGAAGGGTTTTTCAACCAAATATTAATGGGTTCTACCAAACTTTCGTCAGAACAATTCTCTAGCAATTCAGCTATGTTCTGCTTCACTATTGGATGCACCACTTTAGAAGCGATATCGTTCAAAGGTTGAAGCACAAACATGCGGTCCTGAAATTTTGGGTGAGGAATCTGTAAGTTTTTATGTTTTACAACCTCATCACTGTAAAGTAGAATGTCTAAATCTATAGTTCTGGACTCATATTCTTTTGAAGTACTTCTTTTACGATCTAACTGCGTTTCAATAGTCAACAACTCTTCCAAAAGATCATTTTCAGACAAATGGGTTTCAATGGAAATACAGGTGTTTAAAAAATCGTCACCTTTAAATCCCATAGCAGGTGTATTATACACTTTTGCAATACTGCATACCTTTCCAACACGTTCAAAAATCAAGTCTATGGCTTTCTGCAGATACTTCAGTCTGTCGCCTTTATTACTACCAAGAGCTATGTAAACGAGGTTAGGTGGATTCATAGGAATTTCAAAATAAGTAAAAGAAATTCACTTTGGCGTATATTTACCGTAAGTATTTATTCACAATTTATGACTACAAAAGACAAACTTCTGGCTCAAAAAATTTATTTATT
Source organism: Psychroserpens sp. XS_ASV72 (assembly GCF_041224425.1). Taxonomy (NCBI): domain Bacteria; kingdom Pseudomonadati; phylum Bacteroidota; class Flavobacteriia; order Flavobacteriales; family Flavobacteriaceae; genus Psychroserpens; species Psychroserpens sp. XS_ASV72. The sequence goes on along the minus strand of NZ_JBGFGL010000071.1, from coordinate 27,412 downwards.
CTTAGCCGCAATGTTCATTACGTCTTTGGTGGTCTCCAACTTGATATTCCAAAAGTTCTTTTATTGGTATCCGTTTGACATAGAAATCTTTGGCGCTAAGCTTTTTGAAATTTCAGTTGGCTTATTGCCGTATCCGTTAACCTTTCTTATTACAGATTTAATTAGTGAGATTTATGGAAAAAAACGCGCCAATCAAGTTGTTATTGCTGGTATTTTTGCCTCTGTCTTTTCTCTATTGATTATTTTAGTTTCAGATAGTGTTCCTGCCATTGCCAATTCACCTGTAACAGATGATACGTTTACTCTGGTCTTTGGAAATTCCGCCATTGCCGTGTTTGCAAGTATGTCTGCTTATTTGTTTGCACAATTCATCGATATTCAAATCTATCATTTTTGGAAACGCTTGACCCAAGGTCGTCATTTGTGGCTTCGGAATAATTTTTCTACTTGGTTTTCACAATTTGTAGATACTTTTTCCATTGTGTTTCTATTGTGCTCTTTTGGTGTTTTACCTTGGAGTAGTTTTAAAGGCTTGTTGATTAGCGGATTTCTATTCAAGGTTATCGTTGCGGCACTTGACACACCATTTTTGTATTTAGGGGTTTATATTTTCAGAAGGCGATTCAAATTGAAAGTCAACGAGGAAATCAATTTACTCTAACCGCATCATTATTCTGAAGAGGTTAAAATTTTACTAAACTTTAATGTATTTTAAGCCAAAGTGATCTAAGCTTCGTATATATTTATAGCATAAACCGACAACACACGTATGAAAAAAGCACTCAAGATTATTGGCATAAGCATTCTTATCATTTTTTTATTGCTTCTTGCCATTCCTTTTGCATTTCAATCCCAAATCAAAGACATGGTTAAGCGTTTCATCAATGAAAATGTAAACGCCAAAGTGGAATTCAGTGACGTTAGCTTAAGCTTGATTCGCAGTTTTCCTCAAGCACATGTTGAAGTTGATGATTTGATCATTACCAATTTTGAACCTTTTGAAGGTGAAACCTTTGCCACGGCAAAAAATATAGCCTTTACCATGTCGGTTAAGGAACTTTTCAAAACTGCTGATGAGGAGCCAATTGTGGTCAATACCATTACTGTGGATGAAGCTCTTTTAACTCTGAAAACCGATGCTTTAGGAAACATCAATTACGATATTACCAAAGAAAATGAAAACGCTTCCTCTGCTTCAGAAGACAGCACTGGTTTTTCTTTTGACATAGAAGATTATTCCATTAACAACAGTGCGCTAACGTATTTGGACGCAATTTCTAAAACCGAATTATACCTTACAGAGCTCAACCATTCTGGCCATGGCATATTCTCTGCGGAAGATTCAGAACTGGACACAAAAACTACCAGCCATGTGAGCATGAGCATTGACAGCACCTCATATCTCACCAATAATATTGTGACTTTAGATGCACTTATTGGCATGGATTTGAACAAACAGAAGTACACTTTTAAAGATAACAAAGGTTACATCAATCAATTACCTCTAGAATTTAAAGGTTATGTACAAATATTGGAAGACGGACAAGACATCGATATCACATTTGAAAATCCGGAATCTTCTTTTAAGGATTTTCTTGCCGTGATTCCTGAAGCGTACTCAAAGAACATTGAAGATGTGGAAACTTCAGGTGATTTTAAGGTGAATGGCATCATTAAAGGTAAAATTACAGAAGAGACCATTCCAACTTTAGATATAAAAATTGCTTCAAAAAATGCTTCTTTCAAATATCCAAACTTACCTAAGCGTGTCGATCAAATCACGATTGACACAGCCATTAAAAATGAAACTGGAAAGCCTGAAGACACTTACGTTGACATTAAAACATTGAACTTTAAAATTGATAATGATGTCTTCAAATCTTCAGCAGTGATTCAAAATATAACTGAAAACATCTTTGTCAACGCCAATATCGATGGTACTTTGAATCTTGGAAATTTGACCAAGGCTTATCCTATCGATTTCGATAAGCAACTCAGTGGTGTTTTGAAAACTAAGCTCAATACACAGTTTGACATGAATGCCATTGAAACCAATGCTTATGAACGCATTAAAAATAAAGGTACAGCCAGCATAACCGATTTTGTATTTTCTTCGGAAGACATTGTCAATCCGATTCAAATCAATAAAGCTGATATGAGCTTTAATCCTGGAAATGTCAAACTCAATAGTTTTGACGCTAGAACTGGAAGCAGCGATTTTTCAGCTACAGGAAATATTAAAAACCTACTTGGTTTTTTGTTAAGTGATAGAAAATTACAAGGTCAATTTGATGTAATATCCAATAATTTTGTAATCAGTGATTTCATGGTCGAAGATGAATCGGCTACAGAAAGTTCCAATAAAACAACCTCTGATGGAGAATCGTTGAAAATTCCTGAATTTCTAGATTGTAGCCTTAATGCCAAAGCCAATACAGTGGTTTATGACAATTTAACGCTTAGCAACGTTACAGGTTTCTTAAGCATCAAAGACCAAGAAGCCAATTTACAAAACATGACCAGTAATTTGTTTGGTGGAAAATTAGCCATTACTGGAAAAGTGTCAACCAAAACAGATACACCTATTTTCAACCTGAATCTTGGAGCAGATGGCTTTGATATCGCCCAATCATTTAATGGGATGGAATTGTTTCAAAATCTAGCACCAATTGCCAAAGCCTTACAAGGAAAACTGAATACACTTATCAATCTTCAAGGAACTTTAGATCATGAGTTTTCTCCAAACTTAAATACCTTAACTGGAAATGCTTTTGCTGAATTATTGACTACTCAAATAGATCCAAAGGAAGGTTCAGTATTGAATAAACTAGAAGGAGCCTTATCGTTTGTAGACTTTAGTAAATTGGACCTAAAGGATTTGAAGGCCAATCTTGACTTTTCAGAAGGAAAGGTGAATGTGAAGCCTTTTGATTTAAAATATAAGGATATTGGCATTAAGGTATCAGGTTCTCACAGCTTCAGCAAAACCATAGATTACCAAGCGGTTTTTGATGTACCAGCGAAGTATTTGGGAAGTGAGGTAAACCGTCTTATTGGAAAAATTAATGATGATCAAGTTTCAAATATCACTATTCCAGTCACTGCCAATATCACAGGAAATTATTCGAGTCCGCAAGTTAAAACCGACTTGACCAGTGGTGTTTCCAATTTGACCCAACAACTTATTGAAATTGAAAAGCAAAAACTCATTGGGAAAGGCAAAGACAAAGTCAATGATTTATTGGGCGGACTTTTAGGTGGCAACACAAAAGATTCTAAAAATGATTCCACAACTGTAAAAACTGATACTACAAAAACCAAAAGCGATCCTATTAAAGAAGGAGTCAAAAATGTTCTTGGTAATATTTTAGGCGGAAAAAACAAAAAGAAAGATTCGGTTCAAAACAACTGATTTTCAGCTGTAAACGTTATAGAAATCTTAAAACCAACTACTTTTTTGTTAGATTTTTACAAAGAAGTAAAGATTTATTTGCTTTTTTCAAATTAAAAGTTAGATTGTAGCTTGCGAACTTTTTAAAACTAGTACATGAGGCAATTAAAGATTACCAAACAAGTTACCAACCGCGAATCTAAATCACTTGACAAATACCTACAGGACATAAGTAAACTTCCAATGATTACTGCTGAAGAAGAAGTTGAACTTGCCCAACGCATACGAGAAGGAGATCAAGCCGCTCTAGATAAGCTCACAACGGCTAACTTACGTTTTGTAGTTTCAGTTGCTAAACAATATCAAAACCAAGGTCTGACACTTCCAGATTTAATCAATGAAGGAAATGCTGGCTTAGTTAAAGCTGCAAAACGTTTTGATGAAACCAGAGGTTTTAAGTTTATTTCTTATGCCGTATGGTGGATTAGACAAGCCATATTACAAGCTTTGGCTGAGCAATCTAGGATTGTAAGATTACCATTGAATAAGATTGGCTCCATTAATAAAATCAACAAGACCTTTTCCCACTTAGAGCAAACCCATCAAAGAGCACCTAGTGCTGAGGAGATTGCTAAGGAATTGGATATGACTGTTACAGAAGTGAAGCAGTCACTGAAAAACTCAGGACGACACTTGTCAATGGATGCACCTTTAAAAGAAGGGGAAACTTCTAGCTTATACGATGTTGTAAAGTCTGGTGAATCTCCAAATCCAGACAAACAACTTATGAGCGAGTCCTTAAGCGTTGAAATTGATCGTGCCTTAAATACGTTATCTCAAAAGGAAAGTGATGTCATTCGCTTAAACTTTGGACTAAGCAACGAGCCACCAATGACTTTAGATGAAATTGGAGCTACTTTTGATTTGACCAGAGAACGTGTTAGACAAATCAGAGAAAAAGGAATTAGACGTTTGCGTCAAGATTCAAAAAACAAAATATTAAAAACCTATTTAGGGTAAACCATTAACCATTAAAACACATAGATGATAAAAATTTTAGTAAAAGAAGGCGAAAGCATCGAACGTGCATTGAAACGTTACAAGAGAAAACACAGAAACGTTAAAACGATGCAAAACATTCGTGAAAATCAATTTTTCACCAAACCTTCAGTAAAGCGTAGAAGAGAAATACAAAAAGCAGCTTATATCCAAAACTTAAGAGATCAAGAAGACGTATAATCTCTTATTAAAAGGACTACATACTGTAATAAAAAAAGCACATCGTTTTGTTTAAAAACAATGTGCTTTTTTTGGTTTATACAGATGGTTCTATCTGAAATTTTCATATTGAGAAATAGGATGATCTTCATAAAAGTCCTTAAAGGTTTTATTGGTAGTATAAGTATCCCTTAAGACTTTATAAACCATAATAAGGACAAATAATTGTCCGATACACATGGTATAAAATACCCAACTAAAGGCCAAATCCATAGAGACCATAATAGTGAGTGTTACTAACATAATTGTGGTCAATACCACATAAAACATAACTGGAACCTTCATAGCTTTTTTTATTTCTAAAATACTAAAAAGCAGAGGCTTATAACAACTATCGACTTATAAAATTACGTTAATGTTTATGATATGGTAAATTTTACGACAAGGCCTTCATTTGCTCTTACATTAAAAACGGTGTTATCTTCAAAAATGAGATATTGGCCTTTTACACCAACCAATTTACCAGTATAATTTCCTTTTTTCTCGATATTGAGACTTTGTGGTTTTTCAGGATATTGAAGAACTGGAAACTCTAAATTGGTTTCAGAATTTGAAGCAATATAATACGCCTGCGCCTCTTCGGGAATATAGGTCTTCAGACGTTCTCTCCACTCGACCAAATCTTCATCCTTAACGTCATTTTTAAGCATATTTCGCCAATTGGTTTTGTCTGAAACATGATCTTTTAAGGCTACTTCTGTGATACCAGCTAAATAACGATTGGGTACTTCAACAATTTCAATGGCTTCATGAGCACCTTGGTCAATCCATCGTGTAGGAACTTGACTCTTACGCGTCACGCCAACCTTAACGTTGCTTGAGTTAGCCAAGTACACAATATGTGGTTGCAACTGTACTTTCTTTTCATATTCCAAATCACGATCTTCCTTACCTAAATGTGCGGTACTCAATTCTGGCCTCATAATCCACTCTCCTGCTTGTGGAATATCAAAAAAATCTTCCTTACAAAACCCTTGTCTGTAAATAGGTTTGTTCAAACCACATTTTAAACATTGGTATTTTACGAATTCCATCGAAAGAGTTTTACCAAGTAACTGATTCATATTCAAGAAGTCATTCTCCATAACCAAATAATATTGGATAGGATGTGCGAATTCGGTTTCCATTTTTGTTAAAACACCTTGATAAAACATATAAAAAAAAGTATTATTTTTAAAAACATAAAGATACTAGAAAAATGCCGATTCCTTTAGTAAATTCAATTGCATCATGGTTTTTAAAAAAGCGATTTCACCAAATCGAACTGTTTTTAAAATACCCAAATGAAGTGCAAAATGAATTACTATTTCACTTATTGAATAAAGCTAAGGATACCGAGTTTGGAAAAAAATACGATTTCGACTCTATAAAGAACTACAAAACCTTTTCAGAACGAATTCCAGTATCTACCTACGAGGACTACAAAAATGTCATTGAACGTTCTCGATTGGGTGAAACCAACATTTTTTGGCCAAGTCCGATAAAATGGTTTGCTAAATCTAGTGGCACAACCAATGCCAAAAGTAAATTTATTCCTGTGAGTGCAGAATCTCTGGAAGATTGTCATTATGCGGCAAGTAAAGATTTGCTTTGTATGTATCTCAACAACAACGAAGATTCACAATTGTTCACTGGAAAGAGCCTTCGACTTGGAGGCAGTAAAGAACTCTACAAAGAAAACGGTACTGTGTTTGGCGATTTGTCTGCCATATTGATTGATAACATGCCTTTTTGGGCCGAGTTCAGTAGTACACCCAGTAATCGTGTGTCATTAATGAGTGATTGGGAAACTAAAATGCAAGCTATAGTTGATGAGACCATCAATGAAAACGTAACCAGTTTGGCTGGTGTGCCTTCGTGGATGTTGGTGTTATTGAATAATGTATTGGAGACCACTGGAAAAGAAAATCTTTTTGACGTATGGCCTAATTTGGAAGTGTATTTTCATGGCGGTGTGAGTTTTGTGCCTTATGCCGATCAATATAAAGCGATACTACCTAAATCGGATTTTAGATATTACGAAATTTATAATGCTTCGGAAGGCTTCTTTGCAATTCAGGATCAAAACAATAGCAGTGAATTATTATTGATGTTAGATTATGGTATTTTCTATGAATTTATTCCGATGGATACTTATGGAACTCCAAATCAAAAAGTGATTCCATTAAGTGAGGTTGAAACTGATGTGAACTACGCTGTAATTATAACCACTAATGCAGGACTTTGGCGATATAAAATTGGTGATACGATTCGGTTTACTTCTACCAATCCTTATAGAATAAAGGTCTCTGGACGCACAAAACACCACATCAATGCTTTTGGTGAAGAACTCATTATTGAAAATGCCGAGGACGCGCTTAGACGTGTCTGTAAATCCTGCAATGCTGAAATTGTAGACTATACAGCGGCTCCTGTATTTATGAAAGGTAAAGAAAAAGGATCGCACGAATGGTTGATAGAATTTAAAAATCCGCCACAAAACGTAGATCAATTTAAGGAAGAATTGGATCAAGCGCTCCAATCCTTAAATTCAGATTATGAGGCCAAGCGTTATAACAACATGACCTTAAACATGCCTGAGGTTCACATAGCCAGAGAGCACTTATTTTACGATTGGTTAAAAAAACATAACAAGCTTGGTGGTCAACATAAAATTCCTCGTTTATCGAACAACAGGGAATATATGGATGAATTACTTCAGCTTAATGCAACTGCAACTTCAACAAGTTGATTACCTTTTAACAATTTCTCCGACGAACGGTATCAGAATTTTACCACATAACGAGTATTTAATTCGATTCGTCCAAAACAGTAAAAAGCAGTTGTATAAATGCTAGAATTGACTTTATATTTACATCGTAACAAACAAAAACGCTGTTAGTTTAAACCCTTGAAAGTTTAGAATAACATCAACATATTGTTTAGCAATATTAATTTTTAAATCCAAATAAAAAACCACTCCTAAAGAGTGGTTTTAATTTTTTATAGCACTTGAAACTAGGTGTCAAGAAACTGCTTTCAAACGTTTCAATGTTGTCTTTTCCAGCTTGTTTTCAGCATAAGTTTTAGTCACATGAAGCTTTTTCTCTTCACCACTTGGCAATTCAAACATTGCATCGGTTAAGATTTCTTCACATAGGGAACGTAAACCTCTAGCTCCTAACTTATACTCAATAGCTTTATCTACTATAAAATCCAATGCACCATCTGTAATACTAAACTCGATATCATCCATAGCAAACAACTTTTTGTACTGTTTGATAATGGCATTCTTTGGTTCGGTTAAAATAGCTCTAAGCGTTTTAGCATCCAAAGGATTCATATAGGTAAGCACAGGTAAACGACCGATGATTTCTGGAATCAATCCAAAGTCTTTTAAATCTTTTGGAATGATATATTTCAGTAAATTATCGACATCTAACTTAGCATCTTCATGAGCCGCTTTATAACCAATTGCGGCAAGATTTAGTCGTTTAGAAATTTTCTTTTCAATACCATCAAAAGCACCTCCTGCAATGAAGAGGATATTTTCGGTGTTGACTTCGATGAATTTCTGATCTGGATGCTTTCTTCCTCCTTTAGGTGGCACGTTAACCGTTGTTCCTTCTAAAAGTTTTAAGAGTGCTTGTTGCACACCTTCTCCAGAAACATCTCTCGTGATTGATGGGTTATCACTCTTTCGAGCAATCTTATCGATTTCATCAATAAAGACAATTCCTTTTTCAGCTTTTTCTAAACTATAATCTGCAGCTTGAAGCAAACGCGTTAAAATACTTTCTACATCTTCACCAACATATCCAGCTTCCGTTAATACGGTTGCATCAACTATGGCCAAAGGAACATTCAACATTTTGGCGACTGTTTTCGCCATTAGTGTTTTTCCCGTTCCTGTTTGACCAACCATAATGATGTTACTCTTTTGGATTTCAATATCATCATCACTTGGTGGTTGCAGCAAGCGTTTATAATGATTATAAACGGCAACTGACATTACCTTTTTGGTATATTCTTGTCCGATGATATATTCATCGAGAAATTCCTTGATTTGCAATGGCTTTCTGAGCATTAACTCAGAAGACAGTTCCGCATTATCCATCTGTTTGGATTCCTCCAAAACAATACCATGCGCCTGTTCGATACAACGGTCACAAATATGAGCGTCGAGACCAGCGATCAATAAATTGGTTTCTGGCTTTTTCCTACCACAAAACGAACATTCTAATTCTTCCTTTGCCATGTGTTTGTTTCAAACGTAAAACCTAAAGTCTTACAGTATTTATCCTTTTGACAGCACTTCGTCTATCATTCCATATTCTTTTGCCTTGTCGGCTTTCATCCAATAATCACGATCACTATCCTCGTAAATTTTATCGTAATCCTGACCAGAGTGTTTACTTATGATTTTATATAACTCCTCTTTAAGGGTCAATATTTCACGAGCTGTAATTTCAATATCACTAGCTTGACCTTGAGCACCTCCTAAAGGTTGGTGAATCATAACACGAGAATGTGTTAAACCACTGCGTTTTCCTTTTTCTCCAGCACACAACAAAACAGCTCCCATAGATGCTGCCATCCCTGTACAAATAGTTGCTACGTCAGGCTTGATCAATTGCATGGTATCGTAAATTCCTAAGCCTGCATACACGCTTCCTCCTGGCGAATTGATATAAATTTGAATATCTTTTGAAGCATCTGTACTTTCCAAAAACAACAATTGTGCTTGAATGATATTAGCCACCTGATCGTTAATTGCGGTTCCCATAAAAATGATTCGATCCATCATTAAACGTGAGAACACATCAAATATAGCGATGTTCATTTGGCGCTCTTCAATAATGTTAGGTGTTAATGAAGTTGGATACATACTACTAACGATTTTATCGTAGTATGTGCTACTGATGCCTTGATCTTTTATAGCAAATTTTTCAAATTCTTTTGCGTAATTCATGTAATGTTTTTCAATTAAGTTGATGTGAAACAAAAAAGCGTAAAACCGTTAAGTTTTACGCTCAAATATACTAATTAATATCTATTTTCTAACCGTAAAACTCTTTTACAAAGTCGTCGTAAGTTATCTTTTTTGTCTTTAAGTTCGCTTCGGATTTGTAAAGGTTTAACAGTTTCTGACTCATTAATTGCTCAGACATACGTTTTACCTCATCTTTATTTGACAGGACACGCGAAGCAATCCCTTCAAGTTCTTCATCTGATGGATTCATTTGTCCGAATTGTGCCATTTGTGCTTTGATCATGTCTTTGGCATGTGCTTTAAGATCTTCAAAATTAACCTGAAGGTCATATTTTTCAATCAGTTTACCTTCAATTAATTGGTAGCGCATACTTTTTTCAGACTTTTCGTATTCTTCTTTAGCCTGTTCAGCATCCATGGTTTCCTCACCAGCTGTTTGCATCCACTTTTGAAGAAATTCAGCAGGCAACTCAAATTTGGTGTTATCAACTAAATATTCGGTAACATCGTTGAGCAACTTTTGATCACCTTGTTGCGCAAATTGTTTTTCAGAATCAACCTTAATCTTTTCTTTTAATTCGGTTACAGAAGTAACGTTTCCTTTTCCAAATAATTTATCAAACAATTCCTGATCTAAGTCAGCAAGCTCTCTTGTGTTGATTTCGTTAATGGTAAAATTAACTTCAATGTCCAATCCATGAGCATTATCATGAGACACTTTTAAATAGGTCATCAAATCGTGATCGTCATTAAATAAGCCTTTTGTTTTTAAAGTAATTACATCACCAACTTTAGCACCTACAAACTGTTTTTCAGTAGATTTTCCTTTAAACTTATCTAAAGTTATGGTCGTTGTGTTATTGATTCCTTTTTCTTCGTTTTCAAAAACACCTGTGATTTCAGAGTCTTTAGCAACAGTATCTTGGGAAATGATTTTACCATATTGCTTTCTAATGTGCTCAACTTGATTGTCGATCATTTTATCATCGGCAACAATATTGTAGTGCGTAATTGGCTTTTTACTTTTTAAGTCAACCTCAAAATCAGGAGCCAATCCCAATTCAAACTCAAAAGAAAAAGAATCTGCATCCCAATCTAAATCCTCTTGAGGTTTTGGCAATGGATTTCCAAGTACGTCTAATTTTTCTTCCGTTAGGTATTTTCCTAAAGCTTCTTGTAAAAGCTTGTTAACCTCATCAACCAAAACTGCTTTACCGTATTGCTTCTTAACCATACCCATTGGCACATGTCCTTTTCTAAAACCAGGAATGTTTGCCGACTTGCGGTAATCGCTTAGTATTTTCTCAACTTTATCGCTGTAATCTTCTTTAGCGATATCAACCTTTACCACTGCATTTAATGCATCAATGTTTTCTCTTGTGATGTTCATTATTTAATCATATCAAAATTGGGCTGCAAAAATACGACAATTTTTACAACCCAACAATATTTTAACCTACTGATTGTTAGCTCTTTTTTTTCTCTTCTTTTAGCAACGAATAGGCTATAGACTGAGTAAATGAAAGTAAGATGCTAAATAGCAATGCAGTCCAGAAACCACTCACTCCAAATCCGTCGATAAATTTATCTGCCAATAAGACGATACAAGCATTAATAACCAACAAAAACAACCCTAAGGTTACTATAGTAATTGGTATGGTAAGAATCACGAGTATTGGTTTTAAGATAGCATTCAACAATGCCAAAACAATTGCAACAATAATTGCTGCAGCAAAGCCACTTACAGCTACTCCAGGTAGAAAATGCGCCAATAGCAAAACAATGCCTGCTGTAATTAAAAGTCGGATGATAAGGTTCATAAGTTTACGATTTATGTATTAAATGTAACAAATTTTGTCACAGCATCATAAAAATCAGTTGGGTTTTCAGCATGTAACCAATGACCAGCATTAGCAATAGTAATGATTTCAGCTAGTGGAAAATGTTGCTTGATTAAAGGCTCATCATTAGGCATAACGTACTCACTTTTATCGCCTCGAAGAAACAACACTGGTTTTTCAAACCTTGCGTGCATTGGTAAGGCTTCACCTACTTCGGTAACATTATCTTTTAACACTTCTAAATTAATACGTAGTCCCAACTGTCCTTTTTCAACCCAATACAGGTTTTTCAATAAAAATAGTCGCACACCTGTTTGAGGAACATATTGAGAAAGCACGTCATCTGCTTCACCTCTACTTTCAATCTTAGAAAAATCTAAGGCGCTCAAACCATTTAGAATGGTGTCGTGGTGGACAGGATAAAAACGCGGACTAATATCAGCAACAATCAATTTTGAGACGTATTCTGGGTAAAGAGTCGCAAACAACATCGCTGCTTTTCCACCCATAGAATGCCCTAAAAGCACACAATCTTTCAGTTCATATTCATCGCAATATTTTTTTAGATCTTCAGCTAGAACTTCATAATTAAATTCGTCATCATGAAAACTTCTTCCGTGATTTCTTTGATCTAACAAATGCACTTGAAATCCGACTTCACTAAATCTTGTCCCTAGTGTTTTCCAATTATCACTCATTCCTAGGAATCCATGAAGGATAATAAACGGTTTTCCTTCGCCAAGTATATTAGATTGTAATATCATTACTTAAGTTTATGGAGATACATCTGAACAACATTTTCAATACCCAAATATAGACTTTCGGCTACTAAGGCATGACCAATGGAAACCTCTAAAAGCCCAGGAATATTATCTTTAAAGAACTTGATGTTTTTGAGTGACAAATCATGTCCAGCATTAACACCTAAACCAATTTCATTGGCCAGTTCAGCTGCTTTTGTGAATGGTTCAATAGCGGATTGATTTCCTAAACCATATTGATGAGCATAGCTTTCGGTGTAGAGTTCAATTCGATCAGTTCCAGTAGCCTTAGCACCTTCAATCATTTTCAAAACAGGATCGACAAAAATAGAGGTGCGAATACCGTTGGATTTAAACTCTGAAATCACACCTGTTAAAAACTCTTTATTTTTAACAGTATCCCAACCAGCATCAGAAGTCAAGGCATCAACAGCATCTGGAACCAAGGTAACTTGAGTTGGTTTCACTTCAAGCACCAAATCCATAAAAGATTTGATAGGATTACCTTCAACATTGAATTCCGTATATACTTCCGGTTTTAAATCTCTAGTATCCTGATACTTGATATGGCGCTCATCTGGTCTAGGATGAACCGTGACTCCTTCGGCACCAAATCGTTGTACATCTTTAGCAAATTGAACAACATTTGGCACATCTCCACCTCTTGAATTGCGCAAGGTGGCAATCTTGTTGATATTTACACTTAGCTTCGTCATTAAATTGAGTTTATGTCACAAAAATACAAAGTCATTCGTGCTTTTTTGTGCTTATTTTTAATTAATTTGCATGAGAAATTTGATTTAAATGCCATTACGAGAATTCATACTAAACGACATTAAACCTTTAAACATTACAGACAAGGTTAGTGACTTGCAAATGATGTTTAATGAGCTGACATATTCCCATATTCCTATTCAAAATAACGGCTCCTACTTGGGCTGTATTTCTGAAACTGATGCGCATTGTTTTGATGGCGATCGCTCTATTTCAGAATGCAATTATGCCATTGAGGGTTTTTTTGTAAGAACCCATACGAATTGGTTAGACGTTCTAGAAATGTTTGCGATTAACTCCTGCAATATCATGCCAGTTTTAAGTGACAAAAACACCTATTTAGGTTATTATGAGCTTAATGATATTATTGGTTTGTTTAATGAAACGCCTTTCTTTTCAGAACCTGGAGGTGTTTTGATTATTGAAAAGGGTATTGTAGATTATTCCTTCAGTGAGATCAGTCAGATTGTAGAATCTAATGATGCTAAAATATTGGGTGCCTTTGTATCCAAAATGGAAAATGGAGTTGTTCAAATCACTTTAAAAATAGGGAACGCTGGTCTCAATGATGTCATCCAAACATTTAGAAGGTACAGTTACAATATCATTTCTGGGCACGAGGAAGATACTTATATCGAGAATTTAAAAGAGCGATCTGAGTACCTTCGAAAATATCTTGACATCTAATGAAAATTGCCATATTCGGTCAATATTACCACAACAACACACAGGAGAGCATAGAACGTCTTTTAACTGTGCTTGCCCATAAAAATGAAGATGTATTTATTGAAAATGATTTCTTCAATATCATTAAACATGAAAGTGAATCACCTTCAAAACTTGAAGATTTCAAAACATTTCAAGTATTAGACAACAGTTACTCCTTACTTATAAGTATAGGAGGTGATGGTACTATTTTAAGAGCCATCACCTACGTTAGAGATCTTTCAATTCCAATAGTAGGTATAAACACAGGGCGATTAGGTTTTTTAGCGACGATTCAAACAGAACAAATTGAATCTGCGGTTGAAAGTATTTTGAAAGGTGATTACAAAACCTCAGAACGGACGCTTTTATGTGTCAAAACCATTCCTGAGAATAAGGACATTGTGGAAACAAATTTCGCTTTAAATGAAATAGCAGTGAGCAGAAAGAACACAACTTCCATGATTACTGTTGAAACCCATTTAAATGAAGAATACTTAACTTCCTATTGGGCCGATGGCTTGATAATTTCAACACCAACAGGATCTACAGGTTACTCCTTAAGTTGTGGCGGTCCTGTAATTACCCCTGAAACCAATAGTTTTGTTCTAACACCTATAGCACCTCATAACCTTAATGCAAGACCATTGGTAATTCCTGACACTACAGAAATTAGACTTAAAGTAGATGGCAGGGAAGAGTTTTACCTTATATCGTTAGATTCCCGAATAGCCTCCTTACACAATTCGACCATTGTGAGCATTAAAAAAGCGGATTTTAAAATCAAGATGGTAGAGCTGTTCCATGAAAGCTTTATTGATACACTAAGAAAAAAAATGCTTTGGGGCGAAGACAAGCGTAATTAAACAATAAAATCTTGCAAAAACTGTTTATCTGTAAGACTATTTGCCTCAAATTGTTATAGGCAAAACATAATTATTATATTTGCAAACTTTTAAAAATCTATGAGATACTTAATCTTGTTATTATTAAGTTTAATTTGTTTGAATTCCAGTCATTCCCAAATATATGAAGTTGGTGGTTTTGTTGGTGGAAGTAATTTTATTGGTGATGTTGGAGCTACTAATTATATATCCCCAAATACAGCTGCTCTTGGATTGATGTTGAAGTGGAATCGGAGTCCGAGACATTCATGGAGAGTTTCGGTAATCTATGCTGATCTTAAAGGCTATGACAAAGATTCTGACGACCCGAGACGAATCCAAAGAAATTATGAATTTGACTCCAATTTGCTTGAGTTCTCTGCAGGTATGGAGTTTACTTTTTTTGATTTCGACCTTCATACTTCAGAAATGAAAGTCACGCCTTATCTCTATTCTGGTATATCTGTGGCTAAACATGATAATTTTTACTATGACCTGAATGGAGACATCGTAGATGAAAACACAAGTAGTTGGGCCTACGGTATTCCTATAACTTTGGGGATTAAAACCAATATAACCAATCATATCATTTTAGGTGCTGAAATTGGTGCCAGATATACTTTTTCAGATGAAATTGATGGTAGTGTTCCAGATGGTGACTTTAACGGTCAATTCAGTATAGGAAACACCAATAGTAATGATTGGTATGTGTTTACTGGGTTGACACTAACCTATACTTTCGGACAAAGGCCGTGTTATTGTAATTTTTAAATGGATTTAAAAGAACAAATCATATTAAAAAGGTTACCAAACCATGTTGCAATCATCATGGATGGAAATGGACGTTGGGCCAAGCAAAAAGGACTTGTCAGGGTTATGGGGCACGAAAGTGGCACCAAGTCTGTAAGGCAAGTTGTTGAAGCGAGTGCAGAGTTAGGTATCAAACATTTAACCTTATATGCCTTTTCTACGGAAAATTGGAAACGACCTAAAATTGAAGTGCAGACTTTGATGAAGTTATTAGTGAAATCTTTAAAAAAGGAAATCAAGACTTTACAAGACAACAATATAAAGCTCTCTGCAATAGGATGTCTTAACGACTTGCCAAAAAAAGCTCGTGAAGAGCTTTCCGAAGTCATTGAAAAAACAAAAGACAATTCGCATATGACTCTAACTCTGGCTTTAAGCTATGGTTCAAGAGAAGAGCTTATAAACACAATCAAGAATATTGCAACGAACGTTAAAAATAATATAATTTCTGTTGAAAGTATTGACGAATCAATTATAAATAAGCATCTTTACACGCAAAATTTACCAGACGTAGATTTGCTAATTAGAACGAGTGGTGAACAACGTATTAGCAATTTCCTTTTATGGCAAATTGCTTATGCCGAATTGTATTTTACTGATATCTTGTGGCCTGATTTCACCAAAGAGGACCTTTATGAGGCTTTGATCAATTATCAAAACAGAGAACGACGATTTGGAAAAACCAGTGAACAACTTAGCTAACAAATTACTTTTGAAAACTTTTTTTAAGCACCTATTTACTTTCGCATTTATTGTCGTTATGAGTTCTCTTAATGCTCAAGACATTGCATTCAATAATGGTCAAACATATATTTTAGAAGAGGTTACTGTATCAGGTGATACCAACTTTAGTGAAGCCACTATTGTTTCCTTTTCTGGACTAAGGGAAGGCGAACAAATTGTAATTCCAGGTGAAAAAATCAGTAATGCCATTAAAAAACTATGGAATAGTAAATTATTCAGCAGTATTAATGTTTACTTGGTTAAAACAGATGGCAACAAAGCTTATCTAGAAATCAATCTTTCTGACTTACCAGAATTGAACAATGTTGAAATACAAGGTGTCAGAAAAGGTAAAAAAGAAGATCTTATAAAGGATAATAATCTCAATAAAGGTGTAAAAGTTACCGAAAACTTAATCACTACTACAAGAAACTACCTTACCAACAAATACAAAGAGGATGGATTCCTTAACACAAAGGTTACAGTAACCACAAAGGATGCTACAAACGATTCCATTCCTAAAAACCGTGTAGACATGTTGGTTTACATTGATAAGGGTGAGAAGGTAAAGATTGACAAAATCACTTTTCATGGCAATAACAAGCTTTCAGACAGAAAGCTTCGCAAGGCTATGAAAAATACAAAACAGAAGAATTTTATTCGCATTCTTAAACGTTCAAAATATATTGAGGAAAACTACAAAGAAGACCTCGTTAGTATTGTTGACAAATACAAAGAAAACGGTTATAGGGATGCAAGAATTATTTCTGATTCCATTACTTATGTTGATGATAATTCCATTCGTTTGGATATCACACTCGAGGAAGGAGAGCAATATAAGTTTGGTAAGATAACTTTTGTTGGAAACAGCGTCTACACCGATGAGCAATTACATTCGGTGTTACGTATAAAAGAAGGGTCTACCTATAATGGTGTTGAACTTAGAAAACGTATTGCAGACGACACGAAACCTGACGCACTTGATTTAACTAATTTATATCAAAATAATGGTTATCTGTTCTCTACCATAAACCCAGTAGAAGTGAGTGCCGAGGGTAACGTTATTGATATGGAAATACGTATTTCTGAAGGAAAACCTGCATACTTCAACAATGTTACCGTTACAGGAAACGACAGAACCAACGACCATGTAATCTACAGAGAATTACGAACTAAGCCTGGACAATTATACAGTAAGGCAAATGTTATTAGAACCATTAGAGAACTTGGTCAGCTTGGATTTTTTGATGCCCAACTACTCACACCTGATTTCAAAAACATGAATCCTAATGAAGGAACTGTAGACTTAGAATACAGTGTTGTAGAACGTGGTTCAAGTCAGATAGAGCTTCAAGGTGGTTACGGAGGTGGTGGCTTCATTGGTACGCTTGGGTTATCATTTAACAACTTTGCCATTAAGGATATTTTCAAAAAAGAAGCTTACAAGCCTGTGCCAATGGGAGATGGACAAACTTTAGCTTTACGCTTACAAGCGTCACAGTTTTTCCAAACGTATAGTTTCTCGTTTTCAGAACCTTGGCTTGGAGGTAAACGTCCAGTACAGCTATCGACATCATTGTCGCACACAAAGCAATTTCTTTTTGACCCTGTAACAAGAGGTGCCGACAGAGATAGACGCTTTAACATTACTGGTCTTTCTGTTGGATTGGCTAAACGTCTTAAAGTGCCTGATGATTATTTTACATTATCACAAGCTATTGGTTTTCAACATTACAATCTAAAAAATTACAATACTGGATTATTCACTTTTGGCGATGGTTATTCAAATAACCTATCATATACTATCGGTTTGAGTCGAAATAACCTCTACACAGACCCTATTTATCCTGAAGGTGGTTCTAGCTTTACCATTAGTGCTAAAATGTCTTTCCCATATTCGTTGTTTAACAATGTAGATTACAAAGCACTTGCTGATGAACGTGATGGCTTAGACCCTTCCGATGCAGATGATTTGGAACGTATAGGTGAAATTGATCAAGAACGCTTTAATTGGTTGGAATTTTACAAAATCAAGGTTAAGGGAGATTGGTATACGCGTATCGTAGATAAATTAGTAATCAAGTCTGGTTTAGAATTTGGTTTCTTGGGTGCCTATAATAACGACCGAGGACTTATCCCTTTTGAGCGTTTCTTCTTAGGAGGTGATGGTTTGGGTAATTTCTCTCTAGATGGTCGTGAGGTTATTCAGCTTAGAGGATATCCTAATCAGTCTTTATCTTCCGTTGATGGTGGAACCATATATAATAAATTCTCTTTGGAATTACGTTATCCTATTACACTTGGTGCACAAGCCAAAATCTACGGATTGCTATTTACTGAAGGAGGCGCATCGTATGATAATTTTAGAGATTACAATCCTTTTAGTCTTAATCGTTCTGCAGGTTTCGGACTTAGAATTTTTATGCCTGCCTTTGGATTACTTGGTATTGATTTTGGTCACGGATTTGATCCTATTCCTGGTACAAATACCAAAAACGGATGGGAAACTCACTTCATAATTGGTCAACAATTTTAATTTTGGCACGATATTTTCTATATGCATTATGGACGATTTAATGGCAGTGTTAAAATTTTTCAGAATATATTTCGTTACTTTGAAAAGCAAAACAATGGCGGAATCGTTATCTTTATCTGTCATTTAATTATTAAAAGTAGATATCTATAAATCATAATATGAAACAGATGAAGTATAAAGTTCTTTTTTTAGTGACCTGTTTAAGTCTAATGAGCTTTATTTCCAATGCACAACGTGGTGTTAGAATAGGTTATATTGATACCGAATATATTTTACAGAATATTCCAGAGTATCAACAAGCCACATCACAACTAGAACAAAAGGTACAGCAATGGAAAGCTGAAATTGAACAACGTTTAAATGCTGTTGAACAAAAGAAAAAACAGCTTGAAAATGAAAGTGTTCTTTTAACAAAAGAACTCTATGAAGAACGTTTAGAAGACATTACTTACGAAGAAGCAGAAATCTTAGATTACCAACAAAAAAGATTTGGTCCTAATGGTGACTTAATGATTCAGAAGAAACAATTAATGCAACCTATACAAGATCAAATTTTTGCTGCAGTACAAGAAATTGCTGGAAATAAAAAGTATGATTTTATTTTTGATAAATCTGCCGATGTTGTAATGCTTTATTCAGCTGAACGATTTGATATTAGTGAATTGGTTATTCGAAGCATTACTAGAACATCAAAACGTACACAAGCTAATTCTCGAGCAGAGCGAAGAGAAGCTGAAAAAGAAGAAGTGGTACCTGAAATAAATGAAGAACTTGACGAACGTCAGAAGGCTTTGGAAGAAAAAAAATCAGCTCGTGAAACTGCCATTGCAGAGCGTCAAGAAGAACAACAAAGACGTAGAGATTCTCTAAAAAATGCTGCAGCAGAGCGTCGTCAAAAAATATTAGATGAAAGAGCTGAAGCAAAGGCCAAACGCGATAGTATGAACAATGCTAATCGTAACAAAGCTAAAGATTCAACTCAATCTGCAAGAAAATCAGGAGACAAAGAGGAGGCTTCCAAAAAAGACGACTCAGAAAAAACACCAGCGGAACTTGCTGAAGAAAAAAGACAACAAAAAATTAAAGATCGTGAAGCAAGGCAAAAGGCCTTAGACGAAAGAAGAAAAAAGATTTTAGAAGAACGAAGAAAAGCAAAAGAAGAGCGCGAAGCGCAACGTAAAGCTAAAGATTCGGTCCCTAATGAAGATAACTAAAAACAATAATTATAACACGTAAAAATTTGAAAATGAAACAATTAAAAACCCTTTTATTTGCATGCTTAATTTTTGTTGGAGCGACTAGCTTATCAACAGCACAAAGTAAAATTGCACATATAAATACAACGCAGTTGGTTGAGGCGATGCCAGAGATGAAATCTGCACAGGCAGAAATTGAAAAACTGTCTAAAACCTATGAAGCTGAAATCAAGACCATGATGACTGATTTGCAAAACAAGGTAAAACAATATCAAGCTGAAATGGATACCAAAACAGAAGAAGAAAATGCTACAAGAGCTCAAGAAGTTCAGCAAATTGAGCAAAGTATCCGTCAATATCAAGGGAATGCGCAGCAAGACCTTCAAAAGAAAGAAGCTGATTTGTTAAAGCCAATTTTTGAGAAAGCCAAAGCAGCTATCGATAAAGTAGCCAAAGCCCAAGGATTTCAATACGTATTAGACTCTACTCAAGGTGGTGGTGTATTGGTAGCAGATGGAAAAGATTTATTACCAGATGTTAAAAAAGAACTTGGATTTTAATCAAAACGCTTAAAAATATAAATATGAAAGCCACTTCTTAATAGTGGCTTTTTTATTTTTGTATCATTATGACACAACCTATCGGTATATTTGATTCTGGAATTGGAGGCACTTCCATCTTTAAGGAAATTCATGCCCTTTTGCCTTATGAGAACACTATTTATTTAGCCGATAGTAAATATGCGCCTTATGGTAATAAAAGTAAGCAAGAGATTATTGATCTTAGTATCAAGAATACCGAATTATTGTTATCGAAAAATTGCAAACTCATTGTTGTGGCGTGTAATACGGCAACCACTAATGCTATCAAAATCTTAAGAAACAATTATAATGTTCCTTTTATTGGTATAGAACCTGCAATTAAACCTGCAGCGTTAAATACTCAAACAAAAGCTATTGGCATACTCGCTACAAAAGGAACCTTGTCTAGTGAATTGTTTCACCAAACGACAGACTTGTATAGTAATGGTATCAATGTAGTTGAGCAAGTTGGTGAAGGTATCGTACCACTTATTGAAGATGGAAAAACCTATTCCGAAGAAATGAAAGCTTTGTTGGAAGCTTATCTCAAACCAATGCTTAAAGCAAACATTGACTATCTTGTTCTAGGATGCACCCATTACCCTTATCTTATCCCCTTACTTTTGGAAATGCTTCCGAAGCATGTAAAAATAATTGACTCTGGATTAGCAGTTGCTCGTCAAACCAAAAATATTCTAGAACAGAACACGCTGTTGAATCTTCGTAAAAAGGCTTCAAAAAATATATTCTATACCAATGGTCGCGTGTCCATTCTAAAAGACATTCTTGAGAATCAATTTGAAGTAAAATCTCTAGACTTCTAGCTATTTAAACCAACTGGAGTATTTTACATAGTTGTTGGCTATTCGATCGATTTCTCCAGAAATCAACTCTTCGCTAATATCCTTAATTTTCTTGGCTGGGATCCCAGCATAAATACTACCAGCTTCCACTCTTGTATTAGCTGTTACAACTGCACCTGCTGCAATAATTGAGTTTTGCTCAACAACACAATCATCCATAACAATACTTCCCATGCCAATTAGCACGTTATCATGAATGGTACATCCATGAACGATGGCGTTGTGACCAATTGAAACATTATTACCAATTGTAGTGGGTGATTTTTGATAGGTAGCATGAATGACGGCTCCATCCTGTACATTAACCTTGTCTCCCATTTTTATAAAGTGTACATCACCTCTAACAACAGCATTGAACCAAATACTGCATTGTTTACCCATCGTGACATTACCAACTATTGTTGCATTATCGGCAATAAAACAATCGCTTGGTATTTGAGGATGTATATTATTAACTGGTTTTATAATTGGCATTGTTTCCTTTTTTAAATTATTTGAAATACGCTAATAAATTGGCTTTTTTTGAGGCTGATACCATAATTTGTTTCCCATTGCTCAATTCGACACAACCACCTTTACCTTTGAGATACTTAGTAACCTCATTAACATTGACTAGGTAACTTTTATGTACTCTCGCAAATCCGCTTTCACTTAAAATGTCTTCAAAGTACTTTAATGTTTTACTCACAAGTCGCTTCTTATTATTATTTAAATAAATCTCGGTATAGTTATCATCTGCTTTACAATACAAAATATCAGCTGTTTCCAAAACCTCAAAACCATTTTGCTGTGGTATTGTAATCTTACCATTTACGCTATTGGTATTTGGTACTAACACCTGATCTTGTAGTGCTTCCTCCTTCAATTTGATGTCTGTAACATAATCTACAGCCTTGATCAAATCATCAATGGAAATAGGCTTCATTAAATAATAAGAAGCATGTGCGTTCAAGGCCTCGATAGCGTAATGGTCATAAGCCGTTACAAAAATGGTTTCAAAATTTACATCACCAACCTTATCCAACAAATCAAATGCATTTCCGTAAGGCATTTCCACATCTAAAAACACCAGATCCAAAGTATGGGTTCTTATTAACACCAGAGCATCGTCAATATTTGATGCCTCTCCTATAATATCAATATTCGGACAGTATTTTTTAAGATAATTCCTTAGAATATCTCTACTGGTTTCTTCGTCTTCAACTATAATAGATTTTAGTTTCATGGTATGAGCCTGAGGAAGCAGGAACTTATTTTTTGATTAATCCTTTTTTAAGGTAACAACAACTTTGGTACCCACATCATCTTGATCTTGAAAATCTTCAATAGATACATCAACCTTGTCTTTATACATTTCATTTAAAATAGCAACACGTTTTTTAATATTACCCATGCCTTTTGAATTTTGCTTTTGTTGATGTTCTGTTTTCAAAGCCTTAGAGCGTGCTCTACCGATACCATCATCGGAAACGGTTATAGTAATTTCATGTTTACTTTTCTTGGCAATCTGTATATTTAAATGCCCTTTTTCAGTTTTGTAACGCAAGCCATGCCAAACTGCATTTTCAATGTATGGTTGAAGAAGCATCGGCGGAATCTTATAATCATAAACACGCACATCTTCTTCAACGATAATGCTGTAATCAAACTTATCCTTAAACCTGAAATGTTCCAATTTAGCGTATAAATCAAGTAGCTCGATTTCCTTTTCCAATGGAATAAAATCTTCTTCACTGTTTTCTAAAACCGAACGCATAAGACGCGAAAAATCTGATAAGTATTTATTAGCAGTACGTTCATCACTGGATGCTATAAAACTATTGACAGAGTTTAAGGCATTAAAAATGAAATGTGGATTCATCTGACTTCTAAGTGATTTCAATGCCAAAAGATTATTGGCCAATCGCTGTTGCTTAATGTATTTGTACATCACAAATGCCGTCACAGTCAACAATAAAATTCCAGCTATTAAAGAATAAATAATGATTTGCTGGTTCTTGTTTCGTTCTTCAACCAAACTCCTATTTAGGGCACGGTCACTTTCAAGACTTGTGATTCTATTTTGCTGTTCTGTTATATTTCTTCTAAAACGATCTGCTTGAGATAATTCTTGTTCACGTTTGATGTAGAGTTCATCAACAACTTCCGTATAAGCTCGAAATGTTTCTAAAGCCTTTTGATAATTTCCAGCGTCAACAAAAACATCTGAAAGCTTCTTAGTCGCGTCCTTTTTAACAATAAGATCTTCTTTGTCATCGGCTTCTTCTATACTGCGCTCTAAGTATGGAATGGCATTAGTGTAGTCGTTTTGCAAAGCATAAGCACTTCCAATTTTATAATTTTGTTTTTGAGGTGTGAGCGCACTGGAATTGTCGATTATGGAATCGTTTTGAATCCCAATAACATCTTCAATGATTTCTTTTCTAAGTTGAATTTCCTCTTCATAATTTCTGTTGGTATTCTGAAAATCGGCAACAGTTACTTTTTCTTGTAAGGCGCGCTTTTTGTTTTCCTTTGAAGCCAAATTCATCGAACTATCAAAATACTCTTCAGCTTTTTGTGTTTTTCCTGCAGCACTGTAGGTTTGGGCAATTTTAGAGCTTAAATCGGTAATCTTAGGAGAAATCAAATGTTTCTTAGCAACGTCCAAGCCTTTTTGGTAAGCATCAAGCGACGCCTCATAATCTTTAATATTGTTATATGTATCGCCTAGACCTTCATATAAAGTTACCAATTGATAGTTACCAAGTTTATTTTTATCGATAGCCTTGTATGTATCTATGCTCTCTTGATAATTTTCATTGAGTTCATAAGCTTTTGCCAATCCTAATTTTGCATCGTTGGTTTCAACATTTTGAAGACTAATTCTGTAATTTGTAACCGCCAAATCATATTGTTTCCAATGCATATAGACTTCAGCTAAAACCTGATAGGCTTCAGCGTTTTGTGCCACAGAATTGCTTTGCGTTAAAGCTTCTCCAACAAACTTGATGCTTTTCGCTACATCTTCTTTTTTATATGCTAATACTGAATCAATTAGTGAATTAAAAAGCTTGGTGTTTCGCTTATATCTAGAATTTGTAGGTCGTTTAACAGCAGGTTCAACTTCAACTGTAATACGCTCATTACTCGTAATGGTATGGTATACTGTTTCAAAATCTTTGTGCCTAACAACAAGTTCATCTCCTATTTGAGCCTGGATTCTAAAACGTCCCTCAGAATCAGTAATCGTATAAGCACCTCCATTAATTTGGATGTTTACTTTAGGAATCGGTAAATACGTATCGCTTTCTCTAACAGAGCCTCTAATGGTTAGGAGCTGGTCTTTTTCCTGAGCCAAAACAACATCTGTTGACAACCCACAAACAAGTAATAGTAATATGATGGTAATCTGTTTCATTTCTATAATTTGCACTGACTAACTTACATACTTTAATCCATTAAATAAAATAGTAAAATGGCATTTTGGACGATTTCATTCTCTAAATAGTCTATTTCACTCATTTTAAATACGGCTTTACTAATTAAAGAGAAACACTCGCTCATTGCGGATTTTATTTTAAAAATGTTGCATCTAGTTTTATACTATCAATCTTAAAACATTTTAAAATGAAAACAATCCTTAAAACACTTCTACTAAGTGTTATGACTATTACAAGTCTATCATGCAATGCCAACGAAAACGCTAATAAAAAAACTTCTACTGCTCTTGCTGAAGTTAAGATTCACGAATCCACACAACAATATATCAAAGTTGCACTTTTACTGGATACCAGTAATAGTATGGATGGGTTAATAGATCAAGCCAAAGCTCAATTATGGGATATTGTCAATGAGTTGTCTTATGCAAAATGCGGCAATGAAAAACCAAAACTCGAAATAGCATTATATGAATATGGCAATGATAATCTTAACAGTAGAGAAGGTTATATTCGTCAGGTTTTAGGTTTCAGTGACGATTTAGATGAAATTTCAAAACAATTATTTTCCCTTACCACCAATGGAGGTAATGAATATTGTGGTCATGTGATTCAAAGTGCAGTAAACCAACTTTCCTGGGGAAACAATCCAGACGACTTA
This sequence comes from Psychroserpens sp. XS_ASV72, assembly GCF_041224425.1. NCBI lineage: Bacteria > Pseudomonadati > Bacteroidota > Flavobacteriia > Flavobacteriales > Flavobacteriaceae > Psychroserpens > Psychroserpens sp. XS_ASV72. Next base: position 2,017 of record NZ_JBGFGL010000071.1, on the reverse strand, counting down.
AAATTTATTTTTATAGCAGGTAATGAGCCTTATACTCAAGGGTCTGTAAACTATCAAATGGCATCTAAACTGGCACTAGATAATGATGTAACGGTTAATACAATATTTTGTGGAGACTATAATCTAGGTATTTCAACCTATTGGAAAGAAGGCGCAGATTTAGCTCATGGTGATTACATGGCAATTAATCACAACAAAGCAACAACTTATGTGTCAACACCTTTTGATGATCAAATTCTTAATCTAAACCAACAATTAAACAATACTTATATTGCTTATGGAAGCCTAGGGCAAACAAAAATGGAACTCCAATCACAACAAGATGACAATGCAAAAGGATATAGTTCAGAAAATGCCGTTAGTAGAACCGTAAGCAAAAGTTCTCATCTATATAAGAATGCCACTTGGGATTTGGTTGATGCTGCTCAAGAAAAAGACTTTGACTTTAAGTCTATTGATAAAAAAGACCTACCTAAAAACTTACAAGGTAAAACTGCTGAAGAAGTCGAAGCCTATATTTCCAAAAAATCGGAAGAGCGTAAATCCATCCAATATCAAATCCAAACCCTTAATCAAAAGCGTCGGGATTATATTATTGGGCAACACAAGAATGATGAAAGTAGGCTTGATAATGCTATGATTAAAGCCATCAAAACACAAGCAAAAGCTAAAAAGTATAAATGGTAATATTAAAATTTGGGCGTTCCTTCTCGTTTTAAAAACAAGAAGGTCATGCTCTCAGCAGTCGCTTTCAAAATAAATATTTTGAAGAGCTCCAACAAAGCTTCGATCATTAACGCAAAAAGTCTCGATTAACCTCGAGACTTTTTTGGTGTTTTCTACAGCAATTGTATTAATTAATTGCAGGACAATTACACTCGTATTTTTCACGCTTACAATTGAAGTTATAACCTAAAGTAATTTGGTGAAACCCTCCATTGTTAAAGACTACAGAATTTGCTTGATATGAATACGTATAAGCAAACACAAAGTTGTTATAATCAACTCCAATAAACGGTGTGAAGTATTGCAACTTTTGGCTACTTACTCCTGTGCCTTCTAAAAACTCGGCACCATCAAAACTTCTTCTATACGATAAACCACCCCAAAGCTTACCAAAATCCATTTCTCGGTATACCTTGGCATTAATATCAATTGATGATTCCTCGGTAGCATCTCTATACATGTACATAATTGAAGGCTCATAACTCCAATCACTACCATAGCTACTAAAGGTGTTTCCTAAAGAAAGTAAATACGTTCTTAAGTTGTCATAGCTCAGACCTTGTTCATTAAAATTAATCCCTTCATTACTTAAGACATTTTTAATAGTAGCATGGGCATAAAAATCAATATAGTGATAGGAAAACCCAAAGTCTACATTAAAGTTTGTTGCACTTTGCTCAACACCAGCAATAATAGGATCATATCCATCCGCTAAAAACTCTGTTTCATCAAGCTTATATTGAATAAGACCTGCACTTAAACCAAATGAAAGCATGTTCAGATCAATTTCATTTCTTGAAAACATAAGATGGTGGGCGTATGTTAAATATGCACCTGTTTGCGAATGGTACCCATTCTTATCATTGTAAACAATAGCACCAACTGCAGATGGTGAATCTCCTATCCTACTATTAACACTCAATGTCTGTAAAGATGGAGCTTCATCTTGTCCAAACCATTGTTGTCGTGCTGTTAATCTTACTTTAGCACAGTTTGCGACACCTGCCATTGAAGGATGGATCAAATAATAATTATCTGTTAGATAATCAGCATAAATTGGTAATCCTTCTTGTGCATTTCCTAATGTTGTTAATAATGCTAAGCTAGCTAGTAAACTAAGTCTTTTAAATAAATTCATATCTATCTTTATCTTTTCAGGGTAAAATGGGCTTTGAACTCTTTTCTCTCGCCTGTGTTCGGCTCGCCGTACTCCACCACGAACCAGTAATCGCTCGTTGGCATCGGGCTGCCGTTGTAGGTTCCGTCCCAACCGTCACCGGTAGGGCTGATC
>NZ_JBGFGL010000075.1:0-343741 GCF_041224425.1 Psychroserpens sp. XS_ASV72 | reverse complement strand
TTTGAATTTCGATTACGAAACAAACAAAATACTTAACATAACTATGTTTTGCTTAATTGGAATTGCTTACTTAGCTTTTGCATGGGCTTTCGATAACATAAAACTCAAAATAGTGCTTACAATTTGTGGAATCTATTTAATTGTAATGAATTTTATTACACAGTTTAGTTGGAATTCTATAATTGGAATTGCTTGCATTCTAACACCAATGATAATTGGAAAAGTTTTATCCAAAAAAGATGAGTTAGAAGAAAGTGTGACCGAATAAAATACTATTGCCAACAACGTGTAAGGTTAATGCTTTGTTGGTTAACTAAAAGAAAATTCCCTACTTTTAAACAAACATTAAAACAATCGGAAAACTTGCAAGTCAGAGCCTTGCTGTTTTCCTCCAGCGGATTTTTCGCCACTCGTAGCTCATCCGAAGCCAAAACAGCTTCGGCTCAATCCGCAACACACCATACACGAACACGTTAGGTGTAATTTAACGAAACGCAACCCGAAAATGAAAATTGCCTTACATTTTAATGCTGACCACGAAATGTTTCCTGGGTTTTACAGCTATCCAATATATTATGAAATATTTAAAGTCTTATTAAATCATAGAAACTTAAATATCTCTTCAAAAATGTTTGTTGGTGACCTATTGTTTCTACTATATAGCCGAGAAAAGGTTTCAGAAGAAACTGTTGATAATAATACTAAAACGAGTTATCAGGTCAACGAAGAAAAATACATAGACTTAATAAATAGTTGGCTGTTTTCAGAAGAAAACAATTGGAAAAAATTTAATGAAGTAAAGTTAGAAGAGTCTTTATCTCAAAATATATTTGTAGTTTGTTTTGAAAGTATAGACCTAAAAAACGCAGAATATTTATTTGAAAACTTAAAAAATTACGACCCATTCATTGGAGCAATGGAAATTAATGATAGTAATAAAACTCATTGGATGTTATACGGTCAATCCTTAATTCCTTATACTAGAATAATAAACAGGAAATTACATATGTTTCATGACAGTATGACTAGTGATGATTTAGATACTGAAATGCAAAAAGAATTTCTTGCTTTGGGTTTTGACTCTGTAGAATTTGAAGATTTAAAATTAAAATATACAATTTTTGATGTATTTAACAACTATGAACATGCAAGAAGAATAGCAGAATGGAAAAAAGGATTCGGTTCTTCATTAGCATATATTGCTGATAATGTTGTTTCTGAATTAATTGATAGTGCACCTGATTTAGGTAATAAATTATGGTCAGCTTTAAATACATTTGATAGTGCTGAAACTAATGAACAATATGCGCAAGTAGTAACATCATGCAGAAGAATATTCGAATATGTTACTGATTGTATTTTTCCACCACAAGATGAACCAAGTGAAACTGGAAATTCATTAAAAGCTAATAAGTATAAAAATAGGATATTTGAATATGCCAAAATAAATAGAGCCAGTTCAACAAATGTTGATTTGGTTGTCGCATCAACAGAAGTTCTATTTTCTCAATGGTCTAAATTAAATAACTTGGCAAACAAAGGTGTTCATTCTGAAGTTTTTAGAGATGAAACGAGAAGGTGTCTAATTAGAACTGTACTTATGCTAGATGATATAATATCTTTAAAGCAAGGTCCTTTTGAATTAAAACCAGAAATAAATATAGAATAAAAACTACACCTAACAACGTGTATAGTTAATGCTATGTTGGTTAACTAAAAGAAAAATTCCTACTTTTAATAAACATTAAAACAACCGGAAAACTCGCAGGCCAGAGCCTTGCTGTTTTCCTCCAGCGGATTTTTCGCCACGAGTGGCTCATCCGAAGCTAAAACAGCTTCGGCTCAATCCGCACAAACCATACACGAACAAGTTAGGGCAAATTAGAAAAATTGAATGTTAGACATTATTTCAGAACTACTTTGGTGGCATGAAGATTACAAGTTTTCTAAGCGGAAAAAGAAAAGACGTGAGTTCGAAAAACAGAATAACCTTCCTAAGAAATTAATGATTCATCCTGTATGGAAATTATTCGGAATACTATTTTTAGTAGCAATCCCTATTATCTACTTCATACTTCCTAACGGAAATAAAGTTACTTTAGAAAAAATAGCAGAAATCCAAATGATTCTTGAAAAGGAAAAGAACGATCTCGAATCTTATCCTGCAAACCTCACAGATATAATTAGAAATAATCCACTAAGGAAAGATATAACTCTAGACTATTGGAAAAATGAGTTTTTCTATGAACAAACTGAAAACGGAATGGGTTTTGTCTTGATTTCAAAAGGGAAAGATGGAATACTTGGAACTGATGATGATATTAACAGAACAAAAAACTTGCCCTAACAACGTGTAAAGTTAATTGCTCGGAATTTTTCCAGCGGAAAAATTCTCGCATTATTTAACTATATTTATTTCAGGAATCAATTCGTTAGCCTAGCCTCTCGCTTTTTTTCCAACGGAATTTTCGCCAGTCAAGCTGGCTCATCCAATCGCAAAAGCGCTCGGCTGAAATTCCGCAACAAACCTTACACGAACACGTTGGCGGTAATATAACGGAACCGAAAACAGACCACTAATTTCCAAAAATTTAAAGAGAAAAATTTGCGCAGTCAAATAGTTGCACTTATATTTGCAGTCAAATAACTGCGTAATGAAATTAAGACGAGATGTTTTCCAAGCCATTGCTGACCCAACTCGAAGGACAATCATTTCTTTGGTTGCACTACAAGCTTTGACACCAACTGCGATTGCCGAAAATTTTGATTATTCAAGGCAAACGATTTCAAAGCACATTCAAATACTCACCGAATGTGAAATTTTAGAGCAGGAACAAAAAGGGCGAGAAATCTACTATCACTTAAACCCAAACGGAATGAAAGAAATAGCGGAATTTATCGAGCCTTTCAGAAAACTATGGGACGACCGATTTAACAAATTGGAATCGGTGATGAAAAACTATCAATCAAAAAAATAGATATGGAACTAAAAACAAACGTGATAGCCGAAGATGGTAAACAGGAAATACTCATAACACGAACGTTTGACTTGCCTGTAGAACTATTGTTCAAAGCCTACACAGAATCAGAAATAATTGAACAATGGATGGGAACGAAAGTGCTAAAGTTCGACTTTCAGAAACACGGTAGTTTCCAATTCTCAACTTCCGACCCAAAAGGCAACCAAATTGGATTTAATGGTACAATACACGACTTCACAACAAACCAAAAAATCATAAGGACTTTTGAAATGGAAAATATGCCTTTTGGCGTTCAACTCGAAATTTACGAATTCGAGAAATTGTCCGAAAACACAAGCAGATTAAAACAGAATGTAATCTATCAATCCGTGAACCACAGAGACCAAAACCTAAAACTTCCATTCAAGCAAGGTATCAATTGGGCACATAACCGATTGGAAGAAATATTGACAAAATCAAAATAATTGCAAAATGACAAAAACGAAAAAAATAACCTATTGGGTTTCAACAATCTTCCTATCATTCGGAATGTTGGCTGGCGGAATACAGCAAATGCTTCAAATTGGTGTATACAACGAAATAGTTACCCAACTTGGCTACCCACTCTACTTGCTGTCAATTCTCGGGACTTGGAAAATTTTGGGCGTAATCGCCATTTTAATTCCTAAAAAAGCTTTGCTAAAAGAATGGACTTATGCAGGGTTTTTCTTTGCAATGTCCGGAGCAACCATATCGCATTTAGTAGTTGGACAACCAATAACAGAAGCAATGCCTTCAATTATTTTGCTTTTAGTATCAATTGTGTCTTGGTATTTCAGACCGAACGACCGAAAAATCATTGAATTACAAAAACAAAACTAAATATGGAAAAGGTTGACAGATACATAGACAAAATCAAGAATTGGAAAGAAGAAACCATTTTGCTACGAGAAATTTGCTTGGAATGTGGACTTGACGAAGATTTTAAATGGATGCACCCTTGCTACACTTTTCAAGGCAAAAACATTGTGCTAATTCACGGATTTAAGGAATATTGTGCTTTACTTTTTCACAAAGGAGCTTTGCTAAATGACAACGATAATATTTTGGTGCAACAGACTGAAAATGTTCAATCTGCTCGACAAATTCGATTTACAAACAAAGAGCAAATTATTGACACAAAAGCAATTATCAAAGCCTATATTTTTGAAGCAATAGAAGCAGAAAAAGCAGGTTTGGAAGTTAAAATGAAAAAGACTTCGGAATATGAAATGCCTGAAGAACTTGAACAAGAATTTGAGAACGACTCGGAATTTAAAACTGCATTTTACAATCTGACACCAGGACGACAAAGAGGTTATTTGCTCTATTTTTCAGAAGCCAAACAATCTAAAACAAGAAGTTCAAGAATTGAAAAGGCTAAACCGAAAATCTTTGACGGAAAAGGTCACAACGAAAGATAAAAAAATACTACCGCCAACAACGTATATAAAAAATAGCGGTTTAAGTGCTTAATCTAAAGTGGTTTTCATAAATTTAATGTCAGTACCAAACCGAAAAGTTAGTGAGTAAAATCCGCTACTTTTCATATACAAAACCGTTGTGGTGCATTTTGAGAAATATCTGAAGATTAAATAAACTATGTCAGCATTGGGAGAACTTTTTGTCGTTTTAATATACGTTATTCTTACCATTCCAATAATTATTATGATTGGTTTGATTCTGGTAAAACGAAAAAAAATCAAAACTAAATATTTCATTTATCTACTTGTTTCCTCTATTCCACTCATATTTTTTAGTTACAGTCAGTATAACAATCATAGACAAGCAGAATTAAGATATGTTGGAACTTATAATCTAACTGATTATCCCAATTGTAAAACGTGTATATTGAAACTAAAAAAAAACAATACTTATTCAGTACTAAAAAGAAATGTTGAAATCGAAAAAGGAGATTGGAACTTCAGAAGTGGTGGAGATTATTGGATTGTAGACATTGGAAAATTTGGGCAACTTGGAACTGGAAAATATAAATATAGTAAGAGTAAGAATAATTTTGACCAATAACTGAGCGATTTAAGACAATTAAAATGAGTGATATTATTTTTGATTTGAGGTTATTAATCGGAATTGTTATAATCATAAATCTATTTTTGTTTTTGTCAAAATCTAAAAACAGATATTGGCAATTTCCAGTAGTTATCTGGACAATTATAATAACAATCATCCTTATTATCCTACTAGTACAAAATGAGCAGATAAATGACCTTAATGGTCAGTACTTAAAAAGTGCTGAAGGAGAAAAAATGGGAGATGTTGGAGTATGGCAAGAAATAAAGGAATATAAACAGCAATGCATCAAAGTAAGAATAGCATTATTTCATTTGTTTGGATTTCAAACATTAATGAATTTAGTTTGGCAAACTATAGGTTATAAAAAAACAACTAGAAAGCCATTTTATAAAAGAACAGCAATAACCTTTGGAACTATCTTTCTGTTTTATTTAATTTTTTATTTCATCATTGGAATTATTCCAATAGGTAGTATCATTTAAAGATCAACAGATAGAAAAAACGACACCACAACAACGTGTATAGCTAATAGTCTGTTAAAGAACTCTCGCGGAATTCTAGCGAATTCCACTCAATCCCTATTCCGTTTTTTTGCTATCTTACTAAACGAATCACACAACTAGCCATACACGAACACGTTGTGCCCAATTTGATTAACATTTCGTTGTTGATTAAAAATTCAGTTCCAAACCGAATGTTCGGAACATATTTTTAACTTTACCATATGTATAAAGAAAGACTAAAATTTATCGACCTCTTTTGTGGAATTGGAGGTTTTCGAGTAGCATTTGAAGAAGCTTGTGAGGAAAACGAAATTCAAGCTGAATGCGTATTTTCTTCTGACATAGACAAATATGCACAGGAAAGCTACGAAGCCAACTTTGGAGAAAAACCAGCTGGAGATATTACCAAAATTGACGAAAAAGATATTCCTGACCACGATATACTTTTTGCTGGTTTCCCTTGCCAACCATTTAGCATAATCGGACAGATGAAAGGACTAAATGATACAAGAGGAACATTGTTTTTTGACATTGCCCGAATACTCAAAGAAAAAGAACCTAAAGCATTCATTTTAGAAAATGTAAAACAGCTTGTTGGACACGATAAAGGAAAAACCCTAAAGGTTATCGTAAAATCACTTCAAGAATTAGGCTATCACGTTCAGTATAGTGTTTTAAACGCTCTTGATTTTGGACTTCCTCAAAAGCGTGAGCGAGTTGTCATTGTTGGACACAAAGAACCGATTTTATTTACTTTTCCAAATCCTGAAAAGCCTTATAAATCATTGACCGAAATTTTGGAAAACAAAGTCGATGAAAAATATTATGCTTCCGAATACATAAGAAATAAGCGCAAAGAAAAACACGCTTCATCCTATTATCCGTCGATTTGGCACGAGAACAAATCTGGAAATATTTGTTCATATCCTTATTCGTGCGCTTTACGTTCTGGTGCTTCACATAACTATCTTTTAGTAAACGGAGAAAGAAGATTGACACCTCGTGAAATGTTCAGATTACAAGGCTTTCCAGATTGGTATAAGATTGTTGTTAGTGATGCTCAAGCAAAAAAACAAGCTGGAAATGCTGTTCCTGTGAATATGATTAAGGCCGTTTCTCAAAAACTACTGCCATATATTGCCTCAACTGTTGACCAAACATTGGTTTTAAGAGAATATGATTTAAAATATAATGCAAGTTAATGGCAAAGAAAAAATCACCGAGATTAAGAACGGTAAGCAAATCTGTTTCAGCTTATCCACTAAATAAATTCAATTCTGATTTTCCATACATCCTTGGACAAGAAATAGTCTACCTTCTTGCAAGTAAAGGACGAGCAGATTTGCAAGGAAATGAGTGGGAACAAATTTTTGCTTTATGTATTGGTGCCGATTGGAAACCTTCAAATGTAGGTTTAGATGATGTCGTGATGGGAAATACAGCTTGGGGCGCAAAAACGGTAAAATCAGGAATAAAAAACTTCAAAAATTTAAAGCAAGTACGACTGATTTCTGGTCGAAACTCACCTGTTTATTCGTATGGCGGAACAATTGACACTTCTGCTGACCCAAATGAGATTGGAGAACAAGTATTAGAAATTTGGAATGAGAGAGTTTCCGCGATAAGAGAAAAATATAAACACTTGCGAACAGTTGTTTTAGTAAAATCAAATGACCTTTCGCAAGTAGCAGTATTTGAATTTGATACAATCCGTTACGACGCAGAACTTTTCGACTTTGAATGGAATAAAAGAGGGAATTTAGAGGGTTTTGTAAAGGGAACTCGGGATAAACAATTTGTTTGGCAACCTCACGGCTCACAGTTTACGATTATTGAAAAAGTACCCGAAGAAACTTTGATTTTGAAAATCAAGCAACCCGAAACGCTTGACAAGGAAAAAATCCTTGAAGCAATCGGATTTGACAAATCTTGGGTTACAATTGAACGGAAATAAAAACTGGGCACAACATTGTATAAAAATAATAGCGGTTTAATCGCTAAAATGAAAGTAAGTTAATATAAAAAAGGTCTGTGTTTAACCGAAAAGTAAGTGCGTAAAAATCCGCTACTATTCTTATACGAGACCGTTGTGTGCAATTTGAGAAACTGCATACCCAGTAAAGGGTATTTACATTTGTTAATATTTTTCCTACTTTTAACAAGCTATTAATCAATAAATTATTTCCTTATGAAAAAGCTAACCGCTCTCTTTTCACTTTTGATTTTTTTTGGATGTTCAAATGATGATTCTAATACTAATGAAAATCCCAACAATCAATTAGATCCTGAGGTTGCGGAAAATGTTGTGATTATATTGGACGAAAATTCTAATCTTACGAGTTCCGAAACAGATCTGAACAATGGTGTTTATAATATTGAGTTTTTAAGTAACGTACCAGAAATAAATACAAATGACATCATTGTTGGAGATGAGGCAGAAGGTTTTTTGAGAAAAGTAGTTTCAATAACCTCAAATGGAAATAATGTGTCTCTGCAAACTTCACAAGCAACAATAGATGATGTTTTCAACAATGTTTCCATTCAGTTCAGTACTGATATTTCAGAAAGCTCAAGAATGGCTAACCCTACAAATCAAAAAACTCAAATCAATTATTTACGAGAAGGAGTAAGTTTAAATGAAAATGGATTGGGATATGATTTTTCAAATACAGTGCTTTACGATGACGGTAACGCTTCTCTAACAATAACAAACGGAAATGCAACATTTGACCCTAATTTCACTTTTGACGCTGATTATTCATTACTTGGTGGATTGGACTTTTTAGAGTTTAAGGCAAATAACGCAAACCTTATAATAAATTGCGATTTGGATTTAACTGTTGCAGAAAATCTAACTTTATCTGAATTTTCACAGACTTTGGTTGACTATGACAAGTACTTAACTTTTCCTGTGGCTGGCGTTCCAGTAGTGGTTGTTGTTAATACTCAATTAGTTGCTGAACTGAGTGCATCGGTTGATGCAAGTGTTTCCAATATATCAAGTTGGACAAGTACTTTTGGAGTAACAACTGGAGTTAAGTATGAAAATGATAATTGGAATGGAAACTTTGTTTTAAATCCTAATTTGGAAATTAACTCAATGGATTTTAATGGACAAGTGAACATTGTACAAAACCTAACTATTACTCCTAGAGCCAGTTTAAAATTTTATGGAGTTATTGGCCCATATTGCCAGCCACAACTTACTGAAGATTTTACATTCAATCTAGCTACGCCATCTTTGGATTGGGATGCAGAATTAAAAACAGGATTGGACTTGACTACTGGTGTTGATATTACAATTTTTGGAAATACACTTGCTGACTTCTCATCTACTGATAGTTTTGAAGAGCCAATATGGAATGCGCCTAATTCACTGGCAATTGAATCTGGTAACAATCAAACAGGAACACAAGGACAACTTTTGGACGAGCCTTTAATTGTCAAAGTAACAGATTTATTGGATAATCCTCTACCTTTCGTTCCAGTCTATTTTTCAGTAATACAAGGAGGAGGAAGTTTAGATGAGGAGACCGTTATAACAGATGAAAATGGAATTGCACAAGTTTTTTGGACGTTGGGAAACCAAGAAGTTCAACAGGTCGAGGCAAAAGTAAAAAAAGCTGACGGCACATTTATAGAAAGCTTTGTAATTTTTGATGTAACTGCCACAAACCAGAACTTACAATTGAGTGGTGATCTAAATTTTGGAGATGTAGAGGTTGGACAAACTGCACAAAGAATTTTAACGATAACGAATCCTACATCAAATTCAGTCGAAGTTACTTCCATAAGTTTACCTGAAGGATTTACAGCTGACTGGATTTCAGGAAATATTGTAGGTAATAGCAGTCAAGATGTTATTATTACATTCGAACCAACTGAAGAACAAGAGTATTCAGGTGAATTAAACGTAATTAGCATAATAAATCCTGAAGGTGATACGATATTAATTAACGGTAATGGAATAAATTCAAATTCTGTTATTGGTTGGTATGTGGGAAGTTATTCAGTACAAAATCCAATTCAAGGTAACGTTCTAAATTGTGGAAATCAAATTGGTCAGACTGGTGATATATTTATCAAAGTAGAACAAGATGGTGACAATTTGATATTTGTAGCTTATTACAAATCAATCTTTGCAGATTTCCCAAATATCTACAGAAAAACAACTATTTATCCAGAGTCACTTTACTACAATATGACTTCAAGTCTTTACAAAAGGGTTACTATTGGTTGGCAAGAAGATCTCGGTCCAGATCCAAATTTCCCAAGTGTAAATTTAATTAATATTTTTTCGTTAGGTAGCTTGTACGTTAGTGATGGTGTTTCAATTTCAGATAACACATTACTTGTTGCAAATGCTTCTAAACGGATTCCATCAGGCACAGGCAACCCAGAATGTAACACTGGAAATTTATCATATGAGTTTAATTATGCTTTAGATGTAACTACAAGCTTTAATGGTGATAATATACCTAATGAATTATCTCAAGATAATCTCAATATTATTAATAATTTAATTCAGAATGAAAATGAGACTCTATTTTTAGAATATGATTAATTAAATTAGAAAATTTAAGGTAATAATTAAAAACTGCACACAACACCGTGTATAGTTAATGCGTACAGTTGGCTAAGCAGAAGATTTTTTCTTACTTTTAAGCTAAACAACTAAACTGAAAAACCACGACCGCTCAGCTGTCGCGCTTTTTCCCAAACGGAATTTTCGCCAGCCGAAGACTGGCTTATCCAAACTCAAAGCGCTCGGCTGAAATTCCGCACAAACCATACACGAACACGTTGTGGTGCATAAGAAGAGGAATTTTTCTGACAGAAAATTTCGAATTGGATTTTTTACCAATTTTTGGTATTTTTGAAAAAAGGAATTTCCTATGAGCAAAAACACATCCATATCACTCGGTAACTATTTTGAACAATTCGTGCAGTCTCAAATATCTGCTGGACGATATAAAAACGTCAGTGAGGTCATTCGTGCTGCCTTACGTCTATTGGAGAACGAAGAAAGCAAAGTCATTGCCCTCAAAAATGCTATCAAGGAAGGAGTTGACAGTGGAATCGCTCACGATTTCGATTGGGAGAAGAACTTAGCTGAATTGAAGGCCAAAAGACAAACCAATGGCTAAATTCAACCTGACTGAAAAAGCTGTCGAGGACTTGAACGATATTTGGAATTACACCGTTTACAAATGGTCAGAACAACAAGCCGATAGATACTATTCACAACTTAGGAAATTTTGTCAGGAGATAGCCAACGATCCAACAATCGGAAAGAAATATGACGGAATTGCTAAGGATTTGTTCGGTTACAAAGCCAATAGACATATCATTTTCTATCGAGTTCAAATCAATGAACCGATCGAGATCACTAGAATACTTCATGGCAGAATGGATTTGAAAAATAGAATAACCGAATAACTTACGACACCACAACACCGTGTAAAGTTCATTGCTGCTTGTGTCTAAGTAGAGGAAATTTTCTTACTTTTAAGCTAAACAATAAACCGAAAAAACACGACCGCTCGGCTGAAATTCCGCGCAATCCATACACGAACACGTTGTGTACAATTAAATTAGAAAAATATTGTCTTACATTTTTATTGGAATATTACTGACATTTCTTCTTTTTGCTATTTATTCAGCCAAATCACAATTATCTGAAGACAACAATAAAAAAGCTTACACTTCTGTAACTGGATTAATGTCCTTTGCAATTCTCATATCGATTTTGATATCGATATTTATCGCATTAAAATCTGATATTAAAGATGATATTGGATTTGGTGGATTTGATTACATTATTGGTCCGACCACTTGTGGATTATTGGTTCTAAGCACTTATCTAATCTTTATAGATAGAAAGCCAAACCTAAAATTCAAATTAGGAATAATAGGAGTTTTAATTAACCTATTTGTCGGATTTATTTACTTCTTTAATTAATTATTTAACAGTACACAACAACGTGTATAACTAATTGTCCGTTAAAGAACTCTCGCGGAATTCTAACGAATTCCACTCAATCCCTATTCCGTTTTTTTGCTATCTTACTAAACAAATCACACAACTAGCCATACACGAACACGTTGTGCTTCATTATTTAACCAACCTTTACTAAATGATAAAATTCTTTAGAAAAATTAGACAAAACTTACTCTCTGAAGGAAAAACAGGAAAGTATCTTAAATATGCAATCGGAGAAATCATTCTTGTCGTTATTGGAATTTTGATTGCATTGCAAGTTAGTAATTGGAATAAGGAAAGAATGGATTCTGATTTCGAACAAGAAGTTCTTTTTGATTTAAATACAGAGATAAAATCTAATATTAAGACATTAGAAATGATAATAGATGAGCATGAAAGATCTTTGGTTGCAGGAGAGGAAATTAAATCTATGGTAATTGACACCAATAAACTTAAAAACATCTCAAATGATAGCTTGAAATCCAAATTAATTATCATGAATTACAACTATACCTATGATCCGAAACTGGGTATTTTGAATTCAGTAATAAATTCAGGCAGAATCAACCTCATACAGAATAAAAAAATAAGATATATGCTGTCTTCAATTAATGAATTTATTATCGATGCAAACGAATCAACTAAAGTTATAGAAAAATTAAGAGGAGAATTTTATTGGCCAATGATAGCAGCAAAACGAGAAATAGTCGATTATAACAAGCTCTCTAGAGATAACAAAAAATCTTTTCAGAATCCTGAGTTTATTTGGTGGATAGATTTCAATACTACTGTTAGGCAAGAAGGGTTAGACGAAGAATATGAACTATTGGAATTTCTTAAAAAAATCAATGTTTTAATCGAATCGGAAATAAAAAAATAACGATAGCACAACAACGTGTATAACTAATTGTCCGTTAAAGAACTCTCGCGGAATTCTGGCGAATTCCACTCAATCCCTATTCCGTTTTTCACTATCTTACTAAACGAATCACACGACTAACCATACACGAACAAGTTACCTGCAAGCTCAAATGACAGTTGAAAAAATAAAATATGGATTGAAAAATGGAGAACTTAAATTGAGTTTTTGGGAAACTGTTCAGCATTATGGAATTGTGGGCTTTTGTTTTGTAATACCTATTACATTAACCGTAATGCATCTTAAAGATTATTTTGAAAATTCACCTAAACCAATTAAATCTGGAGAAATTTGTTTCTTAATAATACCAACTTTATTAGGAATTATATTTTTCTACTTACAAAAAAGCAGATTGAAATTTAAAGAAGTGAATACCAATCTCAACAAAATACAATTGAATAAAATTATAGAAAAAGTTGCTGAGGAATTGGAATGGGATTTTCATTTTTCTAATCCAAAAGCAATAGTAGCAAAAACACATCCAGGATTTTTGTCTGGCAGTTGGGGCGAGCAGATTACAATATTATTTGATAACAAAAAAGTACTTGTAAATAGCATATGTGACCTTGACAAAAAAAGTTCATTGGTTTCAATGGGCAGGAATGGACAGAATGAACACAGACTGATAGAAGAAATAAAAAAAGCCAGCAGGTAACAACGTGTAAAGTTAATTGCTCGGAATTTTTCCAGCGGAAAAATTCTCGCTTTATTTAACTATATTTATTTCAGGAATCAATTCGTTAGCATAGCCTCTCGCTTTTTTTCCAACGGAATTTTCGCCAGTCAAAGCTGGCTCATCCAGTCGCAAAAGCGCTCGGCTGAAATTCCGCAACAAACCTTACACGAACACGTTGTGGCTAATTATACGAAATGAAATACATTTTAGCTTACATATTGATTTTCTACATTCTATTTGCTTGTAAAAAAGATGATGCATCGGTTAAGTTTGAAAACACAAACACACACATCGAATATTTTGGTTTTACAATAGTTGACACATTTTGGGATGACCCAACTGATTCCGAAACCAAAACAAACTATGCAGATGAAATTCATAATTTTAGCAACATAGCAGATATTTTAGTCATAAATCCAAATGACAACATTGTTCAAAGAACACAAACCTTCGCTGATTTAAATTTAAAGTCCATTTTGCACCTCAATGAATTATTCTTTGAATTAGTCGATAACAACAGTCCGTCTGAATCAAATTATGATTTAAGATCTGATTACCAAGAAAGGTGGAATGAATTTAAAACCATTAACAAATCAATCTTAAATGCCAATTTCACAGGTGCATTTTACATTGGAGAGGAACCAACTTGGAATGGAATAAGCTATTTGGAATTGGATTCCGTGGCTCAACTACTACAAGAAGAATTTCCAAATATTCCCACGATGATAATTGAAGCTTATCCATCATTGAATGACTTACAAATTCCAGAAACTATTGATTGGATAGGATTTGACCGTTATTTTGTTAAAAACCCAAATACAAACACTGAATTTCAACAAGACTGGGAAATATTAAAGACAAAAATCTCAAATCAGAATCAAAGAATAATGGTCGTTCTCGATAGTCATTATATAAATTGGGCACACGGAGAATTTGGTAACATCGATTTGAACCAAATGGGTGACGTAGCTAAAAACTATTATCAATTAGCAAAAAATGACGAAAAGGTCATTGGGATTTTAGGATACTTTTGGCCAAACGGATTTGATTTCCCTGAATCCATCGGAGCAAGAGGAATGCCTCAAAACGTAAAAATGGAATATGAAAGAATTGGAAGAGAAATTACGAAAAAATAACTAGCCACAACAACGTGTATAGCTAATAGTCCGTTAAAGAACCCTCGCGGAATTCTAGCGAATTCCACTCTACTCCTATTCCGTTTTTTCACTATCTTACTAAGCGAATCACACAACAAACCTTACACGAACACGTTGGCAGTAATTATGACGAAAGAATAAATATGAATATTTTAAAAAGACTTTTCGGAGGAAAATCAAAAGAGGATAAGAAAGACGTTAAAGTGAAGAGTGAGACTTCATATAAAACAGCAACAATTTCTGCTTCAGATTTAGCTAATTTAAAAGTTGGAGATACAATAAGTTTTGGAAATCCAGAAGAGGAAGAAAAAACATATGAACCTAAATGGCTAAAATCCAATGAGAATCCATATAACTTAGAAGTGTTTGACTGTAGAGAATATGCACTAAAAATGACATCAACAACCAAAGACCCTAAAATTGCAACTAACTTTTTAAATTTAAGGGAAAGTGACGGAAAGGAATATATTGGAAAATTCCCTGAAAATGGAGCAAAGTGCGAAGTTGACTTAAATTTTGATACAAGAGGAAAACAAATTCAAGATGGCATAGTATACAAAGCATCCGCAATGGAAGAAAAATGGGATATTTACAAGTATGTAAACTTTCTTTTTTTTGTTCGTAGTTGGACAGGTGAATTAGTATATTTTTCAAACTATATTCCTACAGAAAAAGGTTTTAAAGTTAATCTTATTGTTTTAGATGACAGCAAAATTGAAAAAGAAGATCCATTCTTTGAATTTAAAGTAGTTGAATTTTTAATTCACAGTCATATTTTAGGCTATAATGTTCCTCATCCTATTCCAAAAGGTCTTGACAAAAATAATCACGAAAGTATTTTAGGATATTCATTTTCTATGTTTGGCAATAAAGGACAATTTGCATCTTACGGATAATAACTACAGCCAACAACGTGTAAGGTCAATTGCTTCAAATTTTTCCAGCGGAAAAATTCTCGCATTATTTAACTATATTTATTTCAGGAATCAATTCGTTAGCCTAGCCTCACGCTTTTTTTCCAACGGAATTTTCGCCAGTCGTAGACTGGCTCACCCAAATGCAAAAGCGCTCGGCTGAAATTCCGCAACAAACCTTACACGAACACGTTGTGGCAAATTTTTGAATAATTCCATGAAAGTCAAAATAGCACTAATATTTATTATTCTTTTCAATTTTTGCAATGCTCAAGAAGAATTAGACTATTCCATATTTAGTGTTTCCGAAAGTCATGTTGACAGTATAACTTATTTCTTTAATAAAATGCTTGAAAGTGAAGGAGATGAAAAGATAGAACTTGAAAAACTATTCTTTGAATCTTTACCAAATAACCATTATGAAATGAGTGATGCTATGTACATACATCTACACAAACAACATGTTGAATACAAAGAAATGAACAAAATACCACCTATCAATGTTCCGCATCCTTGGGTTGATTACCTGAGCAAAATGGATTACTTTGATAAACAATCTTATTACAAAAAGTACTTTAATATTTGTATTGGTGGTGAGTATGGTGCGGATCACATGGTTGCTGGTTTTGAGATTTATAAACGATTCTTAAATGACAGCGAAACAGCTTGTCAAGAGCTTAAAAAGTTGAACGATCAGGACATTGAAGCTGTGTTTTATTTTATTTTTGATGAAACTCATCCAGCATATAATGAAGAAAATATAGCGCTTTATCATGAGATGTTAGCGAAACTCAAGAAAAGAGACACTAGATTGTATTATCTATTAGAGAAAAGTTACGCAAGGGTTATTAAAGAACAGAGTCAACATCGACATTAAATACAAAAACAAGCCACAACAACGTGTATAGCTAATAGTCTGTTAAAGAACCCTCGCGGAATTCTGGCGAATTCCACTCTACTCCTATTCCGTTTTTTTGCTATCTTACTGAACAAATCACACAACTAGCCATACACGAACACGTTAGCCTTAATTATGAGATTTTTCAGAAAACTAAGATATAAGTCCTTCAACAACTCCAAATTATCAAAGTATCTTGGATATGCTATTGGTGAAATCCTATTGGTTGTCATTGGAATTTTTATTGCGATTCAAGTAAACGGAATTTATGAACAAAAAAAACAAGATACTGAAGGACATACAATATTACGATCACTGTTAACAGAATTTAAATTAAATCAAAGTCAACTTGAAGGCTTAATTTCAGATTATGAATGGGTATATAATTCTGCAGACTACTTGATTGGAAATTATGGCGAAAAACTTAACACGCTACCTCGAAGAAAGCTTGACTCATTAATGGGTGGAATTCTTTATGTACCTGAATACTATCCCTCTGAGAGCGTTTATAATTTAGCAATCAGTACAGGTAAGTTTGATTTAATTAAAAATGATTCCCTAAAAATTGCTATTTCAAACACCATTGGATTATTACCTCTTTACAAAATGACTTCAAGAAGAGTCGAAGATGTTACATTTAAAAGACTTCATAAAATAATTGATGATGAAGGATATTTGATGAAAGATATTTTGGGTGGGAGATTGACTAGTTTCGGAAAATATCGTGAACAGTTTCCTAAATATGATTACAGCTCTATTTTCAAGAATATCGAATTTGAAAACACTTTGGAACTAAGAAGAATCTGTGCTGCAGATATTTTAGCAGTTTCAAGAATGATAGAAGAAAGTCAGAATAATGCTATTACTAAAATAGAGAAAGAATTGAATAAATAACTAAGGCTAACAACGTGTATGGTTAATGCTATGTTGGTTAACTAGAAGAAAATTTCCTACTTTTAAAAAACATTAAAACAATCGGAAAACTTACAAGCCAAAGCCTTGCTGTTTTCCTCCAGCGGATTTTTCGTCGCAAGCGGCTCATCCGAAGCTAAAAACAGCTTCGGCTCAATCCGCACAAACCATACACGAACACGTTGGCAAACATTTTAACCTAACTCAGTAACTGAATGAAAATGAATAAAATTTTAAGGACATTATTAATATGGTTACCTTCAGTAATAATCACTTTGTTCTATATCCCAAACGCTCTGGATAAAATCCTGAATTCTAATCAAACTGATAAAATTGTAGCAAATAGCAGTATTATGATTGCTACTGGAATATTCCTTTTAGTTTCAACAGCGTTATTCCTGTACAATAGAACAATACTAATTGGAACTTCTCTTTTAGCTCTCTATATGACTTTGATTGTTTTTATTCATATGTATAAAGGAAAACCTTATGAAGTAACAATTTTAATTGTAATGGCGACTGTTTTTTCTTCATACATTAGAAAACCTAATCTTTTTCTTCAAAAAAGGGATGATTAAATCTAACAATAACTTAGCCATACTGAAAACTGAAAAACTGAATAAAATTGTACTTGACAATTAGAATGACTGACAAAAAAAAGTAATCAAAAAACGATTTGCCAACAACGTGTATAGCTAATAGTGTGTTAAAGAACACTTGCGGAATTCTAGCGAATTCCACTCAATCCCTATTCCGTTTTTTTGCTATCTTACTAAACAAATCACACAACTAGCCATACACGAACACGTTGGCAAACATTTAATTAAAAATCAATGAAAAAAATCTACATTCTCATTTTATTAATAGTTTTTTCATGTTCAAATGATAATGAAAATGATGAAACCTCAAATTGTATTAATAATCAAACTCCTCTAAGCACTAATATCAATATAACCAGAATTTTAGTTTATGGATCTAATCAAACCTCACTTTTAAGAGAATACGTTATAGAAAACAATAGAATTACTGAGTCTAGAGGTGGAGTCGTTTCATTGTATAATAATTGCTGGTTTGATTATAATTATAATTCTTGTGGTCAATTAATAAGCATTAAATGCCAAAATGATGGTTTATTAAGAACGAAACTGAGCTATGATACCAGTGGTAGATTAAAAACATATAGAGTTGGCTATAACGGTGGTTTCACATTGAAGTTTGAATATACCCAAAATAACACTGTAATTATTAATGAATTTAGAGGATATAATGAGGTTAACGACTCACATGCCTCATTGAACTCTTCAAGAGAGTGGCTCTTCGATAACAACGAAAATATGATAACATCTATAATCGAGAACGCGGAATTTGAATATTCATATTCTAACCAAAACTTTATAACTAGTACTGATAATGAAAACATTTTAAATTATCATCCAGAAAAAAATCCATTTTTTTTAATATTCACTAATACTTATGGAAGAAAAAACAACTTTTTAATTAATTATGGATTTGATTCAATTACATATAGCAATCCCTTTACATTAATAGAAGAACTTGGACTTTCTAACAACTTAATTTCTAGTTGGGAAAATAGTTCTAGTGGAAACCTTATTCGATACACAGAAATATTAGAAACTTCAAATGGCTATGTTACTGAATATAGAGAAATATCTGATGGAGAAGTTTCTAAACTAATAGTTGTAGAATATCAATAAACGATTTGCCAACAACGTGTAAAGTTAATTGCTCGGAATTTTTCCGCTGGAAAAATTCTCGCATTATTTAACTATATTTATTTCAGGAATCAATTCGTTAGCTCTGCCTTATACTTTTTTCCAGCGGAATTTTCGCCAGTCAAGCTGGCTCATCCAATCACAAAAGCGCTCGGCTGAAATCCCACAACAAACCTTTACTAAATGATAAAATTCTTTAGAAAAATTAGACAAAACTTACTTTCGGAAGGAAAAATGGGAAAGTATTTAAAATATGCAATTGGAGAAATTATCCTTGTGGTTATTGGTATTTTGATTGCGCTTCAAATCAATAATTGGAACCAAAAAAGAATCCAGAAGCTTGAAGAACAAACCATTGTAAAAAACATTCATAATGAATATTTGCAAAACAAATCGATTTTAAAAAGAAGAATTGAGGAAGCTGAATTATGTGAGGCAGCCCTTAAACAATTAATGAAGATTATGGGTAAAGACGAAGATTATCTTAAAAAGCAAAATGTCGACAGTTTACTTTTTTTTGCATTTGACCCTCCTATATTCAGACCCTCGGAAAATACCATTTCTGGCCTCATACAATCAGGACGTTTGGATTTGCTCCAAAATAAGGAATTAGTTAATTTAATATATAATTGGGGACGAACGATGAAGGCGTTGACAGATAGAACAACAAGATTTACTTCAATATCTGATAACGAGATTTCTCCCTACTTATCAAAAAAATATTCCTACAAAGATATCGATGCCTATGGTCCATTAAATTGGAAAGAAAAATCAAACCTGAAGGTGAATAAATTTCAAATTTTTAAAGAAATTGAATTCGAAAATCTTACTGACAATTTTTTATACTGGATGGTAGATAACAAAAATCTGTTTATAGAATTAGACCAATTGATTGATAAAATTCTTAAGGAAACTCAATATGATTAAATTATAAATAACGAAAGCACAACAACGTGTATAGTTTATACTTTCGAATTTTTACAGCAGAAAAATTCTCACTTTAATTAACTATATTTATTTTAGGAAGCATTTCGATGGCTCAGCCTCTCGCTTTTGTCTTCCAACGCGGATTTTTCGCCACAAGTGGCTCATCCGAAGCCAAAACAGCTTCGGCTCAATCCGCAACACACCATACACGAACACGTTAGGCATAATTATTAATCAAAGATGAAATCATATGAAAACTAAACTATTCTTAATTGGAATCTTCTGCTTCGTTGCATCTGTCTCCAATGCACAAACTGATACAAATCAACAAACTTTTAACTTTGAAAAAAAAGGAAATGGAAGTCCAGTAGTACTATTTGAATCTGGTCTTGGGGAAACTTTGGAAGGTTGGAAAACTATACAAGATAGTGTTTCGAAAATAACAACAACTGTTAGCTATGATAGGATAGGACTTGGTAAATCTTCACCAACCGAAGAACCAAGAACGTTAGAGAATTTTGTCACTGAATTAAATAGCCTTCTTAAAAATGAAAATATTGAAGGTCCATTTATATTAGTTGGGCATTCTTTAGGTGGTTTTATTATTAGAAAATTTCAGAATACTTACCCTGAAAAAGTTTTTGGTTTAATAATGGTTGATCCTTCGCATGAATCTTTATTTGAAAGAATATTTGATAGTAAACCTAAAGAACAAGCAGACATGATGCGTAATGGGCTGAAGGGATTTTATGCTAACCAGCCTATTGCAATTCAAAACGAATTTAAAGAACTGTCAGCTGCCGAAAAAGAAATGAAAACAATATTATTACCTAAGGATTTACCAATTACTATTCTTGCATCTTATCAGACACCTCCTCCTCCATTCAGTCCAGAAGACATAGAGATAAAAAAGGAATTATTTAATGATTGGATTACAAGAGCTCCTCAAGCTAAGCTTATCATTACAACCGAAAGTGGACATTATATACATTATTCCGAACCTCAATTGGTTATCGACGCAATTATGGAAATGGTTGATAATGTCAAAGATTAAACAACTATGCCTAACAACGTGTAAGGTCAATTGCTCGGTTAGTGATTTAAGCAGAACAAATATTCCTACAAATTACTATCTTTATCTAAACGGATAAAAAAGCACGTGTTCAACCTCGCGCTTTTTCTCCAACGGAATTCTCGCCAGTCAAGCTGGCACATCCAATCGCAAAAGCTTAAGGATGAAAATCCGCAACAAATCATAAACAAACTCGTTGTAGCCAATTAAAAAACATTCACGCAACAAGTTATAGATTCGTAAAAAAATAGTTATTCAATTGTGGAAATTAAATATTTTGTTTTATGAAAAATATCTTACACTTATTAATTATTTTGATTGGATTATCTTCTTGTAAAGATTTACCAAACAAACAAACACCATCTGATGAAACACTAAATTCTATTGATAATTCTGTAGAATTGACAGAAGAGCAAAAGGATTTAAAAAAGAATGCGATACCCATTCAAAACTTATCCAAACTGAGCGGCAAGATATACGATGAAATCGCAAGTTATGAAATAATAATGATTGGAGAAATGCATGGAACAAATGAGCCCGCCGAATTTGCTTATGGATTATGTAATCTGATAACTAAGTCTGAAAAAAATGTAGTCTTAGCTTTGGAAATTCGTAGTTCACAAATGAATAACTTATCAGATGAAATGTCAATTGCCCAATTAAAAGAGTTGGATTTTTTTCGCAGAGAAAATTTTGATGGCAGAAATGGTGTATCAATGCTGAATTTAATATACAAGAGCAATCAAAATGAAAGAATCATTTTAAAATTCATTGATAATCATTACCCATCTTCAACCAGAGATTCGTCCATGTACAGGGAAATACGGAACATCCACAATAAATATCCGAACACGAAAATAGTTACTCTAACAGGAAATGTACATAATTCTTTTATCCCACTTTTTGACAAAGTAAGAATTGGAGGATACTTGGTAAAAGATACTGCCAATTTCGATTCCAAAAAGATTATGTCCATTAATCATGTGTACAGTGAAGGAACCATGTTTAATAATGATGGCACCGGAATTAAAATTAGTACCATTGAAAGAGAGGATAATATCTATAATACTACCTTATCTCATGATATGTTTTTATATAAGAAACTTCCTGAAAAACAAAATGAATATACACATATCTTATATACGGATAAAGTAACTGCTTCAGGAAAAATTGAAAAAGATGATAAGTAATGATAGTAATTCTCTCTTTTACAGAAAAATGGACTTGATAAAACGAACTCAAGAACATAGAATTACAAAAAGAAATTCCAATAAATCGAATAAAATAACTGGCTACAACACCGTGTATAGTGTATCTCTACTGTTGGTTAAGTAGAAGAATTATTCCTACAATTTGTATATTTATCTAATCGGAAAACTTACAGGTCAGAGCCTTGCTGTTTTCCCCAAGCGGATTTTTCGCCAGACGAGCTGGCTCACCCAAACGCAAAGCGCTCGGCTAAAATTTCGCAACACACGAGCGAAGCGAACTGGCGTTAGCAAACCTTACACGAACACGTTGTAAGTAATTTTGATAAAACCAATAAAATAGAACTAAATTTTAAATCTTTTTACCAGAATAATAAATAAGTAAAATCTAAATCATCAATAAAACCCACAAATGAGACTACTATTACTTCTTTCTTTTCTTCCGGGATTTATATTTGCTCAAAATACACAATCTGGAACAGACACTTACTTGAATGCTAAAGCAAATTTTATATGCCAACAGATTGAACAAAGTGAAATCGCTATAGAAGACATGCATTCCAGACAAGCAATTATGTTAACAATAGAAAAAGGTCTCGAGCCAGCTAATGAAAGTGTAAGGCATCAGAGAAAATTGGAAGAGAAAGGCATTAAAAATCATTTATACGATGGATATCTAAATTTATATCTATCCCAAGCCTGCTCAGATTATAACCGTTTATTTACTGCTTTTAATACTAAGCATTTAGACAATAAGCTAAAACGTAAGCGATTTATTAAGTTGCATGACTTTATGAGAGACCTTATGCAAGCAGACTCAATTACTAATATCCAGAATTACGTTAATGATAGTAAATGGGATACTTTTAAAAATAAGTTACAACCGAACCTTGATAATTTACAAAATTTACGATGGACTGCTTCATTAAATATAATACCTGAATGGCGTAAAATTAATCATTTTACTATTCAATTAGTTGACATCAGAGACACCAATCATGTATTTGAGTTAGACATCGTTTATAACTTAGATAAGGACTCAAAAATAAGTGATCTCATAATTAATGAATACACTAAAGAACACCCTAAGGGCGAAATTGTGGAAACTATGGATGTAGTACCTAGTGGAAAACAATAAGTGGAACCTAAGGAAAACATAAATATTATTTGAACTGAATAAAAAACATCGTACAACAACGTGTATGGCAAATAGTAGCTGTTGGTTAAGAGGAAGAGTAGAACGCAATTTCGTATATTTACTACACTGAAAAATAACAAGGCAAAGCCTCGCTATTTTTCTCCAACGGAATTTTCGCCAGCCAAAGACTAGCTCTTGCAAACGCAAAGCGCTCGGCTGAAATTCCGCAACACACGAGCGAAGCGAACTGGCGTTAGCAAACCTCACACGAACACGTTAACAAAAATTTAAACATATGACAAGAAAAAAAGTTTACATAATTCTAATTTCATTCATTTTATTAGCATGCTCTAGTGATGACTCTGACAGTAACAACAATAACAACTTCAATAATGGATTTGTAGTAAATGGACAATTTTACGAAACTAATTATGTTGCTATCCCTAAAGTTAATAGTCAGATTGGCAACTCTTTACCTTCATATTATATAGAATTGTTTTCTAATTTTGATTTGGACTTTTTAGGAAGGTTTGCATTATATCCAGATGGAACTAGTACAAGTTTAGAATTAGTAACAGGTACTTATCCTACAGATAACAGTAACACCTTCAACTCACCTGGTACTCCACGAACTGTTAGTGAAAAAATTATTGAGTTTAGAGACAATAGTGGTCCTGGTTTTGACATACTAGTTTATTCTGAAAATACAGATAATACAGGAACAGTAACTATAAACTCAATAACCAACGTATTAGACATGGATGGGTTCTATACTACAACAGAAATCGATATCGAGTATACATTCACTGGTACAGATGGAACAGTTGTAGTTGGCAATTATAGTGGACCAGTAGATTTTACAAGTACACCTTAAACATTTGCTAACAACGTGTATAGTGTATTTCTACTGTTGGCTAAGTAGAAGAATTTTCTTACTTTTAATTCAAACAATTAAACTGAAAAATCACGACCGCTCGGCTAAAATTCCGCAACACACGAGCGAAGCGAACTGGCGTTAGCAAACCTTACACGAACACGTTAGCCATAATAAAAACACCAACTGTAACAACCGAAAATTTACTCAGTCTTTACAATTAAAGAAATTAAATGAACATAACACGAACTCTACTTATTTTGCTTACAATGATACCAACATTTGGATTTTGCCAAAATTTAGATGCTCAAATAGACAAAATATATAAAGTAGAAGATAGCATACCTGGTTACTCTATTATAATCTCTAAAGGCGAAGAAATTTTGATAGAAAAACAATATGGAATTTCTAATTTGGATTATGACATACCAATAACAAATAAAACAGTTTTCGATATTGGTTCAATTGCTAAACAATTTACTGCTTACGCAATACTATTACTAGAAGAACAAGGTAAATTATCCATTAAAGAACCTGCCTATAAATACATCAAAAATCTACCTCGTTACCAAAAGGGAAACCCAACCATTGAGCAATTATTGAATCAAACAAGTGGTATTAAAGAAGTCGACGGCATTGCGGGAATTGCGGATTTAGGCAGAAATGATTTACTTACTCAATCCCAAATGATGAATTTCATTACAAAAACGAAATCATTAAATTTTAAACCGGGAGAGTACTTTCAATACACCAATTCAAACTATATTTTACTTGCTGATATCATATCGAAAGTTTCTGGGAAATCATTTGCGGATTTTATGCAAGAAGATGTTTTCGAACCATTTGGAATGGAAAATACTATAAAGAAAACAAGCACTTATACTATAATTAAAAATAGGGCAATAGGATATATAGAAGATGAAGGCGATTTCTATAAAACACATTTACACGCCTTTATTTATGATGGAGACGGACAAGTACTTACCACCCCAAAAGATATGTTTAAGTGGCATCTAGGTTTACAGAAAGTAAAAAATGAACATTCAGAATTATATAAAAAAATGCATACCAAAGCCAAGTTAAATAATGGTAATATTATCGATTATGGTTTAGGCGTAGAGTTTGAAACTTATAATAACTATCAAGCATTTGGTTTTGACGGAATGATATTAGGCGGCTTTGTATCCAAGTATCTTTATTTTCCAGAATTAGATATGATGTTTTTCACTACACAAAATACCTTTGATTCAGATTTTGAAGAACAGTTTTTTCAGTTAGTTGACTTATACATTCCGAACAATAATTTCAATAATAAAACGAAAAATAACGATAGAAAGAAAAAAGTAAAGCTTTCAAAAAAAGAGTTAAAATTGTATGAAGGAAGCTATCTTTTTACTGGTAGCGATGTCGAGACTATCAAAACAAACACAATACAACTTAATAACGAAGATCTTACTGTGCTTACGACTGATGGAGAAGAAATAACAAGATTAAAACCTATTGGAAATCATCAATTTATGTTTAATGATAAACTAGTTGTATTTGACTTAAAATTTGATAGAAAAAGTTATAAATACTATGATTCCGAAAACGAATTACCTTGGCTATTTAAAGAATACAATCCCACTATTTACAACGAAAAGCAATTAAAAGAATTTGAAGGACAATACTTTAATGCAGATTTTCAAATCAGTAAAAAAATAAAACTAATAGACGGTAAACTTTTTGTTTTTAGCAGAAATGGTGCTTGGAAAAACAAAATAAAACCACTCTACAAAGATGCTTTTGACTATTCATCAGACCTAATGATCTTCATAAGAGATGACTATAAGAAAATAACTGGTTTGAAAATTATGGGAATTGTATTTAAAAAAGTATAATTACTAAGTCTAACAAAGTGTATAAAATAGTGCGTTAAAGAACTCTCGCAGAATTCTAGCGAATTCCACTCTACTCCTATTCCGTTTTTTTGCTATCTTACTAAACAAATCACACAACTAGCCATATACGAACACGTTGTGCTTCATTTAAATTAAACATTAACCAATGGCAAAAATCTTTAGAAAAATAAGACAGAATATGATTAAAGATAAAAAGGTCATTAATTACCTTCTTTATGCTATTGGAGAAATTATACTCGTGGTTATTGGAATTTTAATTGCGCTAAATATCAATAATTCGAATGAATTAAAAAAAACAAGAGATGCAGAGAAAGTCTATCTAAAGGAAATAAAAAGTGATTTAATGCAAGATACATTATTCTTGTCTCAAATAATTAATGATCATAAATGGCGAATTGCTCAATTAATGTCTCAAGACACAACCATTGACTTTATATTCGAGGAAATAATTGGTGAGCTTCCTAAAGTGGAAGGAGTATCTGAATTAGAATATATTTTCTTTACAGACAGAAAATTTCGACCAAAAATCGGAACTTATAATTCAATGATATCTGAAGGAAAATCAAATATAATAAGCAATCGTGAGCTATTTAATAATATTCAAAATATCTATGAATTGGAAGTCCAAAATATCATAGCTATTGGTGAAGATGTGTTGGATCGTTCTACAGAGTTAAGAAATAAATATGCCTATGAAATAAAATATGGTGATTTTGGCTCACCAATTACAATTACAGACAAACGAATATTAGCTGATATTTATATTTCATCGAGACAACTTAATTATTATACAAGGCAATCCGTTTTATTAAAAAAGAGCATAACAGAATTAATCGAGCTAATAGATATTGAATACCAATCTTTGGAAAAGAATAACTAAAGCTAACTTCAGACGTATTTAATTTGCAAACGCACAGTTCGCACTATATGCTCGTGTCTATACTTGGCATTTACCTTTATTAATTGTAACAAATTTGAAGCTTTCACGTCCTATTGTTCTAAACAATATAAATGAAAAATCAAATTCTATTATTACTTGCATTAGTATTATTTAGTGCCTGTAACAACTCAACTAAATCCAATACAACCAACCAGCCTACTCTAACTGATTATCAACTTGGTGAAAAATGGGTCTGGAAATACAAAGGAGTGACTACTGAAGGAGAAGTACGCTCTGATGGGACAGATACAAGAGAAATAGTAAGTTTTGACGGAGCCCTAGGTATGACTATTGGTAAAGACACTATTCCTGTAACCGAAATCGTTAAACCAGAAGTAAGTGAAACACCAAAGTACGACTGGCCTCTTGAAGTAGGCAAAAAATGGAAATATGAAAACAGTTGGACAAGTCAAGACGGAACTACTGGAAACCAAAGTCAGAATGCTGAAGTACTATCATACCAAGAAGAAACAGTAGAAGCGGGAACATTTATGGCCTATACGATTAAATACACTGGAAAAACGACGAATTCCAGAGGATATAATGCAAATGAAACAGAAGTATGGTTATATGCGCCTGCTGTAAAAAATTTCATAAAACTTACTCAAGATCAAGGTGATTTTCACTACGTGGAGGAATTAATCGAATATTCAAAACCAGAATAAATAAACGAAAGCACAAAAACTTCCATAACTAATTGTCTGTAAAAGAACCCTCGTGGAATTCTGGTGAATTCCAAGCTACTCCTATCCCGTTTTTTGCTATCTTACTAAACGAATCACACAATAGCCTTACACGAACAAGTTTTGCTACAATGATGAAGAATGCAATAATCATATTATTACTTTTTGTTTCTTTTAAAGGAAATACTCAAGATGAATCCTGTACGCTTTCTGACGGGAACTATCATTATTTCGTTAGGTTAGAAGACGATGTTCCAATCGATTTTGACAAGCAAGATTTCATTACTTATTTAGAAATCAATAGTAGTATTTCTGTTTCAGATATTAATTTTCTTCAGGAAAATTTGGTTGAAGTATACCGATCTCTACCTTTCTTAGATTCTGACCCAGCTAACAAATTATTGCGTATAGTTGCCTCAGATCATACCTTAGATTCATTTCTAATTTCCTTAGATGCTTCTATAAATCAGGCAGTGATTTACTGTGATTGCTTATGGTCAGATGGATTTTATCATTATTATGTCCGTTTAGTCATTGATGATTGGCCTTCTTTAGATTTTGATAAAACAGATTTTATTAATCATATTCAAACCTCTAGCAACCCTTCTAATTCGGATTTGATGTTTTTGGAAAATTCAATCTCTGAGGCTTATGTAGCTTTTCCTGCATCTCAAACCGATAATAGGAAAACATTATATGTCAAATCAAATGATGATCTTATGATGCCATATCTGCATGACTTCCCAGAAGCTTTAAACTTGGTAGAATTGATTTGTGATGAGCCTGAATTATCTATAACAGATTATCAAAACCCAAAGGATTTGATATCTATAGTTCCTAATCCAATTGTAGAGACATCAGTGATTAAAATAGATGAAAAGTTCCCAGTAGAAGAAATACAAATCATGGATTTGAATGGCAAAATATTATTTCATAAAAATGTAAGAGGTTCTGACACGGTTAATATGGGTGAATTCAATTTAAACCCTGGCTTATATTTTATAAAATTCTCTGAACGAAAAAGTAGTATTATAAAAAAGATTTTGGTGAAATGAATACTGTAGCCAACAACATGTACAGTTCATACTACCAAATTTTCCAACGGAATTTTCGCCAGTCAAAGCTGGCTCATCCAATCGCAAAAGCGCTCGACTGAAATTCCGCAACACACGAGCGAAGCGAACTGGCGTTAGCAAAACTTACACGAACACGTTAGGCACAAGTTTAAAGCTGAACTAAGAGTTAACTTTTCAAAAAATTACGATAATTTTAAGCCAAATTAAATTGATATCTTTAGTATAAAAATAAACTATGAAACATATATTCTTCATGAAAACTATTTTGCTTTCATTAATTTTTCCAATTTTCACTTTCGCTCAAATACAAATTGGAGATGATATTATTCCGCAACCAGAAACTAGTGCAGCTCCAACTCGAGTAGTATCACTATCATCTGATGGAAGCACTGTTGCAGTTGGAAATAATGTTTGGCAAGGTTCAGGTATATATATAGACCAAGTAAGGGTCTATCGAAATATAAATAATGTTTGGACTCAAATCGGAAATACAATTTTTGGTGAGAATGATGATGATGTCTTTGGGCATTCTGTAGAATTGTCTTGTGACGGTAATATTTTAGCAATTAGCGCAGTATTATATGATGGTAGTAATATCGATTCAGGAGCTGTAACTGTATATGAATTTGTTAATAATGTTTGGACTCAAATCGGAAATACTATTACAGGTGGTAACAACAATTCTCAGTCAGGATATAGTTTATCATTGTCCTGTGCCGGAAATGTGGTTGCTCTAGGTGCTCGTTTCAGTAATGCTAACGGAAATGGATCAGGCCAGGTTCGCGTTTATAGATATATTTCTCAAAGTTGGGTTTTAATAGGTGGCGTTATTAACGGTGAGGCAGCTGGTGATGTTTCAGGAGAATCTGTTTCACTTTCGATGAATGGTGATATAGTAGCTATTGGATCTTTAAATGGTGATGGAAATGGTCACGTTAGAATTTTTAAATATGTTAATAATAATTGGACACAGCAAGGAAGCACAATTGTTGGTGTAGAATTTAATGAGGCATCGGGAAGAGGACTTTCTATGAATTGTGATGGAACATTAGTCGCAATTGGTGCTTCTTCTAATGATATTAATGGTAATGCATCTGGTCAAGTAAGAGTTTATAAATATGAGAACGATACTTGGACGCAATTTGGAAATGCTTTAAATGGAACAAATGCAGGTGACCAATTTGGATTTAGAGTTTCCCTGTCATGTGATGGGAATATTTTAGCAATTGCCGCGCCATTTAACGATGATGATGGAGGATCAAATGGCGCTATTAAAATTTATGAACAAACAGATAATGATTGGTCGCAAATTGGTAATACAATTTATGGTGATGTCGGTGATGTTTCCGGCATTAGTATGGATTTATCTAGTCAAGGAAACATCATAGCTTTTGGTGGATTTAGTGGAAACCTAGATGGTATGCTTGGTCCTGCAAGAGTTTATGACTTATCTTCTTTACTTTCTGTTGATAGTTTTACAGTTAAACCTCTAAACTATTCACTAGTAAACAAAGTATTTCGTTTAAAATTAAAGGAAAACCAATCACTTAATTCGATTACAATCTATAATACTTTAGGTCAATTATTAGAGAGTACGTCTAAAACAAGTATTGATTTATCGAATTATAATTCAGACGTATATATTTTTAATATTTCAATAAACGATGTCACTACAATAAAAAAAATCCTATTGTTTTAATTTTTATATAAAAATTATTGTTCCTAATCTAAAAACCTGTTCTTAACAACGTGTATATCAAATAGTGCGTAAAGAACGTTTGCAGAATTCTGGTGAATTCCACTCTACTCCTATGTCGTTTTTTGCTATCTTACTAAACAAATCACACAATAGCCTTACATGAACATGTTGGCACACATTATTTAAAATCAGAATAAAATATGAACTTAAAAAAAACAATCCTGTTAATTAATCTAACAATATATAGTTTAATTTGTTATAGCCAAGATTATTTCATAGTTGCAAATGATACCACATTTTGTACAAATCTAGAATATGGAACAACCGGTCAAGGCTATCTGAAATCTGTTAGATATACAGACGCAAACGGAAATAACATTGTTATTAAAGGACGTAAAGAAGTGCCAGATGTACTTACCTTTTACAGACAAGGAGTTTTTATTGACAAAGTACCTCAAAAAGCAAACAAACCAGACAGTTATATCAGATATACTGAACGAACTGTAGATGGAAAATTAAAGGTTTATAGTGATAATCCCATAAACATTGGTCGAAGTTCTTATCGTTCAAATGCACCAAATCCTTTAACGATGAATAACAGCACTGTATCACGCCCACAAAATGGATCTATACAAACTACGAGTGGTCGTGTTGGAGTTTATCGGTTTTTCCTCAAACTACCAAATGGTACTTTTTACAAAATAAACAGTAAGAAGAATATGAAAAAACACATAATACCTTATCTTAAAAAATGTAATGCATTCAATAATCAGTACAACGGAGATTTTAGTACTGATGAACAACCTTTCATGGAAATGATCGATCTATATAATTCTATTTGCAATTAGATCATAAAATGATGGTTTAAAAAACGTGAGCCAACAACATGTATAGTTCATACTACCAAATTTTTCCAACGGAATTTTCGCCAGTCGCAAAAGGGCTCACCCAAACGCTAAGCCCTCGACTGAAATTTCGAAACACACGAGCGAAGCGAACTGGCGTTAGCAAACCTTATACGAACATGTTATATGCAAGCCCATAAACACATCCTACTCATACTTTTACTTTTATCATTATTTAGCTGTCAAGAAAATAAGACAGAAAACAAGACTGAAATTTCAATAATTAAGAAAAAAAAAATTGAAAAAAAGAATGAGGTTGTAATTAGCGTAAATGATACTATAAATTCATTTTTCACAAACCTTTACCTAGATGAAATGCAGGACAAGCCTGACATGCTCTATCTCGGACAGAAAGAAAATAAAACATCAGTAACCATACCTACGCTTAAAACTATCAAAATAATTGGTGGAGATCCATTCATTTCATTTTTCTATGAATTGCAACTTGAAAAAGGGGATAGTCTTTTAATCGATATTAAAAAAATAGATGTTAATCAATCTAAACAAATAGAATACCCAACTTTCACAATATTGAATGGCAATAAAACTTGGAGTGAGACCAACTTCGATTATTTGTTATACAATGACAATATTAATAACAAAGCAATAGTGATTGATGATAAAAAATTCCAAAACAACAATTATGATTTAGAAAAAATATATAAAAACTCAATTAAATTGTTAGATAGTCTAAAGTCCAACAATAGCATTTCAGCAAAATTCTATGCAACCCAAAAGATTAGTCAAAAATTAAAATTCGCTACTTCTAAACTAAGAGAAGCTAAAAATCGAAATATGAATTTAGACATTAAGAGTTTGGACATAAACCTTAATGAAGAAGAATTGCTTGACAACAAAGAATATGTAAGTTTTTTGAGAGCTTTGATTTTATACTCCTATTTTAAAGATGATAAACGTGTTAAGAATTCTGTTCTATTTGACTTTATTAATGAACAAGAAACATTTTTAAATGAATCCACAAAAGAGGTTTTATTGGACTCCTATCTGAAGGGCATATATTTTAATGAAAAAGCAAAATTTGATAAGCATCTGACAACGTTTAACAACGTTAATCATAATCAAGAATTTAAAAACAAATGGAATGCTGTAGTTGACAAACAAAAGCTGAACGCAAAGCAACTCAACGCAACCAATAGAACTGTTGGAATTTTAACCAATCTAGTTGACGACAACGAACTGACCTTTGAACAAGTACTTTCAAAACATAAAGGAAAAATTGTTCTTGTAGATTTTTGGGCAAGCTGGTGTGCACCTTGCCGAAAAGAAATGCCATATTTAAAGGAATTAAAATCGCAGTTCAATAAAACAGAACTGAGTATAATTGAAATTTCTATTGACAAGGATTATTCAGCCTGGATAAGAGCATCAAAATTAGAGAATATCTCTAATGATGTAGATAATTATATAATAGCAAACTGGGAAAAATCCAGTCTTTATAAAAATTTTGACATTAAAACTATTCCCAGGTATTTACTTTTTGGCAAGGACGGCAAAATAATAGATGAAAATGCACCTAGACCAAGTGAAAAAGATCTTGTTGAACTGATAAAGTCCAGCATATAGCAGCGTGCATAGCTAATAAGTCCTTTAAAGAACGTTTGCGGAATTCTGGTGAATTCCACTCTACTCCTATGTCGTTTTTTGCTATCTTACTAAACAAATCGCTCAACTAGCCTTAAACGGACACATATTCTGTAATTATTATGAACAGTCACAAAACACAGGAACTAGCGCAAAGGATAGATGAGGTACTTTATTATCTTTGGGATCCAATTGGCGTTTCAGATATTCCTGGCGCAAGAGGAGAATACAGTTCCTACGTAAAAACAATTTTGAAGTATACTATAGAGGAAGATGTTCATAAAATTTCCAGTCAACTCGGAAAAATTGAGACAACTGCTATGGGTTTGTTACTTAATAAAACAAAAAATATTGAAGTAGCCGAAAGATTAGTTGAATATAAAAACGCGATTGAACAAGGACTTAAATAACTGTATATAACAAATTCGATATGATCAAAAAATCCTTAATCACCTTAATTCTCTTGGTTGTTTTTTCATGTGGAAAGACAACTAATGATAACATTTATAAAACAAAAGGTGGAGAATACGCCTCTAAAACCGGTAATTTCGTCGCTGATTTCCCAACTGAACCTAAATACTCAGTGATTGATAATAAATTGGGATTGGATGAGTTTCAAATCCATATATTTCGCTCTACTCTCGGTGTCAATAAGCTATTCATTTTAGAATATGTCGACTACCCAGAACATATGATAAAATCAATGACTGATGAACAAATTTATACTCAAAGCATCAATAACTTAACTCATAAAATGGAAGAATCATTTTTCCTTGATTATCAAGAAAGTATTGAGCACAATGGTTTAAGTGGTGAGTATTACGTGTTGAAAACAAATCAAGAATTAAAAGAAAAAGGAGTTGAAGGAATGGCACTTGGTAGGATTTTCAGAGTCGAAAACAGAGTTTACAACATTTCATATTTAGGAGAAAATGATAAGAACATTGATTCCTTTATAGATTCTTTTAGATTATTGAAATAACTCCACAACAACGTATATGGTCAATGGGAATTGTACTCTAGGTTAATACAAGGAATTTTTCATACATTTATTCAATACAACAAAACTGAAAAAACTCGAACGCCTTCTACTGCATTAAAACCGAATACTAACCCATATGAAAATCTTCAGAAAAATCAGATACGACTTACTTTCAAATAGTCAAACCAGTAAGTATTTGAAATATGCAATTGGTGAGATTTTATTGGTTGTAATAGGTATTTTGATTGCTCTTCAGATAAACAATTGGAATCAGGTAAAGAAAGATGACAAAGCTTTAAGGGAATACTTGGGAAAAATAAAATTGCACACCCAAGAAGATATGAGAATGCTAGATTCATTAACTAAGTATAGAAAAAACATTGGAAATCTCTGTAAGAAAGCAAGAACGGCAATTCTAGATAAAAAGGATGAAGAAAACCTGCTTCTGCTCATGGGTTGTGGCTCTGCCTTCATGGATTTTCATTTCAAACCCAACACAGGTGGCTATGAAGCTTTAAAAAACTCTAATTACTTTGGCAAAATAAACAATACGGATTTAGACTCTCTTTTGATTCGCTACCACCGACTTGTAGATGACATTTCGCAAAATGAAGAAAGTTATAATGGCTATCTTAAAGGTCAAGAAAATTATCTTTCCACTCAGTTTGATAAATCGTTGGTACTCGCCACCGCTTTCCTCCCTCCAGATTCATTAAACGTAAGAGCGACACCACAATCTGAATATTATCAGGATTTCAAAGAGTACACCTCATCAGCATCCTATAGAAATGTAATTAACTTAGCGGCTTTTCAGTTTGACTGGATGATTGATCTATATGGTCAGCTTGATGATGTAGGTGAAAACGTCATCAAGGAAATAGATTCATATGATAATTGATGCTTTAACAAATGTATAACAAGGTGTAAACTCATTATGCATAAAGAACCCTTCACGGAGTTATAGAGAGTCCCTCTCTCCTCCTATTAAGATTTTTTGCTATCTTACTGAACACATCACATAATTAGCCATAAACCAACACGTTGGCTTGTATTAAAAAAACTTACTAAGTGAAATTCTTGAGATTTACATTTTCATTAGCGATTATATTAATCTCCTGCAATGAAGTAAAAAATGATTCTATCGAGAGTTTTGTTACGATAAATGAACATAAAATACATGTAGAATCAATAGGAAAAGGAAAAACAGTAGTATTTGTTCACGGTGGATACCTTGATTTAGAGATGTGGGACGAGCAGATAAACGAATTTAAAGATTCTTACCACTTAATTAGATTTTCAGATTTAGGCCATGGAAAAACAATTCAAGGGGAAGAACCATTGTTTGGTTATGAAATACTCAACGAAATAACATCTAGCCATGCTAATGAAAAAATCACTCTTATCGGACTTTCTTGGGGTGCAATGATATGTGTAGATTTTACCTTAAATTTTCAGGACAGAGTAGATAAATTAATCTTGGTTTCACCTGGTCTAAACGGCTGGAATTACTTTAAAGACAGTTTGGCTTCAGAAAATTATAAACTCAGACAAAAAGCTATAAAAAATTTGGACACAATAGAATCTTCTAAGTTATTTCACCAAAACTGGGTGGTTGGACCTAGAAGACAAATGCAACAGTTGAGCGAATCGTTCTATTCAAAAAGTTTGGATATGATTTTAAAGAATACAAGAAACCACTGGCAAGAAGATTGGTCGAGGTTAGATACGATAGTTGCTCGTAAGAGACTTGAAAATATAACTGTGCCAACCTACATTATCTTTGGTAATCAAGACGCTCAAGACATTTCACTGATAGCGGAAGAATACCACCAAAGAATAAAAAATTCCCAAAAAATAGAAATGGAGAACGTTGGCCATTTACTAAATATGGAAAACCCAAAAGAGTTTAACTCCATCCTTAGCCAAATAATTGAAAAGTAAAACCAATTAAATATATAAATTATGAAAAATTCATTGACAATTCTTTTAATCCTTTTAGTTTCCTTTTCAGGTTTTTCCCAAACATCTGAAACCGATTCTATATCTAAAGCCAAAATTAAAGAATTGGCTTTTATGGTAGGAAATTGGAAAGGTAATGGTTGGATGATGGGTAGAAATGGAAAATCTGAGTTTGAACAAACAGAAAAAATAGAATTCAAGTTAGATTCAACAGCAATTTTAATTGAAGGAAAAGGAATATCTAACGGTAAAGTTGTTCATAATGCGCTAGCAATTCTAACCTACAATAAAACGCATGAAAACTACACTTTTAGGTCTTACCTACCAAGTGGAATGAATGCCGAATTTAGAGCTGAAATAATTGAAAATAAACTGTACTGGTATCCTAATGATAACGTACGTTATATTATTTGGAAAAATGAACAAGAAAAATGGTACGAAAAAGGCGAATATAAGAGAGGTGAAAATTGGATTCAATTTTTTGAAATGACTCTGGATAAAATATAGTTTCTAAAATTATGGATGAAGAAAGAATTTTAACTAAACACCCTAAAGGTAAGGCTGGTGTAAATATCTTAAAAAGAAGATATGATACGATTAAAGAATTTATATTAAATACAATTGAGGAGTACGATGAGATAAGTTACGATAAACTGTCAGATATTGCAGTAAAAAAATTGAGTAAAACTTTTGATGGAAAGGTAATTTGGTATATTGTTACGGTCAAATTGGATTTAGAAGCTAGACATATAATTGAAAGAATTCCCAAGACAAGTCCACATAAATTACGAATAAAAACATAACTGTTTTTACTATCTTACTGAACAATTAACACAACTCGCCATATAAGAACAGCTGGTTGCCATTTTAAAACTTATAACTATAAATGAAGCTAGGTAAAATTTTTCTATTGACTTTTATAAGTCTATTATTTACTTGTGAAAGCAGTAATGATGATAGCGTTGAAATTACAGTTTCAGTTTCAGATTTTGAAACGAGTATTAACGAAAACCCTTCTGCAAATGAATCGATTGGATTTATAAATGCAACTACAAATCAAGGAAACTTAGTTTACTCAATTATTGAACAGAATCCTAGCAATAGTATTTCAATGAATTCCTCAACTGGAGAAATTACAGTGGCAAATCCAAATTTATTTGATTTCGAAACCAATCCTCAAATAACAGGAACAGTAAAAGTAATTAACGGAGATATTTCAGATATAGCTTTTATTACAATCAATTTAATTGATTTAGAGGAAATAACGGTAACTGCTACAGATTTAGAAATTGACCTAAGCCAAATTCCAATTGAAAATGAAATTATTGGTCAAGTTATTGCCGAAACTAATGAAGGGAATCTAACATTTGAAATTTTAAATCAGAGTCCAAATGAAATCCTACAAATTAATACGACTACAGGTGAATTACATTTAGTATATTTCAATAATTCAGTCTTTACTGGAAATCCATTCATTACAGCTTCAGTCCGAGTTTCAAATGGAAATGTTTATCAAGATATTTCTGTAGTTGTTAATCTAATTCCACTTTGTGATTCTAATGAAGACCCGCAGCTCTTAGCATTTTACCCAATGAACTCAAATGCTTCTGATGAAAGTGGTTTCAATAATAACGGGAATGTCAATGGTCCCCTTCTTACGAATGACAGATTGGGAAACAGTAATTCAGCCTATCATTTTGATGGTAATGATGATGAGATTAGAATTCCTGATAGCAACCAGCTAAGATTGACCAATGAATTCACTTTAATGGCTTGGGTTTATCCAGAAGAAATAAAAACCCATCAAATCATTAGAAAGGGTACAGCAGTAAATGGAATTTACTCTTGGCCATATGGTTTAAGCTTGTCAGGAACCAATGAAATTATTTTTTCAATAACAACTGATGGTACGCTTACTCAAGCAAGAAAACAAGGTTACAATATCAATGAATGGTACTTAATAACTGGAGTTTTCAAAAACCAAAAATTGTACTTGTATGTTAATGATGAATTATCTGCAATTGAAGATGTCGATGGCAATTTTAATTATGATGATTCTCCTTTACTAATTGGAACAAGGCTGAACTTACCTTCAGATACATTCAAAGGTATTATTGATGATGTTAGAATTTACGATAGAGCATTATGTCTTGATGACATAGTTGAAATATACAGTAACTAAATTCAACCAACCGCAACTTACAAGATGTAAATTCATTGCTATTTTTGCCTAAAGAATTTTCGAGACATCGATTTTATTCAAATTCAAAATAGCTTTGTCTCAAGGCATTTAACCTACATGAACACGTTGACACTAACTAAATAAACCAGATAAATGAAAGCCCTAAATTATGCACTTGCAGTAATTGCTACCTTGCTGCTGCTATTCTGCCTAAACGGTATATTAAAACCAAAAGTTTCATTTGAACTTTTTGCTAAAATTGATAAGCCTATAGAAAAATCCTGGCCTTTACTTCAAGACAAATTCAATTTGTCTAATTTGTTAGAGGATGTACAGGAAACAGAATACGTATATGGAAATCCCGGAACCATCGGATCAGCATCTGATATCTACATCAATTCCGACGGAAATCATCAAATCATTAGACAGGTGATTACGGAAATCACTCCTAATAAGTCCATTTCTATTTTATCTGAATCCAAGTTCAAAAATGTAGAATATCAGCTTAGTGCCGTTGAACACAATGATACCACCTATCTAACGTCAAAAATAACCTATAAAGGAAACAACCTATTTACAAAGTCTTACATTGCTTTGACGGGATCTTCTCTTGTTGAAAAAGAAGAACTTAATTTTAGAAACTTCCTCAACAGTGTAAGTGACACTAATTTAAAAAAATTCAATGCTATTGAATAGAAGTAGGTTCCACCAAGGTTGAGTTTCATTAAGAACTTAAATCAATTAAAATTATATCTTTATAGAAAACCAACACTTGATGATACAATTCTTTAGAAAAATTAGACAAGACTTACTTTCCGAAGGAAAAACCAAGAAATATCTTAAATA
Organism: Psychroserpens sp. XS_ASV72; assembly: GCF_041224425.1. Taxonomy (NCBI): domain Bacteria; kingdom Pseudomonadati; phylum Bacteroidota; class Flavobacteriia; order Flavobacteriales; family Flavobacteriaceae; genus Psychroserpens; species Psychroserpens sp. XS_ASV72. The sequence continues at coordinate 305,019 of NZ_JBGFGL010000075.1, read as the reverse complement.
TGCAGTTGGAGAAATTGTACTTGTTGTTATTGGAATCTTGATCGCACTTCAAATAAATAATTGGAATGAAAACCGAAAAAACGAAATCACTGAAGCCGATTATTACTGTAGAATTCTTGACGACTTAGAACTCAATCAAAAGTTAATCGACGAAACCTCTAAACTCACAACAAATAAAATAAAGCTCTGCAAAGAGTTGATATTAGATTTAAACAAAATACCTAACGAAAGAGGTAAAATACTTGATAAATTCGTTCTTGCCTTAAGACAAGACGTGTTTGTGCCCAGTACTATTGCTTTTGAAGATATCACCTCTTCAGGCCAGTTGAAGTTATTGACAGATTTAAAACTTAAAAACAGACTTATTCAACATAGTACTTTTTTGAACAATATTTTAAATCTACTTCAAGAGAATCGAAATGAGATTATTGAAAGAATGGGTGATTATGATTTGGTATGCGATTTTGGGTATCAAGATATTGAATATCTAAATAAAGAACTCGATAAAGAACATCTGGATTTATTGCCAAAAAACGATTGGACAAATGAGCCTAATAATCCGATATTCTTGAAGTTTCAAGACAATCTTGTGTTTTTTATCGCTATGTTAATTCGTCAAAAACAACATTTATCTAATTTGAAAAAGGAAATGCAAGAACCGATAGAATTACTAAAAAAGAAAAAATGTCAATAAGTTCAAACCATGAGTAAACTAAGACGAGTAGCATATTCTTTAACTGTGTTTCTTGCACTTTTAATCTTAACAGACTTTGCTTTTCCAGGTAAAATAATAAATGATAGAATACGCAATGTTGATAGTGACGTACAACAATATTACAATGCTGCAAAAAACTACCATTACACTTATAAAGTAATCACAAGCGAACATGAGTTTATGGTAACTGAAGATTTTGCTGAATTAGAATTGACTAATAAAAAAATCGAATACTCAGTTTCTAGAATATTTAAAGACGTAAACTGGTATCGATTACCTCCTTCTGAAAGCAAATCTTTCTATTCTTTGAGGATTTATTCAGGACTCGTACTTCCACTACTAGCTATCATTGCAATTTTTATAGTCTATCGATTTAAAAAGGATATCGTGATGGTAGTTTTAATACTACAAATACTTTTAATTGCAGACCTGATATTCCTAATACTGTAAATAAAGACCATTGCCAATAACGCATGATGTTTATTGATTTGTTGTTTAACTGAAGGAATTAGGTGTAGGCTATGTAAAAATTTCTTGAGAAACAAAATCAAAGAGATGATGACATTTTAAAAGTTATCCGATATAATAGAATAAGTAATTAACTCAAAATCAATTATCATGAAAAATTACAATGTTCTATTAATCATCACAGTGTTTCTCCTTACTGCATGCTCAAGCAATGAAGATTCCCCAAACAATACAAATCCCGGCATTTTCTCTGCCAACACAACAGAGATAAGGTTTAATGGAGCAACTATTGAATGGACTGAATCTAATGATCCTGATGGAGACGAGGTGACTTATGCCATTATACTAGACGGACAGGAAATAGCTTCTGGTGGTACTTCACTAACCTATAGCTTCACTGGTTTAGAACCTGAAACATTATATGAAGGTTATGTAGAAGCAAGGGATGGAAATGGTGGTACTTCACAAGCACCTTATTTCTTTACTACAGAACCAGAAGTACTCATTTTTGAGGTAGACATACAATGCAGATGGTGGGAAGGCGCAGGTGGCTATGGTATCGTTAATTATTTTGAAATCAATGCTGTGCCAGATGCCATTAGTTATTATGTAGAAATATTAGAATACAGTCCTGACCCAATACCTTCAAATGTTGGTAGAACCTATTCTTGGACACCAAATTCAAATTTGCCAACTGGAAATAATGTCGGTTCAGGTTCGAGCCATCTAACAGAATATACTCCTGGCGTGTATCATGCCAATACCAGTACTGGAAGCGGTTCCTTAATTTATCTTAATGATGCGATAGCTAATTGCGAAGCCGTTAATGCAACAGCTAGAGTTACCGTTATCGTTGGTGAATAAAAGAGAAAATCAACAACTCATTTAAAGACTTTTTTAGGTAGAATTCTCTACTTGCTAAAGTCTTTTTTTATTTAAATAAACTTATTATAAATCAAGTAGTTATGAATTTCTGATTCTAGTGATACTTAACATAATAATTCAAAAGATAGATTAAAATACATATCGAATTCAAATAACCACTACTATACGTCTATTTCGTTTTTTTGCTATCTTTCTAAACGAATCACTTAACTAATCAAACACCCTCAAATGACCTCAATGAACACTTTAAGAAGCTTTCTCCTTTTTTTAATTATTGTCTTTTCAAATACCACATTTGGTCAAGAAGTTGCTAAACTTGATATCATTAGCATCAAATCAAAGTTTTTAAGTCAAGAAAGGGAAATCTTAATTTATACACCATGGCTTTATGAAGAAAGAGATTTGGTCTCATTTGATGTCATTTATGTATTTGATTCACAACATCGGGAATTATTTGATTTGGTTCATTCAGCTTCCAATTTCATTATGGGTTCAAAGAAATTTATTGTTGTTGGAATTCAGTCTCCTGGTTACCCAGAAATAGATTACTACAGAAATAACGACTTGTTCCCTATGCCTATCAATGTGCCTTTAGAGGGTTACAATGTACAGAATCCCAATGCTGAAAATTTTTGGAAATACGTGAATCAAGAAGTCTTTCCTCTGATATCAGAAACCTACCGAACAACAAATAAAGTGTATTTAATCGGACACTCAATGAGTGCCTCTTTTGTATTGGATAAGTTAATAAAGCATCCTGATCTTTTTACAGGTGTCATAGCCATATCTCCTAATTTGGCTTATGATGAAAATAGATTGGCTCAAGATTTTATCAATACTAAATTTGATGAAATCTCGGATGGTAAATTCATTTATATAAGTCAGGCAAATGAATATTTTTCCTTTGGTGAAAAATGGGTAAAGGCATATGAGAAAGTAAAGGAATTTATTGAACATCAAAACGCAACTGAAAAACACACTGTTTTACTTAAAGAATACCCCAACGAAAACCATTGGAGTGTATATCTGCCATCCCTTAGTTTTGCCATGAATAACTTTAAAGAGTTCGTTAACAATAACCCTTACATACCTAACGGAAATAAAAAGCAAATCACTTTCAAAGTCCGGGTTTTGGAAGAAAATGACAACGCTTATATAACAGGAAACCAAGAAAGTCTTGGAAATTGGGATCCGTCCAAAGTGAAGTTAACAAAAACATCTACTTTAGAACGCGAAATCACTTTAGAAGTTCAATTCCCTTTGGAGTTTAAGATCACAAGAGGGAATTGGGAATCTCAAGCGTTTACAAACCAAACAACCAATGACGGAGAAAATATTATAATCTTTAATGTAGATAAGGAGGTGTCGTTAAAAGTTGAGCAATGGAACGACAGGTAAAATTTCGAATAAACTTTATACACATATAACAGCAAAAAAACTAAAAGGCAAAACGGAAACCATTGAACTATTTACGATAGAAAAAAGCCCAATTGCCAAATAGCCTCCTAACTATTGCATCAAAATTTTCTCGTTGGAAATTCGTAGGAATTAAGTAACTTGTTTGCTTAATGATGAACGACTCACATCTTTATCTTTTCCAAATCGCCTACAAACACGCTGTGAGTCATTTTAAATAAAGACACAAAAACAATTTGATGAAATATTACACTACACTCATAGCCATTTTAATTTCTTGTTTCAGTTTCTCGCAATCCGCTGATGATTTCATAATTACTTACGAAGTGAACAACAGCACAGGGTTATATGTTCAATACCCCTTTTTCGGAAACAGTTTTACTATAGATTTAGGAGATGGAAACACCTTAACAGATGACGACGTCAATACAACAGGAATACACCATACCTATAGTGCACCAGGAATATATACAATTGTTGTTACCGGAGGAATCAATAGAATAAACTACGATGGTGGCTCAGGATACAATATGGATGAAAAAGTGAAATCAATTGAACAATGGGGTTCTGCTCAATGGATTTCAATGGAAAATGCTTTTGCTGGCTTACAGAATTTAACAATTAATGCTACTGATGTTCCAGACTTAAGTCTAGTGACAAATATGAGTAGTATGTTCAATGGTTGTCATTCTATGAATTCACCTATTAATGATTGGGATGTATCCAACGTAACAAATATGTCTAGCTTATTCTATGAAGCATTCGCTTTTAATCAGCCTCTAGACAACTGGAACGTGTCTAATGTTACCAATATGCAAGCTATGTTTGGAAGAGCATCTGCCTTTAATCAAAATATTGATAATTGGAATGTGTCCAATGTAACAAATATGGTTGGGATGTTTAGTTGCTTTCCTCAAGACAGCAGTAGTTTTAATCAGCCTTTAAATAATTGGAATGTATCTAATGTCACCGACATGTACTGGATGTTTCGAAATGCCATTAGCTTCAACCAGCCACTAAACAATTGGAATGTTTCTAACGTTGTTGAGTTTGGTTATATGTTTCTGAATGCTTCTTCTTTTAATCAAAATATCAATAGTTGGAATACCCAAAACGCCATGTCTACAAGAGGCATGTTTCAAGGTGCATCGTCATTTAACGAACCTGTAAATGACTGGGATTTGTCTAACAATTCAAGCATTAGGGAAATGTTTAAAGATGCGATTTCATTTAATCAACCCTTAGATAATTGGGATACCACAAATGTGATTTATATGAAGGGAGTTTTTCATAATGCATCAAATTTCAACCAAGATATCTCTGATTGGAATTTCCAAAATGTAACTGATTTCACAAATGGTTTTACCGATGAATCCTTTGTTGGATATACTTCTATGAATACAGATAATTATGATGCTTTACTATTAGCATTAGCGCAATCTGGACTGCAAAACAAAGTGCTTCAGGCTTACAGTGTTGCGTATTGCAACACGCAAGTTAGATCTTATTTGGAAAACCAAGCCAATTGGTGGATTATAGGAGATGATTTGAGCAATGATTGTGTGGATTATTCAATTTCGGGAACAGTTCTATTTGATCTAGATACTAATGGATGTGACAATAATGATATACCAATAGATGGGATTTTAGTAACGGCAACAAGTGATAATTTTGATTATGGATCAATGATTCTAAATGGAAATTATTCCATTGAAGCAAATCAAGGCGTATTTGATATAAGTCTTATGAATCTGCCAGATTACTTTACATCCTCTCCTTTGAATGAGATATTGACACTAGACACCAATAACCCAACCGATGTAATAGATTTTTGCCTGACCGCAAATCAAGTTGTTGATGATTTAAACATGTCTATCATACCTTTGAACGATGCAAGACCTGGTTTTGAGTCGTATTATAAATTGGTAATAAAAAATATAGGCACACAAATCATTGAGAATGTTTCAGCTACTTTCACTTTTGACAATACGAAACAATCCTTTTTATCTGCTATTCCAAATGAAGCAAGTGCTTTACCAAACAACTTAAATTTCAACTTAGGAACAATACAACCATTTGAAAGCATAGAGGTTGATATCGCCATGCAAAATTTTGCACCTCCGACTTTAAATGCTGATGACACCTTAAACTTTACTGGATTAGTACTGCCAGATGCGAACGATTATTCTCCAAATGACAACTTATATAACTTAGAACAAATAGTTGTAAATGCATTTGATCCTAATGATAAAAGAGTCTTACAGGGCGAAACTATTACTATTGATGAATCAGATAATTATTTAGATTACATTATTAGATTTCAAAACACGGGTAATGCTAACGCTACTTTTGTTAGAATTGAAGATGTATTAGATCCAGAATTAGATTGGACTACCTTAAGAATGGTAAGTGCAAGTCACGATTATCAAGTAAACATAACAAACAACAATGAGGTAGAATTTCTTTTCAACAACATAAACTTGCCTTATGAAGCCTTAGATGAGCCTAACAGCAAAGGGTATATTGCTTATAAAATCAAACCTAAATCAACCATCCAAATTGGAGATATAATGAGTGGAAATGCAAGCATCTATTTTGACTACAACCAACCTATTATTACCAATACAGTGTCTACTCAGGTCGTTGATAATTTGAGTATTAATGAATATTCATTAGACCATACACTAAAAATTTATCCCAATCCGACGAATGACTATTTTAAAATAGATATCCCATCTAACGTAACCATAGAATCAATTGAACTATTTAATGTCTCTGGAAAATTAATTAAGGAATATTCTAAATCGGAAACATATATTATACGTAATTTAAGCCCTGGATTGTATTTTTTGAAAATAAAAACAGATCAATCAGAGGTAACAAAAAAACTAGTAAAATTTTAAATGAAAAAATACCTCTTATTACTATGTGTCGCTTTTCTATGTCAATATGAACTAATTGCACAATCAGAATCAGAATCAGAATTTGAATTAGAACCTTCGCAAAGCATGTTGATGACTGGCAAAGGCCCAGGACAAGATGGTGCTATCAATCCTTATTACGGAAAAGATTGTTTTGCAATTGTAAAAAATATTGGAAAAAGCAGCTTTTCTATTAGAATTCAGCAAAAAGGAAAAATAATAAACACAATCACTATTGCCAGCAAAGAAGTTAAGAAAATTAAGCTTCTGAAAGAGCATGAACTATATCTCGATGCCAACTCCAAGGAAAAGATAAATGCAAAAGTAGATTTTGAAAAAATCGACAATTAATCAATTTAGATGAAAAACCACGCCATTTTAAGTTTCATCTTTCTTATGTTTTTTGTGTCCTGCAATCAAAAAACGGATAAAAAACCAGATGAAACCAAACAACCAGCCAAGGATTATTCAGATTGGTACCAAGTCGCTTCAGGCAAACCCAACGCGCTTGTATTTGCAAGTTATAAAACTACAATGATAGCCAATGGTAAAGATCAATCTTTATTACGCATAAGCGCTGTAGACAGCACAGGAATGGAAATTAAAGATGCGTCATTACCCTTTCGCATTAGTGTTAAAGGAGATGCCACAATTATAGATATTGATAGCTCAGAGATCGAATCAGTTTTAAAATCTGATACCCTCTCCATTTGGAAATCAAAAATTTCGAATGGTGTAAAAAAATTATGGCTTAGAGCTGGAAATACAACCGATAAAATAAAAGTTGAAGTAGTAACAGACAGTCTTTGGCCAGCTTCTCACGAAATACACACCATTTCAGCCGATGTAGAATTATTGAAACCTACAACCTCGCAAATTACCAAAGGACCTAAAATTGAACCAGAGATGTTGGGTGCCGATATTTCCTTTTTACCTCAACTTGAAGCCAGAGGAATGGTTTTTCATGATGATGGTCAAGAAAAGGATGCCATTGAGATTCTAAAAAACCATGGATTTAATTATATCCGCTTACGAGTGTTTGTCAATCCTGAAAATGAAAATGGCTATTCTCCAGAAAAAGGGTTTTGCGGATTGGACTATACCTTGCAAATGGCAAAACGTATTAAAGATGCAGGACTACATTTGCTATTAGATTTTCACTACAGCGATACTTGGGCCGACCCACAAAAGCAGTTTAAACCTAAAGCTTGGGAAGGATTGGAATTTAATGAGCTCACCAGTACGCTTAAGGAGTATACAAAATCAGTGCTCCAAGAACTAAAAAACCAAGGCACAATGCCAGAGATGGTACAAATAGGAAATGAAGTTAATCATGGTATAGTTTGGCCAGAAGGTCATATTTCAAATTTAGATAATCTAGCGAGCTTGTTAAAAGCAGGTTCAGAAGCTGTAAGAGAAGTAGATCCAAACACAAAGATAATGATGCATTTGGCGCTAGGCGGACAAAATAAGGAGACGACATTTTGGTTTGACAACATGATAGCACGTGGAGTCGAATTTGATATCATTGGACTCTCCTACTACCCTATATGGCACTGTACATTAGATGATCTCAACAGTAATATGCTGGACATTATTGATCGATATAAAAAAGATGTGAATGTTGTTGAATACAGCGCTTTCAAAAAAGCGGTAAATGATATGGTATTCAATTTACCAAACAATAGAGGAAATGGTACCTGTATTTGGGAACCTTTAAACACTTGGAGCAAAATTTTTGATGAAAATGGCCTACCACTGAAAGAATTGTACTATTATGATGATATTAAAGGAACATTTATGACTAACCAGTAATAAGCGCTCATCATAAAACTAACGCAGCGACACGATTTTCAAAAAGCCATTTCTATAAAGATGTTATCTACTAGAAGTAATTGATTCAATGAAACACATGAATTTCAATAAATTGAATTTTAGAGTAGCTACTGCAAATGATATAAAACAAATTCAACGTGTAAGAAATTCAGTTAGAGAAAACATATTATCAAATCCCAATTTAGTCACAGATGAGCTTTGTTTAGAGTTCATAACCAACCGTGGAAAGGGTTGGGTTGGTGAAATTGAAAACCAAATCATCGGATTTTCTATTGTCGATTTAAAAGAACGGAATGTTTGGGCTCTTTTCATAGAACCAAATTTTGAGTGCAATGGCATAGGAAAGCAATTACAGAAAATCATGTTAGATTGGTATTTTAGTCAAACCTCTGATAATATTTGGTTAAGTACAGACAAGAAAACAAGGGCTGAAAATTTTTACAGAAAAACAGGATGGACCGAAATCGGCACACATGGAAATGGTGAAATAAAGTTTGTGATGACCAAAGAAAATTGGGAAAAGCACAGCAGAACTTGAATTCACTAAAAATCATATCTTTAGAGACACTAACCTTTAACAATGAAGTTTTTTAGAAAAATCAGGCAAAGCCTCCTCTCCGAAAATAAATTCAGAAAATATCTCATTTACGCTATAGGTGAAATTGTACTTGTGGTAATTGGAATATTAATCGCTTTAAGTATTAATAATTGGAATGAAAACCAAAAAGATTTAGAAACAGAGGGCTTAATCCTCAAGCAATTGCAAAACGAGTATCAAAGCAATCTTTTACAGTTAGATGAAAAAATACTGATGCGAAATGAAGCTTTAGTGGCTTGTAATAAATTACTAAATTTTATTGACGACCCTAATTCAGTTGATGAAGACCTCTTTTACAACTCTTTTTCAAAAATTATAAGAGATCCTACATTCGACCCAATTAAGAATGATATTGTTGGTACTGATAAATTACGACTGATTCGGAACCAGGAACTCGTTAGGATCTTATCAAATTGGTCTTCAGAAGTATATCAAGTGCAAGAAATAGAGTTAGAATACCAAAAATTTAGAACGGAAATGATCATTCCTTGTGCTATTAGACTCGGCGTTTCTAGAAATATCAACAATAATGTATGGAAAGATGGTTACACACCTACAGAAGCCCTAGACAAAAATTACAATTATAAATTCAGTATTGGTCAGTCAAAAAAGAATGTAGACCTGAACAATGTTCTTTCAGACACAGAACTTGAAGGCATCGTTAGCCAAGTAATAACCTTTAGCCAAATCGCTAATTTTCAATCTCAAACATTAAGGGACAGAATTACCAATATGTTGTCAATACTCGAACAAGAGATTCAAAAACATCAGTAAAATTAATACTATGGAAGAAATCCAAGAGTGAATGAACAGTTCATCAATAGGATTCAACAATTCAGAAATTAATACTTCCCTTTAAAAATGTAAAAAAGGAAATTTGTCTACGACATTTACAAATATCCCATGCTTCTGAAAGACAAATAACATTATGAAAAAAAAGATATTTAGAATCGTATTACTGGTAGGAACAGCAATCTCCTTGTACTTTGTACCATGGATTTTGGTTTGGGCATGGATTTTACCCTTGCCAAATACGGTTCAAGAACAAGTTGATGAAGCAATTGGTCATGGTTTTGATGGAATGATAGTGTATGTAGATAAGGGAGGAGAACCTCCAGCATTTTATACAGGTGGTTGGAAAAATCGGGAAAATAAAATCCCTGCAGACCCACAATCATTATTTAAAATTGCAAGCATCAGTAAACTGTATACTGCAGTTGCCATCACAAAACTAGCCCATACCAATCGCTTATCTTTAGATGATGCTTTATCAGATTACTTTCCAGAACTAGTAGGCAGAATTGAAAATGCTGAACATATCACATTGAGGCACATGGTTCAACATCGTAGTGGAATTCCAAATTTCACAGATAATCCTGCTTATTGGGAAAATGAACAAGAAAATGGTAAAAAGGCGCTTGAATTTGCGCTCGATTTACCAGCACATTTCGAACCTGATAAAGGCTATGCATATTCAAACACCAATTATTTATTGCTACGAAAAATCATGGATAAGGTTTTAGGTTATAGCCATGAAAAATATATCAAGGAGCACATATTAATACCCCTTGAACTGAACAATACATTTTTTTCTTTGAAAGAAGTCAATTTAGACGATGTAATGAGTGGTTATTATGTAGGTTTGGAGCAAGATTTTAAGGAAAATGAAAACGGCATGCTCGCTACTGCACAAGATGTTGGAATATTCTTAAGAGCGTTAAATGATGGTTCGGTATTTAAAGAAGGTGAAGAAGAAATCTACGCTTCTATTTACGAATACGAACATGGAGGATTGGTTCCTGGGTACCAAAGTCTTGCCGAATACCATGACGATATCGACACCGTTGTTGTGCAATTTATAAATACAACAGATTTTAATGGTTATGAGTGGAATTTATCAGAAATCACTATCAATCGAATTGTTAAGATTTTGAAGAAAAAAGAATAGATGTGTTCTTTATTTATAACTTTTCAAGAAGCTGATTACAATCAAAACAATAGCGCATAAGCCCTTCAAGAGGTACATCTTCACATCCCTTTAAAGTTAGTTCTTCTTTGGGTTGCGCTTGGATAGTTTTATAAAATTGAGCTGCAGTATTAACAATATTATTCCGTCGATGCTTTATTTGGTCACGAAGCATTTTACCATCTAAACTATCAATTGTAGCAGGCCAAATCTTAAAAGCGTTATCTATCGCTTCATTGGTGAGAAGTTGGGAAAGTTGTTGCGCTTCATCTGTAAATTGAGCTAAAGTAGTATTCCTAAGGAAGTAAATATCAAACTTGGAAACCAATCCTTCATCAAAAACTTTTTCTGAATCAAAACTTTGAACTTCAGGATGAAAACTATCGTTAGTTATTAACGTTGGAATGATACCATCTCCCTTAAAAAACGCATTATCTCGATCGGTTGGAATAGGTGTTGCTGTTGATATTCCATTGTGTTCTTGAATGGCCCAACCCCATTGCTTGGCATGGCGATCCCAATCACCAATAATATTATCAAAAAGACGCGCACGTATCAAGGCATTTTTATTTAGTATCACAGGAACTTCTTTTTTGTTTTGTAATTCTAGTAAGTCGTCTGTGTCAATAAGTTCTTTAACATTGGTTAGCCGTGTCCAGTTAACGGGTCCTTCACTTTCGTACTCTAAATAATACAATCTATTGCCATATTTTTTATTATAATCACCCAAAGCCTCTTGCTCAGGAACAAAAACCAATTGAGGTTGCGTATGAAGTACATCTACAGCATCTGCAAGCTGCGCTACCAATAAGGCAGCGTAAGGATGCTGTGCCGAAACACCATCAACGACAATGTTCTCTAGGTGTAAATCTTCAGCTATTTCGGGAATTAGTGGTTCTGGATTTTTGCTCAAACTTCGCAAGGTATACAAAACTCCTTTCGAATCTGCTATTTTAATTGAATGGGTTTGATTGCCACCACCTTCTTTCACAATCCTCATACCGCCTTTTAGAGTGTCCAAAAACACAATCGGTACTGTAACTGGTGTACTCCATGCGTCACGATACTGTTCGCCCTGCATAATTTCTTTTAGAAAACTGGCTTCGTATAAAAGATTGGCTGCCACAGTAACAGAATCAAACTCTTTAAAATCAGTTCGAGTTATATCATCTACACTTAGAATCTTACAAGTAGCAAACGTTTTCTTGGTTTCAAAAAGTGAAAGATAAACCATCGCAATAAACACGATTAGTATGACAACCAGAAAAAATAAAATTTTACGCATGGAACAGTTAGTATTTCAATTCAATAAAAAATAGTAATTTTTAAACATTTAGGTACTTGGATCTCTTCGGAATACTTCAATCACGTTAAAGATAAAGATACAGAAGAATACCCATATTAATCCCGCTATAAACCCTCCAGCAATATCCGAAGGGAAGTGTACTCCAAGATAGATTCGGCTAACACCTATACTAAGGATGAGTAACAGTAATAATGATATGATTATCATTTTAAGTAATTTATGAACGTTCAGAAAAGAGACCAAAAAAATTAAAAATCCATAAAATGCCATGGCACTCATCGCATGACCACTAGGATAACTAAGGGTATTCACAACCACAAGATGTTCAATGTCGTCTGGACGAGCACGATCTATAACACGTTTTAAAATTACATTTGAAAAACTAGCCAAAAACAAAACAAGGGTAATCTGTCCGATATATTTCCACTTTCTAAAGACCAAAATAGTAAGCAGAAGTGCAATCCCTAATATAATGAGATAGCCATGAACATCACCAATTTTGGTCATCGTAATGAAGTAACTATCAAGTGCTGGACTACGGAAAGAAGTGATATAGTTTGTTATTTTAGTGTCATAAGCAATAAGTTTATCAGAACTGAGCGTATCTGTAAGTTCTATAAAAACATTAATCCCAACGACAACAACTATAAGGGCAAAAACAACAATAATTATATAGGGTAGCTTAGATCGGTATTTACTAAAGCGCGGAACTATTTTATTTCGCACCCATTCTACAAGTATTGTTAGCCATTTTACCATACACTGCATTATTTTGAACAATAGGTATAAAAAGTGATTGTTCTCTTTTATTAACTTAATATATAACTTTACGTATACTTGCCACTTTTACTGCTGCTACTTTAATACCAGTTTAACATTTATTGCTGACTTAAAAATATTAAGTTAAATAATAATTCATTAGATAACACAAATTACATACGTTGTTTAGACTACAAAAATCAGATACTTCTATTCTAACCAAGAGAATCCTCTTTTTTAAAATTTGTACTTTTAATTAAATCTATCAAAAAACAAACTGGTTAAATGAATAAATACAAAGCATTTTTATCCATAGTTTTGGTATTGTCACATAAACATAAACTATAGTATGACATGAAGGGAATTAAAATTGTCAATCGCGAATTAACCTCAAAGGAAATCGAACATGTGAATACTGGCTTTGACAAGCTTTCTATTGAAGAAGGGATCGCACTTGAAAGTACTCAACAAATGAGCTTTGTGGCTATGAAAGACAACAAACTTGTGGGATGCGCTTCAGGATTAGCTCATAAAAATGGAGATCGCTATTCTGGTTGGTTCCATTTAACCGATTTATTTATCGATAAAGAATTTCGAGATCAAGGCATCGGTTCTGATCTTTTGGAAGCATTGGAACATCACACTAAAGCAATCGGTGTTCAGAACATTTGGTTATGGACTTCAGGAGCTGCAACCATCCGATTTTACAACAGACATGGCTATAGACAATTTACTGAAATGGAAAACTGGTATTCTGATGGCAGTAGTCGTATCGGATTTAGGAAAGCCTTATCATAACACCACTAATTTGAAAACAGCCACTTTTGAGATTCCTTAAAAACATCCTTTTATTTCAAAGAAAAATAGTGTTTATATCCTATGCCATTGCTGTTTTAATAGGATTGGTATTTGGTGGTGACCTTAAAGTTATCGGATTGATCTTTCTTTGCGTGTCTCCTTTTGTGCACTTCTTTTTCTATGAAGTCAAGAATAAAAACCAATACTATTACTACTATAATTTAGGATTAACCAATACGAAACTTTGGATTTCAACTGTTGTTTTCGGAATTATAAATGTTTTAATCTTGGCCATAATTTGAACTCACTTCATATAGATAGCGTCACAAAATCCTTTGGAAATAAAATTATTCTGAGTGATATTTTCATGTCTTGCAATAAAGGAGAAATCAAAGGCCTCATTGGTCGTAACGGTTCAGGAAAATCCACACTTCTTAAAATCATCTTTGGAACTGAAAAAGCAGAATCTAAATTCGTTAGAGTTGGCAACAAAGTCATCAAAAACAATTCAGACAGAAAGAACCTGATCAATTATTTACCTCAAGACAACTTTTTACCGAATAATATTTCTATAAGAACCTTAATACACTTGTTTCTAAGAAAGGAAAACAGACCTATCCTTCTGGAAAATGAACATATTAAACCCTTATTATACAAAGAAAACCAACACTTATCTGGTGGTGAAAGAAGAATGGTTGAAATATTGCTCATAGTACATTCTGATGCAGAATTCATATTATTGGATGAACCTTTCAACGGAGTGAGTCCGATCATCAAAACCTACATCATTGATTACATCAAGAAATTGAAAGCTTCAAAAGGATTCATCATTACAGACCACGACTATGAAAATGTGATAAGTTTAGCCGACACAATCGTTTACCTACAAAATGGCTATCTAAAACCAATTGATGATAAAAGTGAATTGATAGACTTAGGATATATATCACGAGCGACTTTCGATAACGTTTATAAATAACCACATCATTTTCCTTATTGAAAATTCGCTGGAATTAATTAACTTGTTTACTCTAGTAACCGTAAGTTATGATAACGTTTTTCAGAAAAAATAAGTAATATCATAGTAGTTATTGAAACCTATGGAACTATTTGAACAAATAAACCAGTGGATTAACAAATATCCAGTAACCTCAAATATTTTTAAATACATTATTTGGGCTGTTCTTATTTTACTTACCATCGCTTTTTTACGACGATACCTTAGACGTAAACTTCCTGATAATAGCATTCGATACAAATCGCAAAAAGCAGTTGAAATTTTCGGTTACTTTTTACTCGTCATTGTTACCATTTCTTTTTTTACAGGAAGCATCAAAGACTTTGCTTTGGCCATAGGACTGCTCACAGCTGGAATCACGATTACCTTGCAAGAATTGATTTTAAGTGTGGCAGGTTCCTTCTACATCTTTTTTGTTGGCGTATATAAACCAGGCGACCGAATTGAAATCAATAATATTAAAGGCGATGTGATTGATATCGATAGTATTTACACGACCATGATGGAAATTGGTGAATGGGTATCGAGCGATAATTACAGTGGCAGAATTGTTAAATTGAGTAATGCCTTTGTATTTAAAGGTCCTGTTTACAATTATTCAAGGGATTTTCCATTTGTTTGGGACGAGTTCAACATCCCTATTCGATATGGTTCCGATCTTGAATTGGCTAAATCCATTGTGGTGAAAACCGCTTCTGAAATCCTTTCAGAATATGTAAACCAATCCATTTCAGAATGGAATCAAGTGGTCAATAAATATTACATAGAAAACGCTCAGGTGGAACCAACCTTAGCCATTACAATGACCGACAATTGGGTGCAATTCAATTTGCGTTATATAGTTGATTACAAAAAGAGACGATCTACAAAACACCTGTTGAATGAACGCATCGGAAATGACATCATGAAGACTGAAGGCAAAGTACAATTGGCCTCTACAACCGTAGAAATCATCAAAATTCCTAATATCAATATAGATAAAGGAGACTAACAAAACAGTAGCTACTAAAAGTTATGTTTGGTGCAGTTTTCAAATTGCTAATTCATTTTATTTATGTAATTTGTGAATGTACACCTATTCTCCTACTGTAGCCTGTCTAGATGAGAAATATTGATATCAACTTTGTGTTTTTATTTTTAGCCTTGGTAGCTGAAATAATTGGTACGATTGGTGGCTTTGGTTCTTCGGTATTCTTTGTCCCTATTGGTAACTTTTACTTTGATTTCTATTCCGTCCTTGGCCTGACCGCCATTTTTCATTTGTCGAGTAATTTGAGTAAAATTTTCCTGTTCAAAAAAGGCTTGAACAAAAGACTCCTCCTCTATATTGGCGTTCCTTCTGTGATTTTTGTTATAATAGGTGGTATCATATCCAAATACCTCAACACTTACTTTTTAGAAATCTTTTTGGGATTGTTTCTCGTAGCCTTGAGTTTGTTTTTTTTAATTAAAAGCAAAGTAGTTGTACATGCTAAAAATAAAAACGCCATTATTGGTGGAACCCTTTCCGGATTTTCAGCAGGCTTACTTGGCACTGGAGGCGCCATTCGTGGCTTAACCATGGCAGCTTTCAACTTAGAAAAAAGTGTGTTTATTGCCACCTCTGCCTTTATTGATTTTATGATTGACTTTTCAAGAACCTTTGTGTATTACAACAATGGGTACATTCATAAGCACGATTTAAAATATGTACCTTTTTTATTGGTCATTGGATTAATAGGTTCATACATTGGCAAAAAGATCTTAGCTTACATTCCGCAATCTAAATTTCGAAAATTATCTTTGATTTTTATCCTTTTGATAGGTATCGCTACTTTATTAAAGATTTATTTTACCCAAGCTGAATAAAAAACATGAACCATCACTTAAAAAAACTTATTACTGAACTAGATCTGAAACCACATCCTGAGGGCGGATTTTTCAAGGAAACCTATAGATGCCGTGAACGTATTCCAAAGGAACACTTATCTGAAAATTATAGCGGAACAAGAAACTACTCCACCTGTATCTATTTTCTACTGACCTCAGAAAATTTTTCAGCATTTCACAAAATCAATCAAGATGAGATTTGGCATTTTTATGATGGATCGCCAATTAGCTTACACCTGATATCAGAAGATGGCACCTATCTAAAACAAATGATTGGTTCGGATATTTTAAATAAGCAAGTCCCACAGTTTGTTGTTAAGGCAGGAAGTTGGTTTGCCGCAGAAATCGAACCTAAGGATTCTTATGCCTTAATAGGATGTACGGTGTCGCCTGGTTTTGATTTTGACGATTTTCAACTTGCCAAGCGTCAAGACCTGCTCAAAGAGTTTCCTGAACATCAAGAAATCATATCAAAATTAACTCACGAATGATCAAATTACAGAATACCCTTTTATTAATTATAGCATTACTGTTCAGTAATGTATGCATTGCGCAAACCACTATCAAGGAGTACAAAGCCAATGACCATATATATCTTGTAGGTGATCGCGTGTTTTCACTCTATTATATTACTCCTGATGGTGTTATTGTGATTGATCCCATTAACGATGCCATTGCTAAAAAAACAATGCAACTCATTAAAGAAAAGACCAATCTACCAGTAAAATATGTCATTTACAGTCATAACCATTGGGACCATAATGGTGGCGGACAAACATATAAAGATCAAGGTGCAGAATTCATAATGCATGGAGAAGCTTTTAAAAATTTAGCTGAAAACAAAAAAATCATCACACCAGATTCCATTTGGAAAGGCAATCAAAACTCAATCACTTTGGGAAACAAACAAGTTGAATTGTTCTATTATGGAAGAAACCATGGTAGCGGTATGACTATCTTTAGGTTTCCAGAATACAACGCTGTGTTTACAGTTGACTTGGTTGTACCAGATCGTGTACTATACACCTATTTGCCAGATGCTAAACCTAAACAATGGCTTGAAGATTTATATGAAATTGAAAAGTTGGAGTTTAATGACTTATATATGGCGCATGTAAGACCTATAGGAAGCAGAAAAGATATAGAGCTTCAAATCCAATATTTTGAAGATCTGTATCGAGCAACTGAAAAAGCTCTACAAGATGGCATACCATTCTTTGAAATTCCAAATAAGGTCAAGCTTCCTCAATACAAACACTTTCTCTTTTATGATGAGTGGTTACACATGAATGTTTGGCGAATCTTAATGGAAAAATCCATCGGACAATAAAATTAACTTGCACATTAAAACTATTAATCGTAATATTGCAATATACAAATAAAACACATGGGCTTAGCTAAAACTGAAATATTTACCGACCATCAAAATGAAATTGCTCGTTTTGCAAAGGTTTTTGGACATCCTGCAAGAGTGGCAATTTTACAACACCTTTTCAAGATCAATACCTGTGTTTGTGGTGACTTGGTAGATGAAATTGGTCTGGCACAACCTACTATTTCACAACACCTTAAAGAATTGAAAAACTTAGGATTAATTAAAGGAAATGTTGAAGGTACGAGCGTTTGTTATTGTATCGACAAAGAAAATTGGTCCACTATGAAAGCTGTTATGTTAGAGTTTCTTGATCAAGATATATCTCAAAAAAGTTGCTGCTAAAAAAATTTAAATCTATTAATCGTAAAATCGCAATAAACAAATATATAAAATACAATGAAATTATCAGAAGTAAAATCAGCATTAGAAGAATTGGAAACCATAGGCTTTCAATTACCAAATGGAGACCTAGTTCCAAGTCATTTCCACGTCACTGAAGTCGGTAAAATCTCAAAACACTTCATTGATTGTGGTGGAACAGTAAGAACTGAAAACGTCGTCAACTTTCAACTATGGAATGCCAATGATTACGACCATAGATTACATCCGAAGAAATTATTGAACATCATCGAGCTTTCCGAAGAAGTCTTAAAAATTGAGGATTCTGAAATTGAAGTGGAATACCAAACAGATACCATTGGTAAATTCGGACTTGAGTTTGATGGAACGAATTTCTTGCTGACGTCAAAAAAAACTGACTGTTTGGCTAAAGACAAATGTGGAGTTCCAATGGAAAAACAAAAGGTAAAACTATCCGAACTTAGTAATGAACCATGTTGTTCACCAGATGGTAATTGCTGCTAATCATTTGATATGACACCAACAAAATCAACTTTGTTTCCTGAAATAGAAAACTTGACAAACTCGCTAAATGTCCAATCAATTTCAGAAGATAGGAAAGCTATTCTACAGCCTTTAATTGAGTTTATGCAATTAAAACTCTCAAACGATCAAACAATTCGTATCAACTTTATTTGCACCCACAACTCACGCAGAAGTCATTTATCACAAATTTGGGCACAAACCATAGCACATTATTTTGAATTAAAAAATGTGTATTGTTATTCTGCTGGAACGGAAGCTACAGCATTGTTTCCTATGGTTGCTGAAACTTTAACGGATTCAGGATTTCAAGTACAGAAATTATCTGATACCTCAAATCCAGTCTACAGCATCAAATACGCTGAAAATGAGCATCCAATCATAGGATTTTCAAAAACATTGGACCATGATTTTAATCCGAAATCAGACTTTATTGCTATCATGACCTGTGATTCGGCCAATGAAGCCTGTCCGTTTGTTACAGGTGCTGAAAAGCGTGTACCTATAACTTTTGAAGATCCAAAAGCATTTGACAATACACCTCAGCAAAAGGAAAAATATATGGAACGTAGTCTTCAAATCGCTACCGAATTACACTATGCGTTTTCACAACTAAAACCGTAAGATATGGGAACCAAAAAACTGAGTTTTCTAGACAAGAATCTAACATTATGGATTTTTGTTGCCATGGCATTGGGTGTCGGAATTGGATATTTTTTTCCAAACTTTCCTGATATCATTAATGCTTTCAACAGTGGTACCACAAACATTCCAATAGCTATTGGTTTGATCTTGATGATGTATCCTCCTTTGGCTAAAGTGAACTATGCACTCTTGCCAAAAGTGTTCAGAAACACAAAAATTTTATCGATTTCATTACTGCTTAATTGGATTATCGGACCTGTTCTGATGTTCATTTTGGCAATTACGTTTTTAAGAGATTATCCTGAGTACATGGTTGGTTTAATTTTAATCGGACTTGCACGATGTATCGCTATGGTATTGGTTTGGAATGACCTCGCGGAAGGCAGTAGTGAATATGGTGCTGGTTTGGTTGCCTTAAACAGTATTTTTCAAGTCTTTGCCTATAGTTTTTATGCATGGATTTTTATTACAGTACTTCCTCCCTATTTTGGATTTGAAAGTGCTATTGTCGATATTTCCATTGGAACCATCGCTGAAAGCGTTGCCATTTATTTAGGCATCCCATTCATAATGGGCTTTTTAAGTCGATTGATTCTGGTTCGACTGAAAGGTGAAGATTGGTACACCAAAACCTTTATTCCTAAAATATCTCCTATCACTTTGATCGCTCTGTTATTTACAATTGTGATTATGTTTTCGCTTAAAGGAGAATTGATTGTTGACATTCCTATGGATGTAGTCATCATTGCCATTCCGTTACTGATTTACTTTGCACTGATGTTTATCATTGGCTTTTTTATTACTAAAGCTGCTGGTGGCACTTATGATAAAACAACCTCAGTAGCATTTACAGCTGCAGGAAACAATTTTGAGTTAGCCATAGCTGTGGCGATTGCAGTCTTCGGATTAAATTCTGGTCAAGCATTTGCGGGAGTCATTGGTCCTTTGGTTGAAGTTCCAGCACTGATCTTATTGGTTCGGGTTTCTTTTTGGTTGCGAAAAAAATATTTCAGATAAGTCTCTTTTAGAATAGATTCAGGAATTTCTTCATTTATAATGGTTACCTTTAATTCTACTAATCTTTAGGAAAACCAAAGAACTAAATTTTCCTTTTTTAGTGTTTTCTAAAAACTATATGAAGAAACAGCATGAATCTTAAGCTAGGAATTATTTTATGTCTTACATTTTTAGTCTTTAGTTGTAAAGATGACAAAAAGGTTTCCGTTATTGAAGAACCAAAACCGAACAGAATTGTTCTTATCTCCATTAACGCTCCAAAAAAGTATTTACACTTTATCAAACAGGATAGTATTGGAAAAAAATTAATCGACAGTACTGGTCCGAGAACATTCTACAGTAACAATGGCTTTTCTTATCTAGATAAAATGAATAGCATTCAAAATTGGATACCAAAGCCCCAAACCAGAGATACAATTACAATTGAATGCTATTCTGATTTTTTAGAACTCTCAACCAACAATTTTTACACCTCAATAAAAGAAACTTTTTTGGTTAAAAATGGAGATACTGTAATCTTTAATTATGAGCACAGTATTCCCAAAGCAACAGTTGTAAACAGAACCGTTAATGATGAGGAGCTAAACTACAACAGCTATAGACTAAAAACCTTATTTGACAACAAGTACACCAGCCATTACTTAGTTTTTGGAAACCTATTTCTTAATGATCGAATTGATGAACATGAGCAAAAATCGATTGAATACTACATGGAAGCCCAAAACGATTTCCATAGAGAGATAACTCTTTTGGATTCCTTACTTCAAAATGGACAAATATCAAAACTGAATTATGATTATAGGAAAGAAGCCTTGAACATGTTAATGGAAAAACACAAAAAAAATAAAGGTGTGAAAAAATGGCTGGAATTAAATCAATCCTTGAAAGGAGACGAAACAATCGATATAGTTCACGGATTTGATCTTTCACAAACAGATTCATTAATGACCTTTTCATTCTTTAGGGATTATTTAATCGATATCTCTCAATATGAGATACCTTTCATAAAAGAAAACAACGGAAATTCAGGAGGATATTATATTGATTCCAGAATTCGTTTCGATTCGATTTTAAAAGACAAAAGATTCAATCAGACTGCAAAAAACTTTTTATTACATGATGCGTACCATGGCATCGGAAGGGATTTTAAAGTAGCCGACAAAGAGAAATATCTTGAAAAACTACAAAAGCATAGCACAAATACAGAGCAAATAGATCGATTGATTGACACCTATAACTTAGACTTCAATAAATCAGAACAATTGATTTTAACTACTCTTGAAAAAGATACACTAACCTACACTCAAGTTTTAAAACAAAACAAAGGAAAATGGCTTTACATCGACTTTTGGGCAAGTTGGTGTAAGCCTTGCTTAGAAGCGATGCCTGCTTCAAGGCAACTAAAAAACGAACTCAAGGACAAGAATATTGAATTCATTTATATTGGTTTAAATGACAAACGAGAAAATTGGTCGAAAGTACTTACTTCGGAAGGACTTTCTGAAAGCCAAAATTATTTCGTAGAAAATGGAAATACTTCTAAAGTAATTGAAGATCTTGGTATCAAAACCATTCCACATTACTTAATTTACAATCCCGAAGGAACCTTAGTCAACGGTTATGCAAATCGTCCTGGAGATGGTGCTAAAACTCAATTAATAGACCTAGTTATAGAATAGACAACTAAAAACTTATCTTTATAATAGATTTAAATCTTAATAAATAAATACTTATTATTAATGAAAAAATTAATCCTAATAATCTTATTAATTCTTCCTATTGGTGCTTGTTCACAATCTGAAAAAGAAACGTACAAAAAAGTATCTGACGAATTTGTGGAATATTATAATGCAGAAGATTATCAAAACGTTTTTAACCTTTTCTCATCGGAAATGAAAAGTGCCTTACCACTGGAACAAACAACCGATTTTCTCAAAGGACTGATGCTTCAAGTTGGTAAAATCAAGAACCGTGAGTTTATCAAATATGAAAAGGGATCGTATGCATCGTACAAAACACAATTTGAAAAAGCGGTTTTATCGGTAAATATTTCACTAAATGCCAAAGCAGAAATTAATGGTCTGTTTGTAAAACCGTTTGTTGAAAGCAATCATCCAAAACTCGATAGAAACACGACTTCACTTATACTTCCTTTTAAAGGAGAATGGGATGTTGTTTGGGGCGGAGACACCAAGGCATTGAATTATCACGTGGAAAATGAAGCCCAAAAACATGCCTTTGATATTGTCATCACTGATGCTGAAGGTAAGTCGTTTAAAACAGATGGTAAAACCAATGAAGATTATTATGCTTTTGGAAAAGAACTAATCGCACCTTGTGATGCCGAGGTTGTATTAGTCGTTGATGGCATAAAAGATAATATACCTGGAGAGTTGAACCCTATTTATGTACCAGGTAATACTGTAATTCTTAAAACCGACAACAATGAATATTTGTTTTTTGCCCATTTCAAACAACATTCAATTGTAGTGAAACAAGGTCAACAAGTAAAACAAGGTGAATTATTGGGTCTGTGCGGAAATTCAGGCAATTCTTCAGAAGCACATCTACATTTTCATATTCAAAATATTGAAAACATGAACCACGCAACAGGTGTAAAATGCTTCTTTGATGAAATTTATGTCAATGGAAAGATTGAAAAGGAGTATTCTCCAATAAAAGGGGATAAAATCAAAAATAAATAGTCCATTCATTTTTAGTAACTTTAGTATTGAACCCAGCTGTTAAAAAACATGATTACCGAATTTAAAGAAGAACAGAAATTTACGCAATGGTGGCTATGGTTGATTCTAATTGGAATTGCCTTTATACCCATTTTTGCCATTTACAAGCAATTGATTCTTGGTGAAAAATTTGGAACTAAGCCACTATCAGATACTGGAGTAGTCGTGTTTGCCGTATTTATCTTCTTGTTTCTACTTCTTTTCTATGTGATGGGATTGAGAACACATATAGATAAAAAAGAAATCAGACTCGCGTTTTTCCCATTTGTAAAGAAAACCACCCAATGGTCTGACGTCAAATCGGCTGAGGTTTTAGATTATGGTTTTGTTGGTGGTTGGGGAATAAGAATTTGGACCAAATACGGAACAGTCTATAACGTGAAAGGCAGCAAAGGACTCGCTATTGAACTAAATAATGGGAAAAAGTTTCTCATTGGCACTCAAAAAGAAGACGAACTCAAACGCCTTGTAGAGAGAGCCAAAAAACAAGAATGGTTACATCTATCCGAAAAACTGTCCTAGTGCAGATGGCGCATACAACAACCATCCCGTTAAACTATGTCTATCGATATTAGACTTCAAAACTTGATGTGGTAGATCTGCACTTTTAAACAGGATACATCTCGATCCTATTGGTTCAACAATTTTAGACGTGCCATCTTTTAAAAAGAGCTCTAACTCACCTCCATCACCTGGCTTCCAATTGTTATTGAGATAGATAACGACCGTAATCATGCGATTTGTTCTGCTATTAAACTGGTCTAAATGCTTTTTATACTTTGCTTCTGGTGGATAATTAGCTAAATGAAATTCGTAACCTGACAAACTCAAATAGCAATAACGGTTAAACATAAAAATAGCTTCATCAACTAAAGTCCAAAACTCTAACAATGAAACATCTCGTTTTCGATCCAACCAATAGGTATAGTCACCACGAATGTCATGACGAATGGTATTATTGTCCAAAGCACCAATTCCAGCTTTAGAAAATAGTGGCAATGTGGTTTCAAAAAATGAAGAAATGTCATCAAACAAATTTTTATCCAAAAAATCATCTATGACAACATAGTCCTTATTGGAGAGCTCATCCATCCAGGATAGCCATTGCTCCACATCATGATACTGATTCAATAATCTAAAAAATAGCGCGCAAATATAAATAATAATCAATCACGTGAAACAAGAAATCAAAAATCTCAAATAAACATTTACTATCTTTATCACCATTGAGATAACATCTTATTTTTGGAGTTCGTTTTACGTATAGTTTTGCATGCATATGAAGAATTTACTTTTGTTTCTAATTATAGTCGCATTTGTGTCATGTCAGGAAAAAAATGACATCAGTTCTATTGATCCTGTTAATTGGGATAAAAGAGAAGTTAAAAACTTACCTGTGGATTCTCTGTTGGTTTCCGGACAAACATATTTATCTATTTATTCCCAAATTTATAGTCAGACCGAACACAGAATCCATAACCTAACAGCAACTGTTAGTTTGAGGAATACGAATGTAAATGATACCATTTATATCAATAAAGCCGATTACTATAATACAAATGGAAACCTCATTAGGAGTTACTTTGACAAAACCATTTTTATTGCTCCTATGGAAACCGTTGAAATTGTCATTGATGAAGTTGATCAAGAAGGTGGCACAGGTGCCAATTTCATATTTGATTGGAAAGTGCATCAAAAATCACATGAACCTTTATTTGAAGGCGTAATGATCTCTACCTATGGACAGCAAGGACTTTCCTTTACAACCCAAGGGAAACGCATAAAATAATTACCTTATTATTAATTTAACGATTATAAAAAACAACATAATGAAAATTAGAATCATTATAATATTGACTTTCATATTTCTTTATTTTAATTGTAAATCCAACGAAAACCATACGGAAACTTATCCTGACGTCAAAGTTGTGAGTGCCATGAAAAATGTGATGTGGAAAGGTGAATTGGATGGGAAAATTCAGTTGGATACGGTTTCAAATAAAAAAGGGCTTTACGGATTGGGTCCTGAAAGTTTCCTTGCTGGAGAGCTGCTTATCAATAATGGAAAAAGCTATGTGTCAAAAGTGACGTCTGATTCAACGATGATCGTCACAGAAACCTTTGATACTTCAGCACCTTTTTTTGTGTATGCCAATGTAAATGAATGGGAAACGATGGCGCTACCTGCTTCCATTAAAAACATTTCAGATATAGAATCTTTTATTGATCAAGAAACCAAAAATTTCAAAAGACCATTTGCATTCAAGCTTATAGGTAAAGTTGCTGAAGCCGATATCCACATCCAAAACCTACCTAAAGGAACCAAGGTAAGTTCTCCAAAGGAAGCACATCAAGGACAAACAAATTACCAACTCATAGATGAAGATGTTGAAATTATTGGGTTTTTCTCTACAGAACACCAAGGAGTTTTCACACATCATGATTCCTTTTTGCACATGCATCTAATCAACAGTAATGCAACAAAAATGGGACATTTAGATGCTGTAGAAATTGATAATATTGTACTATATCTTCCAAAAGAATAAACAAGTCCAAATAACTTATGGCAATTGACAAAAAACATATTCTCTACATATTCGGAAGTATTGTAGTTATGTTATTAATTCCTTTCATAGCCATGCAATTTACGGAAGAAGTACAATGGTCATTGTTTGATTTTATTGTTGCTGGAATTCTGCTCTTTGTATTTCTGTTTTTGGGAGCTTTATTCTTGCAACTCAAAAAACCATTATTAAAATATGTTGCAGTTCTTGCTCTGGTCATCTTATTTGTTTTGTTATGGCTGGAACTTGCTGTAGGCATATTTGGAAGTCCTATTTCTGGAAGTTAGTTTCAATTTTAATTACCTTTAACATCATAAATTCATTACCATTGAAAACAATTATAAATACACCTAAAGCGCCTGCTCCAATTGGTCCATACAATCAGGCCATTTTATCAGGAAATACACTTTACACTTCAGGACAAATCGCTATTGATGCCAATTCCGGAGATTTGATTACGGACTCCATTGAAGCTGAAACTAAGCAAGTCATGGAAAATTTAAAAGCGGTTTTAGAAGCTGCTGAAATGACCTTTGAACATGTGATAAAAACCTCCATTTTTATCAGTGATATGCACAACTTCTCAAGTATTAATGCTATCTATTCCCAATACTTTGATACTGAAACGGCACCAGCTAGGGAAACCGTTGAAGTTGCTAACTTACCAAAGTTTGTCAATGTTGAAATCAGTATGATTGCTGTAAAGTAAAACAGATCGTGCTTAAAACAACCAAACTTAATAAGCAAGAGCTCAAGGATTTTTTGGATGAGAAAGTGGAAACGTACAACCATCCTCGATTTATAGAAACAGATCCCATACAAGTACCTCATCAATTCACCATAAAGGAAGATATTGAAATTGCTGGCTTCCTTACAGCGACCATTGCTTGGGGAAATCGCAAAAGCATTATCAACAATGCTAAGAAAATGGTTGAGCTAATGGATTTTTCGCCTTATGATTTTGTAAAAAACCATAAAGCTTCAGATTTAGAAAAATTGGACGGTTTTGTTCATCGCACTTTCAATGGTTTGGATTTCGTGCAATTCATTCGAAGTTTACAACATATTTATAAGAACCATAACGGATTGGAAGCTGTGTTTTCAAACTATCAAGAAGCCGATTCGCTTCAGCTTGCCATCCATAAATTGAAAACCCATTTCTTCGAAATTGATCATTTACCAAGAACCCAAAAGCATATTAGCGATCCATTAAAAAATTCAGCAGCCAAACGCATCAATATGTATTTACGATGGATGGTAAGAACCGATAAAAATGGTGTTGACTTTGGGATTTGGAAACGCATTCCTCCAAGTTCATTGTCTTGTCCGTTAGATGTTCATTCTGGAAACGTTGCCCGAAAATTAGGCTTATTAAAACGTAAGCAAAATGACGGTAAGGCTTTAGTAGAACTAGATCATTCCCTTAGAGAATTAGATTGTCAAGATCCTGTAAAATATGACTTTGCACTTTTCGGATTAGGTGTCTTTGAAGGTTTTTGAACACAAAAAAGGCCACTTAATTAAGTAGCCTTTATGTTTTTTAAATCATTATAAACTTAAGAATTATCGCTAGCATTAATCCATGCCTTTCTTAAATTGATTTGAGCAGGAGTTGCATCAGGATCTTCAGCAATTTTTTTGGTTATGGTGTAGGCTTGTGTTAATTTGGTTGAAATCACGACCTCTTTTCCATCGCGTTCCAAAACAACATTAATATCATCGCCAACTTTCCATCCATACATTTGTCCGATAACAGATCTCGCATTTTGAATCGTAACATCTGTCCCATTAACCGATTTTATGATATCGTTCGGGAGTGCTCCCTTATCTGCCCAAAAACTATTATTACTAACCTGTGATGAAAACAAAAATGTTCCATTTTCTCTATCTGCTCTAAAAATGACGCCTGAGCCAGATTGGATATAATTAGTCTCCACTTCAGTTTCTTCAAATAGCAAACCTACTTTACTTAAAAATTGAGAATAATCAATTGGTGTATTTCCAACGACATAGGTGTTTAAAAACTCTCCTACGGAAGGATAAGTCATTTTTGTAATCTCCTCAATTAAACTATCATCATCGAATGGTTTGTTTATACCATATTTATTGGACAATTCTTTCATTAAGGTCAACATACTTCTATTACCATTGCTCTCCTCACGTAAAATAATATCCATACACATTCCAATTAATGCACCTTTTTGGTACACATTCCCATAGTTATCTTTATATGGAGCTTCCAAAACATTTTCACTCATCTCAGTAAAACTCATGGCATCATCATAATACACTTGAGATCTTATCATTTGTGAGTAAATTTCATTGTAATAATCTTCAGGAGTAACCAAACCTTCATACACCTGGAAATGTTGTGCAAAATACTCTGTCACACCTTCATACATCCAAAGATGTTTTGAAAAAGTAGGTTGGTTGTAATCGAAATAGTGCACATCTTCAGAATGCACAGTCAATGGTGTCACAATGTGAAAAAACTCATGGGCAATCACATCAATCACTGAATTTGCTAGGGATTCTTCCGTACTTGATTCCCTTAAAACAGCAACTGTAGAAGTATGGTGCTCTAAGGCTCCCAAGCCTTTTGGCTCACCTTCACCTCTATTGGTAAGATATAAGTAAATATCATATCGCGAAGTCGTATTGATATCTCCTAAATAAGCCTTTTGAGCCTGCATCATCTTGTAAACAGTCTCCTTTAATGTTGATGCTTTATGTTTTTTGTTTGGAGAGTACACACTAAGTACAATTTTAATATCACCAACCATGAACTCCTCAACATCCAGTTTTCCATACATCATCGGATTATCAGTGATATCGAAATAACGTGGTGCAAAATAACTTGTGGTAATTTTAGTGCCATCCATACTTGACTGTACATTGGTGTTTTGTAAAGCAGAAGTGCGTTCTAAATTTGCAGGTGCAGTAACATCTAATGCATATTGTGCATTTTTCAAAGAGTCGAAGTATCCGATAAATCCATGAAGGTTTAACACATAGTTATCTGGAGAGATATTAGTTCCTCCTGGAGAAAACGGAAATTCTTCGCCAATACCTCCTCTTACTTCAAGATCAAAGGTGTCATTAACGTAATAGGTTAATTTGTCAAGTTGTTTAGCATTGACAATCTGCCAGGTATTATCGTCTAATTTTGTAACAGGAAGTGTATTTCCATTATAATCTAAGGCTTTCAGATCATCGATATATTTTCCGAAATCGTTCACTGCATAACTGCCTTGAATTACCCTAGGCAATCTATAAATGACAGTATCTTGAACAAACCTTCCAGGATTGATTGTCACAGGTGCTTTATCATCAACAACTTGTGTTAAATCGATGGTAGTTTGAATAGGATTTGCACTTGCTAGATCTGCAGATTTTGTATTGGACGTACCACATGATACGAGTAGCACTCCAAGTACTGCAGTGTAAAAAAAGTATTTCATGATAATTGTTTTGATTTTGAGTCGCACAAAATTACATGTAGTTACATATAATTTAGCAAAGGTTTTGTTAATTTTAGCACATGTCGAAACCCTTGATCAGTATTGTAAGTCCTTTTAAAAACACCGCTGAATTCCTTCCAGAATGTTTAGAATCCATTTGTAATCAAACATATAAGCATTGGGAGTTGCTTATAGTTGATGACCACTCTTCAGACAATAGTTTCGATCTTGTAAAGAGCTACGCAAATAATGATCCAAGGATAAAGCTTTTTAGGAATGAAGGCTCAGGAATTATCGACGCTTTGCAAACTGCTTTCTCAAAAAGTTCAGGAGAGTACATCACGCGTATGGATAGTGATGACATTATGGCTACTGAAAAGCTCTCATGTATGCTAAATGATTTACTCACAAATGGAAAAAAACATGTGGCATTAGGGTTGGTAAAGTATTTTAGTGATGCAGGTATCAGTGAAGGTTATGCTAAATATGAAACATGGTTAAATAAACTCACTAAAAAAGGGACCAACTATTCTGAAATTTATAAGGAATGTGTTATCGCTTCTCCTTGTTGGATGGTTCATCGTGATGATTTTATAGCCTGTGATGCTTTTAATCCTAATCGTTATCCTGAAGATTACGATCTTACCTTTCGGTTTTATAAATACAACCTCAAATGTATTCCTACGAACCATCTCTTACATTTTTGGAGAGACTACAGCACGCGAACCTCAAGAACCCATGAGCATTATGCCTTGAATCATTTTTTAGAACTGAAAATCCATTACTTTCTGGAACTAAATTATGATGCTTCAAGACCATTAACTATTTGGGGAGCTGGCAATAAAGGAAAAACTGCCGCCAAATTATTGAAAAAAGCAAACATTCCATTTTATTGGATTTGCGATAATCCGAAAAAAATCGGGAAGGAAATTTACGGTATGGAACTTTCTAATTTTGACCAATTAAAGTCACTTGAAAACCCACAAAGTATTATTACTGTCGCCAATTCAAAAGAGCAAAAACGCATTAAGAATTATTTTGAAAATCTAGGAATGCAATCCATGATTGACTATTTTTTCTTTTGTTAGGAAACGGACTTAAAGGCTTCTTAAACTACACTTGTTTTCATAAAAGTTTAATTAACTTTGTTTCATGCGATTCAAAGTAACATCCGATTTTCAACCCACTGGTGATCAGCCACAAGCCATTCAGCAATTAGCGGAAGGCATCAATTCTGATGAAAAATACCAAACGCTTCTCGGTGTAACGGGTTCAGGAAAAACATTTACCATTGCAAACGTTATTGAAGATGTACAGCGACCTACCTTGGTTTTAGCTCATAACAAAACTTTGGCAGCTCAATTATACTCGGAATTCAAACAGTTTTTTCCAAATAATGCAGTCGAATATTTTGTATCTTATTATGACTACTATCAGCCAGAGGCTTATATTCCAGTTTCTGGTGTTTACATTGAAAAAGATCTTTCCATAAATGAGGAAATTGAAAAAATGCGATTGAGCACCACCTCTTCCCTCTTATCTGGAAGGCGTGATGTAATCGTAGTAGCTTCGGTGTCTTGTTTATATGGTATTGGAAACCCTGTAGAATTTCAAAAAAACGTGATTTCCTTGGAAGTAGATCAGGAAATTTCGCGAACCAAATTACTTCACAAGTTGGTTCAAAGCTTGTATTCGAGAACAGAAGCCGATTTCAACCATGGAAACTTCAGAATAAAAGGCGATACGGTTGATGTCTTTCCTAGTTATGCAGATCATGCCTTTAGAATCCATTTTTTTGGGGATGAAATAGAAGATATTGAGCAATTCAATGTTCAAACCAATGAAGTTATTGAACATTACGACCGATTGAATATTTATCCAGCGAATATGTTTGTGACCTCTCCTGATATTCTTCAAAATGCCATTAAGGAAATTCAGGATGATTTGGTAAAACAGCACGATTATTTCAAAGATATCGGCAAACATTTGGAAGCCAAACGTTTAAAGGAACGTACCGAATTCGACTTGGAAATGATCCGTGAACTGGGTTACTGTTCTGGCATTGAAAATTACTCTCGATATCTTGACGGAAGAGAGCCTGGAACGAGGCCTTTCTGCTTATTGGATTACTTTCCAGAAGATTATTTAATGGTGGTCGATGAAAGTCATGTAACGATTTCTCAAGTTCATGCCATGTACGGTGGAGATCGAAGTCGCAAGGAAAATTTGGTAGAATATGGGTTTCGCTTACCTGCAGCTATGGACAACAGGCCTTTAAAATTTGAAGAATTTGAAGCGCTTCAAAATCAGGTTATTTATGTTAGTGCGACTCCTGCAGATTATGAGTTACAAAAAACTGGTGGTGTGTATGTGGAACAAGTGATTCGTCCAACAGGTTTATTGGATCCAGAAATTGAAGTGCGACCGAGTTTGAATCAGATTGATGATTTGATTGAGGAAATCCAATTACGTGTTGAAAAAGACGAACGCACCTTAGTGACGACACTTACCAAACGTATGGCAGAGGAACTGACTAAATATCTTGAACGTATTCAAATTCGTTGTCGCTATATTCACAGTGATGTAGACACATTGGAACGCGTTGAAATTATGCAGGATTTGCGACGAGGATTGTTTGATGTTTTAGTTGGCGTTAACTTATTACGAGAAGGTCTGGATTTACCAGAGGTCTCTTTAGTGGCCATTATCGATGCAGACAAAGAAGGCTTTTTGAGATCGAACCGATCATTGACACAAACCGTAGGTCGTGCAGCACGACACCTTAATGGAAAAGCTATTATGTATGCCGATAAGATTACAAATAGTATGCAGAAAACCATTGATGAGACGAATTACCGTCGTGAAAAGCAAATAGCTTACAACACCAAGCACAACATTACTCCAAAGGCTTTAAACAAAACGTTGGATAATGCCTTAGCTAAAAATTCGGTAAGCACGTATAGTTATGAACTGAAAGCTGCAAAAGCCGCTGAACCTGAAAGCGAATACCTCACTAAAAGTCAGTTGGAAAAGAAAATCCGAGACAAACGCAAAGCCATGGAACAGGCTGCAAAAGCATTGGATTTTATTGTTGCCGCTCAAATTAGAGATGAAATCAAAGGCTATCAAGATAAATTGGAAAAAGTAAAAATGTCTTAAATGAAAACTACTGAACTTCCTGTAATAGTTACTGCATCCTTTGACACTTCAAAGGAACGATTATGGTCTGCTCTTACCAATGTTGACGAGATGTGCCAATGGTTTTTTGAAAATATTCCTGATTTTAATACAGATATTGGCTTCAAAACACAATTTGAAGTCCGTTCTGGAGAGAGAATCTTCACACATCAATGGAAAATTTTAGAATATGTACCAAATGAAAAGTTGACACTGAATTGGAACTACCAAGAATATCCTGGAGATTCAACAGTTAGCTTTTTAATTTCCGAAGAGGATAATCATACCAAATTAACCTTAACACATAAGGTGCTTGAGGATTTCCCTACTGATATACCTGAATTCAAAAGAGAAAGCTGTTTAGGTGGTTGGAATTATTTCATAAAAACCAACTTGACCAACTATCTTAAAGCTTAGTTGTACTGCACCTTAAAGATATCTATAAGGAAATCTGGTGGCACGACTTTATTTGGGAAGCTTTCCATTAAATCCAGTACGCGATTAATGGATTCATGGCTCAAGCCCATACGCAATCCGAAATTATGCAACTTCACCAATTCTTTACTGGAAATTTCACTATCAAGGTTCATCAATAACACCAATCTATGGAATTGTACTATTCGTTCACTGTGTGATTTTAAATGTACATAAGTTACAGGATGCTTAATTAAATAATCGAAATCTTCTTGTGAAATATCTAATTGCTTGGCAACACCTAATAGGAATCTATATTCAATGGATTTAATATTATCATTGGTTTGAGCGAAGGCGATCATTTCAGAAAGTAAGCTCAGTTTTTCAACGCGATTTATCATGACGAGGGATTATGATTTTTTACTTTTTTAAAGTTACTAAGATTGTTTTGCCGTAAACCTTGATAAACGGTCGCTTATCGAAAAATAAATTGCTTTTCATCGGTTTTTTCCTACTTTCATGTTGTTTTTAGGTGTAATCATCTGATAATTAGATATTTAAAAAGACGATGTATTTCATCGATTTTTGAATGTCCTAAATAAATTATCGATGAAATGCACGTTAACAAATCATTATTATTTTATGTACTTTCGCTTCAACTGATTTATAATGAAAAAAATCCTCTTTTTATTAATACTATTTTTTGTAGGTCAAGCTTTTGTATTGGGTCAGAGTACAGCTTCTAAACAAGTGCAGACGTTTACAATTGAAGCTCCTCAACTTGACAGCCACAAGACTATTTGGGTGTATCTTCCAAAGTCTTATGAAACGTCAAAAGAGACCTATCCTGTTATTTATATGTTTGATGCCCAAAATCTCTTCGACGCCAAAGCTTCTTATGTAGGTGAATGGGAAATTGATGAATATCTTGATAAAGCCAACCAAGATGTTATTGTTATTGGCATTGAACACGGAAATGAGAAACGCATTGAAGAACTAACACCTTATCAGAATGAAAAATATGGAGGTGGCAAAGGAGATTTGTTTATTGATTTTATTAGACATACTGTAAAACCACATATCGATATTACGTTTAGAACCAAATCGGAAGCACAACATACGACTATATTTGGATCTTCGCTAGGCGGATTAATGGCGTTTTATGCCGCTATTAAATACCCAGAAACTTTTGGTAAGGCAGGAATCTTCTCTCCAGCATTTTGGATCAATCCTGAAATATTTAATCTTGCTTCTGAAAGCCAACTCAATTCTCGTTCTGAGTTTTATTTTATGGCTGGAACCGAAGAAAGTGAAACCATGGTTTCCAATTTAGAACAAATGATCTCTATTATAAAAGCACAAGGTATTCCTTCAGATCACATCCAAAAGAAAATCGTCGAAGGTGGTAAGCATAATGAAACGCTTTGGAAGAATAATTTTCCCGAGGCTTGCCAATGGCTTTTACTTCAAAAATCTATAAAGAATGACTAATAACGACATATTCAAAAAACTTCGTGTAGCACATCAATTACGTGATGACGAAATCGTGGAAATCCTTGCTCTAGTGGATTTCAGAATTTCAAAAAGTGAACTTGGTGCATTTTTCAGACGTGAAGACCATCCTAAATACAAAGAATGCGGTGATCAAATTTTGAGAAATTTCCTTAACGGATTAATTATCCATCTTCGCGGTCCAATGCCAAAACCGCAAAAAAAGAAGCCTTAATTTATCAAATTCCTAAAAATATTCTAATTCCTCTTTTCGTTTAAATAGGAGTGGTAACTTGCGCTTCTAATTTAAACTTATGTTTGAAACGACACCAGTTCATAAAGTACTTCCAAATATTTCTGAAAGCGAGATCGCAGCACTTAACAAAAAGTATAAACCGCTTTCTGCACGAGAACGTATTGCTCAACTCTATAAAGATTTTGAGGTTACCGAAGTGATGCTCACTAGCTCTTTTGCGGCTACTTCTGCCTTTC
This sequence comes from Psychroserpens sp. XS_ASV72, assembly GCF_041224425.1. Lineage (NCBI taxonomy): Bacteria > Pseudomonadati > Bacteroidota > Flavobacteriia > Flavobacteriales > Flavobacteriaceae > Psychroserpens > Psychroserpens sp. XS_ASV72. The sequence goes on along the minus strand of NZ_JBGFGL010000075.1, from coordinate 270,202 downwards.
TATTGAAATTGTTCTCCGAAGAAAACAAAGCCCAAGAAGTCTTTTTTATTGATACTGGTTATCATTTCGATGATACTTTAACATATAAAGAAGAACTCACTAAAAAGTACGGCTTGAATGTTAAATCAATAAGCGCACTAAAAGAAGAGCACGAGTTTACTACCAAAGATGAAACCTGGAAAAAAAATCCGGATTTCTGCTGTTCTATCAATAAGGTCAAACCTTTAGATATTATAAAAAACAAGTACAAGGTTTGGGTTTCCGGACTTATGGAGTGGCAGAGTGATCATCGTTCGACTTTGGACATTTTTGAGCTTAGAGGTGAGATTTTAAAGTTCTATCCATTACTGGATATCTCGAAAGCACAACGTGATGCCTATATTAAAGAACACGATTTACCTTTTCATCCACTCGTTGCCAAAGGATACCATTCTATTGGTTGCAAACATTGTACAGTTCCAGGAGAAGACCGAACAGGACGCTGGAACAACAATCCGAAAACCGAATGTGGATTACATTTATAAAAAACTAATTTTATCCAAAATATTGTACGCTCATATTTCTCATAGAGCTAAATATTAGCCATTAAAAAAACTGTCTTAAAATCATCTAAAATCGTCATTCTGAACTTGTTTCAGAATCACATCTCATAAGTTTTTGATGAGAACCTGAAATAAATTCAGGTTGACGAAAAATGTGTTTAAGGACAGCTTCTTCCTTTAGAATATTATGGATGAGAGATCTAAGACAATACCTCTTGCACTTTATCGGCAGCTTCTTGGAATTCGGTTGCACTTAATACATCCAATCCAGAATTGTCAATCAAATCTTTTGCTACATCAGCATTGGTTCCTTGTAAACGCACAATAATAGGCACATTGATATTACCCATGTTTTTATATGCATCGATAACCCCTTGAGCTACACGATCACAACGTACAATTCCTCCAAAAATATTAATCAAGATGGCTTTTACATTAGGATCTTTTAAAATGATTTTGAAAGCCGCTTCAACACGAGCAGCATCAGCAGTACCACCAACATCCAAGAAATTTGCTGGCTCTCCTCCTGCTTGCTTGATCAAATCCATCGTAGCCATTGCCAATCCAGCACCATTTACCATACAACCTACGTTTCCGTCAAGGTCCACATAATTTAAGCCTAATTCACCAGCTTCGACTTCAATCGGACTTTCCTCACGAACATCTCTTAATTCGGCTAAATCTTTATGTCTGAATAACGCATTGTTATCTAAAGTCACTTTTGCATCAACAGCCATGATTTTATCATCACTGGTTTTCAATACAGGATTGATTTCAAACAAAGAGGAATCAGATTCCACATAAGCCTTATACAAAGATGTTACAAAACGAGTCATTTCTTTAAATGCTGCTCCAGACAAGCCTAAGTCGAAAGCCACTTTTCTTGCTTGGAAAGGCAATAATCCTGTTGCAGGATCAATTTCTTCTGTAAAGATCAAATGTGGTGTTTCTTCAGCAACCTGTTCGATATCCATACCACCTTCGGTAGAATACATGATCATATTGCGACCTGTAGAACGGTTCAACAATACTGACATATAATATTCTTCAGGTTCAGAATCTCCAGGATAATACACATCTTCAGCAACCAATACTTGATGTACTCGTTTACCTTCAGCCGAGGTTTGCGGTGTTACCAAATCCATACCAATGATTTGTCCAGCTAAGGTTTTAACATCATCCAAACTTTTAGCTAGCTTGACGCCTCCTCCTTTTCCTCGTCCACCAGCGTGAACTTGAGCTTTAATGACATGCCAACCTGTTCCGGTTTCTTCAGTTAATTGCTTTGCTGCCGTAACCGCTTCATCAGCATTTTGAGCTACAATACCACGTTGGATTCGTACACCAAAACTGCTTAATAATTCTTTTCCTTGATATTCGTGTAAATTCATTTAGTAAGAAATTTAAGATTTGTCTTCGACTGAGATTCCGAAGAATTTTAACGTTGACAAAAGTAATCATACTTCGGCTTTTTACCAATATTTTTTCAAGGGATTCAAGATTATGTTATTAATAAGTTAATGTAGATTTAAGAACAAGGATTTACAGATTTTACTTTATACTTTTACAGCTTATTTAATTTTAAAACAATGGAACAAAACACCTTACTACAGATTGCTAAGGACTATGGAAGTCCGGTTTACGTTTATGATGCTGAAAAAATTCAGTCGCAATACAAACGCTTAACCTCAGCTTTTGGTAAGGTCAAACAGTTAAAAATTAATTACGCCGTAAAAGCATTGTCAAATGTTTCGGTTTTAAAGCTTTTCAATCAATTAGGCTCTGGATTGGATACGGTTTCTATTCAGGAGGTCAAATTAGGATTGCATGCAGGATTTGAACCAAGTGACATTATCTACACACCAAATGGCGTGTCTTTGGAAGAAATTGAAACCGCAGCAAAATTGGGTGTTCAAATCAATATTGACAACCTTTCCATATTGGAACAGTTTGGAACCAAGCATCCTAAGATTCCTGTTTGTATTCGTATCAATCCGCACGTCATGGCTGGAGGCAATACCAATATTTCCGTAGGCCATATCGATAGTAAATTCGGAATCTCCATACATCAAATTCCGCATTTATTGCGAATCGTGGAGAACACTAAAATGAATATCAACGGGATTCATATGCATACTGGAAGTGATATTCTGGACATTGATGTCTTTTTATACGCAAGTGAAATCCTCTTTGAAACCGCAAAACAGTTTCCTGATTTAGAGTTTATAGATTTTGGATCTGGTTTTAAAGTACCGTACAAAGCTGGTGATATCGAAACCAATATTGAGGAATTAGGCGAAAAACTTTCGAAGCGCTTTAACGAATTTTGTAAAGAATACGGAAAAGACTTGACGCTCGCCTTTGAGCCTGGAAAGTTTTTGGTAAGTGAAGCTGGTCATTTCTTGACGAAAGTAAATGTTGTGAAACAAACCACGTCTACGGTTTTTGCACAAGTTGATTCTGGATTTAACCATTTAATTCGTCCGATGCTATATGGCTCACAACACGAAATCATGAACATTTCAAATCCCGAAGGTCGCGAGCGCTTCTACTCTGTTGTAGGTTACATTTGTGAAACCGATACCTTTGCCAATAACAGACGTATCAATGAAGTCCGAGAAGATGATATACTTTGTTTCAAAAATGCAGGAGCCTATTGCTTTACCATGTCAAGTAATTACAATTCGCGATACAGACCAGCAGAAGTACTTTGGTATAAAGGCAAAGCACACCTCATCAGAAAACGGGAAACCTTTGATGATATATTAAACAATCAAGTAGACATCAAACTATAAATAGTTTAAGCACAGTGTAATTGCTGTGCTTTTTTTATCTTTGGACAACCTCAAGTCTTTTAAATCTAATTAAAAGGCATGAAAACACTAACCAATATTCTTCTTGTACTTTGCTTTAGTACAAGCATCTTGTTTACCCAAAACCCAAAGGAAGTCCGATTGGATACTTTATTGGTTTGGTTAGACAACCATATCGCGATTCCTCAGGATACTTTAGGAATAAAACAAAGTGCTTATAAAGCAATTCAGCTTTCAAAAACACTAGACAAAACTACTGATTTAGCCAAATCTTATAGTTTTATGGCGCTTTATCATAAAGAGTATGGCGTCATCGATTCGGCATCCTATTACTACAACAAAGCAAAAGCTATTTATTCAGAAGAAAATGATCTTAATGCATTGGCACATACTTATATTGATCTGAAGGCATTGTTCACAGCAAAGGCCGATTATAATGAAGCTAAGGCAAACATTTATAAGGCCTTAGACCTATACGAACAACAAAACAACAAGAGAGGAATAGCAAATTGTTATGCGCATATTGGAGATCTTTTGTATTACGAAAACAATTACAACGAAGCGATAAAATATTGTGATAAAGCGATTGAAATTCAAAAAAAGATCAACGCCAAGGAAGATCTAGCGCGTTCTTATCGCTTTAAAGCCAATAGTCAATTGTTTACCGGATTTGATTTGGAAAACGCATTGGAATCCATAAATGCTTCTATTGATATCTATCAAGAATTGGGAGAAACTGGAATACCATATATGGCATCCCTTAACTGGAGAGGAAATGTTTACAAATACATGGAACGTTATGATAAAGCAATTGCTGATTACCAAGCCAATTATGACAATTCCTTAGCGATGGGCTTGGAACGCTATCTCATTCCGTCACTTGGTAATATCGGACACGTTTATGTCATGCAAGGTAATTATGAGAAAGCTTTGCCCTACAACTTACAAGCCATAGATCTTATCAAAAAAACAGGCCGAAATAGAAACCTGTGGGAAAACTATATGCACGTATCTGAGATTTATGAATCCTTAGGTGATTACAAGAATGCCTTGTACTATCATCAATTATATGCCTCAGAACACGAATCGTTTAAGGACAATGTGATCTTAAGCTTAGAAAACGAAGCCCAAGCCAAATATGAAGTCGGACAAAAAAATGCCACCATTCTATTTCAGGATGAAAAAATAGACCAACAACAACGCACCAAAATACTTTACATCATATTAACAGGATTGTTGGCCATTATTTTATTCGGATTATTTTACAACTATCGTAAACGTAAAAAGCGAAACGAGCAATTGGTGTCCTTAAACTCTGAATTGGATAAAAAAAATCAGCAAAATGAATTACTTCTGAAGGAAATCCACCATCGTGTTAAAAACAACCTTGAACTGGTCAAGAGTTTGATTGCATTGCAATCGGCACAATTAGAGGATTCGGCTACCAAAGACGCCATGATTGCGAGTCAGAACCGTGTACAATCTATGGGAATCATTCACCAGAAATTGTATCAAGGTGAAAATTTAGGAAGTATCGACATGAAATCCTATTTCATAAATTTAGGTGATGGTATTCTAGATACCTTTGATGCTGAGGACAAAGTAAAAATTGAATGTGCCATGGAACAATTGGAACTGGATGTAGATACGGCAGTTCCTATCGGACTCATTGTGAACGAACTTCTGACCAATGCGCTTAAGTATGCCTTTCCGAAAGATAGAAAAGGAAACATTGAAATCAGTCTATCACGTGTAAATCAAGATACTCTAAGCTTGAAAATAAAGGATGATGGCATTGGAAAAACCGAAGGTATCTCTGCCACTGGAACTGGATTCGGAACACAGCTGATCAAACTTCTAACCCATCAACTCAATGGAAAAATGGAAGAGCAACATCAAAATGGTACTTCCTTCTTATTTGAATTTAACATTAAATCTGCAGCTTGATGAACACACCTGTTAAAATATTAATTGTTGAGGATGAAATGATTATTGGCGCCAATATCTCCTTACAACTTACCAATCTTGGCTACGAGGTCATTGGTATTGTTCCTAGAGCTGAGGAAGCCATTTTATGTGTAGAAAAAGATCAGCCAGATATTGTCTTGATGGATATCAATCTCAAAGGTGAACTTGATGGTGTTGAGACCAGTAAAATTATTCAAGAGCAACACGATGTAGCCATTGTGTATCTAACAGCAAACGCAGATGATTATAATTTCAATCGTGCCAAGGAAACACATCCTTATGCGTTTATTTCGAAACCATACAAAAAATTGGATTTGCAACGTGCCCTCGAACTCACGGTTGATCGACTCAAACAGGAAAATAATGATGTTGAGTCCTCTGAACCCTCTTCAGCAAATGAAGAAACTCCATTTATTTTAAGCAACTGCATTTTTGTACGACACCATGAGAAAATGGTAAAAGTGGACATTAAGGATGTACTTTACATTGAGGCTGAACGCAATTATTGCCGCATCTATTCCAAAGACAAAGAATACCTTCTTGTCATGACCCTGAAGGATATGGATGAAAAATTGCCCAACAAACATTTTCTTCGGGTTCATCGTTCGTTTATTGTTAATTTATCCCAGATTGAGGAAATCGCCAAAAGCCATATTGTTATTGGAAAAAAGGCCATTCCTGTGAGTAAATCCCTGAAAGAGGAATTGTTAAAACGACTTCAAACCATCTAATTTTTACTTAGATAAGAATATCTATTTCTTCGGACAGTATTTGAGTCTGTTCGTCCTTGCTTGATTTTATAAATCATACATAATCACGTATTTAGAGTCAGTTAATTAATCAACCATTTAAATACAATTATTATGAAAACTATGAAATCAATTTTAGTATTAATCGGACTTCTATTAATCCTTCCTTTTACTTCCAATGCTCAAGAAGAGAATGAAAGTTTTATTTTAAGTCTTACAGAATTTACGGTAAAGTTTGGTCAGGATGCCAATTTCACTGATGGCGTTAAAAAGTGGAACAAATGCTACAAAGAAAATAATGGTAAGGACTCATGGAATGTTTGGCACAGATTACAAGGCAAAGGCAATGTATATGTTTTGGCATCAAGAATGAACACTTGGGCTGAAATGGATAACAGTGATGCCGCTGCAAGAGCATGTCGCCCTGTGGCAATGAACTTTATTATGCCACATATTGAAAGCACTGAGTACAATACGACACGCTCAATGCCTAAAATTAGCAAAAAAGCAAACCTAGGAGATATGACTATCGTTTGGGTTACCAGTTTTGTGGTGAATGACCAAATGGCATTTAATGAAGTGGTCGATGAAGTATCTTCAACTATTGCTAAAAAAGAAGGTGATCGTAGAGGTTACTGGTATCGATATATGGGTGGCGAAGGCGCAGATTATTTCGTCTCAACTCCTTTTAAGGATTTTGCCGACTTAGATAAAGACATGGCTGGTGTTTGGGAAGTTTATGAAAGTGTTCATGGAAAAACCAAAACAATGGATATCCGCAAAAAATTCAATAAGTCATTAGACGATGTCTGGAGTTACACATACACTTTAGAAAAAGAGTTGAGTATGCAACAATAAACCATCATTAAACCATTAAAAACTATTAATCATGAAAACATTGAAAATCACTTTAGCCTTAGTCCTATTCCTATTGCTTGCACCTGCAATCACTCAAGCCCAAGACAATACTGTATTTACCATTACAACTTGGAAAATCCATATTCCTGAAGATGGTACTCGTGAAGAGTTGAATACGCTAATGGCTGAGTTTCAGAAAAAAATAACACAGCCAAATGAAAAAATCATTAGTGAACGTGCTATGCGACACTTATCAGGTGATGATTCAAGAGATTTGGTATTCATTACAGAATATGCCAATTGGAACGATATTGAAGCCGCTAGTATCAGACAGGAAGAACTTATTGATTCTGCTTGGGAATCTGACGAAGCTCGAGATGCTTTCTTCAAAAAGTTCAACAAATATTTTATAATGCATACCGATGAAATTTATTCGGGCATTAACAACTTTGACAAAAACTAACCAACACCAAGCCTTCTAATGGATTACCGTTTGAAGGCTTGTTTAATCTAAAACAATGAAAAAACTCATCTTATTAGGACTTGCAATAGTTCTATTCACCGCTTGCCAACAGCAAGAGAAACGTTACACACAACAATCACCTGAGATTGAAAGTGTAAAGACCCATATTGAAAATTACAATTCAAAAAGATATGACTTTTCAATTTATGCCGATACTGCAAAGACGTATTTTAACAGTAAAACACCAATACTTAAAAAAGATCTTGAAGCCTATCATAAGGCTAATGACAAGAACTACTCTACTAGAGGCTTTACAGGAGAAGATCCAGAATATGAGATGGTAGTAACAGACGAAGGTAAAACTTGGGTAAACTGCTGGTTACTTTGGAAAGGCACAATGGCTGGAAACGGAAAAGTCATTGAAATACCAATACATCTTACCTATCAGTTTATCGACGGCAAAATTGTTAGAGAATTGGGATATTGGGATCCTACTGAAGTCGTTCTTAATCTTCAGGCTATTGAAGCCGCTGAAAAATCCAAAACAGAAGAAAACACCGAAGAATAAATGCGTGTCTTAACCAACCAAAACAGGCAGATTGATTTTGTGGAGAGAATCACTGTAATGACAACGATTTTTAGTTTAGTGTTAAAAAATTAGTAAGAAAATCAACCCAGTCAATTACACGCTGCCTGTTTTTTAAAGTCTTAAAACTATGAAAAAAATAGGCATAATAGGTGGCTCAGGTTATATTGAAAGTGATATCATTTCAACCTTTTTGGAAAAACAATACGATGTCAAGATCTCTACTTCAGATATTACCAAGAAAGTAAATTATCAACACCTCATGGATCTAAAAAACTCTGACAACCTATATGTTTGTGAGTTGGACACGTCTTCAAAAACCGATTTAAGCAATTTTACTAAAGACTGTGATTTTGTAGTATTTATTGATCCATCAGACATCAAATAGAATATGAAAAAGTTAAGCTTAAAATTCAAGTTTGCAAAAAATCTAACCGAAAGTGCTTTATCAAGATATTTTTCATTTTCAGCACTTTATATCGCTCAAGGTATTCCTGAAGGGATTTTGTTTTTTGCCATACCTGCTTGGTTAGCCATGAACGATAAACCCGCTACTGAAATCGCAGCGTTTTTGGGTATCATATTAATTCCATGGAGTTTTAAGCTTATCGTAGCTCCTTTGATGGATCGCTTTACCATATTAGCTATGGGACGAAAGCGACCTTGGGTGATTTTTGGTCAATTAGGTTTAATCCTAAGCTTTTTAAGTATCGGATTTGTGCCAGACCCATTGAATAACAATGTTGGCTTAATGGCTATCGGGTTTTGCATTAGCTTTTTTGGAGCGTTTCAAGATGTGGCGACCGATGGCATGGCTGTTGACGTGATTCCTGAAAACGAACAAGCAAGGGCTAACGGATTAATGTGGGGAACAAAGATTGTAGGCACTTCATTATCCTTGGTTGTTGGAACCTATTTAATTAATAATCTCGGATTTACAATGGCAATCTCCTTGCTATCTATTTCGGTGGCTTTAATTATGATCGTTCCAATTTATTTTACTGAACGACCAGGCGAAAAACGAATGCCTTGGAGTAAAGGAGAAGTAAATCAAGAATCTAAATCCAATCAGTTAAGAAGTTGGTCAAAAATTTTACAAAGTCTTTATCGCGTTACGAAATTACGATCGAGCTTAATCTTTATAGCTGCTTCTTTTATCATAGGCATGATGTTCGGTCTCATGGATACAGCCTTACCCATTTTTACGATCCAGGAACTGGATTGGACCAATTCTGATTTTTCACAACTATTTTCTGCAATTAATATCATTGCAGGCGTACTAGGAATGCTCATTGGTGGTTATTTAGTAGATTACTTCGGAAAACTGAAAATGCTAACCATTTATCTCGCTTTACTAACTACCATTATTTCAACTTTTGGCTTAGTCAACGGATTTTGGTCTAATACTGTATTTGTTTGTGGTTTCATTCTCGTTTATTATATCTTATACATATTCTTAAGCATTGCTGTTTTTGCCTCTGGAATGCAGTTGTGTTGGAAGACCGTTGCAGCAACTCAATTCACACTTTATATGGCCGTTTCAAATATGGGACGTGCAGCAGGCTCAGCACTTCTGGGTACATTGGAAGCAAATTTTACATGGGAATATATCTTTGTAATCATAGCTGCATCACCATTATTGATGGGATTAATGGTACAATTCATTAATTTTAAAAAGCACAGGGAAATCGTAGACAAATTTGTACTTTTAAAGCAAACCTTGATTGCACCACAGGTAATTAAGGATTAACCAACTTCAGAAATATGCTTACCAAACTTGGAGAGAAATTCACCTCTTTATTTCAAAAGTTCATGCCAGATGCTTTTGTTTTTGCCATTTTACTCACAATCGTTACGGCTCTAACCGCATTGTTTTGGTTAGACACCGAACCTTTAAAAATTATAACCTCTTGGTACGAAGGCTTTTGGTCACTTCTGGAATTTGGAATGCAGATCGTTCTTATTATCGTGACAGGTTTTGCTATTGCCTTATCACCTATTATCAACAAAGGCATTGACAAATTGACTAAATATATCAAGACACCAAGTCAGGTATATTTTTTTGTGGTTCTTATTGGTGTATGCTTATCCTTAATTAGTTTTGGTTGGATAGTTATTACCTGTGTTTTAGCTAGAGAATTAGCTATAAGAATTAAAGGTATCAATTACCCTTTTTTAGTGGCTTGTGTATATTTTACCTTTTGTGCTTGGGTATGCGGTTTCTCAAGTTCCATTCCTCTATTATTAGGAACAAAGGATAACTACCTTATTAAATCTGGTGTCCTTCAAGAAACCATTCCAACAACATATACATTGGGCTCAACCTTAAATATTGTAACTATTGGATTGTTTGTGATATTTACACCTGTATTCATTTTACTGATTGTTCCTAGAATAAAAAACTTCAAGGAGTTTAAGGACATGTCTGATGGAACCGAGACCAAAGAACCTATTTCAATACGAGAAGAAGCCTTAAGTTTAAATCTCCATAAAAAAGCCTTATCTGATATGCTTAATAATGGGTTTTTGTTTCAAGCCATTATCATAGGTATGGGAATGACCTATATCATACATCATTTTTACACCAAAGGTTTTGAACTCAATTTCAACATTATGATTTTCATTTTCCTAATTGTTGGAATGATACTACACAAAACGCCTATGCGCTATGTTATTGCCATGAAACGTTCGAGCAGTAATATTTCAGGTGTCATTTACCAATATCCTTTTTATGCTGGAATCATGGGTATTATGCAACATACAGGACTTGGTAAAGAACTAGCAAATATAATGGCATCTGTTGCTACTGTTGAAACCTATCCGTTTTTGGCTTTTCTCACTGGAGGTGTTGTCAATTTTGCTATTCCTTCAGCTGGAGGTGAATTTGCAGTTGTCGGACCAAGTATTATTAATGCCATTCAAGATATAGGCAGCGGTTTACCTGCTAGTGAGGTTACAGGAATGATTGCTAGAGCATCCTTAGCAATAGCTTATGGAGAAAGTCTCACTAATTTACTGCAACCGTTTTTTCTATTATTAGTGTTTCCAATTATGGGAGCAGGACTAAAGATACAGGCGCGTGATGTGATGGGTTATTTAGTGATTCCTTTTATTGTCTTTTTTATTATTCAAGCTTTGTTAGTAACCTATGTTCCATTATAAAAACCCATAAATATATATGATAAATGATGATGGTTTAAAAAGACGAATTGGTGTATTTGGCTTATCGGCCAATATTGTCAATATCATGATTGGCGCTGGTATTTTTGCTTTACCAGCAATTATTACAGGAATCATGGGTTCTGCAAGTATTTTCTCTTATATTTTTTGCGGTATACTTATTGTTTTAATCGTGCTTTGTTTTGCTGAAGCAGGAAGTAAAGTTAATAATTCCGGAGGTCCATATACCTATATAGAAACTGCCTTTGGTGATTATGCTGGGTTTCTAGCTGGTATTTTTGCCTCTGGAAGCAATATGATTGCCAGTGCTGCTGTCGCTATTGCACTTCTTAATATTTTAGCGACCATCAACCCTATATTCGAGACACAATGGATTCGTCTTGGTTTTCTTTTTATTATGTATTCCAGTCTAGCTTTAATCAATATTAAAGGACTAAAGCAAGGGGTTGGTTTAGTGAAATTGAATACAATATTAAAGGTGAGTCCCTTACTGCTGCTTGTATTTATAGGGTGGAAAGATGTCTCTCTAGACAATTTACATATTGAATCCTTGCCGAGCCTCAATCAGTTAGGTGAATCGTCCTTGATTCTGTTTTTTGCCTTTTTGGGTTGCGAAACCGGATTGATTGTAGGTGGTGAAATTAAAAATCCCAAACGTACCATTCCGCGTTCTATTTTTATAAGTATTGGTACCGTTGTTATTTTATATATATTAATTCAGACCATTTGTCAAGGTGTTATGGGAGATGCATTGGTAGATCATAAAGCAGCTCCTTTAGCTGAAACAGCGAGTATTGTCATGGGACCTTTAGGCTATATTTTGTTAATCATAGGTGCTGCTATTTCTATGTTTGGTGTGGTAAGTGGCGATTTATTAAACACACCAAGAGTTTTGTATGCCCTATCTAGAGATCAAGTAATTCCTTTCAAAGCACTTTCTAAAATACATTCAAAATATGCAACGCCTCACATTGCGATCATGACGCACGCATCAATTACATTTCTTCTCGCCACAACAGGAAGCTTTGAACAACTGGTCATTCTTGCTACATCATCTATTTTATTAGTGTACTTAGGTGTCGCCTGTGCTGTTATCAAACTTCGTAAAACAATAGCACCTGAACCAGGTGAGTTTAAAATTCCGGGAGGTATTATCATCCCTCTACTCTCAATTGCAATAATTATATACTTTCTCTCCAATTTATCATCTAAAGAACTCATTGGCACTGGAATATTTATAGCGATTCTCTCTGTTATTTTTAAAGGTATCGTTACTATAAAAAAGCGAAAATCAAATCCATAAATTAGTCCTATGATTAAAATCAACAGCAAAATAACAGTTCTAATAGTATTTTTAATGGTTTTTGTAGCTTGCAAAAAACAACCCAAACTTCCTGATCCACTCGAAGCTGGATGGAATAACGAAGCCGTTTGTGAGGTTTTAGAGGAAAATGACCAGTTACGAACCCTAAAATGTACATTTGCCCCAGGTGTCGGCCATGAACGTCATTTTCACAGCGCACATTTTGGCTATACATTAGCTGGAAGCAAATTCAGAATCACAGATACAACAGGAACTCGAGAAGTTGATGTACCGACAGGTTATAGCTTTTATAATGATTTTATTGAATGGCACGAAGTGTTGAATATAGGCGATAGTACTGCCGTATTTTTAATCATTGAGCCTAAATAATAGATTCAGATATCCTTGTAAAACACCAGTCCGTTTCCATACAAATCGTAAAATCCGAATTCTCGCGTTCTCCAAGCGGTATCTTTAATACTAGTATTTTTGTGAAATACATCTTTGGTTTTGTATTCCTCGAACAACGCATCTACTTCTTCCACATAAATACGCAGCAAGGGTCTATCAATGTGAAGATCCCATTCCTTTTCGTCATGCCATTGTAAATGAATTTCAACAGCATCTCTAGTAACGCCTCCATATTTCGGATCATCGCCTTCATCTTTAAAAAACAATTTAAATCCGAGTTTTGTAACATAGAAATCTATAGCTTCATTTACATTTTTAACGGGTAATACAGGATGGATTTGTTTAAGAAAAGCTGACATAATAAACTATTCCTTAACGGTTCCTGTAAAATGACTTATGTTCGGATTGATAGGATTTCCAGAACTTCTTCGATTTATTGCCAATTGTCCGCAATGCCATAAGGCATCAGCAATTGGTCCGTTGATTTGATTCCAAAAAGGAAACTCTCGCTCTCCAAAAACAATCTTGTATTGAGAGATATCATCGCTTGATCTGAGAATATCAGCAGTCGTTTTTAAATTTTTCAAAACCTGCGCTCGCTTTTCCTCATAGGATAAACCTGAGCTATCCACTTTTGAATTCTCTTTCTTTAAAGTGGAATTGACAATCACATAAGATAAATCCAGAATATGATCTATGGTTTCAGCTGTCGTTCTCGAATCATCATTAGGTTTGTAGTCTAAGTCTTTTTCTGTAAGACCTTCACTGGACCAATAAAATCGAAATCCGAGTCCATCAATCATTCTAGCTGAAACAGTTCCCGCAGTAAAAGTATCAGGATATTTTGGAACTTCACGATATGGTAAGTCTTGTGATTGAGATTCTATTGACATTGATAATGCTAGGATTAAAGTGATGATGTATTTCATTTTATTTAGGTTCTAAAGTCATGACATAATCATAACTTTCATTTAGATATTTTGCCAAGATGTCCAAATCTGAAAGCATCGTTTCAGGAATCAATACATAACCTCTCATAGTGGCACCATAAGATTTAAAATGTGTTGTTTGGAAGGCTTTGAGATATTGTTCTTGTACCTCCTTTGAAAAGCGAATACCTATTTCCCCATCTTTATTCAATTGGGAAAACATATGTCCGTTAGCTGATGTATAAGGCATGGTTTTTCCTTTACGCTCGAATCTTGGACATTTACTGACCAACTCATCATAAATTTTAAGCGTTTCTTGATAGTTCATATCAATCTCTCAATTCTGCTGTATTGCTTATGGTATCTGTTCCGTATTTATCAATTAAATACACCAAGGACGTCATTGTGGCAGCACCCAATTCGAGTTCACGCTTGTTAACATGTTCAAAGGTGTCATTAGCAGCATGATGATGATCAAAGTAGCGTTGCGAGTCAGGTCTTAAACCAGCTAAAACAATATTTTCATAGTTTTTTCTCAACGGACCGATATCTGCTCCGCTGTAACCTTTTTCAAAAAAATGAATCAGATACGGTTTGAAAAGATCTCTCCAACTTTGAACCTTAGCCAACATAGCATCATTACATTCGAAACTAAATCCTCTAGGTGTAAATCCGCCAGAATCGCTTTCTAAAGCAAAGACATGGTTTTCACCTTTTCGTTTGGCTTCTTCAGCATATTTTCTTCCACCTCGTAATCCGTTTTCCTCATTCATGAATAAAACAGCTCTAATCGTTCGCTTCGGTTTTATTCCACTTTCCTTTAGTAAGCGTAAAACATCCATAGATTGCACCACACCTGCTCCATCATCATGCGAACCATCACCTAAATCCCAAGAGTCCAAGTGACCACCTACAAGGATGATTTCGTTTGGAAATTCAGTACCAGTAATTTCACCAATAACATTATACGATTGTACATCTTCTAATTTCTTACAATGCTGGCTAAAATAAAACTTGATGTTATTATCTAAAGCCAACATGCCACTAAGAAGTTCTGCATCGTTTGTACTGATTGCTGCGGAAGGAATGCGTAAATGGTTTGGCAAATCGCCATAACTCATACTGCCAGTATGTGGATAATCATCTAGTCTCAAGTTAAGAGATCTCACTATAACACCAACGGCTCCATATTTTGCTGCTTCTTTGGCACCAGAATAACGCTCGCTTGAACAACCTCCATAAGCTTCAAACGTATGGATCAGATTAGCTTGCATTGGTCGATTGATAAAAACAATCTTTCCTTCTATTTTTTCTCTACCTAACTTTTCTAAATCCTTATAAGTTTCAACCTCGATAAGATTCGCTTTTACACCACCATTAGGCGTGGCCACAGAACCTCCAAGCGCACAAATATTTACGCTAGTGGTTTTCCCTGGACTGGTTTCAATGTAAGCATACTCAGGAGCACCTCTAACCCATCTTGGCACCATAACAGGTTGTAACCAAACTTTATCCAAACCTAATTTCTCGAATTCTTCTTTGGTATACGCAACTGCTCTTTCCGCATTTAGTGAACCTGAAAGTCGGCCACCAATTTGATTCGATAAATGATCTAACCACTGATAGCTCATCCCGTTCAATAAAGAATTATCAAAAATTGCCTTAACATTATCAGCATCGGTTTGTGCTGAAACATTAAGAAGCGTCATAGAAAAGAGTAAAAGAAAAATGCGTTTCATCAATTGTGTTTTAGTAAAGCTTAAAGATAATGTATTAAAAAACCTGAACATTTTAAATAAATCTTAAAATCTATTCAGATTCCAGCTGTTTGATGTAGTCATCAATATTGGCCTTGACCTCTGGATCTAATTCAGGCTCGTCAATATCCTTATAAGCCGTTAAAGTATCGTGCAAGATTTTGGCAACCAAATACCTAGCGGTCGGTTTATCATCTGATGGAATGGCATACCAAGGTGCATACGGTTTTGAGGTTCTATTGATAGCATCCTCATAACATTCCTGATACTGACTCCAAAGTTTGCGCTCTTCTAGATCACCAGGAGAAAATTTCCAGTTTTTATTCTTTTTATGAAGTCGGCGAAGCAATCGGTTTTTTTGCTCATCTTTAGAAATATGCAGGAAAAATTTGAAAATTATGGTTCCGTTTTCAGCAATATGCTTTTCAAAATTATTGATTTGCTCAAATCGTTTTTCCCAAAACTCTTCATTAACATCTTCTACAGAAGTCACATCAGGCAAGTTTTCGCCTAAAATGTAATTAGGATGTACTCTCGTGACCAATACGTTTTCATAATGGGTTCTATTGAAAATGGAAAACTTTCCACGTTCTGGCAAGGCAATATAATGTCGCCACAAATAATCATGTCGCAACTCGAGTTTGGTTGGCACCTTAAAACTATGAACTACAACACCTCGTGAATTAAAATCCTTAAACACTTCTCGTATCAAACTATCTTTCCCAGCAGTATCCATGCCTTGAATACAAATCAGAACGGCATATTTTCCATGGGCATACATGGTGTTTTGAAAATCACCAAGGTCTTCCCTAACCGCTCGTAACTCTTTTTCGATTCGCTTATGATTCGCTTCCAAATCTAATGTGGTCGAAATATCGCTAAGCTTAATTGCTGATTTAATTTTAAAGTCTTCAATATTTACATCTTTCTTCATAACCGAATTTTATTTAGTAGCAAAAAGTTTGACATCGTTTTCACTTACTTCTTGTTCGCCAAGGATGATGAGACGTTCTACAACATTTCGCAGTTCACGAATGTTACCAGTCCAATCGTATTCTTTCAATAATTTTAAGGCTTTTTCTGAAAATTGTTTTGGTGCATTACCTTGTTCTTCAGCAATTTTTGCTGAAAAATGCTCTACTAATAACGGAATATCCTCGCGTCTATCGTTAAGCGCTGGTACTTCAATGAGAATCACTGCCAATCTATGGTACAAATCTTCTCGGAATCGACCTTCTTCAATTTCCTTTTTTAAATTCTTATTTGTAGCAGCCACAACGCGAACATCAACCTTGATATCCTTATCATTACCAACACGTTGAATTTTATTCTCTTGGAGTGCACGAAGTACTTTCGCTTGTGCTGAAAGACTCATATCACCAATTTCATCAAGAAAAATAGTACCTCCATTAGCGGCTTCAAATTTTCCTGCTCGATCTTTCACAGCACTGGTGAAAGCACCTTTTACATGACCGAACAGTTCACTCTCTATCAATTCAGCTGGAATAGCCGCACAATTCACTTCTACCATCGGACCTTTAGAGCGCGCGCTTTTTTGATGGAGCCAGTGTGCAACCAATTCCTTTCCTGTTCCATTCGGACCAGTAATCAAAACCCTTGCATCAGTAGCAGCAACTTTTTCGATCATATTTTTAATATGGGAAATCGCTTCGCTTTCACCAATCATTTCGTATTTCTTGCTCACTTTTTTCTTGAGCATCTTATTCTCAACAACCAGTGTTTTGGTGTCTAAGGCTATTCTTACCGTATTTAATAAACGATTTAAATCTGGTGGTTTTGAAATATAGTCGAAGGCGCCTAAACGCATCGTATTGACTGCTGTATCTAAATCGCCATGACCAGAAATCATGACCATCGGAACTTCGGGCTTGATCTTCTTAACGGCCTCCAGCACTTCGACACCATCCATTTTTGGCATTTTGATATCGCAAAGCACCAAATCGTAATCGTCTTTTTTTATTTTTTCGATTCCAACCAAACCATCTTCAGCTTCTTCAACTTGGTAGCTATCGCTCTCTTCCGTGAGGATTTTAACCAAAACCCTTCTGATAGCTGCTTCATCTTCAATTACTAAAATTTTTGACATATCTAAATTTTAAATTTTATTCCTGTTCTTAAGTAAAACGCATTCAAATCATCTAATTTAAAGACATCTTCCCGATCTGAATTTCGTAATACATTGTTCAACCTAAAGGTATAACCAGTATAGGTATATAATACTAAATTTTTTGTAAAGCAATATTCATAACCCAATCCGCCAACTACAATAGATAATGAAATATTGTCTACTTGTTTTCCATTCACCACTTGAGGTCTCTGCAAATGTGCAAAATAACCATCCAATCCCGCAAATGCTTGAATCATTTGCTTTTCATTAAAAAAATACTTCAAGTTAGATTTTGGGACACCAACATTAAAAGACCAATTTTCACTTAACTTTCTATAATAACTCACAAAAGGAAGTGGTATTGGAATACCAACTGTGGTGTTATATGTAAGTCCTAAAATTAATCGATATGGTCTTTTGGCTTTGGAATCATCAGTACGATCATTAATGGCATACACACCTCCATTCAAGAAAATATCATCAGAAGTGATTTTATTGGTCAATGTTGAAGCCAATCTAGGATTGAATTTCATTCCGAAGCGCCAAAACTCATTCGTTTTAAAGGTGTAACCAATATTTAAATCGATTATCGATATGGTTTCTAAAAGTGTGCGATCAAACGGATAGCTATCCTCTAGGTTCAGAATAACCCTATTGTATTCGGCACCAACCACCAAATAATCCTTGTCCTTAATCTTGATAGGATAATTTACTAAAGCACGTAAGCGTGTATATTGATCTCCTGAATTACTCTTCGGAATAAATGAATATTCCAGTCTAGCTAAGTCTGTCAATTGAGCTGACGCATTGAAAGCAAGTAAAAATAAACAAATTACAATTGAATAGTTACGCAACGCAATGACATTTAAAAGCTAAAAAATACGGATTCTTTTTGAAATAAGTTACTTAGACTTTTCAATAATGTGAATATCTCTTTGAGGAAATGGAATCGTAACATTATTTTCCCTGAAGAGTCGATCAATTTCAAATCTGATATCACTCTTTGGAAATACCGCCTTAAAACTGTCATTAATCGTAAATACCAGTTTAAAATTAAGAGAACTATCACCAAAATCTGTAAACAAAACGATTGGCTCAGGCTCACTTAAAACTTGAGGATGCGTACTCGCTGTTTGTAACAATAACTTCTTCACCAGTTGTACATCACTTCCATAGGCTACACCAACTTCAACACTTTCCCTAGTAAGGGTTCCATTTTGAGTCCAGTTATACAAACTGTTTTCTAGATATAAGTGATTAGGAAGCACCAACACTTTATTGTCAATAGTAACCGCTCTAGTCGTGCGTAATTTTATTTCTTCAACGCGACCGACTTTCCCTTCAATTTCGATAATATCGCCTACATGAACCGATTGGTCAATCAGAATAAAAACTCCCGAAATAATATCTTGAAATAAGGTCTGAAGAGCTAAACCAACACCTATTAACAATGCTGCTGAAGCTGCAAAAATACCAGTAACATTAACTCCTAATGCATGAAAGGTCAAGAGTATAATGATGACATAAATAAGCCATCTCGCATAACTAAAAATGACCTTAAACTTCTTTTTGTCATCATAGGGCATTTTTCGCGTTATCAGTTTCCTCAGCACGCCCAATACAATACTCACTAATATCAGAACTATGATCAAAATGAGTATATCCATTATACTCACAGAGATATGCTCGGTAAGTTTATAGGACTTATTTAAAAATTTAAGCAACTCTTTCATACTAATACTTCATCCACTTATATAATTCCTTATAGGTTGGTTTCTTTCCATACATCAAAATACCAACACGATAAATTTTGGCTGCGAACCAAACCGTGAACATAAAAGTACCAACAAGAATTAAAAAAGACAAACCTTGTTGCCATAGTGGTACTCCAAAAGGAATTCTCATTAACATTACCACAGGTGACGTAAAAGGTATAAATGAAAATACTGTTGAAACCGTTCCATGTGGATCTTCAATTACTGTGAATACACCAACATAAACTGCCAAAATCAATGGCATGATAATAGGCATCATAAACTGTTGCGTATCGGTTTCGTTATCTACTGCTGCACCGACAGCTGCATACAAAGAACTGTACAATAAATAGCCTCCTATAAAAAACAAGATAAAAGCTACGATTAAATTCGTCATTGGTAAATTAAAAAACGATTGCATGGCAAGTTGGATCTCATTTGCGACTTCAGGATTTTGCATCGCTTGATTCATCATATCTTGCTGAGGCGTCTGCATTTCAGCCATATTGATTCCAAATATGGAAGAAAGAACCGTAACAAGAATACCTCCTAAAATCACCCAAATAGCAAACTGGGTAATTCCTGCCAATGAGGTTCCAATGATTTTACCCATCATTAATTGAATTGGTTTGACCGAGGAAATGATTACCTCAATAATCCTACTTGTTTTCTCTTCAATAATGCTTCGCATGATCATATTTCCATAAATAATAATGAACATAAATAGAAGGTATCCTGCAGCTCCACCAAAAGCCAATTTTAAGTAACTATCTATTTTTGATGTGGTCTCACCCGAAAATGTTTCTTGGGCAATATTGACATTGGTTTTGGCAGCTTCAATTTTAGAAACATCAACACCATCGAAGCGCAATTTTGTATCTGATAGCTTTTTTTCAATTTTTCGCTCTAAACCTGAAATGATCGATAGCGAAGGAGATTCTTCAGAATAAAATCTTACTTGAGGCAAGACATTAATAATATCATCTGTCCGCTCTATATGTAGTAAACCATACTCTTCCTTTTCTTGAACCAGTTTTTTGGCAGATTCCAAATCGACATTTTGCAAAACGGTATAGGTAGTATGTTCTGTATTTTCAAACACATCAGCTAAAATCCCAGAGTCGTCCAGAACTGTAATATGGCGTTCCTTATCATTATTAAGCTGGGATAAATACGCTACCAAAGCTATCAAAGCTACCATGATTAAAGGACTTACAAAGGTCATGATGATGAACGATTTGTTTTTAACCTTTGTTAAATATTCTCTTTTGATAATAAGTGGCAAATGGTTCATCTTAATTGTTTTTTACAGTTTGAATAAAAATATCATTAGCACTAGGAATAACTTCCACAAAATGATGCACCTCAGCTTTTGAAGTTAAAAATGACAATAAATCATTTGAAGTTTCATCAGGACTCAACTTGATATTAAGTTTTACATCATCATTGAGGTTTTTGAAAGTTGCTGGCAACACATTGAATTTTTCCTTAATGGCCTGCGTTACTTGCTCAACTTCATTAGTTTGCAAACCAACTTCGAAAGTATTGGTTTTAAACTCACGTTTAATATCGGTTAATTTACCATCTAAAATCTTATTGGACTTATGAATCAAAGCGATATGATCACACAGTTCTTCTACGGATTCCATGCGATGTGTTGAAAAAATCACT
Organism: Psychroserpens sp. XS_ASV72; assembly: GCF_041224425.1. Taxonomy (NCBI): domain Bacteria; kingdom Pseudomonadati; phylum Bacteroidota; class Flavobacteriia; order Flavobacteriales; family Flavobacteriaceae; genus Psychroserpens; species Psychroserpens sp. XS_ASV72. The sequence continues at coordinate 249,090 of NZ_JBGFGL010000075.1, read as the reverse complement.
GTGGCACCTTCATCTCTTAACTGAAGGATTTCATCTTTAATCAAATTGGCATTTATAGGATCAAAGCCTGAAAAAGGTTCATCAAAAATCAATAGTTTAGGTTGATGCAAAACCGTGACAATGAACTGTATTTTTTGTGCTTGGCCCTTACTGAGTTCCTGGATCTTTTTATTCCACCAATCTCCAATATCCAATTTATCAAACCAATATTTCAATCGCTTTTTGGCATCTTCTTTAGAAAGTCCTTTTAACTGTGCGAGATACAAAGCCTGTTCACCAACTTTCATCGATTTGTATAATCCGCGTTCTTCAGGAAGATAGCCAATGTTTTGGATATGCTCAGGCTTTAAAGGTTCTCCATCTAGAAAAACATGTCCAGAATCAGGCATTGTGATTTGGTTTACAATACGTATCAATGTTGTCTTTCCTGCACCATTTGGACCTAATAATCCGAAAATACTTCCCTTAGGAACAGAAACCGATACCGAGTTCAGCGCTTTAAACTGACCAAAACTTTTGGTTAACGATTCAGCGACCAGCAGGTTATCCATAAATTTAATTTGTAAGGTTAATTCTTTAGACCTGTAAAGATATAAATGATCGAATTGAAAATTTAGTTTATACCACTAAATTTTGAAATTTAAGCTAATAATCTGCAATCAAAAGTGAAATAGAAAACTATTAAAAACAAAACCCACCCTTAAATAAATTAAGGATGGGAAAAAATTGCTATGAAAAAGAAAAATTACCACTAAAGTAAATTAGTGATATTCAAATATAGTGTTTTTTATTAAATAAGACTTTGTTATGAAAACATATCTTTGACTTTTTCAAAAAAGGATTTATCACCACTTTCAGGTTTAGGCTCAAAATGCTCATCATTTCGCATACTTTCAAAAAAGTCTTTCTGTTGTTTACTAAGCGTTTTCGGTGTCCAAACATTGACATGTACAAGTAAATCTCCTGTTCCATACCCATTGATACTAGGTATCCCTTTCCCTCTTAAACGCAAAATCTTACCAGATTGCACACCAGGTTCAATCTTGATTCGAACTTTACCTGTAACTGTGTCAATTTCTTTTGAAGTTCCCAATACAGCATCTGGCAAGCTTACATACAAATCGAAATGCAGGTTATCACCTTCACGTTTCAAAGTTTGGTGTTCCTTTTCCTCAATAACCACCAAAAGATCTCCAGAAATACCATTACCAGGAGCTTCGTTTCCTTTTCCCGTAACTTTTAATTGCATACCGTCAACAACACCTGCAGGGATTTTAACTGAAACCGTTTCTTCCTGAACTTTTAATCCGTGTGCATCAGCATCACTAGGCTTCTTATCAATACTTTGACCTGCACCACCACAGCTAGGACAAGTAGAAGCCGTTTGCATACGACCTAAAATAGTATTTGTTATTTTAGTAACCTGTCCTGTACCATTACAAGTACTACAAGTTTTATAAGTCGTTCCAGGCGCTTGAACTTTACGTTTAACCTTTATTTTCTTTTCAACACCGTTGGCTACTTCTTCAAGAGTGAGCGTAACTCTTATTCGCAAGTTACTTCCTTTGACGCGTCTTTGGCCTCCACCACCAAAGCCACCTCCGAAACCAGAGAATCCTCCACCTCCAAAAGCACCTCCAAAAATGTCTCCAAACTGACTGAATATGTCGTCCATATTCATGCCTCCACCACCAAAGCCACCAGCTCCTTCGAAAGCTTGATGACCAAATTGATCATAACGTGCTTTCTTATCGGCATTACTTAAAACCTCGTAGGCTTCTGCAGCTTCCTTAAATTTTGCTTCAGCATTTTTATCATCAGGATTTTTATCGGGATGGTATTTAATAGCCATTTTCCGATAGGCCTTTTTGATCTCTGCTGGAGAGGCATTTTTATCAATTCCTAATATCTCGTAATAATCTCGTTTTGCCATCTTTTAATTCCTAATTAATCGAATTCAATTTCTAGATCTGAATCAATTACTGACCTATAACCACTTTAGGGAAACGTATAACTTTTTCTCCTAGTTTGTATCCTTTTTCAACTACATCGACAATCTTACCTTTTAAATCCTCACTAGGTGCAGGAATTTGGGTAATTGCCTCATGTATGTCTGCATTGAAATCGTCACCAGCCTCAACTTCCATTTTAGACAGTCCTTTTTGACTCAATGTCGTCAATAACTTATTGTAAATCAATAAAACACCCTTTCTTAACTCTTCCGCTTCCTTGTCCTCTTCAATGTGTGTCAAAGCACGTTCGAAATCATCTAGAATAGGCAGCATAGCCAACATTACGTCTTCACTGGCTGTTTTGAAGAGCTCAATACGTTCTTTAGCTGTACGTCTTTTATAATTTTCAAATTCAGCAAAAAGACGTAAAAACTTTTCCTTCTCTTTGTCTAAATTCTCTTTTAATTGTTCTTCAACAGAAACTTCCGATTCTTGGTTTTCATTTACAGTTGTATCAGTATCTTTTTCGATAACTTCTTTTTCATTTACAACTTGATCTTTATCTTTTTTGCCCATTATCTTGGTAATATTTATAAATCTTCGATTTAAACTTGGCAAAAGTACTGCCATTATTATTAAAATGTCAAAATGTCACCAAAAAATTTTTTTCCATTTGAAGAGTGTAACAAATTCATTATTTTTGTTAGACTACATATAAACCAAAAAACTTTAATACTATGAAAAAAACGTTCAATCTATTTATGGCTTTCACCCTTTTAGTAGTTATTAGCTCTTGTAAGGATAAAGCAAATGAAGCTAACACCAGTGATGCTGAAGCAGCTGCAGTTAGCGAAAGTAATTCACAAAAATATGCTGTAAATACTTCTGAATCTGTAATTGAATGGAAAGGTTTCAAACCAACGGGAACACATAATGGAAAGTTAATGCTTGATAATGGGATTTTTCAAACTTCAGATGGAAAATTACAAAGTGGTACTTTCTTGATTGACATGAATTCGATTACGGTTGAGGATTTAGAGGCTGGAAACGGTAAAGAAGATCTAGAAGCCCATTTAAAAGGAACTGTTGAAGGTAAGCAAGATCATTTCTTTGATACTGCTAAATTTCCAACAGCAGCCTTTGAAATTACAGGAACAGAATCGATGGCTGCAGGTAAAACCACGCTTTCCGGAAATTTAACCGTAAAAGGTCAGAAGCATAATATTTCATTTCCTGTGACAATCACAAATTCTGGTGATGATATGCTTATTGAAAGTGAACCATTTACCATTGACAGAACGAAATGGAATGTCAATTATGGATCAAAATCTATTTTTGATAATTTAGGCGATAAGTTTATTAATGACGATATTGAGCTTAAGATTAGCATAAAAGCTAAAAAAGCCTAGATTAATAGCATCCTAAAAAAATTATTTTTTACCATCCTTTAAACGGGATGGTTTTTTTATGCCAATAAATCTTCCAATGCTGGTTCTAGGTGGTGATATTCAAAATCAAATCCCTTGCTTTCCGTCTTAGAGGAACTGACTCGCTGACTTTCAAATAAAAGAATGTGCATTTCGCCTAAAACCAATTTCATAGCAAACTTCGGAATATTAGGCAATATCAAAGGTTTTTTCAGTACTTTGGCAACAGTTTTTGTTAGCTCTGAATTAGATACAGGATTTGGTGCAACACCATTGTAAATACCACCAAGTTTGTTTTCCGCTAAAAAGAAAAAGAGTTTTGCTAGATCGTCAATATGAATCCAGGATTGCCATTGCTCTCCCGTTCCAAAGGCAGCTCCAACTCCATAACGAACTGGTTTAACAATCTGCGGAAGCGCACCTCCTTTATCTGACAATACCAAACCTACTCTTATTTTAGAGACTGTAATTCCAAGTTGCTCAAATCGGTTTACGGCATTTTCCCATTGTTGGACCACAGTCCCTAAAAATGAGTCTGAAACACCTTCGAATGATTCCTCATAATAATTTGTTTGCGAATCTGGATACACACCTATGGCACTAGCTGACACAATTTGTTGCACAGGAAACTTGTGCTTTTGGATCACATCATAAAGTAATTGAGCGGTTTCGGTTCTACTGGAAAGTATGACTTTTTTATAATCTGAAGTCCATCTTTTAGAGATAGTTGCTCCAGCTAAATTGATTATGGTGTCAACCCCATCAAAACAATTGAGATCAATTTCTTTTGTTTTTGGGTTCCAATAAAAGCCTTTGTAATATGCTTGGTTTTCTAATTTATGTTTAGACGTTGTAAGGTAATGAACAGGTATATTTTCCTGTTTACATACGTTTACAATCTCCTGACCAATAAGACCTGTCGCACCTGTAATTAAAACCCTCTTCATAATGATATAAAATTAAAGAAAGTCTGTTGCAGTAACTAATATTTATGAAGGGTTTAACGTTTGATTGCCCTAAGCATATGGCGCTTACCTGGAGGTCCTTTTAAACGTTCAATTTCAAAACCAACAGAAGTCAATGCTCGCTTTACGCTGCCTTTAGCTGAATAGGTTACCAACACACCATCAGGCTTTAAGGTTTTGAACATTTTTTCAAACATTTCTTCAGTCCATAATTCGGGTTGAACCCTAGCGCCAAAAGCATCGTAGTAAATAACATCGTAGCGTTCGGATTCAGAAATTTTGTCAAAGGTCTTTTGTTGTTTGGTTAATAAAAAGTTATTAGTAATTTGTTGTTTGGTTTCCCAAGGCACTTCATGTAATACATTGAATATGGCAGCATCTAAATTTAAAGCCTCAATGTAATTGAGTTGTTCTAATTCTGAATGGGAAACAGGATAGGCTTCAACTCCTGTGTAATCAACCATAATATTTAACGCCTCAGATTCCTTGAGTGACAAAATCGCATTTAAACCTGTTCCGAAGCCTACTTCCAAAACAGAAATAGGATTCTGGGCATTATGAAATTCTGTATAATAAAAAAGCAATCCATGTTTGATATAGACATGGATTGCTTCGTTTATGGAACCATGAACAGAATGGTATTGCTCGTTCCATTCTTCAATTTGAATGGTTTTGGAGCCATCTGCCGTGGTTATGATTTTTCGCTTCAAAACACTTACTTAATAAGTAGTTTTTTAATTTTAGGAATTGGACCTGTACATTCCGTTTTGTGACATGACAAACACATATTGATAGCCTCATTGTAGCGACCTACCAATAAAGAGTCTTTAACCCCTTCTTCAAAAACAGCTTTTTGTGCCTCAATGAATTTTCCAGAATAATGATCGAACGTTTGGGTTCTGGATTTATTTTCAGAAAATTCAGCCGAATGGATTTTTAGAAACTCTTCCGGAAACTCACTAGTGACCTCTCCTTTTTGAACTTCGGCTTTAAGTTGCATATTATAGGCATGCATTCCTTTCATCAATGAAGCCATTTCAGAAGATTGGTACACCTCATATTTTGAGGTACCATCAACAATGCTAACTTCTTTCTCCTTTTTAGTTTCAGGGTGTTGCTGACAACCTAAAGTTATAGCACACACTAAAATTAGGGCAAGTTGTTTTAACATGATTATTCCTTTAAAAGGACACCATCAGCGAGAAAAGAATAGGTCTTTTTAGGTTCCGTTATCTTAGCGATTTCCTCTTCAGATTGACCAGCATCTTCAGCATAGTGACGTTGTTCGTCAACAGAAACTTCGTTAACGTAAGCTTTTCCATTCATCACAACCTCTCTACCAGCTATGTCTTTTGGCATGAAGAAACCGTAATCTTTAAACTTAACCATCACCTGTTCTCCATTTTCAAGATCAACTTTCATCCAACATCCTTTTGCTTGGCAAACCTCATCAACTTTAGCAATCATTTTGGCGTCAATAGAATCACCAACGGTCATTTTCTCATAGTGTGTCGCCATACGCTTTGCGGTTAAGGCATCAGCTGGAGAAATTTCCATACCAAATGAGCTATAAGCTAACTCTTGACTTTCAGTAGAAGCCATTTCAGTTTCGTTAGTTTCCTCAGCTTGCTTAGATTCATTTTTACAAGAAAACATAAGACTTACAAGCAAAATTGCTAAAAGATATTTTTTCATAATTTATAGTGAAATTTTAAAATTTTTATAGCTGTAAAGATACGAAATTTTTAGCTAAATTTTAAGTTTTTTATACTGGTTAAAATGAGTAGTTTTGCAAAAGCTAAAATTCATATAATGACAAAACTTTCAACTTACGAAATCGATATAGTAAAATCAGAAACTTCTAAAATTGATCAAGTAGATTTTAACAATCTAGTCTTCGGTAGAACATTTACAGATCACATGTTTTATTGTGATTATGTAAATGGTGAATGGCAACAACCAAAAATTGTACCTTATGGACCAATGACCATTGAACCATCTGCTAGAGTATTCCATTATGGTCAAGCTGTTTTTGAAGGCATGAAAGCTTATAAAGATGATGACGGAAACGTATTTTTATTCCGACCAGACCAGAATTTCAAGCGTATTAACAAATCGGCTAAACGTTTAGCTATTCCTGAGTTTCCTGAAAATTATTTTTTTGAGGGACTTTCAACTCTTTTAAATTTGGACAAGTCTTGGATCAAGCCTGGCTTAGGAAACTCTTTATATTTAAGACCTTTTGTATTTGCTACGGAAGCAGCTATTTCTGCCTCTCCAGCAAACACCTATCGCTTTATGATCATCTGTTCTCCTGCCAAAGCTTATTACACCGATAGAGTTCGTGTCTTATTTGCTGAAAAATATAGTCGATCAGCTAATGGAGGTGTTGGTTTTGCTAAAGCTGCCGGTAATTACGCTGCACAATTCTATCCAACATCATTGGCACAGAAAAAAGGCTTTCAGCAAGTTATATGGACGGATGCGAGCACACATAAATACTTAGAAGAAGCTGGTACTATGAACATCTTCTTTAGAATAGGTGACAAACTAATTACAGCTCCAAATAACGATCGAATTTTGGATGGTGTCACAAGAAAAAGTGTCATTCAACTTGCAGAAGATCTAGGAATTGAATGTGATGTAAGACGTGTTAGTGTTAAAGAAATCAAGGAAGCTGCTCAAAATGGAACTTTGAAGGAAATTTTTGGAGCTGGTACTGCTGCAGTTATCAGTCCGATATCAGCTTTTGAACACGGAGGAGATGTGTTTGAGATTCCAGAAGTAGACGATTCTTATGCGACATTATTCAAAACACGTTTGTTGAATATACAACACAATTTAGCCGAGGACAAACACGGTTGGAGATATGAAGTTTTATAGAAAAAGAGGCCTTGAGCCTCTTTTTTTTATGATTTCAGTATTTTTTCAATATTGGGTTTGAAATAGTTGGGCCCTTTTAACACCTTGCCATCTTCTCTGTAGATTGGCTCTCCATCTTCACCTAATTTACTCATGTTACTGCGTTGTATCTCATCGAACACCTCTTCTATTTTGTATTGTAAGCCATGTTCGATAATGGTGCCACATAAAATATAAAGCATGTCACCCAAAGCATCAGCCACTTCAACCAAATCATTATCGTTGGCAGCTTCAAGATATTCTTCATTTTCTTCTCTCATTAACTTATACCGCAACATATTTTTTTCAATGCCTAAATCTGCTTTCGGTGATTCTCTATGACCTATTTTAAAAGCTGTATGGAATGCTTTTACTGCTTCAATTTTAGTTTTCATGCTTTAAATTTAAATCGGTTGTTTTTATTTAATATCTAGGAGATACTGTTTTGTTTTTTTAGTATGAATAGATATTCATTACTTTTGCATAAAAGTAAGTATATGTTTAGTAACGGTCAATTGATTTTCGGGATTTTATTCGCAATAGCCTTTATTGTGGTGCTATTTTTTGCTTACAAAAAAGACTTGAAACTGCACAGAAAATATTACAAAGGAAGCATTTGGGTTTTGATTGCTTTCATTTCTTTTATAGCATTGATTGCTACTATAAAGTTTATTTTCGTTTAGACACTCTTCTTCATTAGGAAGCTTTTCAGTTGTCATCTTTTTCCTATTAAATGGATTTTTTTTGGTAAATTAGAGTCGATATACCCAATAATGGGTATGTTTTGATGTCTTCCTACTTTGCATCTTTGTTATGTTAACCAACCAATCCCTCAGTTATGAAAGACAATTTCGAATCGAGAAAGATGCTTTACATCTCCTTAATCATTTTAGTGTTTATTTTCATTTATCACATTACTAATAGAAATAATGACACCGAACAATTTAATTGGTTTTTGCGTGTAGTCACGGCATTAGCTGCAGCAGCTATGAGTATGTCGCTTTCGGGATCGATCAATATTGGTAAGGATTCAAACATGAAAACCTTTGCTGAAGCTTCCCCAAAGATTACGGCTGCTGGTTCATTTGCAGTATTTGTTATTGTGTATTTGTTTAAGGCTGGTAGTATTGGGTAGGTTATGGAAGCTCTTTATTTTTCTGAGAAAGATGCAAATAATTTAGTAAACACTATAGGGTTTTGTTGGCTAAAGTCTTTAAAGGATCTTGTATACTTATCAGTTGTTAGAAATGATAAGATTAAAGGTCCTAAAAACTATTACATTGAAAAAGGGATAAAAAAAGGTGGTATAATCCCAAGATTGACATCTGTTACCATGAAGTCTATACTAGAAATTCCTTTTGCATGTGACTTTGATTCTAAAAAGGAAAAATATAATTGGGTGAACAATGATTTTATTTCTAATATTAAACAAAATCCCAATTATCCTGTCGTTACAAAATCAGTATCTACTATTAAACCTTTAAGTATTAGTAAACTTAAAATAAGACCCTTGATAGCTGGATCAACTATAAATAGTATGTTCTCTCGTGATAGGGTGGGAACAATAGGAGCCTTTTTCACTCTAGATGATACGTTATACAGTAATGATATTTTTTTCATTACCAATTACCATAATTTATTCAGCTATAAAAAATCAGCATTTGACGACCAAAATCCTAATCCTGACCTATTAATATTTCAACCTAATAATGATTGCCTTGATTATAAAAACTTAATTGGAAGTTTTTTTAAAGGCCAATATCATGACAACAACGGAATACATGACAAAACACTTGATTATGCTATTGTTCAACTAAATATCATGGCCTTAGAAAACACCATTTATGAAATTGATATTCCTAATATCGATAAAAAAAAGGTTTATGAGGTTCATTCTATAACGAGTGGGTTTATTGATAATAAGTTAAAAACGTCTAGTCAACCAATGATTAAAGGGATAGCAAAACCAAAAATCGGTATGCGAGTCAAATTTCATGGCTCTACAACAGTTATAAGTAAATCGACCGAGATAAGATCTACTAATACAATGGTAAAAGTCCAAAGCACTTTTGATTCAAAAAAAGAATTGATATTTAAGAATCAAATTTTGTTTAAGAATATTAGTAAGCCAGGTGATTCAGGTTCTGTTATAATTAATGATGATAATGAAATCGTTGGATTGCTTCATGCAGGAGACTCAGAGGAAGTAAGCATAGCAAATAATATAACAGATATATTTTTTGATTGTCATAGTCAATCAAGCAATAGCAACGAATTAAAAATAAAAGACATATTAACTTAAAATATCATACCATGAGTAAAGAACAAGTAAGTATTAAAAATGGAAACTCAAATACTAATTTGGGTCAGTATAGAGGCACAAAAAAACCATACGACACTATTTCCATTGATGGGAATGCTGATATAAAGCCGTCTCATATTAAGAGCTACAGTAGTGATAACTCAGACTATTTAGAACAAATTGATGTGGAGTTAAAAAAAGTAAGTGCTAATCTTAAAATAAATTTATTCCAAATCAACACTTGCAATGATGGAAAAACTCTCGAACTACATATTGCAACAGGATCGCAACTAACTTCTGAAAACAACAAACTTACTTTTAAAGAACAAAAAAAACTGCTTTTACATTCTGACAAAAATTCTGAAGAATTTGAAATTAAATTTGTAGTATATAATTATAAAACTGGAAATGAAAGCGATTTATACATCTACGAATGTGAGACAAATACAGGCAAAAAGATTCCTGTTTACAATGAAATAACTAAAGTACAAAAAGGTAATATCATCATAAGTCATGACCCAGACACTAAAAAAGGTTCTATAATTGTTGGTTTAAGACCTTAATGAAAATCAAAACTATTTACAAACTAATTCTATCAGCAAGTATCCTGCTACTTGCTGATTTTTCCTTTGCTCAAAACACTAACTTTGATCGGGTTTTAAATGCCTACGATTCAGAATCAATAGACAATGTACTATTGGAATTACAAAAAATAGATACATCTACAATCAGCATCTACGATAAAGCTACTTGGCTATTTTATATGGCAGATTACCAATCGTATAGAGATAAGCACAGTCTCGCCTATCGAAATGCCATTCAATCAAAAAAGCTATTCAAATCCCTTAATAAAGATTCAGATGTAGCCGATTGCAATATTCTATTATTATCAATCCTTAGTCATCAAAATAATCTTGATATAAATTCTGACACTATAATCAATGAACTGGAAACCTATGCGCTTAAAGACAATGACACCTCAGCTCTTATTTCCGTATACCATCAATTGGCTTCAAATTATTTAAACAATGATATTGGTGATAAGTCCTTGTCCTATTTCAAAAAAATTGTCGAGTTACAGAAACTCAGACAAGACACGCTTAAGATTGCACAATACCAAATGAATATTGGCACGGTTTATTATGCTGTCTTAAACAATCCTGATTCCTCGCTATATTACACAAAAAAAGCAGTTCCAGTTTTAAAAAAATATGAAGATTTTCAAACGCTAGCCTATAATTACAACAATCAAGCCCAACAATACAAAGATATAGGTGATTACAATCAGGCAATTGCCTATTATTTAAAAGCAGATTCCATTCCTCTTGAAAAATTTGAGGCCAAAAGCAAAATTATTTTTTACGAAAATATGTCTGAGGCTTTTCGTTTAAATGAAGATTACAAAAACGCTACACTTTACTTAAACAAGCTTATCAGACTAAAAGATTCAATAAATGACACCAAGCAAAATATTGCTATTTCTGAAATAAAAGAACAATATGACAATGAAAAGCTCAGAGCCGACAACTTAGTCATTGAAGCCAAAAACAAACAAACCCGCAATTTGCTAATTGCTGCATTAGCGCTCTTACTTTTTGGCGGGATTACCGCTTTTCTAATTCAGAAAAACACTCGAAAAAAGCAAAAACTTGCCGAACAGGAAAAGGCTTTGGAAGCACAAAAACTTGCCACGGTTTTAAAAGAACAAGAGCTTACCGCCATTGATGCCATGATTGAAGGTCAAGAAAAAGAGCGTCAACGTATTGCTAACGATTTACACGATGATCTTGGTGGTTTAATGGCAACCGTGAAGCTACATTTTAATGCCTTGAAAGATAAAAACTCGCCAGAATTATTTGATAAAACCAATTCGCTCATTGAAGAGGCTTATCAAAAAGTACGTTCCGTTGCCCATGCAAAAAATTCTGGTGTCATTGCGAAGCAAGGCTTACTTAAAGCTGTAGAACAAATGGCGGAAAAAGTTTCCGTAACGAGTCAACTAAACATTAGTGTATTTGACCACGGATTGGATGATAGACTTGAAAACAGCTTAGAATTAACAATATTCAGGATTATCCAAGAACTTATTACGAATGTCATCAAACATGCCAATGCCTCAGAAATCAATATTCATATTACGAATCACCAAGACACTTTAAACATTATGGTTGAAGACGATGGTATAGGCTTCAATCCCAACCAAATTACGAAAACAAAAAAAGGAATGGGTATCAGCAGTATTGACAAACGTGTAGAACATCTCAATGGCAAAATGACCATCGAATCTGAACGCCATAAAGGAACCACTATTATAATTGACATACCAATATGATACGATTAGCCATTGCAGAAGATCATCAATCATTAATTGATGGCATTAAATTGCTTCTTGAATATGAAGACGATATCAAAATTGTTGGAACCGCAAACGATGGTGAAGCGCTTTTGGAAATCGTAAAGTCAAAACAACCCAACGTTGTGATTACCGACATTAGAATGCCAAAACAAGATGGAATTACCTCAACACAGTTGATTACATCAGAATTTCCTAACATCAAGGTTTTAGCCTTTACAATGTTTGATCAAAAGGAAGCCGTAAAACAAATGCTTGATGCTGGTGCTAGTGGGTATTTATTAAAAAACTCACCTTTGGAAAATGTTCTAAAAGCGATTCGTTCTGTGTATAACGGACAAACATTTTATGATGCTAATATTGATATTTCCTCAGAAAATGACGATAATAAGAAAGCTAAAGGCGTTTTAACGAAACGACAAATGGAAATTTTGGACTTAATTGCCCAAGGGAAAACTTCACGTGAAATTTCAGACGAACTTTTTATCGGAATCCATACAGTTGATACCCATCGTAAAAACATGGCGCGTATTCTTGGCCTCCAAGGCAAAGGGGAATTGATGCGCTATGCCCTTGAAAAAAAATATCGATTCAAATAGAAGTACCTCAGGATTAATACCCTCTATTGGGTATTTTTTTGTGCTCCTTTTTAGTTGAATTTTATGACAACTATTAATTCAACTATTTAATCATGAAAAAATCTTTACTCCTCTTATTATTAATCTGCTTTGCTTTTTCTTTAAACGCTCAGGTGTCGACTTATATTGACGGTATTAGCACAGCAGTTGGAATTGTTCAAAAAGACAATACACTTTATATTGGGTCTGTTGGAACACAAACCATTTTTAAAGTCGATCTTACGGATCCTAATTTGACTTTAGAACCTTATGTTACTGGAATTAATTTCCCTACAAAATTTGTAGTTATTGGAGATGACCTCTATTTTACTGCATCGTTGAGTTCTGTTAGAAAAATCGATTTAACCCAACCTGTTCCTACAGTTGAATTTGTGGCTTCAGTCCCTTCAGCTTATGGGTTGGCCTTTAAAGACAACTATTTATACGTAAGTGAACGGAATTTCACAACCAGTGCTTTACATCGATTCGACTATACCCAAACCAATCCGACAGTTGAAACTGTTCTTGGAGGAATTGCTGGCACTGTAAACAATATTGCCATCAAAGAAGATGAGTTGTACTTTGCTTTTACAAATACAGTTTCTAAAATAGACTTAACAGACATAACTCCTAGTATAGATGTTGTTGTAGAAGACGAAAACAACGTTTTGGAAGTCGCTATAAAAGATGATATCCTTTACTATTCTGACAATTATTTAAAATCAATAGATTTAACAAACCCAACTGCTGAACCAGAAACATTATTATCTGGATTAACCTCCATTTGGGGCATTGATTTCCTGAATGATGATTTTTTACTGGTACAACAAACCGCACAGAGAATCCTAAAATTAACTACAGGCTTTATAGATCCAACCATGAGTCCTGATTACAGTGCCTTGGAATCAATTTACAACAATACAAATGGTACCAATTGGAATCATAATGACAACTGGCTAGATCTATCAAAACCATTATACTCTTGGCACGGATTGGAAGTTGATGAGAACAATCGTGTGACATCTATAAACCTCTTCAATAACGCGTTGTCAGGACCATTTCCTATAGCAGTGGGCAGTTTGGCCAATCTTGAAAGCCTAGGTCTTGATCAAAATGAGTTAACAGGAACTTTAGGGTCTGAGATTGGTGGACTATCAAATTTAAACAGTTTGTCAATTTCAAACAACGAGCTTGAAGGACAATTACCTGCGAACTTATCTAACCTCACCAATATTAGTTTCATATCGGTTGCAGGAAATAATTTCAGTGGCAGCATTCCATTTAACAGTCCGAATGCTGGAATAAACATTAGCAATAATCTTTTCGACTTCAGTGATATTGAACCGTTTTTCATCACCAACAATTTTAATTACTTGATTTATTCTCCTCAGAAAACCGCTGACGATGAAGAAACTATTGAAAGTCCAACAGGAACTGATATTGAACTTACCGTTGACGACACGAATATCAACAGGGAATCAGAAGGCACTTCAATGAACAATGAGTTCCAATGGTTCAAGGATGACATAGCTATTTCAGGTGCTAACGCCAACACTTATAGCATCACTGATGCCCAAGAATCTGACAGTGGTGTCTATCATTGTGAAATCACTAATGCCATTCTTCCAGACTTGACTATCGTACGAGCTGATATAACTGTTACTATTGATGACAATTTAAATCTGCAAGAGTATGAATCTGATTCATTTGTCATGTACCCAAATCCTGCCAAGAACTGGTTAACGATAAAAACGCAGTCAATAAACAATGCTGAAATTAAACTTTACGATGCCATTGGAAAACTGGTACTACAAAAACCATTGGAAAATGACATAACTATTTTAGCGATTGATCATTTACCTAATGGAATTTATTTGGTTTCCATTAATAGTGAAACGGTAAAAGAAACCAAACGCTTTGTAAAACAATAAATAGGTGAAATGCTATTAATTATTAGGGAAAATTCATTTCAACCATTAAAATCCCCTTTCAAAAGGGGATTTTATCATCTTTTCAAAAATAATTTATATTTGAGGTAATAACCTTTAATTAACCTCACTAAATGTTATACTTATGAATTTAAAATCTTCTTTTGCAATAACCCTGTTCTTAGTAATCTCAAGTACTGTTTTCAGTCAAAGCTATGTAGGTCTTGAAGCCGATAACTATGCTGGCATACATGGTGTAACTTATAATCCGTCTAATATTGTTGGCAGTAATTACAAAACAGATATCAATCTTATATCAATAAGCGCCTTTTTAGGTAGCGATTATTATGGAACGAACTTTAGCAATGTAATTAATTCGGGTTTTGATATTGAAGATGATACCGAACGTTTTGTGAGCGACAATAATAATTTTGCTATTAATGCTGATGTTTTAGGGCCTTCATTTTTCTTGAATCTTGACAAGAAAAGTAGTATTGGTCTTATTACAAGAGGAAGAACTTTCGTAAATCTCAATGAAATTAATGGAGAGCTAGCCGAAGCGATTGATGACGACTTCGAAGATGATGAAAACTTCTCATTCGATTCGCAAAACCTCAATGCAACAGTTCATACATGGGCTGAGATTGGAATAGCTTATGGTAGAATATTGTTAGATAAGCAATATCACATTCTTAAAAGGTGGTGCTACGCTTAAGATTCTTCAAGGTGGAGGTGCTTTATTCACTAGCAGCCCAGGACTCATGGGGAACTACACAGGTTCTTCCGAAGTACTTTCAACACAAGGCTCCATTAAATATGGGCTTTCTGATGCCGACTTTGAATCTGAAAATTTTGCGTCTGACAATTTAACGTTTGGGTTTGGAATGGACTTGGGATTCACTTATCAATGGCATCCTAATAGAGAAAATGATAGTGTTCCAATTTATAGAGATAGATATAAACTCAAAGTGGGTGTCTCAGTAACCGATATTGGAGCTATAAATTACAAAGACGCTGAAGTCACAACCTATAACATGAATGCTACAGTAAATACTGGATCTTATGATGGTGATTTAGAAGAATTTTTAGATGATAATTACAATAATTCCACTGAAAAGAAAAGTACTAAAATCCAATTACCAACAGCCTTAAGAGTTTTGGCTGATTATAAAATAAGTAAGAAGTTTTTTGTTAGTGCCCAAGCAAATCTATCCTTGGTTAAAAAGAATAACGAGTTAGCAAACTCAATTAACAACTCTGTCACCATTGCACCAAGATTGGAAACCAAATGGTTTAGTTTCTTTACACCTATTAGTTTTAGAGAATACAATGATGTTGCCATTGGTGGCGGATTTAGATTGGGACCATTATATGTTGGATCAGGATCTGTATTTAGTAATTTGATTTCAGACAGTTCGAAAACAGCAGATATCTTCGCAGGTTTGAAAATTCCTATTTACAGAAAATAAATATTGATGACATTTATTGAGTTTTCAGATGAATAAGAAAAAAACAGTATGTTTTATATCCTAATTACGCTTATCGTTTTTAATCTGATACTTTTAAAATTCAGTATCAACAAATACAATGGCAGATAAAATAGCCTTGTAGTACAAGAAATACTTTTTAGAGCTAGGTTTAAATTGATTATATTTGATTTAATAGTCATTAGTCAATAACAACTTTAACAATGAAAGCTTTAAAATATATTTTGTTTTTATTGCTAATTCTTATCATAGGATTAGCTATCTATATTGCTGTTCAACCGAATTCCTTTGAGGTGGAACGCACTAGAACAATCAATGCACCTACCTCAGTTATATATAATAATGTTATCGATTTAAAAAATTGGGAAGCTTGGTCGGCTTGGGCTGAAGCTGATCCTGATTTAACCATTACCCTAAATGAGCAAACTAAGGGAATTGATGGTTCCTACAGTTGGGAAGATGCTGATGGTGTAGGTACTATGAAAACTATAGATGCAATTCCTAACAAATCGATTTCACAAGAGATGCAATTTGGAGAATTTCCAAAATCGGATGTCAATTGGACATTTCAATCCAATGAAGAAGGAAGCACAGATGTCACATGGAATATTAAGGGTCAAGATTTACCATTCTTATTTAAAGCCTATACAGCTTTTGCTGGAGATATGGAAAAACAAGTCGGACCATACTATGAACGCAGTTTGGAAATGCTCGATAGTATTGTTGTAGAAAGCATGAAAGTATATTCCATTTCAATTGAAGGCATTACACAACACAGTGGTGGATTCTATCTGTATAATACGACCTCATGTAAGATGGACGACTTCGAAGCCAAAATGCAAGAGATGTTTCCTAAAATTGGAGGTTATGCCATTTCCAACAATATTAAATTTGCTGGTAGTCCTTTTGTTTTATACCATAAATGGGATGAAGAAAACAATGCTGTCATGTTCTCCTGTTGCATCCCAACCACATCAAAAGTCATTACTTCCGATCCTGAGGTTCTTACGGGTCAGTTAGATTCTTTTAAAGCTGTTAAAACTGTTCTGAAAGGCAATTATGAAAATTTAAAGGAAGCTTGGGACAAGACCATGGGCTACATCGCTACCAATAACCTGAAAATTATAGAAGCTGGTCCAATGCTTGAAGCTTATCTTAACGACCCAATGGAATATCCAAATCCGGCTGATTGGATTACTGAAATTTATATTGCCGTAGAATAATGCTGAAACAGTTGCTCTTAGTATTTTTAGGAGGTGGTGTCGGCAGCTCGCTTCGTTTTATCTTAGGAAAATTTCTCAATAGTACTGAAAATGGCATTCCTTACGGAACATTTGCTGCAAATATCTTAGGAAGTCTGCTTATCGGAATCATACTAGGTTTGGCCGCTAAAAATGATGCTTTAACTTCTAACCAAACACTGCTTCTCGCTACAGGATTCTGTGGAGGTTTTACAACGTTTTCAACGTTTGCGTATGAAAATCACGTATTCTTAAAATCAGGTGACTTTACCTCATTTGCTTTATATACCATAGCAAGTTTCGTCATTGGTTTTCTTGCAGTTTTTATCGGATTGTACATGGCTAAGTAGCTCGAAATTTAAATATACGTCATTTATCGTATGTTTTTTCTTACGCATAATTAGGATTTTTGACCCATCAATAATAAAAACCTAATTATCATGAAACATTTATTTACCCTGTTATCTTTTCTTGTACTTAGCTATACACAAGCTCAAAGCATTTTAATTGTTGACAACGATCCTGTTGTTGACACAACTCCATCACATATGTTTGATAATATCACTGATGCCATTTCAGCAGCAAATAATGGTGATATCATTTATGTACAACCTTCAATAACTGGCTATGGTGCCGTAACTATTGACAAAGAAATCACACTTTTTGGTTCTGGATATGCTCCTGAATTAAACGATGGTAGAAGATCTGAATTATCAAGTGTTAGAATTGATGCTGACAACATTAAAATTAGCGGATTCTACATCAGTACTTTCATTACTTACAATTCAAGCACTTCTACTTCAGATAATGTCTTGATTGAAGACAACTACATTAACCAGACGATATATGTTGGTTCAGCTACCGCTTCACATACCACAACAAACAACAATTGGATCATTCGAGGTAATGTTATTAATTACGGGATTAACCTACACGCAGACCCAACAAAATGCGTCAATACCGTAATTACCAATAACCACATTACACTTTTAAATAATAGCACCTCGGCTACTTATGCCTTACGCTACTTTAATGACACTACAGTATTTAACAATAATGTAGTAAGAATTAATTTTACTTGGGGCAACGTGAATATTTTTCCTAATATGACTGGAGATGTTACTGTGTTCAATAATATTTTCATTTCAAATGGTGTTAATACGCTATTTGCTCCAACAACGGGAAGAATACTTACCATCAATAATTCCATAAGCTATATGTCAACTGGAGGTACGATATCTTTAACATTGCCTGGCACTGGAAACTTTGACAACCAAAACCCATTCTTTACTAGTGTGGCATCTACCTTATTTGATATTGCAGTTGAAGACGATTTCACCTTATCTCCTAGTTCTCCTGGTCTTAATGCTGGGTCTGATGGAAATGACATCGGTATTTACAATGGCGATTATGATTTTGATATGCGAGGCTATCCTACCGAATTGCCATACTTAACAAGTTTTACAATTAGCAACAACTTAATCAATGCTGGCGAAAACATCAATGTAAACGTACAGGCAAACGCTAACAAGTCCAATTAATAATCAAAACCTAAATGATTATGAAACGACTACTTTATTTAGCTTTTGTGCTAGCCTCATATTTGATGTATGCCCAAGGTGATGTCTCTGAAATAGAATATTACTTTGATACCGATCCTGGTATTGGTAACGGCATAAGCATCGATATTGATCCAGACGTTGAAATACTTAATCAAAATTTCGATATACCAACAACAGGACTCCCAATTGGGAATCACAAACTGTTTGTTCGTGCCGTTAAAGATGATGGTAGTGCTAGTTATTACTATTCTCAAAGCTTCAGCATAAGAGCTGCCAATGCTACGTTTAATAGTGCTGATATCGATGGCTTTGAATACTATTTCAATACTGATCCTGGCATTGGTAATGGGACTCAGTTGACGGTAACTGATTCAGAATTGATTAGCGAATCGTTTAGTATTCCGACAGGTTCATTAAGCACAGGAAGTCATAGATTATTTATCAGAACCAAAAACAGTGATGGCTCGCATAGTGAATATGACAATGTAGCATTTAGCATTTCTAATGGTCCAGCAGTTTTTAACTCGAATGATATTGTAGCTGCTGAATACTATTTTGACACTGATCCTGGAACAGGAAACGCTACAAACATCTCAATACCCTCAGGTGAAACATTGAATGAAAATCTAGCGATTTTAACCAATACAATGCCTCAAGGGAACTACAGAGCTTTTTTAAGAGTAAAGAATACAAATGATGATTGGTCAATGTATGATCGTGTGACCTTTTCTGTTGTGCCTTTGGCAGGTGTAAATATGGCTGACATCAATACTATTGAGTATTTCTTTAATACTGATCCAGGTATTGGTTTGGGTAATAATATAACAATAACAGATGCTGAAACTGTTAATCAGAATGTAGCCATCCCAACGGCAAGTTTATCTACAGGAACGCATAGATTATATATTCGAGTAGGCAATACCAATGGAACCTATAGCTTGTTTACTCATAATGTTATTTCTGTAAAAACACCTGCATTTTTCAATACAGTTTCAATTGTTGCAGCAGAATATTTTATTGATATCGATCCTGGTATCGGTAACGCAAATACTATTGTAACTTCTGGAGATGATATTGATGAAGATTTTGTTGTTACAACTTCAGGAAGTTTGGCCATGGGAGATCATTATGTTTATGTAAGAGTTCAAAATAGTGATGGTACTTGGTCGTTGTTAGAAAAACAACATTTTGAAATCGAGGGTACCTTGAGTATGGCTTCAGAAATCATATCTGAAATCAGTATTTATCCTAACCCAACTCAAAATATACTGAATTTTAAATTGCCAAATAACACAATTATTGAAAGTGTAGAGCTTATTGATATGAATGGAAAACGAATCTTCCATTCTACAGAAGCACTTACGACAATGGACTTGTCCAATGTTTCAAATGGCGTATATTTACTTCAGCTGAAGACCAATATTGGTAAACTTTCAAAACGCATTGTAAAACAATAGCACATAAAAGCGTCATTTTTTAATGGCGCTTTTATTTTTCAAAGGCCTTCACGCCTGCTCGAATTTCCAAAGCTAAATAGTTTTCTCTTGGGACTATCGGACAAGAATATTTATCATTATAAGCACAATACGGATTGTAGGCTTTGTTAAAATCAATTTCAATCGTGTCACTTTCTGGAATTCGCAAATCAATATAGCGTCCACCACCATAACTTTCCTCTCCATTGGTGTCATCTAAAAAAGGTAAAAACAAATAATCTCCCAATCCCTCTCTTTGCATGATTTCCTTTCCTTGATATACATTGAGCTGATGGGTTTCTCCATTCAGTTCAAATGTTAACACGCCAAATGTTCTTTGCGGAGACACTCGACTCGTTGTTGTTTTCATATCAAACCATTGTGTGTCAGGAGTGCGCTTTATTTTCGCTTTGACAACATAGCTTGAATCAAACTTGAAAAAATCCAATCCCTTAAATGCTTTACGATCTTTATCTTTTAATGGCGAAGTCGTAGCATCTTTATATTCGGCATTCATTTCCTTTTGAAATTCAGTTTCACCTAAAACCGGTTGCTTCTCTTGTGCACAGGCAGCAAAAACAACCAAAAATAATAGTGTAAAAGCAATTCTCATAGTATATCTTTTTAACAAATATATGATAATCCTTTTAAGCTTTCAATGTCTTAAAAGTTGGTTAATACCAATATATCGTCTATGATATGTTTGGTATTTTTGTTGAACCTTAAACCTCAAAAAAGTGACGAAGCTAAAAGACGTATTGATTATTGGTGGTGGACCCATTGGAATTGCTTGTGCTCTAGAGTGCAAAAAGAAAAATCTTGATTATGTGGTTTTGGAAAAGGGAGCATTGACTAATTCTTTGTTCAATTATCCATTGAATATGACCTTTTTCTCGACATCTGAAAAATTAGAGATTGATGACATTCCATTTATAAGTAACCATCCAAAACCTAATCGTGATGAAGCCTTGGAGTATTACCGTCGTGTTGCGACTTCCAACAATTTAGATATCAATCTTTACGAAAAAGTTCTTGGTATTGAAAAGGTGAATGATCTGTTTGTTGTGACTTCAGAAAAACGTCAATATAATGCTAAAAATATCATTATAGCCTCAGGATTTTATGACATCCCTAAATTACTCGATATTCCTGGTGAAAATTTATCAAAGGTCAATCATTATTACAAAGAAGCCCATCCTTACAGCATGCAAAATGTAGCGATTGTGGGAGCCAGTAATTCGGCTGTTGATGCTGCTTTGGAAATTTGGCGTAAAGGAGGACATGTCACTATGATTGTAAGAGGATCTAGCATTGGCGATCGTGTAAAATATTGGGTTCGCCCAGACATTCAAAACCGCATTAAGGAAGGTAGTATTAAAGCCTATTTTAATTCTGAAGTACAAAATATAAAGCCTGACAAGATTACCGTAAAAACTCCTGAAGGTATGACTGAAATCGATAATGATTATGTTGTTGCCTTGACAGGTTATCGCCCTAATTTTGAGTTTTTGAAACAAGCTGGCATTGCGCTCTCTGAGGATAATCTAATACCAACCTATAATGAAAACACCATGGAAAGTAACGTTAAAGGATTGTATCTAGCTGGCGTCATTTGTGGTGGCATGGAAACCCATAAATGGTTTATTGAAAACTCCCGTATTCATGCCAAAGTTATAGTGGATCATATCAATTCAAAATAGTTTTACGATTTTATAGGAATCACTGCACCATCTCTTACCACCTCGTTTAATACAATTTGGGTTTTGGTTTCACCATAAACAATCAATTGGTCAATAAACTGTTCCAGATGCTTCTGGTTTTTCAGAATGACGACCATGACAATGTTTTCATTCCCAGTAATACGATAACAGTTTAAGACCTCATCAAAGGTTTTTACTTTTTCCAAAAACGGTTTGAGCTTTCCCATAAAGGCACGAATGGTTATAATCGCCTTGAGTTGATAACCTGCTTCAAAATAAGACACAGCAGTTCTAAACCCTTCAATAATCCCTGCATCCTCCATCTTTTTAATACGTTCTGAAACCGCAGGTGAGGTAATACCCACTTGCCTACCAATTTCAGCATTGGATTGTCTTGCATTGGACTGCAAACATTTCAAAATTTTCCAGTTAAGGGAATCGATTTGCATTTTAAAATAATAAAGTAAAATACGTTAATTTCTAAAGCAAATATAAGTTTTTACTTTAATATCGACACTTAAATCTGAAAACTTGTCACTAATTTTGTTACAATTGCTATTAAAAATGAATTATAATATCCCATCTCATCTGTCAGAACTCCCTATCTATCAAAAGGCTATGGACATACTCTACTTGTCTAGAAGTATTTCAACCTATATTAATCAAGATTTATCTTATTTAAGACCTGATGGCAGTGAAGATCTGGATATTTATTTTTCAGGTGACATGGTCCAACAATCGGAATCGCTTGCTCCTGAAATTGAAAAAGCTGAAGCCGAACGTTTTTCAGAAAAAAAGCATAAGCATGTTGCCTCAATTGAACGTTTAGTACATCGTTTGCATTTAAATTGTAACCGTTTGCAACACTGCAATAGCAATGGAAAGGATTATCTTCCTATACTTCAAAAGGAATTGACAAAATTCAAGCATTTACAACGCCATTGGATGATGACTTTGTAAATTTTAAAAAATCTAATCGATTCACTACATATTTCTTCTGTACTGTCCACCAACTTCAAAGAGCGCAGATGTAATTTGACCTAGCGAACATTTTTTGCATACTTCCATCAATGATTCAAAGATATTTTCGTTATTGATGGCCTTTTGTTGTAACTCTTTTAAAAGTTGCTCAGTATCATTGCCCTTATGTAAATTTTCTAAGGTTTGGATCTGAAGTTGTTTCTCTTCTTCAGTCGCCCGAATCACTTCCGCAGGAACAATTGTTGGAGACCCTTTAGAACTCAAGAAAGTATTTACACCAATGATAGGAAATTGCCCATTATGCTTTAAAGTCTCGTAATACAAACTTTCTTCTTGAATCTTACTGCGTTGGTACATGGTTTCCATAGCACCCAAAACACCACCACGTTCGGTAATGCGATCAAATTCCATAAGCACTGCTTCCTCAACCAAATCGGTAAGTTCTTCAATTATAAATGACCCTTGTATCGGATTTTCATTTTTTGCTAGACCTAATTCCTTATTGATAATCAGTTGAATTGCCATGGCACGACGAACCGATTCTTCAGTTGGTGTTGTAATCGCTTCATCATAAGCATTGGTATGCAAGGAATTACAGTTATCGTAAATAGCATATAACGCTTGTAGAGTTGTTCTGATATCGTTAAAATCAATTTCTTGCGCATGTAAGCTTCGTCCAGACGTTTGAATATGGTATTTCAGCATTTGCGCTCTAGGATTTGCTCCATACTTGTGTTTTAAGGCTTTCGACCAAATCTTACGAGCTACACGACCTATAACCGCATATTCAGGATCAATACCATTAGAGAAAAAGAACGAAAGGTTCGGACCAAATTTATTGATGTCCATCCCACGCGACAAATAGTATTCCACGTAAGTGAATCCGTTAGCTAAGGTAAATGCCAATTGTGAAATCGGATTGGCTCCTGCTTCAGCAATATGGTATCCAGAAATAGACACCGAATAGAAGTTACGAACATTATTTTCAATGAAATATTCCTGAACGTCTCCCATTAATCGCAAGGCAAATTCCGTAGAGAAAATACAAGTATTTTGTGCTTGATCTTCTTTCAGAATATCTGCCTGAACCGTTCCACGAACTTGAGCAATTGTTTTTGCTTTTATCTCTTGATAAACCTTTTCAGGCAAGACTTGATCACCAGTGACTCCTAGAAGCATCAATCCTAATCCGTCGTTTCCTTCAGGTAATTCCCCATTGTAACTCGGACGTTCAACACCTTTTTCCTTATATATCTTGGCGATCTTTGCCTCTACGTCTTTTTCAAGACCATGTTCCTTGATGTAAATCTCACATTGTTGATCGATGGCGGCATTCATAAAGAAACCTAACAACATTGGAGCTGGACCGTTGATGGTCATACTCACAGACGTCATCACATCAGCTAGATTGAATCCAGAATACAATTTTTTGGCATCATCCAAACAACAAATAGACACTCCAGCATTTCCAATTTTTCCGTAGATATCTGGTCTGTGATCTGGATCGTTTCCGTATAGAGTTACACTATCAAATGCCGTAGATAAACGTTTGGCTGGCATTCCTTGACTCACATAGTGAAAACGTCTATTGGTACGTTCTGGTCCACCTTCTCCAGCAAACATACGCGCTGGATCTTCACCTGTACGCTTGAAAGGATACAATCCAGACGTATATGGAAATTCACCTGGTACATTTTCCTGCAACGTCCAACGTAAAATATCTCCCCAAGCTTGGTATTTTGGTAGTGCTACCTTCGGAATCTGAGTATGTGATAAGGATTCGGTATGGGTTTCAATCTTAATTTCCTTATCACGAACCTTAAAGCTGTAAATCGGTTGCTTATATCGGTTGACTTTATCATTCCAACCTATCAGTACTTCCCAATTGTAAGGATCTAGATTAAGTTTTACTCGATCGAATTCTTTCAATAACAACTGAAGAAAATCTTTGGAGTTATCATCCTTGACTTGCTCCAGAATACTTTCTGCATCCAATCCGTTTTTATCAAGTAAAGACAACTCGGTTTCAGTGGTGTTAACGTTAGCTACAGAGCAAATGGTTTTAAAAATACCGTAGAGTTTTTGAGCTACTTCAACCTGTTCATCAACAGTTTTATCGTAAGCACGATTATTTTCAGAAATCTCAGATAAATAGCGTGTTCTAGCAGGTGGAATAACAAATATTTTCTCGCTCATCTCTTTTGAAATCTCGAAGGTAGATTTCAAATCAGTTTCAGTTTTCTCGACCAGCTTATCCATGATAGCTTTATAGAGCGTATTCATTCCTGGATCGTTGAATTGCGAAGCAATGGTTCCAAACACAGGCAACTCATCTTGAGGTGTATCCCAAAGATTGTTATTACGCATGTATTGTTTTTTTACATCGCGTAGCGCATCTAAAGCACCTCGTTTATCAAATTTGTTAATGGCTACCAAATCGGCAAAGTCGAGCATGTCAATTTTTTCCAACTGTGTTGCTGCACCAAATTCGGGTGTCATAACGTATAAGGACACGTCACTGTGCTCTATAATTTCAGTATCTGATTGTCCGATACCTGAGGTTTCCAAAATAATCAAATCGAATTCCGCTGCTTTGAGTACCTCTACCGCTTCATTGACATATTTTGACAACGCCAGATTGGATTGACGTGTGGCTAAACTTCGCATATAGACTCTTGGCGAATTAATGGCATTCATACGAATACGATCACCAAGCAAAGCACCTCCTGTTTTACGTTTAGACGGATCTACAGAAACTATTCCGACAGTCTTTTTCGGAAAATCGATTAAAAAGCGTCGTACCAGTTCATCAACCAAACTCGATTTTCCAGCACCTCCAGTACCAGTAATACCTAATACTGGCGTTTTTGATGTTTTATTTTTTATATGAATCTCATCCAAGGTAGACTTCGCAACTTCAGGAAAATTTTCAGCAGAGGAAATCACACGTGCAATAGCTCTTGGATTTTTCTTTGGAAGGCTATCAAGTTCTCCATTGAGTTGATCGCCAATAGCAAAATCAGATTTTTCGACCAAGTCATTAATCATTCCTTGCAGTCCCATTTCGCGTCCGTCATCTGGAGAGTAGATTCGGTCAATACCATAATCCATAAGTTCTTTGATCTCTTCTGGAAGAATCACTCCTCCACCTCCACCGAAGATTTTTATATGTCCAGCACCACGCTCCTCCAAGAGATCATGCATGTATTTGAAGTATTCATTGTGACCACCTTGGTAAGATGTCAAACAAATAGCATTTACATCTTCTTGGATAGCCGTATTGACGACTTCCTCAACACTACGATCATGACCAAGATGTATGACTTCAACACCAGTAGCTTGAATGATTCGTCTCATAATATTGATAGAGGCATCGTGACCGTCAAATAAAGATGCCGCTGTAACGATTCGTACTTTGTGCTTAGGGTGATATGGTGCTATTTGCTTCATTCGTAAATTACTTATGCTTTTGGATTGCAAATTTACAGATTTTTCAAAAGAAGTACTCTTTGTTTTCGAATTGTTTAATGCTTTTCGCTACAAAAAGTCAAAACAAATGTGACTCATCCAAAAAAAACGGGTCTAAACTCTGGACATCAGGCAAAATCCTTGTCTGAATTAACCATCATATTAACCTTATTAAATTTTTAAACAATGAAACAAAAACTATTTCTAATTGGTTTTTTATTAAGTGCAGGATTTGGTTTTGCACAAGGACTTCCTGAAAATCCACAACCAGGAAAATGTTACGTAAAGTGTATCACCAAAGACACATTTAAAGAAGTAACAGAAACATTACAAGTGTACCCATCTTACACGACACTAGAAGTTATTCCTGCAACTTACAAAACAGTTGAAGAAACTGTATTGGTTAAAGAAGCAACTGAAAAGTTTGTGTATGTTCCTGCAACCTACGAAAACGTAGAAGTATCTTACGTCAAAAAAGAGGGACGTACTGATTTAAGATCTATTCCAGCTTCATTTGGAAAAGACTCAAGAACATTCGAAACCTATCCAGCTACATCAGGTTGGGAATACAAGGTGCTTGAAGATTGTCCTTCAGTAAACAAAGACGATTGTGTTGCTGCATGTTTTGTTGAATAT
This sequence comes from Psychroserpens sp. XS_ASV72, assembly GCF_041224425.1. Classification (NCBI taxonomy): domain Bacteria; kingdom Pseudomonadati; phylum Bacteroidota; class Flavobacteriia; order Flavobacteriales; family Flavobacteriaceae; genus Psychroserpens; species Psychroserpens sp. XS_ASV72. The sequence continues at coordinate 222,095 of NZ_JBGFGL010000075.1, read as the reverse complement.
CCTGCAATATTCAAAGATGTACCATTTACAACATTAGCATCAGATGCTTCTACTGAAAGTTCTTCTGTTTCAGAACAAATGGCAACATACACTAAAAGAGTTATCAAAACACCTGCACGTATGGATCGTGTTGAAATTCCTGCTGAATACAAAACGATTAAGCGTTTAGTTGTAGATCAACCAGCTACAACAAGAAGTACTACTATTCCTGCTCGTACTGAAACAGTTACAAGAACTATTCTTGATAAAAAAGGAGGTATTACGACTTGGGAAGAAGTAGATTGTGAGTTACTTGACCCGAACGTACTTCCTGTTTTTTATGAATTAGGAAGCGCTAGATTGACACCTTCTTCAAAGAAAACTATTGACGAAACATTGTTGCCAATCTTAACAGGATCTAATGTTAGCATTGAAATCATGTCGCACACAGATTCTAGAGGAAATGATGATTACAACATGTCTTTATCACAACAACGTGCAAACTCAGTAGTAAACTATTTAGTTTCTAAAGGAATCTCAAGAAGTCGTTTGACTGCTAGAGGTTATGGAGAAACACGTTTAACAAACCGTTGCTCAAATGGTGTGGATTGCTCAGAAACACAACACCAAAGAAACAGACGTACGGAGTTTAGAGTTATCAACAACTAATATAAATCTCTCTAAATAATTAAAAAGCACCTTGATCAAGGTGCTTTTTTTGTAACGTTATAAATCATAAAATCAGCCGTTTTCTTTTCAACTTTAAGTCCAAAGTTATCCAATAGATCATTCTGCATCAAACCGTAAAATCTATAGTGTACTTGCCAATCATGTAATGTTTCGGAATCTACGACTGTTGTTGTAGAAATTGGAAGATTCAATGAATGAGATAAATGGTAAAGAAAATCCTTGAAAGTCATATTATCGGCCTGAATTTGATTATCATCTATAAGGTAGTTCAAAGCACCTTGTCCCCAATCAATTTGATTTTTGTCCCAAAGCTTCGGTTCATCATTGTCAACAACCAAAACTTCCCCTTTATTCTGAAAAGTCGATACATTAAGCTTTAGTGCATCTGTGACATTACTTAGAAAACTTGCGGAATCCTTGAAGTAAATTTCATAAGGTTGATTTAAATCCTTAGGAAGGTATACTTGGTTTTTCAATACCTTAAAGCCATAAGCCAAGATGCTTTGTAAATCGCCTTTAAAGTGTGTAAAATCTCCTTTATTAGAGATTTCTAAAATATCATTGTTGAATTGTTTGATTTTAGAAATTTCAAAATCTTTAGAAGGAACGTAATCTGATTTAAAATCTTCTTTTACCGATTTAATCTTAAACACTTTATGATATGGCTTTTGAACCTTGTATCTTTTTAGAAAGCTTTCCAAGTCAGCCGACTTAAAATCTGTCGGACTACCTTTCCATAATACATTTCCTCGTGTGTCAACAAGGATACCATAAGGCAAAATCTTAACGCTATGAGCATCAAAGTTTTCTCCTTGATAATCGATAGCCACAGCTAAATCTGTTGGATGCTTCTCTATATGCCGTTTTACTTTTTCGGGCACTTCTTCGCTTAAGGAAACAACATAAAACTCATCTGGATATTGTCGTTGCAGAACTTCCAAATATTCATTAGCATATACACAGGGAGCACACCAGGTTGCCCAAAAATCTATAAAATATAAAGTATTATCGTTTGGACTGGCAATTTTGGAATCCTGAATAGTTTCAGAAAAGCGGATTTGACCTTGTAAAAAACAAGAGAAAAATAAAGTGACTAACATCACATAAATTTTAGTCTTCATTTATAAAATTTTATACTGAATAAATAACAACTATCATGCTAAAATAGTATTTATAAACAATAATTTAATGAAGTTCGTAATTTATTACAAACACTATTCAGTTATATTTGTATTTCAAATTCTTAAGAAAATGATGCGTAAAATTTTAGTTTTTATTCTCCTGTTCAACCTCACCGCGTGTGCAGAATTACAAGATGTTGTCAACAACTTACCTCAACAAGGTGGTAATGTTTTAAGTAATGCTGATATTGCTGCTGGACTCAGGCAAGCTTTAGATAAAGGCATTGATAAACAAGTCTCAAAATTGACACAAAAAGATGGTTTTTTTAAAAATGAGCTGGTGAAAATCTTATTGCCTGATGAATTGCAAAAAGTTGATAAAGGTTTACGAGATATCGGTTTAGGAAATCTAGCAGATGAGGGTTTAAAAGTCTTGAATAGAGCTGCTGAAGATGCCGTTAAGGAAGCGACTCCTATCTTTGTGAGTGCGGTCAAGGATATTACTTTTGACGATGCTAAGAATATCTTATTAGGAGAAGACAATGCAGCAACACAATACTTGAGTAACAAAACCCAAACAGCACTTTACAGTAAATTTAAACCTGTTATTGATAATAGTTTCTCTAAAGTTGGAGCCGATCAAATCTGGGCAAACCTAATTGGAAAATACAATGCCATTCCATTTACTAACAACGTAAATCCAGACCTAACCGATTATGTGACTGGTGAAGCCCTTAAAGGTGTTTATACCATGATTGCTGTAGAGGAAAAGGAAATCAGAAATAAAGTGTCGTCAAGAACCACAGATTTACTTAAAAAAGTATTTGCGCTTCAGGATTAAGTTTAATTTGTCTTTTTGTACAAGCCATCAAAAGCAACTTTTATTTCGGTTCCATTGGTTATGGTTTCCCAATATTGCCTAACACTCCCATCGTCGTTATGTGTCCAAGTGACTCTATGATAAAACGGGTTTCCATTGGTGTCTGTTTCCTCATCCGTTTTTAAAATCATTTGGTTTCCAGACTTGTTGCCTTTTAGATGCAAACTTTGCCCTTGATTGTCAATCCAAATTTGTTCCCATTGCTTTGTTTTATAATTGTAGAAGGTATTGCTGGTTCCAGTGAAATTACCTTTGGCACTGGTCCAATTTTCCTGAAGCACACAATTATCCTGAATTTTCACGATGCGGTTGGTTCCTGCTAATGAGCCATCAGGATTGGTAACGGTCCATTCGCCAATCCAAAAGTCAAATTCACCATGCGTATCTGTGCAACAGTTACAATTCTGATTTTGAGCATTAAGGCTTATAGACAAGAAGAATAAGGTAGTGTATAAAATTATTTTCATAACAGGTTGATTGACAAGTGATACAATTTAAAGCTATAAAAACAATCTTAATACAAAGCTAATATTAACATAACATTAGTTTTTGAATATAATCGCATCTTTGTTTCAGTTAGCAAAGGGAAAACATCTTCACTTTTATTTGAATTAGAAAAGTTAGTTAGGAAAAAATCGGTCTATTTATTAGGCCGATTTTTTTATGGTTGAATTTTTGTTTTGACCGTAACGAAATTTTGAATATATTTAATATCTAACATTTTGTGGCAATGAACACTATCACCAAACTCGACGATCGCCAATCCAAACTACAACTGCGCTACAAACAACTTATGGAACAAGCTTATAATTTCCGTCAAACGGATTCTGCGTTTAGTGATATTTCAGAATACAACGCCATTAAGCTATTGAACAAAATGAACAAACTGAACTTTTTGTCGCGCGAGAAAAAGAAATAAGATCTTCATTCCAAATGTTCACAATAATTTAACTTAAGATCACGTCTATAGCTTATTTGACATCGTATATTATATATACAAAATAAGCTATATGAATTCACATTTTTGCAAAGTCGGAAGGATAAGTGCCTTTCAAAACCAGCCCATCGATCTCAAGCATCTTGAAAGCCGTTACAGCCACTTTATTGAAGAAGCTTATAATTTAGAGCATTCTGATGCCAGTAAAAGTGATATCTTGTATCATGAAGCATCTAAGCTGAAAAAGCGTATTTTTCAATTGAAGTTGTTTACATCAAGACATCTTGATGCAGCGCTTTAAAGTATTGAAATGCTTTCAAAAGTCTTGAGCCATACCAAGAAAACATCTCTCCATCAACTATTTTAATGGTTGCATTGGGTAACTCCTCATGCAGTTCCTTTTTATCTTTTTCCTTAAAAGGAAACGGTTCAGAAGACAACAATATCACTTCCGGTTGTCGTATTTTCAAATCAGATAGTTCTGTTACCGGATAACGTTCTAATTCCGAAAACACATTAACAAACTTATTCACAGCTAACATATTATCAATAAAAGTGTGCCTAGCTGCAACCATCCAAGGATTTTTCCAAATAAAATAGGCGACACGCGTAGTTGGTTTGTTTCGTATATATGTCTGAAAAACTTCGTATTCAGATCGAATGGCTTCAATCATTTGATTTGCTTCTGTCTTTACATGCAACAGATCTCCATACATTTCAATAAGCTCTAAACTGTCTTCAAGAGTATAAATATCACTAATATGCACTGGAGCAATCTGTTCTAAATCGGCAATCATGGCCTCGGTGTTCTCTTCTTTATTACAGAGAATGATGTCAGGTTTTAAAGATCTGATTTTGTGCAAATGAATGGTCTTAGTGCCACCAACAACAGTTTTTGTACTTCGTAAATGCAAAGGGTGCACACAAAATTTTGTGACACCAACGAGTGAGCTCTCTAATCCCAAATCGCAAATCAATTCTGTTTGGGAAGGCACCAAACTGACAATACGTTTTGGTGTTTTTTCTAATTTGATTAGACGATTGAGTTGGTCTTTAAGAACCATAAACGTTTATGTGTTTACACAGTAATGATAGAAAAATCACCACGCAAAGGGTGTAGCTCTGAGATTAATTTAGGGATAAATTCAGAACCTAATTCTAAGTAAAATTCAGAAAAATTCAACTGTCGTTCTTGTAAGCTATGATTTGGAAACAATTGATTTTGAAGTTCGACTACACGATTCAAATGATCTGACAGTTTTCGTTTTTGAGCCTTGAGCAAGCGTTTTTCAAGATGTTTTAAACCATTGATTTGCTTTTGCTCTTGAGCAGCTACTGCTCCAACAAAAGACTCATCGGTTTTTTTTGCCAGGTCGTACAAGGCTTCGAATTGATGCTTTAAATGCTGTTTCTGAGTCGAAAAATCGATGTCAATCTCAGAAATTTGTTGGGTTACTTTAGATTTTAAATCCTCTTGATTCAAAAACAAGTCCGCAACCTCAAGGTTCAGCTTTTTGATTTTTTCCCTTTGTTTATCTGTAATCAACAGAACAGAATTACGTAATAATAGTATTGGAAAAACCACTTTTTGATCTTGAAAATTGGACTTCAGTTGCAGCCAATAAGCCAACTCTCCTCCACCTCCTATGTAACATAAATTAGGTAAAACAACTTCTTGGTACAGAGGTCTTACGATCACATTAGGTGAAAACCGTTCAGAAAAAGCATGGACTTCCTTCTCTAGTTCCGTTTTACTCCATTTAATCTCAGTATTGTTGACATAATATGTTTCTTCTTGTTCTACAATACGCTCTCGTAAACCATCCTTGATATAAAACAAATTGATGTCCCTAGGATTCACCTGAATTTTATAATTCTCTTCCAAACGGTTCAAGGCTGTATTAGCCTGAGTGACGTTTTTAAAACTATTTTTTTGGGTCAATTCCGAAATGAGATAAGGCACAAACAATTCCTTTAAACGCTTATCGTTTCCATCAACAATAACGAGTCCGTAAGCTTTAAACAAGTCGTTGACCAGATAGCGTGTCGCTTCAGTAAGATTTTTATGATTTAGATAGGCTTCCTTGAATAGGGTTTTAAGTTCAGACGCTTGCACTGTAGAATCCAACTGGGTTTCAAAGGCTTCAAAAACAGAATCCAGACCTTCTAAATCCAGCTCACCAACAGCACCTGAAGCATTGCGGTTCCATCGGACTTTCTTACCCTTGAAATTGAAGAAGTTGATTTCCTCAAAATCGTGATCTTCAGAAGCCATCCAATACATCGGTACAAAGTTGTTTTCAGGATGTTTTTCCTTTAAATCCTTACATAAATTGATGGTCGACACAATTTTGTAAAAAAAGTACAGTGGACCAGTGAACAAATTCAATTGATGACCAGTCGTAACCGTAAACGTAGCGTTATCTCGAAGTAAATTAATGTTTTGCTGTGTCAATTCTGAACTCTCAATAGATTCATATTGAGTGTTTAAAACATCGGTTAGAACGCGTCTGTTTTCGGATGAAAACCTTGACTGTTTTTCTTGGATTTGCTCTTTGAAATTCTCGAGTTTAGGAAAACGATTATAAAATGGCTTTAAATGGTCATTCTGATCCAGATAATCACAAATCAATGAAGAAAAATAGTTGGTATCTCTAAACGGTATCCTATCGGTTGGCATACATTCAATTCTATTGAAGCGTAAAGATAAGGCTATTGCGGATTTGAATTCCTAAATTTTAGTTAATTCCAAGAATTCAAAACCACTTCAGCTGGTATCATTTTATCTCGAATAATTAGGCGCTTCCTTAGTAATGGTCACATCATGTGGGTGACTTTCATGAATACCAGAACTCGTGATTTTCACAAAACGACCTGTTTCCTTTAAGGTTTCAATGTCTTTGGCACCACAATAGCCCATTCCAGCTCTAAGTCCACCCACAAACTGATGGATGCTTTCTACCAAATCACCTTTGTATGGTACACGGCCTACAATACCTTCTGGAACGAGTTTTTTGATATCGTCTTCCACATCTTGGAAATAACGGTCTTTACTCCCTTGTTTCATAGCCTCCACAGATCCCATTCCTCTGTAGGATTTGAACTTACGTCCTTCGTAGATAATGGTTTCCCCTGGACTTTCCTTAGTTCCAGCCAATAAAGATCCAAGCATGACGCTATCGGCTCCTGCAGCAATGGCTTTTGGAATATCTCCAGTATATCGAATTCCACCATCAGCAATCACAGGAACTCCAGTTCCTTTAATGGCAGCAGCCACTTCCAAAACAGCTGAAAACTGCGGAAAACCAACACCTGCAACCACACGAGTGGTACAAATAGAACCAGGACCAATACCAACTTTAACCGCATCAGCACCAGCTTCTACCAAATATTTAGCCGCTTCGCCAGTTGCGATATTACCAACAATCACCTCAAGGTTTGGGAATTCTTTTTTAATATCTTTTAGTACTGAAACCACACCTTTGGTATGACCATGAGCGGTATCAATAATGATCGCATCCACACCAGCTTTCACCAAAGCTGAAGCACGATCAACTGCATCAGCAGTAACACCAATAGCAGCTGCAACTCGTAGTCGGCCATATTGGTCTTTATTGGCATTTGGTTTTTGGGTGACCTTGGTAATATCTCGAAATGTGATGAGTCCTTTGAGTTTAAAATTATCATCAACTATGAGTAGCTTTTCAATTTTATTTTCTTGAAGAATTTGTTCTGCATCCTTTAAAGACGTACCAACCGCGGCAGTCACCAAATGGTCTTTGGTCATAACATCTACAATCGGTTTGTCATTGGCATGCTCAAAACGCAAATCCCTGTTGGTTACAATGCCTTTTAAGGTCCCATCTTCAGCAACGATGGGAATACCACCAATGCTGTGCTCTTTCATATATCGCTTGGCATCTGAAACTTTAGCAGTTAACGGCAAGGTTACAGGATCGATGATCATACCACTCTCGGCACGTTTTACGCGTCGTACCTTATCAGCTTGTTGCTCGATGGTCATATTTTTATGAAGTACACCTATACCGCCTTCTTGTGCCATGGCAATAGCCATTCTACTTTCGGTAACCGTATCCATAGCAGCCGAAATGACAGGGATGTTAATGGTAATATTACGTGTAAACTTGGTTTGGATATTGACTTCTCGAGGTAAGACTTCAGAAAATGCTGGAACCAATAGAACGTCGTCGTAGGTAAGACCTTCTCCAACGATTTTGTTTTCGTGTGCTGTCATGATGCAATTACGATTATAATTGCATGCAAATATACGTCTTTTTTTAAGTATGAATGACCATACCCAAGATTAATTCTGAAAATTTAAGAATATTTCACAATGAAAGACAACTGATTTTCAAACGCTTAAAAGTACATTATAAATTTTATTTTTATTTATTCTAAATAAATTTTGACAAGACTAATTTGCTGTCTATTTTTGCACCGAATTAAACTATTTATAATAAGTCTAAATAAAATGAAGAAACTATTAGCCCTAATTTTTATCCTTTTTGTCGGTGTCTCATATGCTCAAAACGATGAGGACATAAAACAACAAGACTCCATTCAGCAACTGGACGAAGTCCTGTTAAAAACCAGTGTTATATTTGGCAATAAGTACCAAGCTAAAAACAGAACAGGATCCTCCTATTATATTTCCCCAGAGGAATTATCAAAATTTAGTTACTCAGATATCAACCGTGTTTTAAAAACCGTACCTGGTGTCAATATTTATGAAGAGGACGGATTTGGTTTAAGACCAAACATAAGTTTGAGAGGAACCTCACCTCAACGAAGTGCCAAAATCTCGATCATGGAAGACGGTGTTCTTGTCGCTCCTGCTCCATACAGTGCTCCTGCAGCCTATTATTTCCCTTCCGTTGCAAGAATGGAAGCTGTCGAAATCCTAAAAGGTTCAAGTCAGGTTCAATATGGACCATTTACAACGGGAGGCGCCATCAATATGGTATCAAGTCAAATTCCAAGCACATTATCAGGTCACTTGAGAGCGCGTACAGGCAGTTTCAACTCCAACCAACTACATGCCAAAATTGGTGATAGCAAACAGGTTTTCGGTTATAGTATCGAATACTTAAATTTCAGTTCTGATGGATTTAAAAATCTTCCTGATGGGAGCAATACTGGATTTGATAAAAATGATGTGGTTGCTAAGTTTAGAATCAATAGTAAAGCCGATGCAAAGGTTCAAAATGCTTTTGATATAAAGTTTCAGTATTCTGATGAAGTGTCCAATGAAACGTATTTGGGATTGACACAAAATGATTTTAATAGGAATCCTTTTGATCGTTATGCGAGTTCACAGGAAGATGTCATGACCAACGATCATATTCAAGTCATAGCCACACATCAATTGGATTTTTCCAATCGTATGAGAATTACAACCAATGCGTATTACAATGGGTTTTCTAGAAATTGGTATAAGCTAAATGATATTGCCGTAAATGGAACGAAGGTTGGAATTGCTTCAGTTTTGCAGGCTCCAGAACAGTTTTCGGAGTATTTCAATATTGTAAACGGAACTGTTGATTCTGATGCTGATGCTCTATTTGTCAAAGCCAACAATCGTGATTATGTTTCCAAAGGTGTACAGACCAAGTTGGATTACCATTGGTCTGGAGAGGAGGTTTTTCACGATCTTGAAATTGGATTGCGCTACCATTACGATGAGGAAGATCGTTTTCAATGGAAAGACGGCTATCAAATTACTGACGGAGAAATGGTTTTGACTTCTGAAGGTGTTCCAGGAACGGATGCCAATAGAATCAGTAAAGCACATGCTTTTGCCTCATATGTTTTATATAAGTTGAAATACAAAAAATGGACTTTCACTCCTGGTTTACGTTATGAGAACATAAGTCTGACCCGTGAAAATTATGGCAACAGTGATCCTGGGAGAACAGGTGTTGATTTTTCTGAACGGGAAAACAGAGTGGATGTTTTTATTCCTGGAATGGGATTTAATTACAAATTCAACAACAACAACGCTACAATTTTTGGAGGGATTCACAAAGGGTTTTCACCACCGAGCAACCAAGAAGGACAACAAGCCGAAGAAAGTATTAATTATGAGCTGGGTTCAAGATTCAATTACAAAGGACTTAGAGGTGAGGCCGTTGTTTTTTATAACGATTACAGCAACCTTTTGGGTAGTGACCTTGCGGCAACAGGTGGAACCGGTTCTTTGGAGCAATTCAATGCTGGTGAAGTTTCCGTTAAAGGTCTTGAACTGCTATTGAATTACGATCTTTTGGAAAACAATTCAAAATTAGCATTGCCCTTAACCATTGGCTATACCTTTACCGATGCCAAGTTCGATAACAGTTTTGGAAGTGATGACGGACTTTGGGGCGAAGTCACTGAAGGTGATGAACTGCCATATATTTCAAAGCATCAATTTAACGCTTCTTTATCCCTAGAGCATAAAAAGTATGAAATCAATATCAATGGACGATATAATGGCGCTTTCAGGACCTCAGCGGGAACAGGCAGTATAAATTCTACCAATGGCGTAATTTCCAATTTTGTCATAGATGTGTCTGGAAAATACCACCTCAACAAATATTTGAGTTTAACCGGAAACATCATCAATCTTCTTGACGAAACCTATGCTGTTTCCAGAGTTCCTGCTGGTTTAAGACCTGGACATCCTTTTGGAGCCTATGGCGGACTGGAAATCAAATTTTAAAATGGGATATAACAAAACACAAAAAGCATCACAATACGTGATGCTTTTTTAATGGTAAACATTGAAAATCTTTGAGGCTTCATTATAAGCACTTTCAAAACTCATGGCATTGAGGTTATTGTGCTTATTAGAGGTGAAATACGACAATAATTTCTCTGTTGGCATATTTCCCGTGAGTTCATCTTTAGCCATTGGGCAACCACCAAATCCTTGAATAGCACCATCAAAGCGCATACAGCCTGACTTGTATGCTGCATCTACTTTTTCAAACCATGTGGAAGGCGTAGTGTGCAAATGTGCCCCAAACTCGATCTTTGGATATTTTGGAATGAGATTCGAAAAAAGGTAAGATATGTTTTCCGGATTGGAACTTCCAATCGTATCGCTTAATGACAATATCTTCACTCCCATTTTGTTCAATCGCTCAGTCCACTCACCTACAATATCAACGTTCCATGGATCACCATAAGGGTTTCCAAAACCCATGGAAATATACACCACGACTTCCTTATTGTGCTGTTCTGCCAGCTCTAAAATTTCAGAAAGAATCACTACAGATTGTGCAATGGTTTTGTGGGTATTACGCATCTGGAAGTTTTCTGAAATGGAAAACGGATACCCCAAATAATCAATTTCGGGATGCTGACATGCATCTTGAGCTCCTCTTGTGTTGGCTATTATGGCTAATAATTTACTATTCGTATGGCTCAAGTCGAGCTTTGATAATACTTCTGCCGTATCTACCATTTGCGGAATGGCCTTTGGTGACACGAAACTTCCAAAGTCAATCGTATCAAAACCCACACGCAATAAGGACTGGATGTATTGTACCTTTTTCTCGGTAGGAATAAAATCCTTGATCCCTTGCATGGCATCCCTAGGGCATTCTATTATTTTCAAAGGTGTATTCATGTGCTTCAAAGATAGCAAATATGATGGTTCTGAAGATTCAATTTTCAGACATAAAAATAAGGATCGCTATTCCAACAAACACAACAATTTGCAACCACTTAAGATATTGTCCAACACGTGCATGTTTCATTGTATAATCTGAAATAAATCCTGCCAAAATCGCAATGGTTGAAAAAATAATCGCGGAAACCAACATGAACAACAGTCCTAGAACATAAAACTGTATCACATGACTTAGTGTATCACTAAACAAAAATCCAGGAAAAAAAGCCAAGAAAAAAATAGAGACTTTGGGGTTCAACATATTCATGATGAAACCTTGTTTAAACAACTGTCCTGTGCTCTTTTTCGGAACAGCATCTGATTTCAAGTCTAATTTATCATTAGAATTGTACACTTTGAAAGCCAAATATAATAAGTACAATGCACCAAAGAGCTTCAATACAAAGAATAGAGTATCGCTCTGCTTAATAATGGCCGAAACCCCAAAAGCCACTAAAGTGGTATGCACCAAACATCCAGATATCAAACCAGCAACGGTCGCCAATCCAAATGTCTTTCCATGGACCGTACTTTGCATCAGTACATAAATATTATCTGGTCCTGGCGAAAGTGCTAATGCAGCTGTTGCAATGACAAATGATATGAGAAATTCAAAATTCAAAATGTGTTATTTTCCGTAAAAATAAAACTTAATTGAATTACAACTAAGTTTAGCGATCAAATACTATGTTAGGAAAAAACAACATAGCACAAAGAACACTAAGTGCCTAAATATCTGATATTTGAGAAGTTTAACTTAATATTTTTAATATAAGCCTGTATTTTAAACCAATTTTTTTATTTTTACTTTTTAGCTTAAAAAATATAATCATTACTATGAAATTAAATTACCCTACTCATCGCATTTTAGCTATTTTGGCAATTTTTCTAGTACTACCTTTGCTAGTGACCTCTCAAAACAGTTCTGAATGTGGTGTTATTGAAACACCTGAATCATTAAATTTTCTTCAAGAAAACCTGGAATTGATTAAATCTTATGAAAAGGATTTTTTAACCAATGACAATCAGGCAAGAGCCTATTATTCAATTCCTATTAAAGCTCACGTTATCAGAACATCTGGTGGCTTTGGAGGTTTAAGCACGTCTCAGCTTAATAGTGCCATTGCAGTCATGAATGCTTTTTATGCAAACGCTAATATGTATTTTTATTTATGTGAAGGTATAAATTACATAGATAACAGTACCTATTACGATTATGTTGATAGTTCTGAAGCAGCAATGACAGGAACTTACAATGTTAATGGTCTCATCAATATATACTTCGCAAATTCGGTAACACGTGCCAGTTCTGGTAGTGCTATTTGTGGTTATGCATATTATCCTGGAGGACCTGATGTGATTGTCATGGACAATTCATGTGCTTTAAACGGAAGCACGTTAGCGCACGAGATGGGACATTTTTTCAGTCTTAGACACACACATGGTAGCTCAAGTATACCAGACGAGTATGTAGACGGAACAAATTGTACAACAGCTGGAGATTACATATGTGATACACCTGCAGATCCTACTTTATCTTATTCCAATGTTACTTCTTCTTGTGTTTACATAGGAAGTGACACAGATCCAAATGGTGATTTTTACGTTCCAGATCCAACAAATGTGATGTCATATTCAAGAAAGCCATGTAGAACCTATTTTTCACCTCAACAATACGCGAGAATTTATGCTACATATCAAACTGTCAGAAATAATTTTGATTGTCCAACTTTTAGTGTTGACTTTACGGCTGATGCCACTCAAACCTGTCAAAATTCATTAACGGTTAACTTCACAGACAGTAGTGTTGGTGCAACTTCATGGGAATGGGATGTCGATGGTGACTTAGTAACAGATTACACCACTCCTAATCCAACGCACGTTTACAATACACCTGGTATTTACGATGTAAGTTTAGTAGTTTCGAATGCACAAACTTCAATCATAAAGAGTGTCGATGGATTTGTTAGTGTTGGTTCAAACGAAAGTCTTCCATTAAGCCGAAACTTCAATGCTCTAACAGATATAGAGGATAGCGGTTGGAAGATCGATTCTAACTCCTCATTTTCTTGGACTCTAAACGCAGGCACAACAACTTCTACAAGTACTGGTCCTAATGGTGACAATTCAACAATGGGAGATGGTTTGTATATATACACTGAAGCTTCAGGTTCAGGAACTGGTGATGTAGCTACCTATACCTCTCCTTGTATTGAAATCAACTCTGTAGATGCTGTACTATCATTTTACTATCATATGTATGGTGATTCTATGGGAGAGCTTCATGTTGATATTGATTCTGGATCAGGATTTACAAATGATGTCACTCCTGTAATCTCTGGGCAGCAACAAGCCAGTACTGGTGAAGATTACTTACAGCGACAAATAGACCTTTCGGCTTACGCAAACCAGTCTATTGTAATCAGATTTAGAGCGATTCGAGGTAATAGTTATAATAGTGATATTGCTATTGATGATATTGATATCGTTGGTACTTTATCTGTTAACGATTACTTTGCTGATAACACTATTTCAGTTTATCCAAATCCAACAAATTCAATGTTGAATATCAAATTGTCTGATACCAATAATTTGCCAGACAGTTATTCCATTTATAACATGTTAGGACAATTGGTTGAACAAAGAGACATTGCACAAGAGTCTGACCTTTCTATCAATGTAGAAGCATTTAGTGAAGGCATGTACTTTGTTAAATTGAAAAAAGACAGCAATTCAACTACAATTCCTTTCATTAAAAATTAATGGTCATTGTAATTTAAGGCTTAAAAAAGCGAATCGTTTTATCGGTTCGCTTTTTTTAATATAGCTTTATTGATGTCTTTAATGAGTTTCGGACCTTCGTAGATAAATCCAGTATACAATTGAATTAAATCAGCTCCAGCTTCTAATTTTTCAAGGGCGTCTTCCGCTGAATGAATGCCACCAACACCAATGATTGGAAAAGCTTTGTTGCTTTTTTGAGCTAAAAACCTAATAACTTCCGTTGAACGATTCGCAAGTGGTTTTCCACTCAATCCGCCAACCTCAGCTTTATTTTTAGAATGCAGTCCTTCCCTTGAAATTGTTGTATTGGTAGCAATGACACCATCAATTTGCGTTTCGGAAACAATCTCAATAATATCCATTAATTGGTCATCAGATAAATCAGGCGCAATTTTTAAAAGAATCGGTTTAGCCGAAAGTTTTTTATCGTTTTCAGACTTTAGCGTTTTCAACAAATTGGTCAAAGGTTCTTTATCCTGAAGTGCTCTTAAGTTTGGTGTATTTGGAGAACTTACGTTAACTACAAAATAATCGACATAATCAAACAAGGTATTAAAGCAAATTTTATAGTCTTCAACAGCAGCTTCGTTTGGCGTTGTTTTATTTTTTCCTATGTTACCACCAATAAGTACGTTTTTATTTTTTTTCAAACGTTCAACAGCTTTTTTAACACCTCCATTATTGAAACCCATTCTATTGATGATGGCTGAATCTGATTTCAATCTGAACAATCGCTTCTTCGGATTGCCTGCTTGAGGTTTAGGTGTTAAGGTTCCTATTTCAATAAAACCAAATCCGAAGTTTGATAACTCATTGAAGAGTTTTGCATCCTTGTCAAAACCAGCTGCCAAACCTACAGGATTTTTAAAAGTCAATCCGAATAATTGGCGTTCCAGTTGAGGGTTTTCAATTTGATAAGACATATTAATTAGCGATTCAACACCTGGTATTTTGCATACGGTCCTAATAAATGAAAATGTAAAATGATGGACTTTCTCTGGATCAAATTGAAATAAAATTGGTCGGATTATGGTTTTGTACATGAATCAAGTTTTATCATACAAAAATAAGAATCTTAATCCTTTAACGAGAGTTTTGAAGTCCAATAATTTCAATTAGAAAATGTCATTTATCATATTTTTTCTGCAATACTTTCTCTATTTTTGAACATAACTAAATCAAAACCCATCATGAAAAAAATTATAATTCCAGTTGATTTTTCCAAACACTCTGAATATGCCTTGGAAACAGGTGCTTTACTTGCAAAAAAACACAATGCAGAGTTGATTGTGATGCATATGTTGGAACTTTCCGAATCTATTTTTAGTGCATCTAGCTCTGAAAAAAATGAAGAAACGGCTTTCATGTTAATGGTAACCAATAAAAAGTTTGAATCCTTCCTTGACAAGCCTTATCTAGAAGGAATTACCGTGACACCAATGATCAAACACCACAAGGTTCTTAAGGAAGTTGATGAAGTTGCTACACAACTCAAAGCCGATTTGGTTATAATGGGCTCAAAAGGTATAAACGATTATGATGGCGTCTTTACAGGTTCCAATACCGAAAAGGTTGTCCGTTACAGTAATACACCCGTTTTGGTTGTAAAATCCAAACCTAAGTCTGTTGAGTTTGAAGCAGTTGTTTTAGCAACCGATTTTTCAGAAGATAGTGTCTCTGCTGTCTCTTCGGCTATGGAGTTGCTAAACAGTTTAAGCAATAAAGTTACCTTATTGCATGTGAACCGACCTAATATCAATTTCGCCAGTACGGAAGAAATTGAAGAGCGGGTAGAAAACTTCCTTCATAAAGCGAAACATCCAGAATGGAAAGATCAAATTACCTACATAGCTGACTATAGCGTTGAAAATGCTGTAATGAACTATGCCAATAAAAACAGTATGGATGCCATAGCTATGATCACACATGGTAGAAAAGGAATCAGCCATTTGTTTGCAGGAAGTATCTCTGAAGACTTAGTCAACCAGTCAAAACTTCCAGTAATTACCTTAAAAAAGTAAAATAGTATGATTGATAAACAACACCTTATCAATAGGTTTACTAGTTATGTAGTAATTGATACTGAATCTGATCCAGAAAGCGAAACCACACCGAGTACCAAAAAGCAATGGGATCTCGCCAATAAGTTGGTTGAAGAACTCAAAGCGATAGGATTAACTGATGTAAGCATTGATGATAAGGCTTACATCATGGCAACATTACCAAGCAATGTCGATCATGAGGTGCCAACCATAGGCTTTATTTCCCATTTTGATACCTCACCAGATTTTACAGGAGCCAATGTGAAGCCAAGAGTGATCGAAAACTACAATGGCAAAGATATTGTCTTAAACGCTACTGACGATATTGTTTTATCTCCTGATGATTTTGATGACTTGTTGCTATACAAAGGCCAGACCTTAATTGTAACTGATGGCACAACTCTTTTGGGAGCTGATGATAAAGCAGGCATTACTGAAATTGTTTCCGCTATGGAATATCTAATCAAGCATCCTGAAATAAAGCATGGAAAAATTCGTATTGGGTTTACTCCTGATGAGGAAATTGGTCGTGGTGCACATCATTTCGATGTTGAGAAATTCGGTGCCGATTGGGCCTACACTATGGATGGAAGTCAAGTTGGAGAATTGGAATACGAAAACTTCAATGCTGCTGGTGCTAAGGTAAAAGTAAAGGGTAAGATTGTTCATCCTGGCTATGCTAAAGGTAAAATGGTGAATTCTATGTATATCGCTACAGAATTTATTAATGGTTTACCTAGATTGGAAACTCCTGAGCACACTGAAGACTATCAAGGTTTTTTCCATTTGTATGGCATTGATGGATCAGTTGATGAAACCATTTTACAGTATATCATTAGAGATCATGATAAGCAACATTTTGAGGCTCGTAAAGAGGCCTTTTACAAGTTAGCTAACTACATCAATTCCGAATACGAGCGCGAAGTAATTTCTGTAGAAATCAAAGATCAGTATTTTAATATGAAGGAAAAGGTTGAGCCTGTGATGCATATTGTTGATATTGCCGAACAAGCCATGGAAGAACTTGGTATTGAACCTTTGATAAAACCAATTCGTGGTGGAACTGATGGGTCACAATTAAGTTATATGGGATTACCTTGTCCTAATATTTTTGCTGGTGGTCATAATTTTCATGGACGTTATGAGTATGTGCCTGTGGAAAGCATGATCAAGGCCACACAGGTAATTTGTAAAATAGCGGAACTTACAGCCTCTAAAAATTAATTATTTATTTTTTCGATCTTATAGATCATGAAAAACGTCAAAAAGTTCCTTTCCAAGCTTCCTTTTATCGGAAAAAAAATACAGCGATATCACAGAAAAAAAAATCGCTATGTATTTGATAAGCCAACTGTTTGGATAGAGCGATTACTGCCTAACGAACCCATACAAATTGTTCAAATTGGTTCCAATGATGGTATGCATGGTGATCCTTTGAGAGACCTCATAAAAAAGAATGATCAATGGAACGCTTTATTTGTAGAGCCAATTCCTTATCTGTTTGAAAAATTAAAGACCAATTATGGAGAAGAGACGAGGTTTTCCTTTGAAAATTCAGCTATTAACAACGGAACGGAACAAATCTTCTATTCGGTTAAGGAAGAAGCGAAAAACCATGTCCAAAACCTACCAAAATGGTATGATCAGTTAGGCTCCTTTAAAAGAGAGAACATTACAAAACATCTCAATGGTGCATTGGAACCTTATATTATCGAAATGCGATTAACTGGGTTAACCTTAGACGGTTTGTTTCAAAAGCATGGCATCCAAAAACTACAGCTATTACATATCGATACGGAAGGTTATGATTGGAATGTACTTTCGCAATTAGACCTTAAATCCTACCAACCTCAAATAATTCTCTTTGAACACGTGCATTTAACCACTGAAGAAAAGTCAAATGCCATTAACCATTTGAAAAGCAAATATTCGATTGTTCAAGTTGGTAATGATATGATTTGTTTAAAACGAGACATCTATGAACTGAAAGATTTAGATTTGAACGGCAAAAAAATAGCATAGTATTTCCTTTTTAACTTTCATCTTAGCGCTTTAAATAATAACTTTAAGAATTCTAGTTAAGAATACTCAAACTTTATTATCATGAAAAAGGTCAGCTCGGTTGAAGAGTACATTGAAAAAAACGCCCATTTCAGCAAAGCGCTCTCTTTGCTCAGAGACATCATAAATTCAACTGAATTAGAAGAAACCCTTAAATGGAGTGCTCCAGTATATACTGTCGATGGAAAAAATGTGGTTGGCTTGGGTGCATTTAAAAATCATTTCGGTATCTGGTTTTTTAATGGCGTTTTTCTTAAGGATGAGCACAACGTCTTGGTCAATGCACAAGAAAAGACCAAAGCTTTACGGCAAATGCGTTTTACTTCCATTGATGAAATAGATAAAAATCTTGTTTTAGCCTACGTCAAGGAAGCCATTGAAAACCAAAAGTTAGGCAAGGAAATAAAACCGAAGAGAAACACCAAAGCTATAGAAATTCCTAGTGAATTAAAGACAGCCTTTGCATCCAATTCTGAGCTTCAGACAAAGTTTAAGGAATTGACTCCTGGAAAACAAGGAGAATACTGTTCTTATATTTCCGAAGCCAAAAGAGAGGCGACAAAAATATCTCGAATTGAAAAAATCACACCTTTAATCATGAAAGGTGTTGGACTTCATGATAAGTATAAAAATTGCTGATTTGATAGTCACCTAAAAGGTATAAAACAAAAAAAGCTCCAGATTTTCTGGAGCTTTTATATAAGAGTATAATTATACTATTTAACTGTGTTGAGTTTTTTGCTCATTTCCATAGATAATGCAGAGCGTTCAAACTTCATTTTTCCTGCAAGCGTTTCAATGACACAAGTATTGTCTTTGTCATTCAAATCTACAACTTTTCCGTGCAGACCGCTTTTTGTAATTACCCTATCACCTCGTTTTAAATCTGCTGCAAATTTTTTCTCTTGTTTAGCTCTTTTCATTTGAGGAGCAATCATAAAGAAATACACCACAGCAAACATGGCAATAAAAGGCAAGAAATCCATCATAGTTTCTTAGTTTACCTTTTTAATTGAAGCCGTACCTGCTTTCTTGTCAGCAGTATTTGGATCTGGCTCAATGAATGCTTTGATTTTTACAACTTCAGAACCTTTTTCAGTGTTAGTAGTTAAGGTGATGCTTTTACTAACTTGGTTGTTTCCTTTTCCGTTGAATTTTACAGTAAATTCAGCAGACTCACCTGGAGCTAAAGGATCTTTTTTCCAATCTGAAGGCACAGTACATCCACAAGTACTTTTGATGTTACTTACAACTAAAGGTGCTTTACCAGTGTTGGTATACTTAAATTTAGTTTCTACAGGAGTTCCATTTACTATGGTTCCAAAGTCGTGCTCAGTCTCTTCAAATGAAATTACTGGGAAATCACCAGCTGTTGCATCTCTCTCAGCTGCTGCAGCCACGTTTTCAGAGTTAATTTTACTTGTAGCATCCTCTTTACAAGATGTAAAGGCAATCATACATAGTGCACTTAATCCTAATATTACTTTTTTCATTACGCTATTTTTAAATTAAACTTTTAGTGTATTCAACAATTACGGCGTTAAAAGTAGTGATTATTTCCTCCAATCAAAATTTTTTAGCATTTTTTTAGATGAAAGAACACCTCTAACCTATCGATATTTAAAGGGCTTACATTAAACCTCTTCCTACTTTGTTGAGTTGATTTTTGTCTTTGTATTCTTTCACGATCTTATCTAAAATTCCATTGATGAAGTTGCTGCTTTTTGGTGTAGAATATTCCTTAGCTATTTCAAGGTATTCGTTAATGGTCACTTTAACAGGTATTGACGGGAATTTTTGGAACTCACAAATGGCCATTTGCATCAAAACCGTATCGATTTGCGTAATGCGCTCTGAATCCCAGTTTTTGGTTTTAGCTGCAATTTCTTCAGATAAGCTTGATTGATTCAATAAGGTCTTGCGGAGCAATTCCATAGCAAAATCCCTATCATCAGAATCCTTGAACAGATTTGGAAGAAAGTGCTGTTCTGAGGCATTTGGTTTAAATTTTCTAACCAGCTTAAGAATAAATGTGTTCACAACTGGTATATCATCCAGCCAAGTAAGTTTCTTGTCTTCAAAATAGTCATAAAGCTTATCATTGGGGGCAATGATATCTTCAAATATATTGATAAAAAACTGTTTGTCTTCTTTAAAAGTTGAATCAGGAGTACTTAAATAATCCTCATAAATGTCACTTTCCACAATTGCCTTATGTGTAAGATCTACATATTCAAAATCAAGATACCAAGGATTAAGTTTCCGTTTTTCAAGTGCTTCAGTAATCGCCTTGTTATTGCTTAAAAAAACCAAAACCTCATTGTCTATAAACTTTCTATTGGACTGGGTTCCGTTTTTCTTTGACAATAACCGTTGCGACTTTTCATAACGATCAATGGCTTTCTTATGTACCTCTATAATTAAGGACAAAAGACTCAAATACAAGTCGTAAGTTGAATTTAGGCTATGATCAAGAAAAGATTCTCGATGTTTGATGTCTTCACTTTCACTTCTATTGGAAGCGTAAAGCGTTTGCATAACCTTGATACGAATATGACGTCTATTAAGCATGTAAAGAACTTTTATATATCACTAAATGGATTCTGTAGAAATACTTGGCAAAAGTACTACAAAACTATACGTAATACCAAGTATTATTTAGCAAGTTCTTGTTTTCGAGTTTCAATACGCTCTTTTGCAATATTTAAAGCAGCCACATTTGTAGTGACATTATTAGCCTTAGCCCTAATAAGGATTTCCTCAGTGGTATTATAGATGTTTTCTGTTTTACGCATGATTTCTTGCTTATCGTAATTTTCAAGCTCAGCATAAACATTGATGATTCCACCAGCATTGATTAGAAAATCGGGAGCATAAATAATTCCTTTTTCCTGTAAAAGTCTGCTATGTTTGTTTTCTTCAGCTAACTGATTATTGGCTGCTCCAGCAATCACCTTAGCTTTCAACTTGCTTATAGTTTCATCATTAATAGTTGCTCCTAGAGCACATGGTGCGTAGATATCCATTTCTTCGGAATACAAATCCTGACCACCATAAATAGTCACATTATATTTTGATCTTACCGCTTCCAATCGATCTTGACTAAGATCTGAAATGATAACATTTGCACCTTCACAAACCAAATGCTCAACCAAGGCCTCTCCAACATGACCAATACCCTGTACAAACACCGTCTTATCTTCAAGCACATCACTTCCAAACTTAAATTTAGCAGCCGCTTTCATTCCCATAAAAACTCCAAAAGCTGTTATTGGCGAAGGGTTTCCAGCACCTCCTTTACTTTCAGAAATACCTGTGACATAAGGAGTAACTTCACGAACCATATCCATGTCTCCTGTAGTCATACCAACATCTTCAGCAGTAATGTATTTTCCGCTCAAAGAATGAACAAACTCACCAAACTTCTTCATTAACTCTGGCGTTTTCTGAGTTTTAGCATCACCAATGATCACCGCTTTTCCACCACCAAGATTTAATCCTGTTATGGCAGACTTATATGTCATGCCTCGAGATAATCTTAAAACATCGTTTAGTGCTTCCCATTCGTTCTCGTAGTTCCACATTCTTGTACCTCCAAGTGCAGGACCTAAAACTGTATTGTGAATGCCAATTATTGCTTTTAAACCAGTATCTTTGTCGTTGCAAAAAACAATTTGCTCGTGGTCGTCATAAGAAATTTGACCAAAAACCGGGTCGATTTTTTTAAGTTCCTTAGAACTTATAACATCTGATGTCATATAATAATGTTTGTAAACTATTTTGTAAAAAACACAAAATAGCGTGCAAAAATAAGCCAATAATAAAGTATTAACAAAATTAATCAATTAATTTAACAATCCCTCAATCATTTTGCTCCACTTTAGATGAAGGAACTAAGGCACATCAACAAATATTTTTACAAGTATCGCTACCAATTATTATTAGGTGTTGTCATTACCATATGCTCAAAGATCTTTGCGCTTTTTACACCTAGACTCATTGGAAAATCTATTACGATTATTTCTAAAGGAGCTGAAGGAAGTATTTCAAATGAGGTCTTTAAACAAGAGCTTACTTTAAATATTGTATACCTTATAGGTGCAGCAATTATTGCTGGAGCCCTGACATTTTTAATGCGTCAAACCATTATTAATGTTTCTCGATATATTGAATACGATTTAAAGAATGAAGTCTATCAACAATATCAAAGACTATCCCTTAATTTTTATAAATCCAATAGAACGGGAGATTTAATGAATCGTATCAGTGAGGATGTTACCAAGGTTAGAATGTATACAGGTCCTGCAATCATGTATTCGGTAAACATGATTACCTTATTTATAGTTGCGTTAATTTACATGCTTAATGTGGCTCCTAAACTGACATTGTATACCATGCTACCTTTGCCGTTTTTATCTTTTATCATTTACAAATTGAGTAAAGTAATCAATAAAAGAAGTACGATTGTTCAAGAGTATCTTTCAAAATTATCGGCATACACTCAAGAATCATTTAGTGGGATTTCCGTTATAAAAGCCTATGGAATAGAAGACGACAATAACCTGTCTTTTAATATGTTGGCCACTGAAAGCAAGCAAAAACAAATTGATCTTACCAAAGTACAGGCCTTATTTTTTCCTTCCATGATTCTATTAATAGGTATCAGTAACATCCTTGTAGCTTACATAGGAGGCATGCAGTATATCAATGGAGAAATTGAAGACATTGGTACGATTGCTGAATTTTTAATTTATGTGAACATGTTAACCTGGCCTGTGGCAACAGTCGGTTGGGTTACTAACTTAGTACAGCAAGCTGAGGCTTCGCAAAAGCGTATCAATGAGTTTTTAAAACAGAAACCAGAAATTAAAAACAATGCTCCTAATCCATCACAGATTAACGGAAACATTGAATTTAAAAATGTAACTTTTACCTATTCCGACACCAATATTAAAGCCCTCAATGATGTTAGCTTCTCTCTTGAACAAGGTAAAACTTTAGCCATACTGGGAAAAACTGGTTCAGGAAAATCGACCATTCTAGATTTAATCGGAAGACTTTATGATGTGCAAGAAGGCCATATTTCAATTGATGGAAAACAAATTGACCAAGTACATCTCAAAAGTTTAAGAGATAGCATTGGCTATGTTCCTCAAGATGCCTTTTTGTTTTCAGACACCATTGAAAACAACATCCGTTTTGGTAAAGAAGATGCTACTGAAGATGAAGTCATCGAAGCTGCAAAAGATGCAAATGTTCATAAGAACATTATGAAGTTTTCAAAAGGATACAAAACAAAACTTGGTGAACGTGGCATTACGCTCTCAGGAGGACAAAAGCAACGGATTTCTATAGCAAGGGCTTTAATCAAGAATCCTGAAATCATGCTATTCGACGACTGCTTATCGGCTGTTGATACTGAGACAGAGGAGAAAATTTTAAAGAACCTCAGAAAAGTGTCTCGAGGTAAGACTACCATTATCGTGAGCCATCGCGTTTCTTCTGCAAAGCATGCAGACAAAATCATTGTTCTAGAAGATGGTTGCAACATTGAAAGTGGATCGCATGAACAATTGATCAACATAGATGGTTACTACAAAGATCTCTATTTAAAGCAACTTAGCTCAAAAGAATTATAAGTATTTGTTGCTTACTTTAGTTTTTTTTATGATTTTTGAGCCAATAACATCTTAAAATTTTAAAATTAGCTATGAGCGATCACGGAACGATGGAGAAAGAGGAAATTTTCTCGAAAGTATTAAGAGCAGGTCGAAGAACTTATTTTTTTGATGTAAGATCTACAAAAGCTGGCGACTACTATTTAACGATTACTGAAAGTAAGAAATTCACAAACGACGATGGATCTTTTCATTACAAAAAACACAAAATCTATCTATACAAGGAAGATTTTATTGAATTTCTTGACTTACTGAAAGAAACAACCGATTATATCATTGATGAAAAAGGTGAAGAGGTCATCAGTGAAAGACATCAAAAGGACTTCAAAAGAGACGATTTTGATGCTTCAGATGACGATTTAGCCGAAGGTGGAGAATCTACCGAGAGTTCTAGATCAGCCGACAACTTTACAGACATTAATTTTGAAGATATTTAATCTTTCTTTGTTAAAACACACTTAAACCGTTGCTATCTCGCAACGGTTTTTTTTATTTTTAGGGTTTCACTACAACTATTCTTTATGAGATTCATACTACTTTTCTTTACATTTTTATGTGTTAATGCGTTTGGTCAAAACTCTTACGATCTTAGGTATTACCTTCCCCAAAACGTAACGTATAATCCTGAAATCCCAACTCCAGAATCTGTTATTGGACATCAAGTTGGTGAATGGCATATTACGCATGATAAGCTCATTCAGTATATGACTGAATTGGCTGAAAGTAGTGAGCGCATAACTATTGAAAATCGCGGAAACACCTTTGAAGACAGACCTTTGCCTTTGCTACTATTTACCTCGCCTAAAAACCATCGTAATATTGAAAGTATTCAAAACACTCATATTCAAGCAACCGAATCTGATAACTTAAATGCTACTGATAGACCTATTGTTGTCTATCAAGGATTTTCAATCCATGGCAACGAACCTAGTGGTTCCAATGCTGCAATGTTAGTTGCTTATTATTTGGCTGCTGCCGAAGATCCATCTGTTACAAGTCTATTAGAAAATACCATTATTTTATTTGATCCTTGTTATAATCCTGATGGCCTGCAACGTTTTGCTTATTGGGCAAATACCAATAAAAGTGAAAATCTAAATCCAGATCCAAATGACAGGGAATATGATGAGGTTTGGCCAGGAGGCAGAACCAATCATTATTGGTTTGATATGAATAGGGATTGGCTTCCTGTGCAATTACCAGAATCGAAAGTACGTATCAAAACGTTTCATCAGTGGTTACCAAATATTCTAACCGATCATCATGAAATGGGTACCAATTCGACATTCTTTTTTCAACCTGGAATTCCATCAAGAACACATCCTCTTACACCAAAGTTAAACCAAGAACTCACAAAAGCCATCGGAAACTATCATGCTAAAGCGCTTGACAAAATTGGGTCCTTTTATTATACCGAAGAAAACTTTGACGATTTCTATTACGGAAAAGGGTCTACGTTTCCCGATATCAATGGAGGTATTGGCATTTTATTTGAGCAAGGAAGCTCAAGAGGTCATGTACAAGAAACTGAAAACGGACTTCTCACGTTCCCGTTTACCATAAGAAATCAATTTACCGCAGCATTATCTACACTCGAAGCGGCAAAACAAATGCGTGAAGAGATTTTGAAGTACCAGCACGAATTCTATAAAAATGCTCGTAAGGAAGCTAACCAAGAATCTGGAAAAGCTATTGTATTTGGAAATGAGAAAGATGCAGCAAGAACCTACCATCTTGCTGAGATTTTAAAGCAACATAAAATTGACATACACGAACTTAAGTCTGATGCAACCTTAGGAGGCAAATCCTTCAAGAAAGGATATAGTTATGTGGTTCCTAAAAATCAAAAAAACATCCGACTGATTAATGCCATGTTTGAAAAGCGAACAACATTTCAAGACAGCTTGTTCTATGACATTTCTGCATGGACTTTCCCTTTGGCATTTGGTTTAGATTACGCTGAAGGTATTTCGCTTTCCAATGCTGGAAAAAAGGTAGAAAAATTAACCCAAAACCTTGGTAAGGTAGAAGCTCAAAGCAATTATGCCTATCTCATGGAATGGCACGAGTATTACACACCTAAAGCTTTAAATGCCATCCTTGGTAGTGGTATTAGAGCAAAAGTCGGTATGAAGTCATTCAAAATGAATGGTAGAACCTATGATTATGGAACCATATTGATTCCTGTGCAAAACCAAAACCGTTCCTCAGAGGCTTTATTTAGTTTATTACAAAGTATCGCAAGAGATTCCCATGTCAAAATTGATGCTGTTTCTACAGGTCTTACCGAAGGCATTGATTTAGGTAGCAGTCAATTTAGGTCACTTGATCAACCAAAGGTTGCCATGTTAGTTGGTGAAGGGATTAGGAGTTACGATGCAGGAGAAATTTGGCATCTGTTTGACCAACGATACGATATGCGCATTACAAAACTTGATACCAGAACTTTAAGTCGCAGAGATTTAAGTCGGTATAACACTATTATTGTTCCAAGTGGTTCCCTAGACAGTAATGCCACAGAGCATCTCAAAAAATGGACTGAGAATGGAGGCACCTTAATTGCTTATCGCAATGCCTTAAGATGGTTAAAAGGTAATGAACTTATGAAGTTAGACTTCATATCGAAAGAGTCCATAGCAGAAAGCATTAGCTACGAAGATCGAAGTAATTACAGAGGTGCGCAAGTTATAGGAGGTGCGATATTTGAAGCCAAAATTGACCGTTCACATCCCATAAATTTCGGCTATAAAAATAATAAGATAGCACTTTTCAGAAACAATACACTATTCGTCAAACCTGATAAACAAAGCTACAATAACCCTATTCAATATACTAAAAGCCCGCTCTTAAGTGGTTACATATCGCAATCTAACTTGGATAGTTTGGCTTCAAGCGTTCCTTTTAAAGTGAGTCGCTATAGATCGGGAAAAGTAATAGCGTTTACTGACAATACAAATTTCAGAGCCTTTTGGTATGGAACGAACAAACTACTGATGAATGCCATTTTTTTTAGAAAAGAGCTCTAATCAAGATACAGCTGTTCCATTTTTGACTTGACTTTCAGGATGCAACAAAATTACATCTGATTGATCAACTGCTCCTAGAACTAGGCATTGGCTCATGACATTTGCAATTTGTTTGGTGGGAAAATTCACTACAGCCAGGATTTGACGGTTTAATAAATCCTCTTTTTTATACAAGGTTGTAATCTGTGCAGAAGAAGTCTTGATTCCTAAAGATCCAAAATCAATTTTCAACTTGTAAGCAGGTTTAATCGCCTCTGGAAAATCATCAACGTCAACTATGGTTCCAACTCTAATATCTACCTTTGTAAAGTCTTCAAAAGTTATTATATTATCCATAACCCAAAAATAATAAAATTATGGCTCGTACTCCTTCCAATATGCTTCCATTAGGTACCAAAGCACCAAATTTCAACTTAAAAAATACCGTTGATGACACCATGGTTTCATTGGAATCGGCAAAAGGCATTAAAGGAACAGTCATCATGTTTATATGTAACCACTGCCCTTTTGTAAAACATATCAATTCTGAAATCTCTAAAATGGCAAAAGACTATAAGTCAAAAGGTATTAATTGTATTGCCATTTCTAGTAATGATGTTGAAAATTATCCTGATGATTCACCTGATAAAATGAAGACCGTTGCCATGGAGCAAGGATTCATTTTTCCTTATCTATATGACGAAAGCCAAGAAGTTGCCAAGGCTTATGATGCGGCATGCACACCAGACTTCTATATTTTTGATGATCAATTAAAGTTGGTCTACAGAGGTCAGTTGGATAACTCTAGACCTGGAAATGGTATTGAAGTTACTGGTGAAGACATGAGATCAGCTCTAGATGCTTTAATTGAAGATAAGCCTATATCTCATGACCAAAAACCAAGTATTGGATGTAATATTAAATGGAAATAGAAAAGCATTCACAAAATGTGAATGCCTTTCCTCCTTTCCATAGCAATTTTCCTAATTACTTAGGCATTACTACGCTATCAATCACATGAATAACACCATTGCTACCCATAACATCAGTTGCAGTAATTTCGCTGTAATTGCCATTTTGGTCTTTTAACCAAATTTTTCCGTTTTTCTGCATAACGGTCAGTTTTTGTCCATTTAATGCTTTTAACTCTACTTTACCATTACCTTTCTTTAAGGCCGCAACCACATCCTTTGCAGATAATTTTCCAGATACAACATGATACGTTAAAATGTTTGCCAAGGCTTTTTGGTTCTTCTTTTCCAAAAGCGAACTCAATGTACTCTTGTCAATTTTCGCAAAGGCATCATTGGTTGGAGCAAAAACGGTAAATGGGCCATCTGCTTGGAGTGCACTGACAAGATCAGCTGATTTAAGAGCAGTAACAAGCGTTGAAAAATTCTCATTGCTTACGGCAACATCTACAATGGTTCCTTGGGCATTAGCTGTTGTATTAAAACTTAAAGCAATAACAGCAATTAAAATAGTGACTAACTTTTTCATAATTTTTTATATGTATTGGTTAAACTTATTGCGCTTCTTTTTAATTGAAGAGCTTTCACTTATATTTACACGGCAGTTATTGCTCTGGATGAGCTTTACCTTTTATTTGTGAAATCTTTAACATTAATGGATAACGAAAAAGATCTTATTTCAAAACTAAAATCTAAAGACGAGTCAGCTTTAGGTTTGTTATATGATAAGTATTCGGCAGCGTTATATGGTATCATTATTAGAATTTGCAAAGATGAAGGGTTGGCTGAAAATCTACTGCAAGACACATTTATGACCATCTGGAAGAAATCTGACGCTTATGATGATCGTAAAGGCAGGTTTTATACTTGGGCATACCGAATTGCAAAGAATAAGGCCCTTAATGCCATTAGAAAAGACAAAAAGCTCATCCAAACCGAAGATTTAAGTGTATATAAAAGTAAAACTGAAGAGCAAAACATCGATATTGATCATTTAAAGTTGAAAGGTGCTATAAAACGTTTGGAAACCCATCACCAAAAAGCAATTGAACTTGTATATTTTAATGGACTGACCCATCGTGAAGCCAATGAGGAAATGGGTGTACCCTTGGGAACCTTTAAATCGTATATCAAACAAGCGTTAAAACAATTGCAAGAATTGTATATCAAAGTGGTGACATTTATAATGATTTTAATAGAAGTGATAAGATGATGGAGAAAACTCACATAATAGAACAAGGCTATCTTGAATTATATGTGTTAGGCGAGCTAAATGAAAGTGACACACAGCAAGTCGAAGCAGCTTTGATTGCTTATCCTGAACTTAAAACAATGTTGGATGTAATTGAAGCAAACTTCGAAAAGTTAGGATTTGAAAACGCCGTAGAACCACGTCCAAGTTTAAAGAATGAACTCTTAAACAATCTAAACAATTCTAAAATAAAGCAATTAAAGCATACTTCAAATAAGTCCAACATCAAACCTTTAGGCATTGCAGCTAGTATTGCGGCTTTATTATTGGTTGGTTCTGTATATCTTTTTTTACAGTGGAACACATCCAAAGAACAATTAAAATTGGTTGAAGACCAAAACCGAGAACTCAATATTAAAATCGATCAACTATCGAAAGATTTTGAGGAATCCAAAGCACTGCTTAGCAATATCAACAATCCTAATACAAAAAAATATGTCCTTTTAGGAAATGACCTGATGCCAAATGCAAAGGTAATTAGCTATGTAAATGATGAAGACAAAACGGTCTTTATAAACACTACTTTGTTACCAGAACTCGATGAGAAACAAGATTACCAAATGTGGGCTGATGTGAATGGTGAAATGATAAACATGGGAATTATTAAGACTGAAGAACCCTTATTAGCCATGAATTACATAGAAAATTCCGAATCACTAAACATTACTATTGAACCTGCTGGTGGAAGTGATCATCCTACGGTGTCTAATTTGATTACCAACATCTACATAAGGTAAAATCTATCAACTTGCATTGATAGATTTTACATTCTCAATTGAAATTATAGAATAATAAACCAAGTAATTAAAATGTCTATTGTTCTTTAAAGACGAAGTGTATCGGAATACTATATGGCATATTCACAGCACGTCCTCTTTGTTTACCTGGTGTCATTTTTGGCAATAAACCAATAATACGTTCTGCCTCTTGTTCTAATAATTCATCTGGTCCACGACTTTTAATCTTAGTAACTTTACCTGTTTTATCTATAACGAAAAGAACATAAACCTTTCCATGCATTTGCATTTCCAATGCACGCTCAGGATATCTAAAGTTTTTATTGACGTGTTCTTGCATTTTAGTTTGGAAACAAGCAATGGCATCTTGGTTAGATAGTCCTTCACAGCCAGGAAATATAGGAACGTTTTCGATAACTGCAAACGGCACTTCAATATCTTCTTCTACCTCTTCAACAACAACTTCTTCAACATTAGCCACATACTCTTGAATAGCTTCATTTTGTCCTATTTCGCTACTCTCAATAAGAGTTTCTTCTATTTCAACTTTATCTTCCACAACGGTAATGTCATTAGGAACCAAAGCTGGAGGTGGTGGAGGTGGTGGAGGTGGCACATCCAAATTTACAATTGGGATATCTGCTTCTATGAAATCATCAACTTGTACGATATCTCTAGCTGTAACATCTTTTTCATACGTTTTATGTTCGAACATAAAATACGTGAGGAGCAACATCAAATTCAAGCCGACAGCAAAATAGAGGCTACTATTTCTGCCTACTTCTACGTCTGGGTTTTTTTTAGCTTTCATGACTCTTAAATTTTATACTATGAAGATACTGCATACTTCACAGAAAAAATATGATAATTGTCATGTGACTAAATTTGGGCCTCTAGAGATTGTCCAATTGATTGTCCTTGCCATCTTCGCTGATGGTCCAAAAGAAACCTATAAAGAAAAACTGATCAGCAGCTGGCACCAAAGAACGTCTTGCAAAATTTCCATTGACATCTGGTGAATTTGCATATTGATATCCATTGATGTTTTTGAAGGCAAACACATTGTTTACAGAAACATAAAGAATCTTTTGCTGACTGATTAAATACGCCCAATTCAAGCTAACACTATTGTAACTCTTTGTTTTTTCACCTAAAAATTGATTGGTATTCGGATTGGTGTAAGGTCGTCCCGACGCATAAGTATATGCAAATCCTATTTGGCTTTTCCAATCGTCAACCCAATATTTAGCTACTGCTGAAAAATTATGTGTAGCAGCAAAGTTAGGTTGGGCTTGGGTTGGAAAATTAAGATGATTTCGTTCTGTATCCAAATACGAATAACTCAACCAGTAATCGGTATTTTTAAGGCTCTTGTTATCTCTCCAAAAAATATCCAATCCTTGTGCGAAGCCAGATCCCGAGTTACTAAAACTGGAATCAAAACCTGCTTCGTCAGTATCGTACTTCACTAAATTGTCATAGTCTTTTCGATACAACTCTGCTCTAAAGATTTTTCCATCATTGACATATTGGTAATTCATAATGTAATGCTTGGTGTTTTGCGTTTTGAGTGATGGATTGAATTTCAACAAACCATTATTGGCATTCTGATAGAAATCACCATAAGCCAAAGACAATTGTCCGTTCTTTGATGTTTTATAAGCTAAGGAAATCCTAGGAACAACATTGAATTCATTTGATAGCTCGTAATTATCGGCACGTAAACCAGCTTTCAAGGCTAGGTCTTTACTGAAAATGATATCAGATTCTACAAAAGCCGCTGTATTGTTGTTGGTAAAACCATACGTTCCATTAAAAAATTCTGAATTCACAGCTTCCTCAAAATCGGTTGAAAAGTGTTCCAATCCGAAACCAAGTTTAAATCGGCTATTGAAACGTTTTTTTAGTTTCGCTTTGATATGTATTGAGTTTTCATCATCTGCTACATCAAGTTCTTTGTTGACATCAATATCAGTTCTAGCAATGGTATAGCTCAATCCCGATTGAATAGACCAATTATTTCCCAATAGACCTTGGTAAGACGTATTGGCATAAAAATTTCTATTATTAAGCTTAAAACGTACACCATCAGGATCGTTGATATCATCTTGGGTCAAATCGAAATTTGAGGTATCAAAAGCCGCATAAAATTTCAACATTCCTGTTTCAAATTTTTGGCGAAACACTGCTTCACCTTGACCTCCTTCATAAGGTTTATGCCAATCGTTACGGTCTGGATACAAGGCTATATAAGGTGCCAGATTGATATAACTTGCATTGACACTCAAAGAGGTATTGTTCCATTTCTCGGTATGACCTAAGCTTCCACCAACACTCATGATACCGATGTCTGTTTTTTCTTGATCTGGTTCATCAATAGTATTCAATAAGAGTACACTGGACAAAGCATTTCCATACTCTGCGGAATAACCACCAGTTGAGAAGGTAATACCATCAAATAAAAATGGCGAATATCGGCCTCGTGTTGGAATGTTATTGGCGGTTGGTGAATACGGTGTAAACACTCGAATTCCGTCAATGAATATTTGTGTTTCGCCTGCATCTCCACCTCTAACGAACAAACGACCATCTTCAGAAACTGTAGACGTTCCCGGAAGGGTTTGCAAAGCTCCAACAAAATCGCCTACTGCACTAGCAGTGGTAACTACGTCTAGGGAATTTAATACAGAGACCTTACTATTATCATTGGCTTCAAAGGTTCCAGCTGAAATCACAACAGTATCTAAAGTGTTGACATCATCTCTTAGCGCAATCGTTAGATTATTGAGGGTTGACACATCACCAGCGATTTTTTTGGTTTCATAAGACAGATACGAAATGATAAGTACCTGACTTCCGCTTTCTGAAGTTTCAAAAGAAAACTCTCCAGTTTCATTGGTTGTGGCACCATCGTATGTGCCTTCCAAATACACATTGGCACCAAAAATAGGCTGTTGTTTTTTGTCGGTTACTTTTCCGCTTATAGTGGTTTGCCCAAAAGAAGCAAATGAAAATAAAAGTGTCATTAAAATAGCTAAGCGTTTCATAATAGTGATTGATTTTAACGGTTCGTTTTTGATTGATAGGACAAAATTGAAACAGATCAAGGTATTTTAAAATTCTATTCTACTGAATTGTTAAAATTGAATGACGAATTGCATATTTTTACAGAAATAAATCTTATGCTCAGCAAATCAGAATTAAAGTTTAGTGTCGCTTATTTTTTAATTGTAGCGGGACACCTTATCTGTGGTTTAGTTACCGAACTTATCGATTTCACTTACATTACCAAACCAGCCATAGTGAGCTCACTGCTGATGTTCTTTTTGGCACAAAGCAAAGATCTAGGGAAATCCATGCGATTGCTTATGATTTTGGCTCTATTATTTTCGCTGTTTGGTGATATCTCCTTGATGTTTGACAACCTCAGTAGTTCTTATTTTATCATAGGATTGGTGAGTTTCCTGTTGGCGCATATCATGTACATTTTGGTGTTCCTGAAACATAGAAACACTTCGAGCAGACCTTTGGGCTTTTTAGGCCTACTACTACTCTATGCCATATCTCTATTTTTCTATTTGAAAGACGGATTGGGAGACATGCTTGTTCCTGTTATGGTGTATATGATTGTCATTTTGGGTATGGCTACTTCAGCTTTTCTTAGACGCAAGTCTGTTAACACCAAAAGTTTTACTTGGGTTTTGATAGGAGCGATTCTATTTTTGGTATCCGATAGTATTTTGGCCATAGATAAATTTCACCATGCATTACCATTGAGTTCAGTAAGTATCATGCTGAGCTATGCCCTAGCCCAATATTGCATTGTGATAGGAATCTTAAAGTTGAAACCAGAATTGCGTTAAGGATGGAAACGGCATCCTTTTTAGTGCCTTGGTACTAAAAAGATATAGTGGACAGCCTGACCGACGGAAGCTTAGCGAGCGTTGGGAACGCCCTAAAAGAAAATAATTGGAATCATTTAAATTAGATTGTAACAATTTAAATAAGATGACTACTTATAGACAACTAACCGATTAAAATTTGGATAAAGCACTCGAACATAAGTTTGTGGAACTGCTGGAAAAGCATCAGAACATTGTGCATAAGGTCTGTCGATTATACACCAATAATCAAGAAGCACATAACGATCTGTTTCAGGAAATCACCATACAGTTGTGGAAGGCTTATCCTAAGTTTCGAGGCGATTCGAAGTTTAGCACTTGGATGTATCGTGTGGGTTTGAATACCGCCATCACACTCTACAGAAAATCTAAACGAAGTATCACGACACAAGAGTTTGAAAGTGTTCAGTTTAAGATTAAATCTGAACCTTATGACGATACCGAGGAACAACAACTGAAACTATTATACAACGCTGTCCATCAACTGAATGACATTGAAAAAGCACTGGTGTTTTTGTATTTAGAGGATAAAAATTACAGTGAAATCAGTGAAACCTTAGGAATTACTGAAGTGAATGCACGTGTAAAAATGAACAGGGTAAAGAAAAAATTAAAAACAATCTTAAATCCGTAAGGGTATGGATGAATTAGAATTATTAAAAAAGGATTGGCAGAAAGGCAATGATAATTACCCGAAGTTATCGTATCAGGAGATTTACAGTATGATCTTGAAAAAGTCTTCATCTATTGTAAAGTGGATATTTATTATCAGTATCCTAGAGTTTGTATTTTGGATTGTCATTTCCTTCGGATTAAAAGCTTCGGGTTATAGCATGGATATTGAAGGCTTGGAAAAGAAATTTGGATTCATTGCCATTACGATTTTATCTTATGGCATTTTGGCCTACTTCTTCTATCGTTTTTATATGAACTACAAAACCATCAATACAGCAGATACTGCTAAAAATCTGATGGAAAACATCTTGAAAACCAGACGTACCGTTAAACAATATGTGTTCTTTAATTTGGTTGTTTTGGTAATAGGTGTGGCTTATATGATGCCTATAGCCATTAATCAAGATGAAAACTCAAGAGCTTTACTTGAGCAAGCAACAGCTAATGGTGAATTGCTGAAATACTATGCCAGTATTGCTTTGGTCACCATAATAGCCCTAGCGATTGGCATCGCTATCTTACTGTTGTTTTATTGGTTAATTTATGGTATTCTTCTGAAGCGCTTAAACAGAAATTACCACGAACTTAAAAAATTGGAAGTTTAGAAATTTAATCGTCGCGTAACCAATTTCGATATTCTTGATTGATGCGTTCTTTTTCCATGAGCTCTTCTTGAGGAATTACTTTTAAGAAGGAAGGATGTTGCTCAATGGCGTATTCTATTTTTTCAACGATTTCTGGGATGGTTTCGTTGTCGTAATCGATTTGTAAAGGCTCTTTGATTTCAAAAGATTGGTACACATTTTTCTTCTTAACGCGTAATCCTTTTTTATCGAACGAACGACGGAAGCCATCAATTACGATAGGAACTACAATAGGTTTGTATTGTTTAATAATGTGTGCTGTTCCTTTTCTAATCGGTTTAAATGGCGTTGTGGTACCTTGCGGAAAGGTTACTACCCAACCATCATCCAATGCTTTTTTAATATTGGTGATATCGCTCATCTTGACCTGACGATTCACATCCTGACCTTTAGATCGCCATGTACGCTCAATACTGATGGAACCTGTGTAGGCAAATATCTTTGGAATCAAGCCAGACTTCATGGTTTCTTTTGCTGCTACGTAATACATGTTGAGCTTTGGGTTCCATAAATAGCCAACATTCTTTATGCTATCTAATCGTCCACTTAAACTCGCATTAAATACATGAAACATGGCAATGACATCTGCAAAATAGGTTTGGTGATTGGAAATGAAGAGCACATTGGTTTCGGGAAGCTGTTTAATAACCTCAGAGCCTTCAATTTGAAGCTCATTAAAACCTCTAAAACGACGATGCGTCAATAAACCAAGGATTCTAATCAGCCATTTCTTAATAAATAATATATGTCCAAACGGATTTCGTTTAAATAATCCCATTCATTTTTCTTTTGTCCAAAGACAAACATACAAAATCTCTATGTTACAATACCATTTTTAACAGGTCTTTCACTTCGCTAAGCATCATGGCTGTGGCTCCCCAAACTACATGGTCATTAAGTTTAAATGCAGGTACCTGAACCTCAACTTTGTAAGAGGTTGCAACGGAGGTCGTAATTACAGAAGAGGCTTCCATAAAATGCGACAAAGGGACTTCGATCAAATCTTCCACTTCTTCATCCTGTTTTGTGAATTTTGGTATTGATTCGGTGATTCCAAGAAAAGGATGGACTGTAAAATTACTGGGCGGAATGTACATTGGTGTCAACTGTTTAAGCACTTGTACTTGGTGTTCTGGCACACCAACTTCTTCCTTCGTTTCTCGAAGCGCCGTAAATTTGAGGTCTGCATCATCGTGTTCGACTTTTCCACCAGGAAACCCAACTTGGGCCGAATGCACGCCTTTATAGGTTTTTCTTAAGATCAAAATTAAATGGGTTTGGTTGAATTCATTGGGATAGAACAAAGACAATACAGCTGCCTGTTTAGCAGATTTCATTAATTTTCGGTTACGCTCAATTAATTCCAAACGGTATGGAGGCGACATTTTAATCTGCGAGGCTTCACCTGGAAGCTGTAGATTTTTTATTTTTGAAACTGAACTTAGAAATGTATTGAAATCCATTATTTGAAATGACGAGGATATTATTGGTATTGTTATGTTTGATTGTAATGAATTGTGAAGATAAGCAATCTCGTAAAAACACAAATACAAAAGCTATTGATTCATCGACAGTAAATATTGAAAAAAAGCCTGTTCAGAAGAAAGACACTGTTCAAAAAGCACCTGAACGCAAATACCCATTGCTTACCGACAAAAATGCCATGGAGTTCTTCCTGCAGTATGAAAAAGAGCACAAGGAAAACAAGGTGCGAATGGTCACTGATTTTGGAAATATCGACATTTTACTGTTTAACGAAACCAAGTTTCATCGTGCAAATTTCATTTTCCTGACCAAGCAAGGTTATTTTGACAATACCCAATTTTACCGCGTCATTGAAAACTATATTGTACAAGGAGGCAGTACTGACGATCGTAAAGTTATGCGCAAGCGAAATGATATTGGTCGCTACCTTTTACCTACCGATACCAAAAGAGGTTTTCATCATGACAGAGGCGTCATCTCCATGCCTAGTAGTGATATTGACAATCCTTACAAATTAGCATCGCCTTATGAGTTTTTCATCACCTTAAGAGATGTTTATGAACTCGATGGCGATTATACTATTTTCGGACGTGTCATCAACGGTTTAGATGTTTGCGATCGTATTGCCGAAGTAGAAACTGATGATGGTGATTGGCCTTTGAGAAACGTGTACATCAGATCGGTTGAAATATTAGATTAAGCCTGTTAATATCTCAATTGCCTTTTAACAAAACACCAACATAGTTTTGAAGTAATTTTCAATATATTCGAGCACTTTAAAACAAATTTAATTCACAAAATGATTTCAAATTCAATAAAAGCTGCACTTCTTTGCAGTATCGTCTGTTTTTCAAGTTGCAAGACAGATGAAAAAAAAGCTGATGACACCTCAAAAGATACAGCTATGAGCGACAATGTATTGTTACAAGAATGGACTGGTCCTTATGAAGGTGTACCAGCATTCGATAAAATGAACGTTGCTGATATCAAGGATGCTATGCTAACTGGTATGGAACTTGGTCTTGAAGACATTGATGCCATTACCAATAACCCAGAAGCACCAACCTTTGAAAATACCATTGTGCCTCTTGAGGCTTCAGGTGAAGAATTAGATCGTGTTTATACGTATTACGGTATCATGAGCAGTAATATGT
This sequence comes from Psychroserpens sp. XS_ASV72, assembly GCF_041224425.1. Classification (NCBI taxonomy): domain Bacteria; kingdom Pseudomonadati; phylum Bacteroidota; class Flavobacteriia; order Flavobacteriales; family Flavobacteriaceae; genus Psychroserpens; species Psychroserpens sp. XS_ASV72. The sequence goes on along the minus strand of NZ_JBGFGL010000075.1, from coordinate 184,423 downwards.
CATCTCCAGAGTTTAGGGATATTAGAGCTGAATTAGCACCTCAAATTTCGGAATACAGTTCTAAAATCTCTCAAAATGCGAAGTTATTCGAACGCGTTAAAGCGGTTTATGAAGCGTCTCAGAAAAATCCACTTCCTGCAGACCAGCAACGTGTTGTAGATTTAACTTACAAAAGTTTTGAAATGAATGGTGCCAATCTCGATGAGGAGAAGAAAAAGCGTTATGCTGAAATCAATAAAGAGCTATCTTCTCTTTACACGACCTTTTCAAGCAACGTCTTACATGATGAAGAAAACTATGTAACCTACCTTACCGAAGACCAATTAGGAGGTCTGTCTGAATCCTTTATCAAATCGGCTGCGAAAATTGCTGCCGACAAAGGTCAGGAAGGTAAATATGCCATTACCAACACACGTTCCTCAATGGATCCTTTCTTAAAGTATTCTACTGAACGTGAATTGCGCAAACAAGTATGGACCAATTATTATTCGAGAGGTGATAATGGTGATGAATATGACAACAATGAACTTATTGCTGAAATACTGAAACTAAGAAAAGAGCGTGTCGGACTTCTAGGTTACGACAACTATGCTGAATGGCGTCTACAAGATCGTATGGCTAAAACACCTGAAAATGCTATGGAATTAATGGAAGCGGTTTGGCCTGCTGCTATTGCTCGTGTTGAAGAGGAAGTTGCCGATATGCAAGCCGTTGCTGATGCCAATGGTGACAATATCACTATTGAGCCATGGGATTATCGTTTTTATGCTGAGAAAGTTCGTCAGAAAAAATATGATTTGGATAGTGACGAGGTGAAACAATACTTGCAATTGGACAAATTGAGAGAAGCCATGTTCTATGTTGCTGGTAGACTTTTCAATTATAAATTTACACCAGTTGAAGATGGCAAGGTTCCTGTATTCCATCCAGATGTAAAAGTTTGGGAAGTAACTGATAAAGATTCAGGTGAAAACATTGGCTTATGGTACTTAGATCCTTTTGCTCGTGAAGGCAAACGTTCTGGAGCCTGGGCAACTACTTATAGAAGCCATACATCTTATCAAGGTGAAACCAATGTCTTGGCATCCAATAATTCAAACTTTGTAAAACCTGCTCCAGGAGAAGCTGTTCTAGTATCTTGGGATGATGCCGAAACCTTCTTCCATGAATTTGGCCATGCGCTACACTTCTTTTCAAGTAATGTAAAGTACCCAACTTTAAATGGAGGTGTTCGAGATTATACAGAATTCCAGTCGCAATTATTAGAACGTTGGTTATCAACAGATGAAGTCATCAACCAATATTTGGTACATTATAAAACTGAAGAACCAATTCCAGCATCTTTGGTAGAAAAAATCAAGAAAGCTTCAACTTTCAATCAAGGATTTGCAACTACTGAATATTTGGCATCTGCATTAATTGATATGAAATTACATTTAGCTGATCCAACAAATATTGATATTGATGCCTTTGAGAAAAAGACATTGAAAGAATTGAATATGCCAGAGGAATTACCAATGCGTCATAGAACACCACATTTCGGACATGTGTTTTCTGGTGAAGGATATGCCACAGCTTATTATGGCTATATGTGGGCAGATGTCTTGACCAGTGATGCTGCTGAAGCCTTCAGAGAAGCTCCAGGCGGATTCTATGATGCTGAAGTTGCCGATAAACTCGTTAAATATTTGTTTGCTCCAAGAAATTCTATGGATCCTGCCGAAGCTTATAAATTATTTAGAGGTCGCGATGCTAAAATTGAAGCCTTAATGCGCGATCGTGGTTTTCCAGTCACCTCAGCTGCAACTACAAAATAGTTAAGAAAGACAATACCTTTTTACAAACCCGTTACGACAGTTAACGGGTTTTTTTATTTACATCAAAAAGCAACATCAAACAATTTTTAACAATATGACATCGTTTATTAATTAACCAACATTAGAACCCGTGAAACACTTTAAAACTATTCTTCTTGCCATTCCAGAATATGTATTGATTCTATCCGTATTATTTTATTGGTTCTCAGCTGGATTGACCATTAACTATATAGCGATTGCTCTTTTGGCAATACTGATCTACCAAATCATATTCAAAAATAAAGTCATAGGTATAATCATACCAATTGTATTAATCCTTACCTGTTTATATATGTTATTGGCATTATTTTCTGAAGTTCGTGAATTTCCAACTCTAAACTCTGAAGCCACAACCCTTTTGATAGTTGGCCTACTTTACTTTTTGACCACAATGTTTATAGCTGTTGTTATGCTTTTCAAATACGCAATTATTCCGAATAAAAAGCATTGAAGTTAGTCCTTATATAAACTTGGCAAACTAATTTTAAAGCGTACAGCCAATAACCTAGTTGCAATAACTATCACGCCAGCAATCACGAAAACATAATTGGCATCAGATAAAAATTCACGCAGCAAGAAATACGTAAGTCCGCCTAAAATACAAGCGGTAGCATAGATTTCCTTTCTAAAAATTACAGGAATCTCATTACACAAAATATCACGAATGACACCTCCAAAACAAGCTGTCATAGTTCCCAAGGAAATACAAATAATGGGATGCAAACCTGCTACAATGCCCTTTTCAATACCAACAACAGTGTAGAGTCCAATACCTATGGTGTCAAAAAGAAACAGGGATTTACGTAAATAGTTTAATTTGTTTCTGAAGAGAACCGCAAAAACCGTAGAACCAAAAATCACATACACATAAGTCATTTCCCTCATCCAAGAAACAGGTTGGATGCCTATTAAAACATCGCGAAGGGAGCCACCACCAACGGCAGTGACAAAAGCTATGATAAGCACTCCAAAAGGATCCATTTTTTTGTTTAGCGCTACCAAAACTCCTGAAATAGCAAATGCTACTGTTCCTAAAATGTCTATGATTTGAAAAAACATTACATACCTTGTGTATAGTAGTTATAATCTTTTAGAACCCTATCAATAAACTCCATATCACTTTCATTGTTCTTTTTGATTTCGGCAACCTCAATAATTTTGTTTCTTAATTTGATGAGTGTTTCGTAGTCTCTTGCCGATTTAGCTCTGTTGAATGTTTCCTTAATGATACGCGCATCATTGTCCGAAAGCTTAATAACGTTTGGATATGTAGGAATATAATCCTGGTCCAACTCCTCAAGAATGGTATGTGAAATATTGACGTTGTTTTTCAAGGTAATCACTGAGGTACCAGCAGTCATATCGCCCAAACGCTGACTTTTTTTACTGGTTACAATGGCAATTAGTGCCACGATTCCTGATGCCATATTTAAGTCTACAATACGGAAAAACCAACGTACCAAATAATCATAAAGTGAGGCCTGATAGCCATCTATCTTTACAACTTTAATTTTCATAATACGCTTTCCAATGGTTTGTCCGTCGAGAAAGGTTTCAAAAATCAATGAATAAAAAACCACTGGAAGGTAAAAAGACACCATAATTGCGATTTGGGACCAACGATCCATATCTTCTATCATATCATCAACACCCAAAACATTCAGTGTGATTTGATAAATCACAACAACATAGGCTATCTTAATAATAATGTCTATTATATAAGCTAGAATACGTTCACCAACACTTGCTGCGGTGAAATTTATATTCACGTTTTGTGTTGTATTAATTTGTAACTCTACCATTAATTGTGTTAATTTGAAAGCTTATGAGAGAAGTTGCATTTATCAAGCAAAATAAAGAAAAATGGCTGAATTTCGAAAAGGCAATTTTTGGAAAACACCTTAAAAATCCTGATGAATTGGCATCACTTTATATCCAGCTTGTAAATGATTTATCTTACGCTCAGACTTACTATCCCAAAAGTAAAACAATTCTGTATTTAAACAACCTCGCGGCCAAGGCTTTTCAAAAAATTTACAAAACCAAACGTGAAGACAGTAATCGATTTGTGCAATTTTGGAAAACGGAAGTTCCACTTATCATCTATGAATACAGGCGTTATGTGTTGTATGCGTTTATTATTTTCCTCAGTTTTGTAGCCATTGGAGCGCTTTCTGCTGCTTATGATGATTCCTTTGTTAGGTTGATATTAGGTGACGAATACGTGAATCAAACTTTAGAGAATATTGAGGCTGGTGATCCAGTTGCTGTTTACAAAAGTGGTAGTAATTGGGGAAGTTTTATCGGGATCACATTGAACAATCTTTACGTTGGAATTCAATCCTTTATTTATGGAGTCTTTGGAGGTTTGGGAACGGCATTGGTGATGTTGTATAATGGCATTATGGTTGGATCGTTTCAATACTTTTTTCACAAGGAAGGGGTTCTTTGGGAAAGTGTGAGAGGTATTTGGATTCATGGCGCTATGGAAATTTTCGCAATTGTGATAGAAGGTGCTGCAGGACTTATTCTAGGTGCCAGTATTTTATTTCCAAAAACGTTTTCTAGAATCATCTCCTTTAAAATGGGTGTGAAAAATGGTGTGAAGATTTTAATCAGTACCTTTCCTTTTACGATTGCCGCAGGTTTTCTGGAAGGATTTGTAACACGTTATTCCAATACGATGCCTAATTGGCTGTCTGTTGGAATCATTTTAGTGACTTTAAGCCTTATTTCTTTCTATTATTTAATTTATCCTTTTATCGTTAACCGAAAATTAAAACAGCAGTATGCAACTCTATAAATCAAGAGACTTTGGTGCCTATTTTCAAGATACATTTCAATTTATAAGACGAAATGGTAAACACCTGTTCAAAAACTACCTTATCGTAAATGGTATCTTCATACTTATCTTGATGGTCATCGGTTATTTTTTCAGCAAATTCTATACTGATGTCGTTTTTGGTGGAATCATAACCAACAATACAAACGCTTTTGACGAGTACATAAACAACAATGCTGGCTGGTTTGTGTTTCTAGCATTGGCCTTTGTTTTGATTGCTCTTATTTCGGCTATCATTTCATATTCTTACATCCCTATATATTTACAATTGTACACAAAACACGATGGTAAAAATTTCAATGCAACAGATATCATCAATTCTTATAAAACACATATTGGAAAGATTTTGATCTTTTTGGTCTGTGGCATCTTATTGGTAATTCCAGTTGGTTTGGTTGCAGGTATTGCTTCATTTGTATTAGCCATTACGATTGTCGGACTTTTTTTGATTCCTTTGGTGATTGGCGCTGTAAGTCTGCTATATCAAGGTGCCTTGATTGAATACATTGAAAACCGAAAAGGTATTTGGGAGAGCTTTGGCTATTCGTGGACACTCATGGGTTCTAAGTTTTGGGCAGCCGTTGGCTGTGTCGGACTCTTTTATTTGATGAGTTATATTGCCCAAAATGTCGTAGCACTCATACCCTATTTTGCATTCATTGTTGATTTGATAACCGAAACCCAATCTGGAGTCAATCCAGATCCGCAAGCCATTAATAAATCGGCTTCTATCATGATGATAGCCATATTTGTGCTAACCTATTTGGTCGGTACATTTTTGAACGTCATCGTACAGGTGAATCAAGGCGTGGTTTTTTATAGCTTAAAGGAAGACAATGAAAACATCAACACTAAAAGCGATATTGATTTAATTGGATCTGGTGAATAGACAAAAGTGTTTATATATCATTCTTTTGGTTGTTGGAATCAGCATGAATTTTGCATCTGCCAAAACCTTAATCTTGGCAACTCAGGACGCAGAGGATTCTATATTTGTCGATACCGAACCTAGAGAAAAAAGAAGCTTTGAAGACCTCAAGGACAGATACAATGGCAATGAATTTATATATGAGCGTACCTCAGAAAACTCAGGTTGGTGGACTCGTTTTAAGCAATGGCTTTCAGATTTGTTCAAGAGTTTATTCGATTTGAATTCTGATGCTGAGGCTTCAAACATCACTGACGTAATCCTCAAGCTATTTTATATTTCTATTTTTCTTCTAGTGGTTTTCTTTATTGTAAAAGCCATTTTGAATAAAGAAGGCAAATGGGTCTTCGGAAAGTCTTCAGATAAAAGCATTATTCCTGTAACCGATATTGAAAGCAACATTCACGTTGCCGATTTCCAGTCGCTTATAGCTTCCGCAGAAAGTGAGAATAATTTCCGATTGGCCATTCGTTATTATTATCTGTGGCTTTTAAAGACCTTGACTCAAGCTGAAATCATAGAATATGATGTTGAAAAAACCAACAGTGATTATTACTATGAAATTGCTTCCGAAGACACCAAAGAAAAGTTTTCCTATACATCTTATCTCTACAATTACATTTGGTATGGTGAGTTTGATATTGATGAAACCCAATTCAGCAAAGCCAAAACAGCCTTTACTCATTTTCTAAAATCGGTGAAATCATGAGTAAAACACTAAAAATTTACATAGGCATCTTGGTACTACTTTTTGTTGGAATCATTATTGTTGAATTTTCAACACCTCCACCAATCAACTGGCAACGTACTTATAACGAAACACATAAAATTCCGTATGGTACATTTGTATTTTACGAAGAATTAGATCAGTTATTTCCTGAAAGCAAGGTTCAAGAGATTAGAGCCACACCTTACGAGTATTTTGATGATTACTACAGTTGGGAAGACACCACGTATTTGACTACAGGAACTTATATGGTTATTGATGAGTTTCCGGAAATTGACAATACCTCAGCTCAAGAGTTAATGGATTTTGCTTCCTTTGGAAATGATATCTTTATGTCTAGCAATTACTTCCCTGAAAATCTCATGGATTCTTTGGGTATCGAAACACAAAACGATTATAGTTTTTCTGGTAAAGCTGAATTGTCTTTTACCAATCCGACATTTGCCAATGATTCCATTACCATTGAAAAGGGACTTAGCAATATTTATTTCTCAAAGATAGACACCTTTTACACAACAGTTTTAGGTTATCAAAAGTTTGCCGACTCCTCATATGTCAATTATATTAAAACATCTTGGGGAAAAGGGTATTTTTACCTTCACTTACAACCTATTGCATTTACCAATTACCATTTACTTAAAAAGGATAATAAAAAATACGCTTCTAGTGTGATGTCGTATTTAAGTGATGATACCATTTATTTTGATTCTAGGAATAAGTCGCGAAAAAATCTTAGTAATTCACCTTTGAGGTTCATATTAAGTCAACCCGCTTTGCGTTGGGCTTGGTATTTAGTTTTGTTAACTACCGTGATTTTTATGATATTCAATGCCAAGCGAAGACAACGCATTGTGAAAGTGATTACACCTTTAAGGAATACAACCGTTGAATTCACCAAAACTATTGGTAATTTGTATTACGAAACCAAGGACCATGACAACTTGGTAGATAAAAAAATCACGTATTTCCTAGAATACATCAGACGTGTTTATTATTTAGACACACAAGTGTTAGACGAAAAATTTATAAAAAACCTTACCTTAAAATCAGGTAAGGATCAAAGCGATATCAAAAAATTAATAAACCAAATTGCATTTCTTAAATCGAAAACATCCTGCAATGAAGGAGATTTATTGCGATTGAACAAAGCAATTGAAGCCTTTTACAACTCATAATTATGGATAATCTAGAACATCAAAACGACGACTTACAACCTGAAAACAATGCAGAACAAATGTCTGATGCATCAGAGAGTAACGAAGAAGCACTTGTTAATAATGAGTCTCAAGACAAAGCGGACATCAATTTCAAAAACCGTATCGATCTTACCGAACTTAAAGAAGGTATTGAATTGATTAAAGGAGAAATCAGTAAGGTCATTGTTGGCCAAAAGGAAATGATCGATATGTTGATTGCTTCCATACTTGCTAATGGTCACTCGCTAATTGAAGGTGTTCCAGGTGTAGCCAAAACCATTTCCGCTAAGTTATTGGCGAAATCATTAGATATAGGCTTTAGCCGAATTCAGTTTACGCCAGATTTGATGCCTAGTGATATTTTAGGAACGTCAGTCTTTAATATGAAAACCTCTGATTTTGAATTTAAGGAAGGTCCTATTTTTTCCAGTATGATTCTTATTGATGAAATCAACAGAGCGCCTGCCAAAACTCAAGCGGCTTTATTTGAAGTAATGGAAGAACGTCAGATTACGATTGACGGACAAAAATTTGAGATGGATTTACCTTTCATTGTACTGGCAACCCAAAACCCAGTGGAACAAGAAGGAACGTATCGCTTGCCTGAAGCCCAATTGGATAGATTCCTTTTCAAAATTGATATTGATTATCCTAATGTAGAAGAAGAAATAGAAATTTTGACTCGAGAGCAACATTTAAAAGGTGCTGTTAAGACAGACCAAATTAAAGCTCATTTAACCAAATCGCAAATCAGTAATTTCCAAAATTTGGTTGAGCAAATACTCATAGAATCGCATTTGTTGAAATACATTGCTGATATGATTGTAAACACCAGAAACAATCCGTTTTTGTATTTAGGTGCTTCGCCTAGAGCCTCCATAGCGATATTAAAAGCCAGTAAGGCGTTTGCGGCTATGAACGGAAGGGATTTTGTTACGCCTGAAGATATTAAAAGAGCTGCCATTCCAGTCTTACAACATCGTGTGATTGTAACGCCTGAACGTGAAATGGAAGGTGTGACCACCAAACAGATTATTAAACAAATCATTGAAGCTGTAGAAATTCCAAGATAAACCTTAACGAACTAGAACTAGATAGAGTTGAAACGCCTTAAACCATTTTATTTACAAAATCGATTCTTTTATGCATGCATTGCTTTAATAGTATTGTTTGTTATCAGTTTCATTTTTCCTAGGGCATTTAATGTCGTAAAACTCTTGCTATTGCTTTTGGTAACCTTAACAGTTTTGGATACCATCATCTTGTTTGCTGCTAAAAATGGGGTTAAGGGACAACGGATTTTGCCTGAAAAGTTTTCCAATGGAGATGATAACTCTATCAACTTATTGATTCAAAATTTTTACACCTTTAAGGTTCATGTAACCATCATCGATGAAATTCCTGAACAATTCCAGGTTCGAGATTTTAAGATTGAACGCATGTTGGAGGCATCGAGTATTTCAGAAATCGCTTATCAACTGAGACCCGTAGAACGTGGCGAATACCATTTTGGCAAACTCAATATTTATGTCACTTCGGTGTTCGGACTTATCGCGCGACGTTTTAGCTACGATGACAATGTGATGATTCCTACCTATCCTAGTTTCATGCAACTTCGGAAATATGATTTGATGGCCATTAGCAATAATTTGCAACAATATGGTATTAAAAAAATCAGGAAAATTGGGCATACCATGGAGTTTGAGCAAATCAAGGAATATGTTCTGGGTGATGATTTGAGAACCATCAACTGGAAAGCTACCGCTAAACGAAACCAACTTATGGTTAACCAATTTCAGGATGAGAAATCGCAACCTGTTTATTCGGTTATCGATAAGGGTCGTGTAATGAAAATGCCATTTAATGGTTTGACCTTATTAGATTATGCCATCAATGCGGCTTTAGTAATTTCTAATGTGGCTTTAAAAAAACAGGACAAAGCAGGTATTTTTGCCTTCTCAAAAAAGGTTGAGAACATTGTGGTTGCCGAACGTCGAAGTTCTCAAATGAATCTTATTTTAGAAACACTTTACAATGTAAACACCAACTTTCATGAAAGTGATTACAGTAGATTATATGCTGACGTCAAACGTAATATTACCAATAGAAGCTTGATTTTGCTCTATACCAATTTTGAAACCTTGGATAGTTTACATCGGCAACTACCCTATTTAAAAGGGATTTCCAAAAACCATTTATTGGTTGTTATTTTCTTTAAGAACACCGAATTAAAATCCTTGATAGAAGATCCAGCCGAAACGGTTCAACAGGCTTACGATAAAGTTATTGCTGAAAAATTCGCTTTTGAAAAACGACTGATTGTCAATGAACTTCAAAAATATGGCATCCAATCTATTTTAACATCACCTGAAGACTTAACCATTGACACCATCAACAAATATCTTGAAATCAAGGCCAGAGGATTGTTGTAAACTCTCGTTTGAAAGTTTTAAACGTTGTAAAAAGACCTTACCAATACAATCTAAACATCAAGTTAGGTGTAAATCCCAAAGAAAACTTATCAATCAGTTCTACATCATTTTCAAAATCGTTATTTCCAAAGTATTCACGACTTAAAAGATTGTCTTGGTTGTAGATGTTTCTAATAGAAATACCAACTTTTCCCTTAAGCTTGTTGTTTCTTGAAAATTTAAAGGAATAGGTAGAGGAGAAATCCAGACGATGATAATCTGGCAAGCGCCTCGTATTGATTCCATTATTGAATGCAAATCCGTCATTAGTAACTACAGAAGGCGTGAATGGCTTTCCTGTTTGCCAACGCCAACCTAAAGCAATCTGGAAATTCGATAATTTATAACTCACCGACGAGCTTATCGAATGCAAGACATTAGATCTTGAGGTGAAAGCATTATTGTTGTTTAAGTTTTCATATGTGCTTTCAGAATAACTATAACCATAGCTCAACCATGAGCTAAAACTTTTGTAGCGCTTTTTTAAAAATAAGTCCAAACCTAAAACATCACGTTCACCTAAGTTGTATTGGCTGTTTTGCGGATTCAAAAAACCAAAGGACAAAGCTGTAATATTATTCATTTTTTTATAGTAACCATCTGCATCGATTGTCCATCCGTCATTGGTATATATAAACCCTAAAGATGCCTGTTTGCTATTAATAATTGGAAACTCCTTGCCATTGGCCAAACGCCAAAGTCTATTCTCAAGAGATAAATCACTGATAATCGTTTCATCTATTTCGCTAATGACCTGATTTTTTATCTCACCTGAAAGCTGAAGCTTTATATTCTTAAATAGTTGCTTATAGAGAACCAATCTAGGCTCTAACCTTATAGCATCCAATTCCTTAAAATAAGTGGCTCGAGTACCAAATGAAACATCAAAAAGACGCGGATTCTTATAATGATAGTTGACAAAAAAGCTATGGGTTTGGATTTCTGAGTCGTCTTGATCGAGGATAAACTCGAGATTTGCAGTATTCTTAAAAATATAGCCAACATCCTTCAAGACGTATTGGTATCCTATATCTAAAGCATGAGCCGGATTTATTTGGTATTGAAATTCGGTTGAAATACCCGAATCATAAATAACGTTTCGCTTCTCGAATTCAGAAATTTGCTCATCATTCTCAAACGTGAGATAGTTGTAATCTAATTCATATTGAGAGAAAAAAGCACTTGTGTGTTGCTTTAAACTGGAACTCCAATTTTTTTCCCATTCCAATCCGTAACCAGAATTTTTAATACGCATAACATCATTAAAGGTTTGCTGCTGATCTCTTACAGTATAGTCTAATTCATTGTCGATAGAAATCACACTGGCATAAACCTTATTCTTTTCATTAGGTTTGAAGTTGACCTTAAAATTATAATCCAAAAAGCTAAAATCGTTATCAGAATTTGAACGCTCTTGAATTTTGGTGCTTCTGAAAACCTTATCAGCCAACTGATCGAAAGTATAGGTTTGATAAATATTAGTATAACTTGACCGAACAGAAGCCTGTACACCTAATTTTTCCTTAATGATTGGTGACTCAACATAAGCATCTACGTTAATACCATTAAATCCGATTTGTGTTTGTAAAGAATCTGAAATAGTTTTTGTTGTAGACATGTTAACCACACTCGATGCACGCTCACCATATCTCGGATGAGAACCTTTATTTATGAAGGTTATTTGTTTTGTGGCATTGGGATTAAAGGGCGACAACATTCCGAAGAGATGTCCTTTGTGGTACATATTGATGCCATCCCAAATCAGTCGATTTTGATCTGTTTTGCCTCCTCTAACCAAAAATCCTGAAGCCGTTTCATTCGGACTTACAACGCCTGGCAACAATTGGACACTTTCCAAAACATCTGGCTCTGTTAATCCTGGTAAAATTCCTAAGTAATCAGGATTGATTTCAAAAGTGGCATCCTTCTGTTTAGATATCCCTTTTGTAAGATAACTTGTAATGATAATACGCTCCAGTTCTTGCACATGTGGAGTACCTTTGTTTTTGTTGACGATAATGTAGCGGTTGTCTAAAACCTCAAAAGACATTTCAAATAGCGATTCAATCTCAAATAGTAATTCCTTAAGAGTACGCTGTTCACTCTTTAAAGTAATGGTCTTATCTGAAACCAAGGTGTTTTCGTAAGAAAATCTAACGTGATAGGTGTCTTCAATAATTTCAAAAGCTGAAGCAAGCGGCTCACTATTGAAGCCAATGTAAAATTTAGCCTCTTCTTGCGAAAAGGCCAAATAAGGTAATAATATAAAGCAGATAATCAATTTTTTCACTTTACATTCAAATAGATAACCCCTTTTTCTTTTTCATTATAAGTTATATCTAAAGTCTTGAAGACTGTTTGCAATGCTATATTCAAACTATCGTTAGGAAAACCTCCTGTATAGATAATATTGGTGTCAATTTGTGTCGTATCAAAAGTAACGTTGTATTGGGATTCCAATGCTGAAATGACATATTTAAGTGGCACGCTTTTAAAGGTACTTTCACCATCTAGCCAACTTGGATCCGTTTCGACTGCATTCCATTGCTCTAAATCATAACCATTAATACGTCTAACATTATTTGTTGGAAGTAAGATAACAGACTCATTGTTACTCTCGACACGTACTTTTCCCTCATAACAAGCTACTTCAAACAAATCTAAATTGGTTTTGACATTAAATTGAGTACCTAAAACCTCAACAGTGCCATAATTTGTTTTTACAGTAAACTTACTACCTTTGGTCACTTTAAAATACGCTTCTCCATCTAGTTCAAGTGCTCTATTTTCTTTCCAATCAGCTTCATTATAGCGTATGGTAGATTTGGAATTCAGGATGACTTCGGAGCCATCTAACAAAACAAGGGTTTTCTGTTCTCCAAATTGGGTTTCAATTTGAGTGACATCATTGTTTAAAATATAAAACAAACCGAACAAAACAACAATTGAGGCAGCAATACCAATCCACCAACGATTCGCTCCTAGTGTTCGAACTTTTGTAGCCTTTGTGTTGGCAATACGTTTTTGAATGACTTCAAAACTAGTATCGGTTTCAGTGTTTAAATCAACATAGGCATCAACACCTTTTCGCAATTTTAAAAAGGCATTGTAATCAGCTTCAGAAACCAAGTCTTTTAACTGCTCATCTGTTAGTTCACCTGATAACCATTTTGCTAAATAAGTATCGTTTATATGTTGTAAATCTTGTTTTTTCATACCTAAAACTACTAATTAGACAACCGAAGTTTCTAATACCCTACTTTTATTTTAAAAAAATTATATGTCTCCAATTTTTTCACGCATGACCAACAGTGCCAAATGCATTCTTTTTTCTACAGCCTTAACTGAAATACCAATTTGATCAGCAATTTCCTTATAGGTCTTTTTTTCTATTCGGCTAAGTAAAAACACCTCTTTTTGTTTTTCAGGTAAAGCCTCGATTGTTTGTTCGAGTTTTTCCATAAATTCGTTCTCAATCATAATAAACTCTGGAGATTCATTGGAATGTTGACCTGAAGTGTTCTCTTGATAATTACGAACCACTTTTTCGTGCTTTACGACATTCAAAAATGTATTGGAAGCCACAGTATACAAATAACTTCTTACCTTTTCTATATCAACTTTATTACAGTTTTCCCAAAGCTTAACAAATGTATCCTGAAGGACATCTTCAGCTTTATCCATATCCTGGGTCTTAAAAAAAAGAAAGCGTCTTAAATCTTTTGCATACTTTTGATACAAGGCTTTAAATGTATTGGCGTTGCAAATGGTTTCCTGATGTTTTGACATAACTATGATTAGCTAAAGCAGTGGTCCCAAAACTAAATAAAAAAAAATTGAGTAAAAAAGTAGGGTATTTTTTTAGCGTGTTGTCTTAGTAATGATTAATCGCCAAAAAACACATTAACTCAAAAAATTCTATGATGAAACATTTTAAATTATTTCTTTTCAGTGTTGTTCTATTTGCAGGATTTCTTACAGCCTGTTCAAACAATGAATCTGTCTCAGAAAATCAAGACATTCAACAAAGTCAAGCTATTACTGAATCTTTAAACAGGTTATCACAACAATTTAATAGCCAAGGAGATGTGATTCCATCGGCAAACCCTTCAGGGAATATTGTATTCGACTTTGGTTTTGATTTTGTCTATCCTTTAAATCTATCTTTCAACAATGGGACTACTGTAACCGTTAACGATCTTGAAGAATTGATCAGTATCATGATTAACTCCACTAATGAATTATACATCAACGGTATTGAATTTCCATTTGATGTTGAAATCTATGATGCAGCTACCGATTCTATCATTGTCATTACCATTAATAATGAAGATGAATTTCTTGAACTATTGGAAAGCCTGAATTGGGAAATGCAAGACAATTGCAATTGTACTCAAGAATTCGATCCTGTTTGTATTGAAATTACAGATCCAGCTGGTGTTAGCTTTGTGATTACCTATCCAAATGCATGTTACGCTTTCTGTGATGGTTTCCAGGAATCAGATTTTATTGACGACTGTCAGCAAGATTACAATAACAACACTAGTAACGATTGCTTTACCTTTAATTTTCCATTAACGGTAATTACAGATCAAAATCAAACCATAACCGTAAACTCACAAGAAGAGCTGAACAATGCACTTTACAATGCTTTCTATTTTGATTTTGTCTATCCATTTGATGTTACCAATTCCGAAGGAAACGTAGTGAGTATTAACAATGAAAATGATTTTATTGATTTGTTGGAAGACTGCTATGGTGAAGTTGTAGGTAGTTGCGAATGTCCTGATGTTTACAATCCTGTTTGTGTTGAAATAGAAAATCCTTTTGGTGGTGTCGATGTTATCGAATTTCAAAATGCATGTTACGCAGAATGTGAAGGTTTCACATCTGCTGATTTTGTAGATTGCAATACAAATAATCCTTGTATTGAATGTGAAAATCTACCTCTAAATCCTGTTTGTGTTGAAGTCGAGATTGAAGGTCAACTCATTATTCGAACGTTTCCAAACCCATGTTTTGCTGAATGTGAAGGATTCACGGAAACTGATTTTATAGATTGCTCAGGAAATACATCCGAATGTACTACAGATGCTGTTTTAGCCATCCTTTTTGAATGTCCATGGACCGTGAACGGAAATGTGGTTTATGAATTTAACTCCGATGGTAGTGTAGGCATTACAGGTTCTGGTCTTTCTACTGTAGGCAGTTGGTCTATTTTCATGAGTAATAATGGTTATCCTGTCGTAAGCATTTCTGCTGAAATAGGAAACTTTAATGATGAATGGAACTTTTTGGATTGTAATTTAATTAATAGCTTATTGGTAACTAGCTCCAATAATCCTGCAGGAAATAATATAGTCCTTAGTTGCGACTAATAACGTTGATTTAAATAAAACCAAAAGCCCTTCAGATTGTTCTGAAGGGCTTTTTATTACAGCAATTTTATCGTTATACACGTTCGCCTAACCAAGCTTTCATCATCCAAACAGTTTTTTCCTGTTCGGTAATGAAATCACTCATCATGGCGTTTGTGCCCTCATCACTGGCTTCGTCTGAAACCTCAAGAATTTGACGCTCAATTTTTAAAAGTTCAGTTAGTGAATCTACAATTAAACGTACTGCTTTTTCATCTTGAGAAATATTCTTTCCAACAGGAACTTTAGCAGCTTTGATATAATCATCAAAGGTGTGCAACGGTGTTCCGCCAAGGGTTAGAATTCGCTCTGCTATTTCATCTACTTTCATATTGGCATCGGTATACAGTTCTTCAAATTTAGCATGTAAATCAAAGAAAGCCTTTCCTTTAATATTCCAATGGATGCCTCGTAAATTTTGATAATAAATTTGAAAATTAGCCAATAAACCGTTGAGATCATTAGCTATTGTTTTTGTGTTTTGGGTTTCCAGCCCTATGCTATTTAATGTCATAATTGATTTTGTTATGTTATTGTTGTCTTATTAATTTCAGTATAAATTTACGTTATAATAACCTTAATATGTAATAGTTTTTATAAATAGTTTTTATATTTTTATAGCCTAAATAAATCAATATGACCATAACTCAATTACACTATGTATTAGCCATAGCCGAACATAAAAATTTCACAAAAGCTGCTGAAAAGTGTTTCGTTACCCAACCGACTTTAAGTACACAGATACAAAAACTTGAAGACGAACTTGATGTAATGATATTCGATAGAAGTAAAAAGCCTATTGAATTAACTGACGTTGGTAGAAAAATAGTGCTTCAAGCCCGAAATATTGTAGATGAATCTGATCGTATTCAAGATATCGTTGATCAACAAAAGGGATTTATTGGCGGACAATTCAAATTGGGAATCATTCCAACCATCATGCCGACACTTTTGCCAATGTTCTTGAAAGCCTTCATAAAAAAATATCCAAAAGTTAAATTAAAAATAGAAGAGCATACCACAGAGGAAATCATCACCCGAATTAATGATGGGCATTTAGATGCTGCCATCGTTGCTACACCTCTTGAATTAGATACAATTAAAGAACGTGTATTGTACTATGAGCCATTTGTAGCCTATGTTCCAAATGATCACGTTCTTTTCGGAAAGCAGAAAATAGAAGCCTCAGATCTTGACACCGACAATATGCTATTATTGGAAGATGGACATTGTTTTAGGGATGGTGTGATCAATCTATGCAAGAATATCAATAACAATTTAGAAGATACATTTCAATTGGAAAGTGGTAGTATTGAAACCTTGATAAAACTGTCTAATGAAGGTTTGGG
This sequence comes from Psychroserpens sp. XS_ASV72, assembly GCF_041224425.1. Classification (NCBI taxonomy): domain Bacteria; kingdom Pseudomonadati; phylum Bacteroidota; class Flavobacteriia; order Flavobacteriales; family Flavobacteriaceae; genus Psychroserpens; species Psychroserpens sp. XS_ASV72. The sequence continues at coordinate 167,637 of NZ_JBGFGL010000075.1, read as the reverse complement.
CATGACGCTTTTACCATATTTACACACTATAGAATTGAGTGATAAGCAAAAGGAACGATTACGACACTTTACAGATCCTTCTCCTGCACGAGAAGTGAGCGTGATTTATCATAAGAACGAATTAAAAATGCAGATTATTGATGCTTTACACAATGTGATTTCTGGAATCATTCGCGGTGCCATTGCCTTTCAAAACGTAAAGATTATTAGTCCGCTACCAAAACAGTAACATAAGTATTACAATAATTCATAAAAAAAGCGACTCGTAAGTCGCTTTTTTCTATGGTTTTAAAAGTATTAAACATTGATTTAAATCTGGGTTCTGTAAAATCAAGGATTTGATAAAAATCTTTAACTCTTCAATCTCGTATGGTAACAAGCGTTGAAGTGCTTTTTGTAATTCCTTGCAGAACAGATTAGCATCGAAGCTAACTTTATTAAGTACAGTTTTGGTGTACTCAAACATTGCTCTTGCCATTTTTTAATTGGGTTTAGGGTTTAAGTAGATTTGTTATATAAGCAATAATTTTTAATTGTAACTTTTCTAAATGTAGTAAAAAAAATGATTGCTTCTTAAAAACAGTCTGAATTTTAACAGCTAAAAGTATGTTAAAACCTAAATAAGCTTTAAAAAGACAAAGTTATAACTAGTTATATTTTTATAATCTTGAATATATCGCTTTGATTTCCTGATGCAACCTCAACGAAATACATACCTGGCATCAATGCAGTTAAGTCTAATTGGTTTTCTGAGGCACCAAAAATTGACTCGTAAACAACTCGTCCATTCATGTCATAAACCACTCCTTTTTTTAATATCTTGACACTTTTCAAGGTCAGTATATTCTTTACAGGGTTTGGATGTAGTTTGATTTGATTACGAACATAATCACTTACACCTAACCCATCCTCAGATACGACAGTGGTATATTCATTAGTGATAACAGGCGCATTAAAATCAAAGTAGATTTCTGCTTGGTTATCAAACTCGTCTCCTAGCACCAAACTATTTAATGTTTTGATTTTATAAACTACATAACCATCATTATTGGCATCATCAAAAGGTAAATTAATGTTCTCGAAGATAAACTCTATATCATTGTTAGCATTGATTCTAGTGTAGAAATTATGACTTCCGTCTAAGGGAATCAAAGTGTTGACATCAAATTTTGAAGCATCAATTGGATTTTTTACAACGACATTAATAGCATTTGCAGTACCCAAATTTTCAAAACGCACCAAATAGTGCACATATTCACCCACATACTCGGGAGCAATCCATTCGCCTTCCAAACAGGTAATATCATTTGGGTCAAAAGAATTGACTACAGTTTGTTTAAACTCAAATGTGTTATCACTTGGCGTGTCATCATTACTTATTGGAAATACTTTAGCAATAAACCCGAGTTCATCATTCGCATTTAAAGGAAATAATGGATCTGTTGGCGTATTTAAAAGAAACTCTAGATTAATCTGTCTAGATTCAAAAGGTGCTAGATTGGAGAAGCTCCAAGATAACACGTTATCAATTTCTGAATCATTTGAAGGTAACGCAGATAATAGCTGGATCACATTGGAGTTTGACCCATAATTAAATTCGACTGTACCTGATAAACTTGTGTTTCCCTTATTACGGTAAACAATTCTATAAAACGACTCGAAACCAGGAATAGCTTCATTTACTGGCAACACAAAAACCTCTAAATCATTATGCACATCATTTGGAGTAATACAAAAATCCTGAATATAAGGGCTAACGTCTGAAGGAAAATTGACTAAAAGACTATTTGGATATACACTAAAGTAATTTTGATTTTCCAAATTAGCAGTCAATGTAAGAATTCCCTCTGAAACTGGAATGCTATAATTTCCTGATACATCCGCAATATAAGTACTACTATCAACTCCATTAGACATACCGAAATTCATGTTTGGATATATATAATCGTCACCATTACAACCATCAGCATTCACATCAACTTTATTTTGACCTTCTACATAGTAAACCTCACCTCCTGGAGTAAAAGAACAATATGTATTAACCTCACAATTAGGAATATCATAAAAATCTACTAAATATTGAATCGTTCCAAATTCATTCTCATCAACACAAATAAACTCAAGATTATTGCAATTTGAAATAACTGTACTACCTTCTATTCCGTTTTTAATATTCAAATATTGTAAATTAATAGAGTTACCTAGGCCTAGTGATTCTAAATTGTAATTCTGACTCATATCTAGATTAGAAAAACTAGAACTGTAGGCGTTAAATGTTGAAAGATTTTCCAGTTCTGTCAGATCAATATTAGTCAAACTATCATCATAAGAAACATTTAGATATAACAAATTATCAATTCCGGTCAAATCAATAGCTGATAGTGCGCTACAACCACTAAGGTGTGCATATTTTAAATTAATAAGATCGGAAAAATCCAAGCTCGGTAATCCAGTACAATCATTAAGATTTATGAACTCCAAGTTAATAAGTCCACTTAAATCCAAACTAGACAATTCTCCAAATAAATTAATAACTAAATGATCTAAACTAATTAATCCACTTAAATCTATATCAATTAATAGGTCGTTATATCCATATAAATCTAAGTTTTCCAAATTTGTAAGTCCACTAAAGTTTAGACTCGTCAGAGATTGAACTTCAAAAACGGTCAAATTCACTAAATTAATTAGTTCAGAGAAATCTAGACTAGTTACTTCGCGTAAATTATAACATGTTAAATTTTCCAGGTTAACAAACCCTGTTAAATCCAGTTCATTCAACACATACGCTCCATAAATTGTCAATGTTTCTAAATTTGTCAAACCAGATATATTAAAATCATTTAATACAAAACAATTATAAATCTGAAGCTCTTCGAGGTAAACATGAGCTGTAAGGTCTAGGCTCTCTATTTCAGGGAAATACCCTTCAAAATATCTCAGATTGGTAAAATATTGAAGCCCTTCAAGTGTCATAGCATCGATTTCATCTAAAAAAAGACCTATTACACTCTCAGCTTCAGAAATTTGAACTAATCCATCATTATTAATATCAACATTAGAATCTGCAATACCATCACCATCGAAGTCAGCACAAGATGTGTTTAGCAGGGCGTATTCAAACCATCCATCAGGAATATCAACAGTTTGCGCATTTCCAATTAGAAAAGCAAATGATAATAATACTGAAAGCAACAATGATCTCATGAAATTAGAATTTTATTGAAAGTACAATATAAAGAAATGAATGTTAGATTTACACACAATTATTTTTAAGCTGAAAAGCTTAGTACCTAAAACCTATTATCACCATCCAATAAATCGCCTAAACCTCCAAGGATACTGCCTTCCCCTTTGTCCTTTCCACCACGTTGTGGTGCAGAAGCCAACACACGTCCAGCCAATCGACTAAACGGTAAGGATTGTATATATACAGTTCCAGGACCTTGCAATTTGGCAAAGAAGAGTCCTTCACCTCCAAAGATGGTATTTTTGATGCCACCAACAAATTCGATATCGTAATCAACGCCTTGCGTAAATCCGACCAAACAGCCAGTATCAACTTTCATGGTTTCTCCAGCTTGCAACACCTTTTTAGCCATCGTTCCTCCTGCATGTACGAAGGCCATGCCGTCGCCTTCCAGTTTTTGCATGATAAAACCTTCACCTCCAAATAAACCACGTCCTAATTTTTTTGAAAACTCAATGCCAATACTGACACCTTTCGCAGCACATAAAAAAGCATCCTTTTGACAAATAAATTTCCCTTGAAATTCGGTTAAATCGATAGGAATGATTTTTCCAGGATAAGGCGAGGCAAAAGACACATTCCGTTTTCCCGTAAGGTCATTGTAAAAAGCGGTCATAAATAAACTTTCTCCTGTGAGGATACGCTTTCCGGCACCTAAAATCTTTCCGAAGAAACCCGTATCCTTTTGAGAGCCATCGCCAAAAATGGTTTCCATTTTAATGCCGTCATCCATCATCATAAAACTTCCAGCTTCAGCAACAACACCTTCTTGAGGATCTAATTCAATTTCGACAAATTGCATTTCTTCGCCGTAAATTCTGTAATCTATTTCGTGTGATGTCATGTTTTTATATTTAAAGGTTGATTTGTTTATTGGTTGAATTATTTTATGTTTTGTTACAGATTTCAACTAAAATCAAGTCTTCAACTTTAAGGTCCATTCAAAATTGAAATCCGATACCTGAACGCCTTCCGAATTAAATCCTTTTGAATTCAGAATAACGGTCTGCCCTTCACCTGTGGCGATAGCTTTACCAATGGCTTCATCAACAGCTTGCCCTTGATCACAACTAAAATAAATACGACCTGTAGCTTTTTTGGTAAAAGTAGCATTGTTATGTGCAACCAACATAGAGATGCGTTTACCACTGGCTTGAATCTTTGACATGACCAAAGCTCCTGTCGTGAGTTCAGCAGCCATACCTTGAACCGCCCAGAACATGGAGTTAAAGGGATTTTGATTGATCCATCTGTGCTTTACAGTGACCTCACAAGTCGTATCGCTAATTGATTTGGTACGGACACCACAAAGGTATGCTGAAGGCAATTTAAACAAAAGATAGGTGTTAAGTTTTCTAGGTGAGATCGTCATTTCTACAATATGTTTTCAGTAAAAGTATTGAAAAAAACGGTAGCATCAATTGTTAATATTTTGTTAATTTTTAGTACTATGCGTAACACAATACCTTCTTTAAGACATATATTTGTATAAGAAATTACTATATGTTTTAAAATCATGTTAGACAACCACCAAAAAAACATCGCCACGTTTATCCATTTATCAACCTTTAGTAGGTTCTTGATTCCATTTGGAAACTTTATTGGACCCATCATATTATGGATGGCGAATAAGGATAAATCAGAGTTTGTAGACAGCCATGGAAAGCAAGCTATTAATTTTCAAATGAGCATTTTATTGTATGCGCTTATTTTAGGATTACTGTCGGTTCCGTTTTTCATATTTAATTTATTTGACGGATTCAATTTTATAGATATTGATCCTTTCGATGGTGTCCATATAAGCTTATCTGAACCATCTCCTCTACTCTATATTGGAGGAAGTCTTGGTTTTTTAGCAATACTCGGATTTATACTGGAATTGGTCTTTATCGTCATTGCTAGCTTGAAAGCCAGAGATGGTGAGTTTTACCACTATCCGTTAACCATTGACTTTTTAAAATAAAAACATCAAATCAATCAATCAATCAAAAAATGAACAGTTTTTTTACAACATTTAATCTAATTCGAATATGAAGATAGAAAACACAAAAGCACAAATGCGAAAAGGTGTATTGGAATACTGCATACTATCCGTCTTAAAAGATGATGATGCCTACGTTGCAGAAATACTTGATACACTCAAAGACGCAAAAATGCTTGTGGTAGAAGGAACTATTTATCCGCTACTAACAAGATTAAAAAACGCAGGATTGCTCAATTATCGTTGGGAAGAATCCACTTCAGGTCCACCACGAAAGTATTATGGCCTTACTGAAACCGGACAGTTGTTTTTAAAGGAATTAAACACAACATGGGACGAATTACAAAATGCAGTTAACCTAGTAACAAGACAAAAAACAAATAAATAATGAATAAGACAGTCAACATAAATTTAGCAGGTATATTCTTCCATATTGATGAAGATGCATACTTAAAATTACAACGCTATCTTGAGGCTATAAAACGTTCATTTACAGACTCTCAAGGTCGATCTGAGATCATCGCTGATATTGAAGCACGTATTGCGGAATTGTTTAGCGAGCGCGTTCAAAACGACAAGCAAGTGGTGCGTATCAAGGAAGTTGATGAAGTCATCGCAATCATGGGACAACCAGAAGATTATCTGGTCGATGATGAAATCTTTGAAGACGAACCAAGAGCAACTTATAGTTCAAGTTCAAGACCATCAAAAAAACTATATCGTGATACAGACAACTCTTACATTGGAGGTGTTTCAGCTGGATTAGCTCATTATTTTGGTATTGATGCCCTTTGGATTCGTTTGATCTGGATCTTACTTATCATTGGTGCTGGAACTGGAATCTTATTCTATATTCTATTGTGGGTATTGATTCCTGAAGCAAAAACGACTTCTGAAAAGTTGACCATGACTGGTGAGCCTGTCAATATCTCCAACATTGAAAAAAAAATCAAGGACGGATTTGACAGTGTTTCAAAAACCGTTTCAGATACCGTAAAACAAGTCGATTTACCCAGGCAAGGCGAAAAAATAAAATCGTCTTCAAAGAATTTTTTTGATACCATAGGTGACATTATTATGTTTTTCCTTAAAGTGTTTGCCAAATTTATTGGAATCATACTTATCATTGTTGGTGCTTCCACATTGATATCCTTGTTGATCCTTTGTTTGAGCCTAGGTACTGTTGATTTCATCCATTTTCCTGGTTTAGACTTTTTTCAAGCCGCAAATGCTGCAAACACACCAGTCTGGCTTATAGCATTGATTAGTTTATTTGCTATTGGTGTACCATTCTTCTTTGTGCTTTATTTAGGATTAAAGATTTTGGTAAACAATCTGAAATCTATTGGAAATATTGCAAAATTCACGCTTTTAGGATTGTGGATCATGGCGATGGTTGGTACCGTTATAATTGGTATCAGACAAGCGAGTGAGCATGCCTTTGATGCTTCAGTCATAAAAAAAGAACGTTTAGATATCAAAACAAAAGACACCTTGACCTTAGCTGTTATAGGAAACACTATGTACACCAAACAATTTGGAAGACATCATAATTTGTTCAAACCTGTTTACGACGAAAATGACAATAAACTCATTTACAGTAGTGATGTTCGATTGATCGTAAGATCTACTAAAGATTCACTGGCGTATTTAAATATCGAAAAAAATGCTGAAGGGAAAAATTACAAAGAAGCCAAACAACGTGCTGAAGCTGTAAACTATAACTTTTTATTAAATGGAAAGCGATTGGAACTCGATGGTTATCTCACGACTGATTTTGATAACAAGTATAGAGATCAAAATATTGAGGTTACGCTTTACCTTCCTGAAGGAACCATTTTGTATGCTGAAGAAAACACCTATTCGTTCCATAGAAATTCAAGCTATTACAACGATATCCTAGATAATGGTATGGAAAACCATTATTTGGAAATCACCACCAATGGCGTGACTTGCTTAGATTGTCCTGAAGATAAAGAGTTCAAAGTGAAAGTCGATATCAAGGATGAGGCTTCTGGAATTAAGATTAACGAAGATACTATTGAAATCAACACAAGAGACAATAGTTTAAGAATAAATGATGAAGGTGTAAAAGCAGAGTCTGAAAGCATAAGGGTCAATATTGATGAAGATGGTATTGAAATCACTTCAGACGACAACTAACAATTCATCTTTAAAAAACTACAGTTCAGTAGGTTTAGTTATTTAAAATGTTAGAAAATTAAAATATTTGAACCGTCAATCAAAAATCAATGAATCAATCAATTTTCATAGTGTGGTGTATCTTCGGAATCTTAACCAACCTTAATGCCCAATCAGCATTAGATTCCGAAGTATACAAAACACTTAAAAGCAAGGACAGCCTATTGTTTGAATGTGCATTCAACAAGTGTGAAACACAATACTTAGAAGAACTTGTTTCGGAAGATTTTGAATTCTATCATGATATTGCTGGATTAGAAGCCTCAAAATCTGGTTTCATTGCAACCATGAAAAAAGGTATTTGCAACGCTCATAATAAGACCAAATCGAGACGGGAACTTGTTGATGGATCTTTAGAGGTTTATCCTCTAAAACGCAATGGAGAAGTTTATGGTGCTTTACAAAATGGCATTCATAGGTTTTATGAAACCATCAATGGCAAAGAGGTTGCAGGAAGCATTGCTAAATTTTCCCATTTATGGATTATAGAAAATGGAAAATGGTATTTAAAACGTGTCATAAGTTATGACCATCAAATGCCAAAATAAATTAAAAAAACAATCAATCATAAACACGGCTGATCATATCAGCAAAAAACTATCAATCATGACAACATTAACAAAAATCATTGTAACTACACTGTTAAGTATTTTAATGGTATCCTGCCAATTCAATTTTGGTGTGAAAGGAAATGGTAACGTAACAACTTCAGAACGCACCTTAAACTCAGATTTCGATGCCATTGAAGTCAGCAGAGGTTTAGATGTCTATCTAACACAAGGCACCACTGAAAGTGTCAAAGTTCAAGCCGATGAAAATCTTCAAGATATTATTATAACTGAAGTTGAAAACGGCGTATTGCATATCTATTCTGAAGAAAACATAAGCTACGCTGCCTCTAAAAAAATTATGGTCAGCTTAGACAACCTAGAGCGATTATCAACTTCAAGCGGTAGTGATGTAATGTCTACAGGTATGATTTCTGTGACATCGCTTGAAATTTCATCCTCTAGTGGAAGTGATGTGGAATTAGATGTTGAAGCCGAAACAATCATTTGCGAAGCTTCCAGTGGAAGCGATATCAAACTTTCGGGCACAACAAAATCCTTTACTGCGGAAGCCAGTAGCGGAAGCGATATCAAGGCTGAAAACCTTAAAGCTGAAACCACACGAGCTGAAGCTAATAGTGGTGCAGATGTTACAGTAAACACCTCTAAAAAACTTACTGCTAGTGCAAACAGCGGAGGTGATGTAAAATATTATGGTGATCCAGAAATTGTTGAAACAAACGATGGTCCATCAGGAAATATCAGAAAACAATAGCGCACAACCAACCAACTAACCAACTTGTTTTCTAAACCATTTCAGGCTCAATTTGAGTTTGGGATGGTTTTTGTTTTATATTTGCTATAATACTTAATTGATAATAGATGAAACATATTACCTTGTTTTTGTTGATGGTTATTGGATTCAATGCACTTGGCATTGCCCAAGATGAGGAAAAAGTTAAAGGCGATAGAAATGTTACCGTTAAACAAACTTACGTCGACCCATTTAATGCCATAGTAATTGGTGAAGACTTTGAAGTTGAATTGTTTTACAACAGTAAGCCTTCAGTCGAAATTGAAACAGATGATAATCTTCATGACTACATCACAATTGAAGTAAAAGATAGTGTTCTTACGCTTAAAACTACAGTAGACATAAGGTCTAGTAAAAAAATGAACATCAAGATCAACTATAGTGATGGACTTTCTCGAATTGAAGCACGCGACAATGCCGAAATTAGGTCCCTTACTTCTTTAGAACTTGATAATGCCTACCTAAAAGCGTCGGGCTCTTCACGAGTCTATATGAATATTAAGGCAAATTCCTTCAACTTTACAAGTCTAGATAAATCCAAAACAAAACTTAACATCACAGCTACAAATACTAAAATTGAAATTAGCGATAATGGAAAATTAGATGCTTTGGTCAATTCTAAAGAAACAAAAGTAGATTTATATCAACGTGCTAATATCGATGTGGAAGGCACAACCGATAACTTACAACTAAACACAGATAACAACTCTCAATTCAATGGTAAAAATTTCAGTGCTAAAATCTGTACCTCCAACAATGAATTTGCAAGTGATGCCTATCTTGAAGTCTTAGAATCTGTCACATTGGAAATATCTGGCACAAGTGAAGTCTATTTATATGGCAATCCTAAAATTGCCTTAAACAAATTTATTGACACGGCTAAACTTCAGAAAAAAGAAAAATAATTACACCTAACTTTAACTCAAATACACTCAAAATGAAAAAAACACTCTTATTGATGGCTATTCTTTTCTCTAGTATAGCCTGTAAGAAAGACAACCAAAATGAAGCAACCAAAGTTTCCAAAGAAGATGTTCAGGCATTTTTAGATGACTACACCAATGACTTCGTAAAATTATATTATGATTCTGCTCTAGCGGAATGGGATGCCAACACTAAAATTATTCCAGGTGACACAACAAATGCTTATAAAGTTCAGCAAGCCAACGAAGCTCTTGCTAAATTTACAGGAAGCTCTGAAGTCATTGACAAAACACGAAAATTCTTAGAATATAAAGCTGAATTGGATACGGTTCAAGTACGCCAGCTCAACACCATTTTATATGCCGCAGCCAACAATCCTGAAATAGTTTCAGATTTGGTAAAAGAGCGAATTACTGCTGAAAACGCTCAAAACGAAAAGTTGTTTGGGTTCGATTTTAAAGTAAATGAAACCTCAGTCACAACTGGAGATATCGATAAGGTTTTGAGAGAATCAAATAAAGAAGATGAACGCCTAAAGTATTGGGAAGCTTCAAAAGCAGTAGGTGTCGGATTGAAAGACGGCCTGGCAAACCTAAGAGAATTACGCAATGAAACAGTGAGCGCTCTCGGTTATGATGACTATTTCTCATACCAAGTATCCGACTATGGAATGACGCGTCAAGAAATGCTTGATGAAATGAACAAAATGGTAAAAGAGGTTTGGCCTTTATATAGAGAGCTGCATACTTGGGCTCGTTATGAACTTGCAAAAAAATACAATGCTGAAGTTCCTGAATATCTACCTGCACATTGGTTGCCTAATCGTTGGGGACAAGACTGGAGTGCCTTGGTAAATGTTGAAGGATTGGACATTGACGGTGTTTTGGCCGATAAGGATCCTGAATGGATTGTAAAAGAAGGCGAAAACTTTTATAAAAGCATTGGTTTTGATGCCCTTCCGAAAAGCTTTTATGAAAAATCAAGTATGTATCCACTTCCAGCCGATGCACCTTACAAAAAGAACAATCATGCTTCTGCTTGGCATATGGATTTGAAAAATGATCTGAGATGTTTGATGAGCGTAGAGCCAACTGCAGAATACTACGAAACAATTCACCATGAATTAGGACACATTTATTACTATCAAGCCTATACCAATCCGAATGTGCCACCTTTGCTTCGAGGAGGTGCCAATCGTGGTTACCATGAAGCCATTGGAAGTTTACTTGGGTTTGCTGCCATGCAAAAACCATTCTTAGCCGGAAAAGGTTTAGTTGATGCAGATGCTGAAATAAATGAAACTCAAAACCTTCTTAAAGAAGCGTTGAACAATATTGTATTCTTACCATTTTCTGCAGGTGTTATGACCGAGTTTGAGAATGCGCTTTATGCTGAAAATTTACCGAAGGATCAATTCAACAAAAAATGGTGGGAACTAGCTAAAAAATATCAAGGTATGGTTCCTCCAACAGATCGTGGAGAGGAATATTGCGACGCAGCTTCAAAAACACATATCAACAATGATGCGGCTCAATATTATGATTACGCCGTTTCCTATATCTTATTGTTTCAGTTTCATGATCATATCTCAAAGAATATCCTAAATCAAGATCCGCATGCTACAAATTATTTTGGAAGTAAGGATGTTGGTACATTTTTAAGAGGTGTACTTGAAAGTGGCGCTAATAATGATTGGAGAGAACTTTTAAAGGAAAGTGTTGGTACTGGCATGAGTGCTAAACCAATGTTGGAATACTTTGAACCATTGATGCCTTACTTAAAGGAACAAAACAAAGGCAGAACCTATACACTTCCAGAAACGCTTTAAAAGACAAACATCTTTTAAATAAAAAAGGCGCCAAAATTGGCGCCTTTTTTGTTCAATTTAATATCTAATTATAAGTTGACGTACTCACCTCAAAGCTGGAATCTTTAGCAGCTAGATAACGCTCTGCATCCAAAGCGGCCATACAACCTGTACCTGCAGCCGTTACTGCTTGTCTGTAAACATGGTCTGCAGCATCACCCGATACAAACACACCTTCAATATTGGTTTTAGTACTACCTGGCTTATTGATTATATAACCTGTTTCATCCAATTCAAGGAAATCCTTAAAAATATCTGTATTAGGCTTATGCCCAATAGCCACGAAAAAGCCTGTTGCAGGTATTTCAAACCTTTCATCAGTTTGGTTATTGAATACACGCACACCTGTAACGACTTGACCATCACCAAGAACTTCTTCGGTTTCAGTGTTGTAAAGAATTTCAATATTTTCAGTGTTCTTAACGCGATCAGCCATGATTTTAGATGCTCTAAATTCATCACGTCTCACAAGCATAGTGACCTTTTTACATAATTTAGAAAGGTAATGTGCCTCTTCACAGGCCGAATCTCCAGCTCCTACAATAACCACTTCTTGATTTCTGTAGAAGAAGCCATCACAAACTGCACAAGCAGATACGCCTCCTCCTAGCTTTAAATATTTTTGTTCAGAATCCAATCCTAAGTATTTCGCTGAAGCTCCAGTCGAAATGATAACAGTATCACATAGGATTTCTTTAGTATCATTCACCCATACTTTGTGAATATCTCCTGAAAAATCTACTTTGGTAATCCAACCATCACGAACATCTGTTCCGAAGCGTTCAGCTTGCTTTTGAAGCTCAATCATCATTTCAGGACCAGTAATTCCCTCAGGATAACCAGGAAAATTCTCAACTTCATTTGTGGTTGTCAATTGTCCTCCAGGTTGCGTTCCTTGATATAATACTGGATTCATATTAGCTCTTGCAGCATAAATAGCTGCTGTATATCCAGCAGGACCAGAACCTATGATAAGACATTTAACGTGTTCTATATTATCTGACATATATATTGATTTTAAGTATCACAAAAGTAGAGTTTTTGATAGAAAACTTACATAGAAGTTATCAACACTTATTATCAAATTATTGCAATTATCTATGATAGAAATGAATAAATAATATAACCACGTATGTCTTTTTTTTTGTAACTTTAAAAGAACCATTAAATCATGTCGAGATGAAATCACTATTATATTTTATACTATTAGGTATCGTTTTATCTTCATGCAATTCAAAGGCTAATACCAATGATAATGAAGGCACCTCATCGGAAAATGAAATAGTACTAGAAAACACTCAGCTTCAAGGCGCTTGGGAACTAGTTGGTTTCTACAACTATAACAATAATGTGGTCACTGATTCTTTTACAACCAGTAAAGGGTATCGCCAAGTCAAAATGTATACGCCAACAAAAGTGATGTGGTGTAAGAATGTTCCAGCAGACTCAACAGAATGGTTTGGCTATGGAAGATATGAGTTAGATGGTGATCAACTCACAGAAGTCCTAGATTACGGATCTGAAATGATGAGTAAAATCATACAAGAAAAAAAGGAGTTTATCTATGAAGTAACCTTTAACGGCAATAGTTTTAGTCAGATAGAAATTGACGAGGATGGTAATAGAATCTACTCCGAAAACTACAAACGAATCGAATAAAAAAAAGAGCCTTAAAAGGCTCTTTTTTTTATAACTAGCGAGATAATTATTTAATCTCGATCAGTTCCAACTCAAAAGTTAAATCCTGTCCTGCCAATGGATGGTTCCCATCAACAACAATATCATTTTCGTTAACTTCGGTTACTTTGAACTGGTGCTCCCTTCCGTCTTCACTTCTGGATACCAATCCCATACCCACTTCAGGCTTAATCTCTTGCGGCAATTGTGTTTTATCAATTTTATGAAATAAATCCTCCCTTACATCACCATAGGCTTCTTCCTTTGGTATGGCCACTGTTTTTTTCTCATTTATCTTCATGTCGAGGATGGCCTTTTCAAAACCTGGAATCAACATTCCTTGTCCTAATTTAGCTTCCAAAGGCTCTCTGTCAGCTGAACTGTCAAAAACTTGACCATTACTTAATTTTCCTGTGTAATGAACTCTCACTGTATCATTATCTTTTACTTGACTCATAAATTATGTTTTCTTATTAAAATTGCCACAAAGCTACCATTAATATGTTGGACACCAATGAGCGATTCCAATTAATCCAATATTACATTAACAATTTTGATTATATGTCATAAAAAAAGCCGAACAAAAATGCTCAGCTTTATTTGTCGGAGTGGCAGGATTCGAACCTGCGACCTCCGCGTCCCAAACGCGGCGCGATAACCGGGCTACGCTACACTCCGAATGAATTGAAAAGAATATCTTTTCGAAATTGGATTGCAAATATATACCTTTTCTTTAAAAACTGAGCTATTTTATTATTAATTTTAGAGTGAAAACCCAATATCCATGATTTTAAAAAACAAAGTTCTCCTGTCATTTATTTTTTTAACTTTTTTAGCTTGTGCCCAAGATAAAAATCCCGTCAACACAAAGCATAGCCATGAGGTCGTAGTGAATAATCTCGATATTCCATGGGGATTTGTATTTCTTCCAGATGGTGCTTTACTAATCAATGAGAAAGATGGAACCATCATTCATTTCAAGAATGGTAAGAGGACCAAAATTCAAAATGCACCTGAAATCTATAATCGAGGTCAAGGAGGTCTTTTAGATATTGAACTCCATCCTAACTATAAAAGCAATGGATGGATTTATTTCACTTATGCGTCTTCTGAAGGAAGTGATAAAGGTGGTCATACTGCCCTAATACGAGCGAAACTAAAAAACATGTCCTTGGTTGAAAAGGAAGTATTGTACAAAGCCACACCCAATACAACCAGAGGGCAACATTTTGGCTCTAGAATTGCTTTTGACGACAGTGGTTATCTTTATTTTTCAATAGGCGAACGTGGCGAAAGAGATGTGAACCCACAAGATATTACAAAAGATGGTGGAAAAATATACCGATTGAACGATGATGGTAGTATTCCCAAAGACAACCCATTTGTAAATGAGCCTAATGCTAAAAAAGCAATATATTCCTATGGCCATCGCAATCCACAAGGCATGACGATTCATCCTATAACTCGAGAGATTTGGACTCATGAACATGGTCCAAGAGGCGGCGACGAAATCAATATCATCAAAGCAGGCAAGAATTATGGATGGCCTGTAATTAGTTATGGAGTAAATTACAGTGGCACAAAATTTACAGACCTTACTGAAAAAGAAGGGATGGAACAACCCCTTCACTACTGGGTTCCATCAATTGCTCCTAGTGGCATGGCCTTTATTAGCAGTGATATTTATGGGGATTGGAAAGGCAATTTACTCGTTGGTTCCTTAAAATTCCAGTACTTAGACCTCTGTTACATTAAGAATGGAAAAGTCACTAAGGAAGAACGTTTATTAGACGGGTTGGGACGTGTTCGCTCTGTCGAACAAGGTCCTGATGGCTATATTTATGTTGGTGTAGAAAATTTAGGAATCGTTAAATTGATCAGAAAATAAAATGAGAGTCCCTTCTTACCTATTTGCGTTTTTATACATTGTTCTTGTTGGCTGTATTTCATCTGAAAAGAAAAAAATCAATAACAAATCTGAAAGCCATACCCAAGCTTCAAAAAAAATGGATCCAAAACTTGTTGAAAGTATCCAAAGAGGTTCTGAAATTTATAGTGACTTATGTGTGACCTGCCATCTTCCAAATGGTAAAGGCGTACCTAATTTATTTCCCCCTTTGGCACAGTCAGATTATCTCATGAATAATCGCATAGAAAGCATCAAAGCCATTAAGTACGGATTGAATGGAGAGATTGTTGTTAATGGTAAGTCCTACAATTCAGCTATGGTTGCACAAGGACTTTCAGATACTGAAGTAGCTGATGTTATGAACTATATTTCCAATAGTTGGGGAAATGAAAACAGAAGTATGGTTTCTGAAAAAGAAGTTTCCGAAATTAAGCCCTAAAATGGACTGAAATAACTAAATTTGTTATAACAATCTAAAACTTAATTATGCTTATTATAGGAATTGCTGGCGGTACAGGTTGCGGAAAAACCACAGTAGTCAATCAAATCTTAAATGAACTTCCAGAAGGCGAAGTTGGAGTGATTTCTCAAGATTCCTATTACAAAGACACTTCTCATCTAAGCTATGATGAACGTGTGAAGATTAATTTTGACCATCCAAGATCGATCGATTTTGAATTATTGGAAAACCACTTAAAACAGTTACGGCAAGGACAAACCATAGATCAACCTGTATACTCGTTCGTAAAACACAATAGAACGGGTGACAGCATTGCGACCAAACCAAGAAAAGTGATGATTGTTGAAGGGATTTTAATTCTTACCAATCCCGAGCTAAGAGAGATGTTTGATATCAAGATTTTTGTTCATGCCGATAGCGACGAAAGACTGATAAGACGTTTGAAACGGGATATCTCGGAGCGCGGTAGAGATATTGACGAAGTGCTAACACGTTACCAAAACACGTTAAAGCCAATGCATCAGCAATTTATTGAGCCTATGAAAGAATATGCCGATATCATCATTCCAAACAACAAATACAATACGGTTGCAGTTGATATAGTGAAGACCATAATTAATGAAAAACTGAATTAATGCTTAAATATCTTAAGAACATATTTGTCATCATATTTATAGTGTTTGCTGTTTGGATGCTTTTTATTGATTCCAACTCCTTATTGATCCACAGAGAACTCAATGAGGACATTAGTGACCTGGAAGATGAAAAGGAATACTACAAAAATGAAATCGAAAAAGATAAAAAAGCCATCAAAGAGCTCAGTACCGATGAAGGTGTAGAAAAATTAGCTCGAGAAAAATATTACATGAAAAAAGAGAATGAAGATATTTATATCATAGAATACGAGGACAGCCTAAAAACTAAAGATAATAATGAGTAAATCCTTATTTGATATGTTTCCAGATGTCTCATCAAAACAATGGAAACAAAAAATACAAGTTGATTTAAAAGGTGCAGATTACAACGACACATTAATCTGGAAGAGCAATGAAGGGATCGATGTAAGGCCTTTCTATCATCTGGATGAATTCGAAAACACACCTGAACTATCTTCAGCAAAAGTTTCAAATTTTAAAATATGCCAGACCATACATGCAACTTCGGCTGAAGAAGCCAACTCTAAAGCCTTAGATGCTATTTCCAAAGGTGCAGAGTCAATAAAGTTTATTATTCCAAATACTTCTATTTCTTCAGATACATTAATTAAAGATATTGATACTTCAGACACTAACATATTTGTTAATACTGAATTTATTGATACTGATTACATAAAGGCTATTGATGAATCTGTTTGTGTCAATACTGATATCATCGGCAATTTAGCCAAAACTGGCAACTGGTTCTCTAATCTTGAAAGTGACCACAAATCCTTTGATGAAATAGTTAAAACCAATAACACAATAGCTATCAATGCCACTCTTTATCAAAATGCAGGTGCAAATATTGTTCAACAGCTTGCATACGCCTTGGCGCATGCCAATGAGTATTTGAATCACCTTGATGATGTATTGGATTCCAAAGAAAAAGAAACCCTTCAGGTGGTTTTCAATGTATCTGTGAGCACTAACTATTTCTTTGAAATTGCAAAATTAAAAGCCTTAAGACAACTTTGGAATGTTTTAGCCCAAGAATACCAA
The DNA here is from genome assembly GCF_041224425.1 of Psychroserpens sp. XS_ASV72. Lineage (NCBI taxonomy): Bacteria > Pseudomonadati > Bacteroidota > Flavobacteriia > Flavobacteriales > Flavobacteriaceae > Psychroserpens > Psychroserpens sp. XS_ASV72. Next base: position 150,308 of record NZ_JBGFGL010000075.1, on the reverse strand, counting down.
GTAAACCCGACTTGCCATATTTTTGCAACTCCGTCAAAAAGAAACAAGACTATTTACGATTACAACACCAATATGCTTCGTACTACAACTGAATGCATGAGTGCCATTCTTGGTGGTGCAGATACCATTAACAATTTAGCGTATGATGCCTTATACCATAAGCCGAATGATTTTGGTGAACGCATTTCTAGAAATCAAGCTTTGATTTTGAAATACGAAAGTTATTTTGATAAAGTTGACAATCCTACCGATGGCAGTTACTACATTGAAACCCTTACCTCGCAACTTTCGGAAAAAGCGCTTCAAATTTTTAAAGATATTGAAGCTCAGGGTGGATTTTTACATCAATTAAAATCTGGAACCATACAACGAAAAATTAAGGAAAGTGCCCATTTAGAACAACAACAATTTGACAACGGAGCATTGGTGTTATTAGGTACCAATAAACATCCTAATCCCGAAGATCAAATGAAATCTGAATTGGAAATCAAACCCTTTGTAAAAGCAAACCCAATTAAAACATTAATTGAACCTATTATTGAAAAAAGATTATCTGAAAAACTGGATATCAATAGGTTAAATAACGAAAAATAAATTATGAAAATTCGAGTATTTCTAATTTTACTAAGTATTACTTTAGTGAATTGCAAAAATGAACAAACTGAATTGGACTATAAATTTTCAGAAAAAGAGACGTTTCTAAAATGCGATATCGAGAACAAAAAACTGTTTGAAGAAGCCTTGTATAATTTTGAAGATGTCATAACCAAAGGCTATCCTTCAAGCAATGACAATCTCATGTACTCTTATCGACAATTCACAAAAGAAAGCACACGAAACATGGTTAGCTTTCACAAGATTGCAACACCACATTCAATCGATGTTTTTGAGGCGCTTAAAAATGTGGATGGTCTATGGTATGTAAATGATGCCAATGAATATTCGCTAAATTACAAGCATAAGATTTTCGATTGCATAGCAAACAACATCGTTGACAACGATTTGAAAACCACATTCAGTGCGTTATTGAATACGAATAGCATGAGTTACAGAATGTTGAAGGACCTCCTGTTAACTTATAGCAATCGAATGAATAGCGACAAACATCTTGCCATGTATGTTGCCTTGGAACTCTATTATGCAAAACTCAACAATGTTGATCCAACCAAAGAAGACAATTCTGTAGAGGAAAATATAAAGCAAAACACCAAGGTTGATCCTCACGCTGGACATAATCACGATTAGTCTGATAATTTTGAATTAGCCAAAAATGAAAAGAAAAGATCTCCAACATATAACCACTAAGGCAAAACAAGGATTCTCGCATCCCAAATCGGAAAGCATATTTCATACGGCTGAAGGTATTTCTGTACAATCACACTACAGCAAAAAAGACCTTTCAGAGGTAGAGCACCTTAACTTTGTTGCTGGAATTACACCAAACCTTCGTGGACCTTACTCTACCATGTATGTTCGCAGACCATGGACAATTAGACAATACGCTGGATTTTCCACTGCTGAAGATAGCAACGCTTTTTATAAGCGCAACTTAGCCGCAGGACAAAAAGGACTTTCTGTCGCGTTTGACTTGGCTACACACAGAGGTTATGATTCTGATCATGAACGTGTAATAGGTGACGTGGGTAAAGCAGGTGTAGCAATCGATAGTGTTGAGGATATGAAAATTCTCTTCGACCAAATACCTTTGGATAAGATGTCGGTATCCATGACCATGAATGGCGCTGTATTACCAATTATGGCATTTTATATTGTTGCTGCTGAAGAACAAGGTGTGGCTCCGGAACAATTAGCAGGTACCATTCAAAACGATATTCTTAAGGAGTTTATGGTGAGAAACACCTACATCTATCCTCCTACACCATCCATGAAAATAATTTCTGATATTTTCGAATATACCAGTAAAAATATGCCGAAATTCAATAGCATTAGTATTTCGGGATACCATATGCAAGAAGCTGGAGCAACTTGTGATATTGAGTTGGCGTATACCTTAGCTGACGGACTTGAGTATATCAGAAAAGGTTTGGAAGCTGGAATGGACATCGATACGTTTGCACCACGACTTTCTTTCTTTTGGGCAATTGGCATGAATCATTTTATGGAAATCGCAAAAATGCGAGCTGCCAGAATGTTATGGGCTAAACTCGTGAGTCAATTTAACCCTAAGAACCCTAAATCACTTGCCTTAAGAACACATTGCCAAACATCAGGATGGAGCCTTACGGAACAAGACCCTTTCAACAATGTGGCAAGAACTACTATTGAAGCAGCAGCAGCTGCCTTTGGTGGCACACAAAGCTTACATACCAATGCATTGGATGAAGCCATTGCCTTGCCAACTGATTTTTCTGCAAGAATCGCTAGAAACACTCAAATTTTTCTACAAGAGGAAACCAAAATAACCAAAACTGTTGATCCTTGGGCTGGAAGTTATTACGTTGAAAAACTAACACATGACATTGCCCATAAAGCTTGGTCACTTATTGAAGAGGTTGAAGAACTTGGTGGTATGACCAAAGCCATAGAGGCTGGAATTCCAAAACTTCGAATTGAAGAAGCCGCAGCACGAAAACAGGCTCGAATTGATTCTGGTCAGGACATCATTGTTGGTGTCAATAAATACAGACTGGAACAAGAAGATCCGATAAGCACTCTAGAAGTCGACAACCAAACCGTTATAAACGGACAAATAAAACGACTAGAGCGTATTAAATCTACTCGTGATACTGACGCTGTAAAATCCTCATTAGATAAGCTCACTGAAGCTGCAAAGACAGGACAAGAGAATCTTTTGTCCTTAGCAGTTGATGCTGCTCGAAACCGAGCTACATTGGGTGAAATCAGTAGTGCATTGGAAGCTGAGTTCGGTCGTTATAAGGCACAAATTAAATCTTTTTCAGGTGTGTATAGTAAAGAAATAAAGGATGATGAATCCTTCAAGAAAGCTCGCGAATTGGCAGATCAGTTCGCTGAACAAGAAGGTCGACGACCACGTATCATGATTGCAAAAATGGGTCAAGACGGACATGATAGAGGCGCTAAGGTCGTTGCTACAGGGTATGCCGATGTTGGTTTCGATGTAGATATTGGTCCTTTATTCCAAACACCTAAGGAAGCTGCCAAACAGGCTGTTGAAAATGACGTTCACATTCTTGGCGTGTCCTCTTTGGCTGCTGGCCACAAAACTTTAGTGCCGCAGGTCATTGAGGAACTTAAGAATTATGGACGTGAGGACATCATGGTCATCGTTGGAGGTGTTATTCCTAAGCAAGATTATCAATTTTTATTTGATGCTGGTGCTGTAGCGGTATTTGGACCTGGAACCAAAATCAGTGATGCTGCTATTAAGATTTTAGAAATTCTAATAGATTAGCATCATATCAAACCAATAGATTTTTTTGCTGTTTTAAACTCGTGTTAAAGTGAAAACCTGTTAACAACTTCCACTTTTAAAACACATAAATAATCGTATTTTTACACCTCAATAAAACCAAATCAGTTAATGGGTAAAATCATTGCAATTGCCAATCAAAAAGGTGGTGTTGGCAAGACAACAACCTCTGTAAACCTAGCAGCATCCTTAGGTGTTCTTGAAAAAAAGGTCTTGCTTATTGATGCGGATCCACAAGCCAATGCGACTTCAGGATTAGGTATTGATGTTGAAAATGTAGAAACTGGAACCTACCAACTATTAGAGCATACTACTACGGCAGAAAACTGTATTGTTGAAACCAACTCTCCAAATGTTGATATCATTCCAGCCCATATCGACCTTGTCGCTATTGAGATTGAACTTGTTGATAAAGATGAGCGTGAGTACATGCTTAAAACTGCTATCGAGCATCTTAAAACCGCTTACGACTATATTTTGATCGATTGCGCACCTTCTCTAGGATTGTTAACATTAAATGCTTTAACAGCATCTGATTCGGTGATCATTCCTATCCAATGTGAGTATTTTGCATTGGAAGGCCTTGGAAAGTTATTGAACACCGTGAAAAGCGTTCAAAAAATTCATAATAACAATTTGGATATTGAAGGCATGTTATTGACTATGTACGATCAACGTCTTCGCTTATCAAATCAGGTTGTTGAAGAAGTTCAAAAGCATTTCAGTGATATGGTATTCGAAACCATCATTCAGAGAAATGTAAGATTAGGTGAAGCTCCAAGTTATGGAGAAAGCATTATTAAATATGATGTGAGTAGCAAAGGTGCTTCAAATTACTTAAGTTTGGCTAAGGAAATCATTAACAAGAATGCATAATGGCGAAGGCAACAAAAAAACAAGCTCTAGGTAGAGGTCTTTCAGCACTTCTAAAAGATCCTGATAACGATATCAATTCTGCAAAAGACAAAAATGCAGATACCATCATAGGAAATATCGTTGAGCTTGACATAGAGAGTATTGAAATAAACCCGTTTCAACCTCGAACCAATTTTAATGAAGAAACACTTAGAGAACTCGCCTCTTCCATTAAAGAGCTTGGTGTTATTCAGCCTATTACTGTTAGAAAACTGGAGTTTAATAAATTCCAACTCGTATCTGGTGAGCGTCGCTTTAGAGCTTCAAAACTCATTGGCTTAACAACAATTCCAGCATATATTAGAATTGCCAATGACCAAGAATCGCTTGAAATGGCTCTTGTTGAAAACATCCAACGTCAAGATCTTGATCCAATTGAAATAGCGCTTTCCTACCAACGTCTCATTGATGAAATCAATTTGACCCAAGAACAAATGAGTGAACGTGTTGGAAAAAAACGTTCTACTATTGCCAATTACTTGCGATTACTGAAACTTGACCCAATTATTCAAACAGGTATGCGTGATGGATTCATTTCAATGGGTCATGGTCGCGCGATTATCAATATTGAAAATCAGGGTGAGCAACTCGATATTTATGAGAAAATCATTACTGACAAACTATCTGTAAGAGCTACTGAACAATTGGTTAAACAATACCAAAATCCGACCAAAACCAGTCATTCTTCAAAAAACACAGAACTTCCAAAATACATCAAAAAAGGGGTTAAAGAATTTTCGGAATACTTTGGACATAAAATTAGCGTTAAGGTTTCTAAAAACGGAAAAGGTCAAATCACAATCCCTTTTCATTCGGAAGAAGATTTTAACCGTATCAAAAAATTAGTTCAAAGTGCCAAATAAGCATTTTTATATCGTTGGTCTTGTTTGCCTCTTATTTTGGGGCTATGGTTTTTCACAAAACAAAAAGGAAAACGACAGCCTCAAGGTTGATACAGATCTTATGGTTGTTGTTGATTCTGTACAAAGCAAACCCATCAACATACTGGCACCATCAAAAGCGGCCTTCTACTCTGCCGTTTTGCCAGGTTTAGGCCAAGCTTACAATAAAAAATATTGGAAGGTCCCAATAGTGGTTGGAGCCATTGCAGGAGGCATTTTAATTTACGATTTTAACAACAAGCAGTACAATAGGTATCGTGATGCTTATAAACGACGTCTAGCAGGTTTTAATGATGATGAATTTCAAGGAGTCAGTCTTGACGGACTCATAAATGCCCAAAAAATCTTAAAGCGACGTAAGGAATTATCGCTATTAATTACCGTTGGAATCTATGCCCTCAATATTATTGATGCTAATGTTGACGCCCATTTATTACAATATAATGTAGATGAAAATTTAGCCCTTAGACCTCATTTTCAATACAATGAAATGGAGAATAGTTCTGATTTAGGCCTCACGCTCAATTTTAAATTCTAAATCATGAACATTGCATTATTTGGATATGGAAAAATGGGCAAGGCAATCGAAAGCATTGCCATTCAAAGAGGTCATACCATAGGTTTGAAACTATCTAAAGACACAAAAACCGATTCATTGGAAAACATTGATGTTGCCATTGACTTTAGTGTTCCCGATTCGGCTTATGGGAACATTTCATTAGCCATTCAACAGGAAACACCTATCATTTCCGGAACGACAGGTTGGCTACATAGATACGATGACATTGTCGAACTTTGCAAACAAAAAAACGGGACATTCCTATATGCTTCAAACTTCAGTTTAGGTGTTAATATTTTTTTTGAAGTAAACAAGGTATTGGCAAAACTGATGAAAGACTTTCCGCAATACAAAACTTCCATTGAAGAAATCCATCATACCCAAAAACTAGATGCACCTAGTGGAACTGCCATATCTTTAGCTAAAGACATCATTGAACAAACCAATTATAAAAATTGGTCTATGGATGAGCCAAAACCAAATGAGATTGGTATTTTAGCCAAACGAATTGAAGACGTGCATGGTACACATGTCATTAATTACGATTCTGAAATTGATAGTATTTCAATTAAACATACCGCACATAGCAGACAAGGTTTTGCGCTTGGTGCTGTAATTGCTGCTGAATGGATTCACAATAAAAAAGGTGTTTTTACCATGAAGGATGTGTTAAACATTGGTTAATCTATTTGGCATGCGTAACGTTTTAATTTTTATGACAACCAACAACTCAAAACAAATAGTATGACAATAACAGAATGGTTGATTTTTATCCTTGCCATCCAAATTATTCACGGATTAGGAACCTGGAAACTTTATCTTAAAGCTGGTCGTCAAGCCTGGGAAGCTTTTATCCCTTTTTACAATGCTGTAATCTTGATGAAAATCATTAACAGACCTTGGTGGTGGACCATATTATTGTTTGTTCCTATTGTGAATCTCATCATGTTCCCAGTGGTCTGGGTTGAAACTGCCAGGAGTTTTGGAAAAAACACTTATCAAGACACCATTTTGGCAATTGTGACCTTAGGCTTTTATAATTTTTACCTCAACTATGTTGCAGATGTTACCTATGTTGAAAATAGAGATTTGCATCCTAAATCCAGTTCAGGTGATTGGACGAGTTCCATTCTTTTTGCTATAGTTGCTGCAACCATTGTACACACCTATTTCATTCAACCGTTTACAATACCAAGTTCTTCTCTAGAAAAGTCATTACTAGTTGGTGATTTTCTTTTTGTCAGTAAGTTTCACTATGGAGCTCGAGTACCAATGACCACTGTAGCAATGCCGATGGTTCATGATACGATTCCTGTACTGAACAAAAAATCCTATCTCTTTGATGATCGTTTTGAAAAACGTTCTAGCTCATGGAAAAACAAACTCCAGTTGCCTTATATGAGGCTTCCTGGTTTTGAAGATATCGAACGAAACGACATCGTTGTTTTCAATCAGCCAGCAGACACCTTACTGGACATGAACGATTTCAATCCAGATAGAAATTATTACAAACCTATTGACAAGAAAACCAACTTGGTAAAACGCTGTGTTGGAATTCCTGGTGATTCGTTGGAAATCATCGATGGATATGTATATATCAATGGTGAGAAAAACCAATTACCAGATCGCGCTAAATTGCAATTTGCTTACGACATTGAACTCCAAGGAAATTTTACAGGAGAACAAATCATGAGCGCACTTAAGCGTTACGATATTACCGACAATCCTTATTCCGGCGGACCAAACTCAATCGTAGTTCAAGCGACAGAGGAAGCCATCAACAAAGCCAAGAACAATCCGTATTTTGCTAAAATTACAAGACGCACCACTCCAAAAGGTGTTGATAGCAATATGTTGTTCCCAAGAGCTCCTGAATACAACTGGAGTTATGATAATTTCGGACCTATATATATTCCAGAAGAAGGTAAATCGGTGGCTTTAAATCTTGAAGTGCTTCCACTTTATAAAAGAGTCATAACCGAATATGAAGGTAATACGCTACAAGTTAAAGGGAATCAAATCCTAATCAACGGTACGCCTTCCAACTCTTACACGTTCAAACAAAATTATTATTGGATGATGGGAGACAACAGAGATAACTCTGTAGATGCTAGAGCTTGGGGATTTGTACCATTTAACCATGTAGTTGGAAAACCTGTATTTATTTGGATGAGTTGGGACGGACTTAAAAATCCGCGTTGGGAACGTTGGTTTACAACGGTTGGAGGTTCAGGCAAACCGGTTTCTTATCTCATTCCATTTTTAGTTGTACTAGTTGCTGGTATAGGTTTTAACAAGTGGCGAAAGAAAAAGAAAGTTAACAGTTAAATCCTTTTCAGATATTAGCCATGACAATCTTAATGCACCCAACATACTTTCCAAGTATTGCACATGTTGTGGCTATGGTTAAGGCGAAAGAGTTGGTGTTTGAGGTTTGTGACAACTACCAAAAGCAAACCTATAGAAATAGAGCTACAATCTATGGTGCCAATGGACGTTTAAATCTGAATACTCCTGTTCACTACTCCCAAAAAAACCGACAACTGTATAAAGAGGTCGAAATTTCGAATATTGATAATTGGCAAGATCAGCATTTAAAATCACTGGAATCGGCCTATAGCGCCTCTCCTTTTTTTGAATATTATATTGACGATCTCAAGCCTTTGTTTGAGGCTGAAGCCAATAACCTCATGGATTTCAATTTTAAATCTCTTGAATTTGTATTTGAATGCCTGCAACACCCTCTTGAATATCTAAAAACCGAAACTTTTGAAAAATCGCCAGAAAAGGTTATGGATGCTCGAACTTTAGTGAATTGCAGAAAGGAAATCCATCAGGATTTTACAACTTATGATCAAGTGTTTGATGACAAACATGGCTTTTTACAAAATCTGAGTATTTTGGACTTATTGTTCAATGAAGGTCCGAATTCATTAACTTATTTGGAATCCCAGACATTACACATATAATGTTGCAACCAATACTCCATTATGGCATCCATTTTATTGTTCCATTGGCTATAGCGCTTTTGGTCTTTAAATCTCAATGGAAAATAGCCTTTATTATCATGATAAGTACTATGATAATAGATTTAGACCATCTTTTGGCTACTCCAATTTTTGAACCCAACAGATGTAGTATTAATTTCCATCCACTTCACAGCTATTATGCCATTGCTGGCTATGTTGTATTGACACTAATTAAGAAAACCAGATTGATTGGTTTAGGTTGCTTGATACATATTTTAGCCGATTCGGTTGACTGTTTACTGATGTAAATTTACTTTCCCAATTTAAACTTTGCCATTATTGGGTAATGGTCAGACAGTTTAGTATCAAACGTTTTAAAGTGATTGATCTTAAACGATTCATCGACTAGGATAAAATCAATACGTATTGGAAAAAATTTAAAATCGAATGTTCTTCCAAATCCGTTTCCTGCAGATTTAAAAGCATCGGTAAGATTTCCTTTTATTTCCTTATAAACGTAGGAATACGCTGTATTATTAAAATCGCCACAAATAATCATTTTATAAGGGCATTCCTTTTTGTGTTTTAAAAACAATTCGGTTTGTTCCTGTTGTGTTTTAAACGTACTGCTAACACGCTTAATTAGGTTTTCAGAATCCTCATTCGCTAACTTTTCAACCGTTGGATCAATTCGCAGCGATTGGAGATGCACATTGTAAATCCGAAGCGTATCAGAACCTTTGACCACATCAATATAAATAGCATTGTTTGAAGTGTCAGGAAATTCTATCGATCCAGAATTAACTATAGGAAATTTAGTAAAAATCGCCTGTCCGTTTTTTACACGTTTACCCGATAACTTTTCATATTTGAAATAACCTACAAAATTCACTGAATCATGAGGTCGATATTCTTGCATACACAAAATATCTGGTTTCTGTTCAGCAACAAAACTTGAAATCTCTTGCTTGACATTTTTTCCCTTAATCCAATAAAACGCATTGAACAATCGCACATTGTAATTCATTACGGAAATGTTCTTGCTATCATCAATGTTTTTTGAAGACGAAAACTTATAAAGCGAAAACACATGGTTATAACCAATAATCAAAACAAAGAGCGACAACAACATTTGCTTTCTCACATTCAACAACCAATACACAAAAAACAAAATATTGACAATGATTAAAGCAGGAACTGCTAAACTCAATACCGACAGAAGCGCAAACTGTTTTGGCGCCATATAAGGCAAGACGTAAGATAATAGCAAAGCAAAAGCCGTCAATGAATTGACGATGTAAATCAACTTGTCAAATCCCTTTAGCTTTTTCATTTACATAGTGCTATTATTTTCCGGCTTTAAAAAGAAATTCCTTTTCTTCCTTAGTTAGGCTATCATAACCACTCTTACTGATTTTATCTAAAATAAGATCGATTTTCTTTTGTTTATTAAACTCATTAAACTCCGCTTTATTATGACCAGCGTAGCTGCCTCTCTTATTTTTATGTACCGTTTTTAATGTTGACTTGGGTTTGAATAGATTAGCTATCTTATCCATAAATTGTCCGAAGCTACTACCAATATCTGTTCCTTTCTGAAGTTGGGTAGCGTAAAGATACCCTAAGATAGAGCCACCTATATGAGCCACATTGCCGCCTTGATTAATACCAACTAAACCTATCAAGTCAAATGCTACCAAAGCAACACCAATATGCCATAATTTGATACTGACCATAAAAAACCGCGCTTCCCGATTAGGCATATAGGCACATAAAAAAATTAAAACCGCTCTAACACCTGCTGAAGCACCAACCAACGAACCTCCATCAACTGTAATAGAATCAGGTAAGATATTATAAACAGCCAAAAAAAGAAGTCCGCCAGAAATAATCCCTAAAAAGTAAATATTCAAGGATTGCTTCGTTGGAAATAAGTTCGCTAAACTTCGGGCCACAAAATAGAGAATCAAACAGTTGAATAACAAATGTATAAATCTGTAATGTGTAAAGCCGTAGGTTATGATGGTCCACGGCATGATTAAAAAATCCAATACATCACGAGGTAGCTCTAACCAATTGAGGGCAGCATTTTTTGGAAGTCTTTGGAATATACCCAGCAATTTCCCAATTAAAAACACGAGGACATTGACTAATATGATCTTCTCAAAAACATTAAGCCGCTTTAGTTTGTCTTTTATGTCATGACTCAGGGATGTCATTAGTACCAGCGATTTTGGTTAAACTGATTTTTTTTCCAGTACCACATAATGATAAATCCTATCAAGGCACCACCAACGTGCGCCATGTATGCTGTATTACTCGGACTGAAGAACGATTGGCCTGTAAAAGCAGAAATCACATCCAATAAAATAATTCCAGGAATAAAATATTTCGCCTTAATAGGAATCGGCAAAAAGATAAGCATCAATTTGGCTTCTGGATTCATCATACCGAAGGCAGCCAAAATTCCCATAATACAACCTGAGGCGCCAACCATAGAGGCATTATAAATTGGAAAAGCTTCGCGCAACAGACTTAACTGACTGTCATTAATACCAGAAATGGTTTCATTGGAAGTAAACATTTGAACGATTTCTGAATCGGTTAATCCTGTTGAAATTAATTCCGAGTATAAAGGCAAATAATTAAAATAGTAATAGCCTAACTGAAAGAGCACTGCTCCAAGTCCGGCAGAAAAATAAATAAATAAAAACTTTTTAGTCCCTAATTGGGCTTCAACAGCAGTACCAAACATCCATAACGCAAACATATTGAATAAAATATGTGTTGCATTCCCATGCATGAACATGTGTGTTACTATTTGCCATGGTTGAAAAAGTTCATTTTTTGGAAAGTACAAAGCAAACCATTGGTAAAACAATTCACCATTACCAATTGTTAATGTTCCAATGAACATTAAAACATTTATAATAATCAGGTGCTTTACACCATCTGTAATACCTCTTATCATATAGCTTACATGAATTTTTTATCAATATCATCCACACGCATAGTTATGAATGTGGTCTTTTGGTTTGGTGAAACCGTTGGCTCCTTACAGGCAAACAAGCTATTCACCAAGTGTTCCTGTTCCATACCATCAAGTGTTTGTCCGCGTTTAATCGCCAAACTTTTCGACAGTGACTTTGCCAATAAATCGGTAGCACTAAAACTACTATCTGGCACTTCCTGTTCTACATCACTAATGAGTTGCTCAAGAATAATTGAGACTTCGCTTTCTGGCACATTAATAGGAACGCCTGTAATTTCAACTGTTGTATCCTCTACTTGGGAAAACACAAAACCCGTATGTTCCAAATCTGGTTGAAGCTGTTTGATTACTTCCATTTCAGTAGTTGAAAACTGTAATTGTAAAGGAAACAACAATTGCTGACTAACCGCTTCCTTAATCGTGGTATGTTTCAAAAATCGCTCATAAAGAATACGTTGGTGTGCACGATGTTGATCAATGACCAAAATACCAGATTTTATCGTACTGATAATATATTTATTGTGTAATTGATACGTGGTCTTTTTATCATCCAAAGACGTATCTTCACTAAACAATTCTTCCGATTTAGACTCACTTTCAAATTCGACTTCACTAAAATCCCTAATCGATTTAGTCCCTCTACTTTCTAAACCTACATACAAACTTTCCCATTGGGCAGCTGGCACTTTTCGATGGCTTGGAGCAAATCCTCCACTTTTTTGAGGTGTGTCCTCTTGAAACGGATTGAAAGAACGATCGACTTCAACAACAGGATTTGTAGCCGATTTTTCCTTATAACCATAAGGCGTGTCTAAATTTTGATCACGATCAAAATCTAAAACTGGAGCAATGTTGAATTGTCCTAAGCTATGTTTAATTGAAGATCTTAAAATAGCATATAAAGTATGCTCATCATCAAACTTGATTTCTGTTTTTGTTGGATGAATATTGATGTCTATAGTTTTGGGATCGACCGTAAGTTTTAAAAAATAACTCGGATGGCTTCCCTCTTTTATCAAGCCTTCAAAGGCAGAATTGACCGCGTGGTTTAAATAAGCACTTTTAATAAAGCGATCATTCACAAAAAAGAACTGTTCTGTTCGCGTTTTTCTAGCAAATTCAGGTTTTCCTACAAAACCAGAAATTTTCAACACTTCTGTTTCCTCATCAACAGGCACTAACTTTTCATTCGTTTTTCCGCCAAATATATTGACCACCCGTTGTCTGTAATTACTTTGTGGCAGATTGAAGGTTTCGCTACCATTTTGATGCATCGTAAATGCAATATCTGGATGCGCCAATGCCACGCGATGGAATTCATCAATAATATGTCGTAATTCGACTGTATTTGATTTTAAGAAATTTCGTCGCGCTGGAATGTTAAAAAACAGATGTTTTACTGCAATCGATGTTCCTTTGGGCGTGACAACAACGTCTTGAGATTTCACCTCACTGCCTTCAATATCAATTTGAGTTCCCAATTCCTCATCTTCCATTTTGGTTTTTAACTCGACATGAGCGATTGCAGCAATACTAGCTAAAGCCTCTCCTCTAAATCCCTTGGTATTGATACTGAATAAGTCTTCTGCTGAACGTATCTTAGAAGTCGCATGACGTTCAAAGCTCAAACGCGCATCGGTTGGACTCATCCCAACACCATTATCGATAACCTGAATTAAGGTTTTACCAGAGTCCTTTACAATTAATTTTATACTGCTTGATTTGGCATCAATAGCATTTTCGAGTAATTCCTTAACAACCGAAGCTGGACGTTGAACGACTTCTCCTGCTGCAATTTGATTAGCTACATGATCTGGTAAAAGTTGTATGATGTCTGCCATTAGCGTTCTGAAAAGAAAATAGAGAGATCAAAATCGATGATAAACAAAAATACCAAAACTAGAATTCCTATAATGACCATCACACGTCTATTTGCTCCAGAAGTATCTTGATTATACTTATAATCTTCAAGAGCATTGTTCAATTTAGTTTTCAAGCCCTTATTACTTCCTGCAGTAACCCTAAAATCATCAAATTTATGTTTTAATTCATAAGGGTTGCTTTCGCCTTTATAGTAACGTGGCGTGTAATTGTATTTTTTATTCTTGCGTGTGTGTAGAATTCCCATGATTATGATATTTCGTAGTGACTTAAAACAAACCAAGCTGCAATTATCATTCCTAAAACAACCAACAATATGATCAATCTGCTATTAGGCGTACTTTGGCGCTTGCCTTTATTCCTAATTGCATTCCACTGCGATTTGAGATTCTCTTGCTTATTAGCGTTCGAATCCCTTAAATGTCTAGGTATATAATTGAAGCGTTTATTCTTACGTTGCCGAAACAAATTCACCACCAAATCTAATACTAGTTACATTTCAAAAGTACAGAATTTACAAGGAAAAACAGTTGCTGCACTCCTAAAAAATGTTAACACTCTTTGGTTTGGAAATTATGACGACTTAAGCCTGTTGTCTAAGAGCAGCCATTTTTATAGCTGCTATTGCTGCTTCAGTCCCTTTATTGCCATGTTCGCCACCTGAACGGTCTATAGATTGTTGCATGGTATTATCGGTAAGCAAGCAAAAAATGACTGGTGTATCAGAAATGACATTAAGATCTTTGATTCCTTGGGTCACACCTTCGCAAACAAAATCAAAATGCTTGGTTTCACCTTGAATCACACATCCAATGGCAATGACCACATCTACATTCTGCTCAATCATTTTTTTGGAACCATAAATCAGCTCAAAACTTCCAGGAACATCCCACTTTATGATGTTTTCCTGTAAAGCTCCGCAATCTAATAAAGCCTCTAAAGCACCTTTGTAAAGGTTGTTGGTAATGGAATCATTCCATTCAGAAACAACAATCCCAAACCGAAAGTCTTTCGCGCTTGGGATTGTGATCTTATCGTAGTTGGATAAGTTTTTGTTAGCAGTAGCCATTTTTAGTTCTTTGCTTCAGCTCTACCAATGAAAACATCTATGTTAGCAGCTTCCGTAGAACCTGAAAACTCTTCTTTAATTCTTTTGAAATATTGCAATGCCTTGTCAGAATTACCTAATTCTAAAGCTAAATTAGCAGCTTTGAACAAATACATCGGAGTTGTATAATCGTTTGTAGAAGCTGCGATTGCTTTTTCATAATATTCCAATGCGTCCTCTGGTTGATTCAACTGCACAAAGGCATCACCAATGCCGCCTTTAGCAACAGGACCCAATACTGCATCATCAGTACTGAAATCGCTAAGATGCTTTACTGCATTTTGGTAATCCTTTAAGTTAAGATATGCCATTCCAGCATAGTAATTGGCAAGATTTCCTGCAGGTGTGCTTCCATATTCATTAACGATATCGAGCATACCATATTTACCTTCTCCACCATTTAGCGCCAAAGTGTAAAGTGAATCTTTTTCAGTACCATTCACAGCATCCTCAAAATATTTTTGAGCTGTGTACATCTCATTCATAGCTTCTTCAGCTTTAGGCTCAGCGATAAATTTATTGTAACCCAAGTATCCTAATACAATTGCTGCAGCAAGACCAACAACAATGAATATGGTGTTTTGATTTTTAACTGCCCAATCTTCTGCTTTTGATGCACCTTCATCTAAGGTATTAAAAACTTCAGCGGTTGTTGAGTTTTCTTCTATAGCTTCAACTTTCTCAGCTTTTGTTTTTGGCTTGTGACCTCTTTTCTTATACGTTGCCATATTTCTCTATTTATGCGCCGCAAAAATAAAATTTTTATTGGGAATTAAAAGGTAAATTATTTGTTATTTTTACTTCTTCTTACGAGATTTTAGACCAAAACACGAATATTTCTACTCGTTTTATGATTTTAAAGACCCTTAGTTTGGTAAATTACAAAAACTTCGAAAGTGAAGATTTCGAATTTGACCATAAAATTAATTGTTTCGTTGGCTTAAACGGAGTAGGTAAAACCAATGTGCTTGATGCTATTTATCATCTATCCTTCGGAAAGAGTTACTTCAATCCGGTAACAACGCAAAACATCAATCATGAAGCAGATTTTTTTGTAGTCGATGGTGCTTTTGAAAAAAACGAGCGTTCTGAAAAAATCATAGTATCCTTTAAACGAGGTCAAAAAAAAGTTATTAAACGCAATGGAAAGATGTATGACAAGTTTAGTGACCATATTGGGTTTATTCCCTTGGTTATCATCTCTCCAGCAGATCGTGATTTAATTATTGAAGGTAGTGACACGCGACGAAAATTTATTGACAGTGTTATTTCACAAAGCGATAAAACCTACCTCAACAATCTCATCAATTACAATAAGGTCTTATCGCAACGAAATGCACTACTAAAATACTTTGCGGCAAACAATACTTTCAATGCCCAAACCATTGAGGTTTATAATGAACAATTACACAACTACGGAAAAGAGATTTTCAAAACTCGAGAAGCTTTTCTACAAACATTTATTCCAATATTCAAATCTCGTTATCAGGCAATTAGCAACAATAATGAACATATTACTTTAGCATATAAAAGTCAGTTACACGATTCTGATTTAAAGAGCTTACTGGAACAAAATGTCCAAAAAGACAAAGCTTTACAATATACAAGTGTAGGTGTCCATAAAGATGATTTAAGTTTTGAAATTGAATCCCATCCCATTAAAAAATTTGGAAGTCAAGGACAGCAAAAGTCTTTTTTAATTGCCTTGAAATTAGCACAATTCGATTTCATAAAAGCACAAAGTGGTGTCACGCCTTTACTCTTATTGGATGATATTTTTGATAAGTTAGATGAACAACGAGTCTCCCAAATCATAGCATTGGTTGACAATGAAAATTTCGGACAGTTATTCATTAGCGATACGCATGCCGAACGTACAGAAAATGTAGTGAAGCAAATCCATCAATCGTATAAAATATTTAAGCTATAGCCATGAAATCGAAGTTTTTACTATTATTTCTTTCTAGTGCAGTTCTTTTCAGCTGCTCAAAAGATCCGAACGAACTATTAAAGCATATCAATGGCTATTGGGAAATTCAAGAAGTCACCTTATCCGATGGTACTAAAAAGGAATACACCTACAATGATACTGTGGAGTATATAGAGATTTCTGATAATACTACCGGATTCAGAACCAAATTGAAACCGAACTTAGAAGGCACTTATACCACATCTACTGATAAAGAGGGTGTTAGCGTTAAAATTTCTAATGACAGTTTACATCTTATCTATTCAACACCTTATTCAGAATGGAAGGAAACCGTTTTAAATGCTAATGAAACCGAGTTATTAATAGTTAATGCCAATAAAGATATGTATCTTTATAAAAGGTATGAGCCGATAAATATGAATGCATCCGCTCAAAAAAATTGATATGGCAAAACGACATAATGACAACTTACCTATAAGTGAGATACTTAAGGAATTTGTTGATGCTAATAATCTTCAATCGGGATTAGACAAAGTAAATGTTAAAGAGGCTTGGGCTGAAATGATGGGAAATGGCGTAAATAATTATACCACGAATGTACAATTGGACAAAGACACCTTACATGTGCAATTGAGTTCTAGTGTTCTTAGGGAGGAATTAAGTTACGGAAAGGAAAAAATCATTAAAATGCTCAATGAATCCCTTGGAAAAGAGATCATTAAAAAAATAATTTTGAGATAAAAAAAGCACCTGGAATAGGTGCTTTATAATTTTATTGGTATTTGGTATTATTTATTTCACATCCATCAGTTCTACATCAAATACAAGTGTTGCGTTTGGAGGAATGACACCTCCTGCACCTGCTGCACCATAGCCTAAATCACTTGGAATTACCAATCGTGCTTTATCGCCTACTTTCAATAGACAAATGCCTTCGTCCCAACCAGGAATCACCTGACCTACACCAACTTGAAAATCGATTGGTTTGTTACGTTTGTACGAAGAATCGAAAACCGTTCCATCGGCTAACTGTCCTTTATAGTGAACTGATACTTGTTTACCAGCTTCCGCAGCTTTACCATTTCCTTGTTGAATGATTTTATAGCGCAATCCGCTTTTCGTTTCGTCAAAACCAGCTGCTAATTTATCCAATTCAGCTCTAGCAGCTTCACGTTCAGCTTCTAAACGTTTTTCACGAGCACCTTCAAATACTCGAAATGCTTCAACAGGGTTGAAATTTTCAGCAGCATCACCAACTCTAATAATCTCTACACTTTCAATCTCATCACCTTGAGCAATAGCATCAACGACTTCTTGTCCTTCGGTAACCTTCCCAAAAACTGTATGGTTATTGTCTAACCAAGGTGTTTCAACATGCGTTATGAAAAACTGGCTACCATTAGTTCCTGGTCCAGCATTTGCCATGGACAAAACACCTGGTCCATCATGTTTCAAATCTGGATGAAACTCATCATCAAATTTGTAACCAGGATTTCCAGTTCCTGTTCCAAGCGGACAACCACCTTGAATCATAAAATCAGGAATCACTCTGTGGAATTTCAATCCGTCATAATAAGGCTTCCCTTGAGGTTTTGCAGAATTCTCAAGATTTCCTTCAGCAAGAGCCACAAAATTACCTACTGTTCCTGGTGTTTTTTCGAATTCTAAAGCGACTAGAATGGCACCTTTAGAAGTATTGAATTTGGCATATAAACCATCTTTCATATTGTAGAATTTTAATTAAGGTGCAAAGATAACAAAGTTAACTAGGAGTAAAAAGCATAGAATCAAAAAGGATAACACTATTCAAAATTTTGTTGTTGATAGCTAATCCAGTAGTTTTGCTGAAATCAATTACATGAAATTCTCCCTTCAAAATTTATTAGGTAAGACTAAAGACCAACCGATTGAAAACACAGATTCAGTTGAAGCCATTATTCAGGATATTGAAAATAATCCTTTCGCTATTTCAGAATCTAATGTTTTGTATGCTGGCTTGAATGAACTTGGCGGTTATTATTTTTTTCAAACAGTTGTTGTTGGAAGCTTCAAAATAAAAGTGAAGCAAGGCGCTTCGATTGACATCAAAGGTCCACGACTAGATTTGAAATTACAATCTGATATGCTTGAACTGGAATCTGACCATACAGACGTAAAAGGACGATGGATTACAAAAATTGATTTTCAAATCAATGAAGCGGATGCTTCAAAGATAGATCGTACATCAGTAGAGCAAATGGTCTTAAACTGTAAAAAAGAAAATATTGTATTCTCAAAATATGAGTCAATTGATGAAGAAGAATGGACTAATTGGCGACTTCACTCATAAATTTAATACGATATAAACGCAACTCTTCATCTTCGTAATCACCATCGAATTCTTCTACGGCTTCAGATATTTTGTCTGTTTCCGATTCCATAAAATACTCATGGATTTCTTCTTGCTGGTCTTCATCTAGAATATCATCAATCCAATAATCGATGTTCAATTTTGTACCTGAAAACACAATAGCTTCCATTTCCTTAATGAATTCTGGCATAGACATACCTTTTGACGAGGCGATCGTATCTAAAGGTAGTTTTCTATCCACGTTTTGAATAATGTAGAGTTTAATCGCAGAATTGGAACCTGTACTTTTTACTACAAAATCATCAGGACGCATGATGTCGTTCTCTTCGACATAACGCTCAATCAAGGCCACAAAATCTTTACCATATTTTTTAGCTTTTCCATCTCCAACACCATGAACATTACTAAGTTCATCTAAAGTAATTGGATATTTTAGAGCCATATCCTCAAGAGAAGGGTCTTGAAAAATTACAAAAGGAGGCACTCCAAGTTTTTTGGCATTACGTTTTCTCAAATCCTTGAGCATTGCCATCAATTTCTCATCGGCAACACCACCTTTAGTTTTAGCAGCTGTAATGATGCTGTCATCAGAATCTTCATCATATACATGGTCTTCAGACATCATAAATGAGATTGGAGATTTTAAATACTTTTTACCTTCAGCAGATAACCTAAGTACTCCATAAGTTTCAATATCCTTTTTTAAATATCCAGCAACCAATACTTGACGGATTAAAGCCATCCAATAGCGTTTGTCCTTATCCTTTCCAACACCGAAAAACGGCTGCGTATCTGTTTTATGGGATGTGATCAATGCATTTGAGGACCCAATGATCACATTGACCAAATCTTTAGATTTGTATTTTTCGTTGGTATCTTGAACGGTCTTCAGTAGAATCAAAACCTCGTCTTTGGCTTCATGCAGTTTTTTTGGATGTCGCACATTATCATCCATGTCGCCACCTTCTCCTGTTTCGTTATCAAATTCTTCACCAAAATAATGAAGGATAAACTTACGTCTTGACACCGAACTTTCAGCAAATGCTACTACCTCCTGAAGCAAGGCATGTCCAATTTCCTGTTCAGCAACAGGTTTTCCAGACATGAATTTCTCAAGCTTTTCAATGTCCTTGTAAGCATAAAAAGCCAAACAGTGGCCTTCACCACCATCACGACCAGCACGACCAGTTTCTTGGTAATAACTTTCGATGCTTTTAGGCATGTCATGATGAATCACAAAACGCACATCTGGTTTGTCAATTCCCATTCCGAAGGCAATGGTTGCAACAACAACATCGACATCTTCCATTAAAAACATATCTTGATGCTTGACTCGCGACTTAGGATCTAATCCTGCATGATAGGGAACTGCTTTAATTCCGTTGACTTGTAGCACTTGTGCTAATTCTTCAACACGTTTACGGCTCAAACAATAAACAATTCCTGACTTTCCTTCGTTCTTCTTTATAAAACGAATGATATCTGCATCGACATTTTTAGTTTTTGGTCTGACCTCATAATACAGATTAGGCCTGTTAAAAGAAGCCTTGTAAGTCTTAGCGTTTGGGATATCTAAGCTTTTCAGGATATCCTCTTGTACCTTTGGAGTCGCAGTCGCTGTCAATCCGATGATTGGAATATTCTCACCAATGCGTTTGATAATATGTCTAAGGTTACGGTATTCTGGTCTAAAGTCATGTCCCCATTCACTAATACAGTGCGCTTCATCAACAGCCATAAATGAAATGGTGACCGTTCTTAAAAACTCAACATGTTCGTCCTTGGTAAGGGATTCTGGCGCTACATAAAGTAATTTGGTGATGCCATTTTTGATATCCTCCTTAACCTGTTTGACTTCAGATTTATTCAGTGAAGAGTTTAGCACATGTGCTACGCCTTCATTATCTGAAACACTTTTTATAGCATCAACTTGATTTTTCATTAAGGCAATTAAGGGAGAAACAATAATCGCTGTACCTTCCTTAATCAATGCTGGCAACTGATAACACAATGATTTACCACCACCAGTTGGCATAATAACAAATACATCCTCTCCTTCTACAACACTTTTAATAACGCTTTCTTGAAGTCCTTTAAATTTTGAAAAACCGAAGTATTGTTTTAGTGCAGAATGTATATCAATTTCTTTAACACTCATTAATCCCTATTAGTATTTTTGATACATTTGCATAAGACTAAAGATAACAATTTCTTTAAACTCATCAAACTCAAAAAAATATAATTTTGAACAGTACGCAATCTATTATAGATCTTGCTAAGAAAACTATAGATTTAGAACGAGATGCCATTGCCAATTTAAGTCATCTCTTAACTGAAGATTTTGCCAATACAGTACAATTGATCTACAATTCCAAAGGTAGGGTTGTTATAACAGGTATTGGAAAAAGCGCCATTATTGCCAATAAAATTGTCGCCACTCTCAATTCCACAGGAACACCTGCTGTATTTATGCATGCTGCTGATGCTATTCACGGTGATTTAGGATTGATTTTGGAAGATGATGTGGTCATCTGTATTTCCAAAAGTGGCAATACTCCAGAAATAAAAGTATTGGTTCCTTTAATCAAAAATGCCAACAACAAAATGATTGCCATTACTGGCAACAACAAATCCTACTTGGCGCAACAATGTGATTTTGTGTTAAACACGTATGTTGAACAAGAAGCTTGTCCGAATAACTTGGCACCAACCACAAGTACAACGGCTCAATTGGTAATGGGTGATGCTTTAGCTATTTGTCTTTTGGAAAAGCGAGGGTTTTCAAGTAAAGATTTCGCTAAATACCATCCAGGAGGTGCTTTAGGCAAACGATTGTATTTGAGAGTTAATGATTTATCGTCCCAAAATGAAAAACCTAAAGTAGAACTGAACACCTCTGCAAAAAAAGTCATTGTTGAGATTTCAGAAAAAATGTTAGGTGTTACTGCGGTTGTTGATAACGATAAAATTATTGGGATCATTACTGATGGTGACCTAAGACGAATGTTAACCAAAAACGAAGACTTCATTCACTTAACAGCAAAAGATATCATGAGTGAAAATCCGAAGCGAATTGAAGAAGATGCTATGGCTATTGACGCCATGGAAATGATGGAGGAACATGGTATTTCTCAATTATTAGTTGAAAAAGATGGCGCTTATGCTGGAGTTATCCATATTCACGATTTAATTAAAGAAGGCATCCTATAATGGCAAAATCAAACCCAAATGAAATGTCATTCCTTGATCATCTTGAGGATTTAAGATGGCATTTGATACGAGTGACCTTAGGCATTTTAATATGTGCTACCATTGCATTTATTTTTAGCGGATTCGTTTTTGAACATATCGTATTTGCGCCTAAACGCATGGATTTTCCAACCTATAAATGGTTATGTAAAGCGTCTCAGTTTATTGGGATTAATGATACCACTTTTTGCGCTACTGAGTTTCCGTTTAAAATCCAAAGTAGAACCGTTGCAGGACAATTTTCTGCTGATATATGGACCTCTATTTACGCAGGATTGGTTTTGGCTTTTCCGTATGTGATATATCAATTATGGAGTTTTATAAGTCCTGGTTTGCATGCGAGTGAACGCAAGTATTCAAAGGGTTTTATTTTCACGACTTCCTTTTTGTTTTTTCTAGGTGTCTTGTTTGGCTATTACATCGTAACTCCGCTTTCTATAAACTTTTTAGCCAATTACAGTATCAGTCCGGAAATATCAAATGAATTTGACATCAGTTCCTATATTGCCATGGTAAGATCGTCGTGCTTGGCGTCTGGATTGGTATTTGAGCTTCCAATCATCATATATTTTTTTACAAAAATTGGTTTGGTAACACCTCAGGTTCTGAAAAAGTACAGAAAATTTGCCTTGGTCATCGTCTTGACGCTTTCAGCAATCATTACACCTCCTGACATTGCCAGCCAAATTATTGTAGCGATACCTATTTTAATCTTATATCAAATCAGTATTTATATTTCAAAAATCGTTGTTAAAAATCAAGCTCGAAAACAAAAAAGAGCAAGTGCTTAAAATACCTTTTCAATGTCTGATATTATTTCTGAATTTAACTCATACCGTTCTAAAATGAACGATGCCATTATGGCTGACAACAATAAAATTATCAAGCGTATTTTCAACCTTGACACAAATGCCTTTGCTGAAGGAGCTCTGGATAAGAAAACCAAAGAACTCTTAGGTTTGGTAGCATCTATGGTTTTGCGTTGTGATGACTGCGTGAAATACCATTTAGAATCTAGTTACAATGAAGGGTTGAGCAAGGAAGAAGTTGTAGAAGCCATGAGTATTGCAACTTTGGTTGGTGGCACTATCGTAATTCCTCATTTGAGAAGAGCTTATGAGTATTGGGATGCACTGGAACAAGACCGTTAAACTTTTAATAAAGAGTTATTAGGAATTTTAGATTTTCCTATTTTAGCTTTTATTCAATGATATGAAAGTACTTAGAGCCGATAATTTAATGAAGTCCTACAGCGGAAGAAAAGTTGTAAAGGATGTGTCTTTGGAAGTGAAGCAAGGTGAAATTGTTGGTTTATTGGGACCAAATGGTGCTGGAAAAACAACGTCCTTCTACATGATTGTTGGCATTATTAAACCTAATGGTGGTAATATCTACCTCGACAGCACTGAAATCACAGCCTTCCCAATGTATAAACGTGCCCAAAATGGAATTGGCTACTTGGCTCAAGAAGCTTCAGTATTTAGGAAGCTTAGTATCGAAGACAATATTTTGAGTGTCTTGCAAATGACTAAGCTAAGCAAGAAAGAGCAACACGATAAAATGGAATCTCTTATTGAGGAGTTTGGTTTGGGACACATCAGAACCAATAGAGGTGATTTACTCTCAGGAGGTGAGCGTCGAAGAACTGAAATAGCAAGAGCTTTGGCAACCGATCCTGACTTCATTCTTCTTGATGAACCATTTGCTGGAGTTGACCCAGTTGCTGTTGAAGACATTCAACGTATCATTGCCAAACTCACCAAGAAAAATATCGGCATTCTAATCACTGATCACAACGTACAAGAAACCTTAGCAATAACCGACAGAACTTACTTAATGTTTGAAGGCAGCATACTCAAAGCTGGTAAACCTGAAGAGCTTGCCAGTGACGAGATGGTACGCAAAGTGTATTTAGGTCAGAATTTTGAGTTACGTAAAAAGAAACTACACTTTTAATTATTCTTTTACATTTCCTTTGTCAGCCATATTTTGAGCTTTTTCAGCAAGCAATTTCTTTTGGTATCGACTTTGGACAATATCTGTAACCACTAGTATTGCGATGACAAAATAAAACGTGGTTTTACTCATTGGTACAATTTCATTTCCAAAGATTTTCAAGTGTGCTAAATGACCTCCTTCAGTAACCAACATAATACCAACTATAAAAAGGATAAACAATCCTAACACCTCATACATTCTGTTTTTAGCTAAAAACACTGAAATTCGATCAGCAAGAACGAGCATTAATATACCACTCAATACAATAGCTATTGCCATAACAATAAAGGCTGTTGTTGAATTTTCAATTTCATTTGTTAAACCAATTGCTGCAAGAATAGAATCAAAGGAAAAGACCAAGTTCATTAAAACAATGCTTACGATTACTGCATTTGAAGACTTTTTCCCATTTCCGTTGGCATCAATATCTTCACTCAAATCATGCTTTGCTATCATGTGCCAAATTTCCTTCAATGCTGTGTAAATTATAAATGCGCCTCCAGCCAACACAATTATACTGTGACCGTTGAAAGCAAAATCAAGAACGTTCTCAATTGTTCCTGTCAAAAAAGAAAAGGGTTCTTGAAAGTAATCAATAACCGACACTAAGACAAAAAGGAGAACAATCCTTAAAACAATAGCTATAAGAATCCCAACTTTTCTTACCCGTTTTTGATCTGTTTCAGGAGCTTTTTTAGATTCCAAAGAAATGTACAATAAATTGTCAAAGCCCAATACAGCTTGTAGTAGCACGAGCATTAATAAGGTAAAAATAACTTCTAACATAGCGATAATTTAGTTCGTAGTGTTGTTAATTAAAGACAGTAATATATAAACAAGAATGATGAGTGGTATGGCGATAAAATGAAATACGATTATAAAGACGATGCTTAAAGCAATTAAGGCATACCTAAATTTATTTTCAGAAAAATTGAAATTCTTGAACTTCAAGGCCAACAATTTTATTTTTGAATTCAATAAATAACAGCTTAAGAGAGTGATTCCAATCAAGATCCACGGATTGAAAATCAAGGCATTGAAAGCCATATTATTTTGAAATTCTACAATTAAAGGCAATGACAAAATCAATAACGCGTTGGCAGGTGTTGGCAAACCTTTAAAATAGGTTTGTTGTTCATCATCTATATTGAATTTAGCCAAACGATATGCTGATGCCAAAGTGATACATAAGCCTATTAAAGATAAAGGCGCAATTTGCAGTCCTTGCCAATTCATCAAAACACTCCAATGTTCTCCTTGCTCAAACTGTGGAACTTCCAAGCTCATCGCAATCAATTTAAACATCACTATTCCAGGAACCAATCCGCTAGTGACCAAATCTGCCAAAGAATCCAATTGCACACCCAACTCACTTTGAACATTGAGTTTTCGAGCGGCAAAACCGTCAAAAAAATCAAAGAAAACACCTAAAAAAACAAAGGTTGCAGCACCTACAAAATTATTGTTGACTGCAAAGAGCACAGCAATGCTTCCACAGAATAAATTAAGAAGCGTAATGAAATTAGGAATGTACCGTTTTAATGGCATGTATTAAGATTTATGTAAAAATAGCAAACTATTTACGACTTAAACAAAACAAAGGCAATATCTGTTTTATTTTATAGTTTAATAGATTGAAAATATTATGCATCTTTGTAAAAAATTTTGCTATTGAAGAATTACGCATTCCTTATTCTATCATTGGTAACACTGATAGCTTCTGCGCAAACCACCCGAAAATACTCTAATGAGTTTTTAAATATTGGTGTTGACGCTGCGGCTCTTGGAATGAGCAATGCTGTGGTTTCCCATACTGCTGATGTAAACTCTGGTTACTGGAATCCTGCTGGGTTAGTGCATTTGGAGGACAACCAACTTGCTGCCTTACACTCGAGCTACTTTGCCAATATTGCCAACTACAATTACATCGCCTTTGCAAAACCGCTAGACGATCGAAGTGCCATTGCTGTGTCACTGATTCGTTTTGGTGTTGATGACATTTTAGACACTACACAATTGATAGACGACCAAGGGAACATCAATTACGATCGTGTGAGTTTGTTTTCTACAGCAGACTATGCGCTAACGTTTTCTTATGCAAGAAACTTACCTATTCCTGGATTAAGCTATGGAGTTAACGCCAAAGTAGTTCGAAGAATTATTGGTGATTTTGCCAATTCTTGGGGCTTTGGTTTGGATGCTGGAATTCAGTTTGAATCAAAAAATGATTGGAAATTTGGAATCATGGCAAGAGACATCACCACAACCTTTAACGCTTGGTCATTTGATGAAGATAAACTTGAAGATATCCAGAACGCGATCGATGGACAAAACCAAACGGTTCCTGAAAAAACCGAGTTAACCATTCCTAAATTACAAATCGGAATGTCTAAAAAATTCATCTTTCACTATGATTATTCCTTGTTGGCTTCCTTTGATTTAAATGTTCGTTTTGAAGAAAACAACGATATTATTTCAACCTCTTTTGCAAGTATCAATCCAGCTTTAGGCTTTGAATTTGGTTATACGGATTTGGTCTTTTTGAGAGCAGGCATGGGAAACTTCCAAAATGAACTTCAATTGGATAATTCTGAAAGTCTGACCTTCCAACCAAGTTTAGGGTTGGGATTTAAATATAAAGGCATTCAGTTGGATTATGCTTTTACTGATATTGGCGATCAAAGTGTGGCATTATACAGCAATGTATTTTCGTTGAAACTCGATTTTAGTATCTTTAGATAGTGAATCGGATACTACTCGCCATAAGTTCAGGACTTTTATTCGCATTGGGTTGGCCAACCTACGGATTTCCACTACTCCTCTTTTTTGCCTTTGTACCATTACTGATTGCTGAACAAAACATCAGACAATCTGAAACCAAACGGAAAGGACTTAAGGTGTTCGGATTAGCTTATCTAACCTTTGTACTTTGGAATCTTATAACAACCAGCTGGTTGGTTTACGCTAGTGTTTTCGGAGCTGCTTTTGCGGTTTTTGTGAATTCAGCCTTGATGGCTCTATTGTTCCTCATCTATCATAAATATGCCAAACGGATTTCAACAAATCGTGCGCTTCTGTTTTTAGTGGCGTTATGGATCAGCTTTGAAAAACTTCATTTGAATTGGGAATTCTCTTGGCCTTGGCTAAATTTAGGAAATGGGTTCTCCGAGCATATCACATGGATTCAATGGTATGAATATACGGGAACCTTTGGAGGTACTTTATGGATATTACTTGTAAATGTATTAGTCTTTAAAGGTGTTTTGAATTACTTAAGCTCGAAGTCGAAATCGGTTATAAAATCCATGGTCATAAAACTCGCTTTAATGATTGGAATTCCAATTATACTGTCTTCAATTATGTATGTGAATTATAGTCATGAAGGCGAAACCATCAATATCATTGCTCTACAACCCAATATAGATCCGTATTCTGAAAAATATCAAATGAGCAATTTAAAGTTTGAGGAATTGTTTGTTGAACTTTCGGATTCAAAAATAACGGATTCAACAGACCTTATAATGACGCCTGAAACGTTCTTTGCCGAGAGTACTCATTTAAGTAGGTTTGACAATTCATTATTGAGAAACCGTTTGGAACGCTATGTTTCAAAACATCCTCAGGTTAACATATTGACAGGTATCTCATTTATCGATTTTTTTAATGATAAAAATAGAATCCGCAAGGAAACCAACACGTATAAGTTTAGACCCAATACATGGTATGACGATTATAACTCGGCTATTTTCATCAACACTTCTGATTCTATTGCGCAATACAATAAGTCTAAATTAGTTGTAGGCATTGAGAACTTTCCTTACCAAAATATCCTTAAACCTATCATTGGTGATGCTATGATTGATCTTGGTGGAACAGTAGCGATGAAAACCACTCAGGATTCTAGAGGTGTATTTACTGCATCTAACGGCAAGTTTAAAACAGGACCTGTCATCTGTTATGAATCTGTTTATGGTGAGTTTGTTACTGGATATATCAGAAATGGAGCAAACTTCTTGTCGATTATAACCAATGACGCCTGGTGGAATGAATCTCAAGGCCACAAACAGCACTTAAGCCTAGCGCGATTGCGAGCTATTGAAACCAGACGTGATATTGCAAGAAGTGCCAATACAGGTATCTCTGCAATTATCAATGCAAGAGGAGATATTACGACCCGTTTGGGTTATGGTAAAAAGGGTGCTCTAGCAGGTCAAGTGGTTACTAATGACTACAAGACCTTTTATGTTTTAGCAGGTGATTACATAGCACGTATTAGCATTTTTATCATGCTCTTTGTGTTTCTCATAGGGTTTTTCAGAAAGAAACGACAAGTATTGTAATTACTGTCCTCTATAATACAGAATGGTACTCAAGGTTTTTACGATAATATTAAAATCCAGGAAAATACTTCGGTGCTTGATATAGTACAAATCGTATTGTAATTTAGTCAAACTATCATCAACCGAGGATCCATATCTTGTTTTAACTTGAGCCCAACCAGTAAGACCAGGTTTTATAATATGCCTTGTTTCGTAGAAAGGGATGATTCTTGAAAGCTCATTAACAAAAAAAGGCCGTTCAGGTCTTGGGCCAATGATACTCATATCACCTTTTAAAACATTAAAAAACTGTGGGAATTCATCAAAACGTGATCGACGTAAAAATTTACCAAAAGTAGTTACCCTTGCATCATTTTTCTGAGCCCATTTAGCACCATCTGTTTCAGCATCGACAACCATACTGCGAAGTTTAACAATATTGAAAACATTACCGTTTTTTCCAACGCGCTCTTGCATATAGAATAGTGGTCCTCTATTTCCTAAAAGATTACCTATAAGAATTAATGGCAAGAGTAAACTTCCCAAAACTAAACCTAAAATTGAGAATAAAATATCAAACAATCTATGGAAAAAAAGATATAATGTATTTTGATTGCTTCGGCTGAACGGGAAATACTTATAAAAATCCTTACCTACAAATTGGATTGGTACGCGATAGGTAATCTCTTCATAAACTTGGGTGTATTCCCGTATGGTGAAACCATGTTCTAAAAGATTGATCAAGTCATGATAAATTTCTGGTGTAATGGTTTCAGAATCGTAAGTAGCCACTAATATTTCAGAAATCTTATGCTTTTGAATAACATCCATGAGCTCTTCTGGTTGAAATTCCTTGAGCCCTTTAAATTTTATTGGGTCTTCTGCTTCCTTTTCACAGTTTATAAAACCAATAATCTTGTAGTTAGGATCTGTTTCACGTAAAGGTTTGACGATGTTTTCAATATTTGAAATCTCTCCAACCAAAAGCACTTTTTTATAAAAGCGTGGTGAAACGATGAATGTTGTGTAAGCCAATCGCCATAAAAACAACATGACGATAATTGCGACATAAAAATATACGATCTGTAATCTGTTCTCTGGTAAAAAAGGGGTGAAAAAAGGGGTTAGTAAATAAAACAGAACTGTTGTTGATGCTGTAATAACAATATTTCTGAATGTAATATCTAATTTATTGGACTTCTGAAGATCGTAAATTTCAAAGATTGTCCCAAAAACCATGATGTAAAGACCCAAAACAAATAAGGCAACACCATTATCTCTATTGACAGTTAAGTAATCAAAATCTAAGGTAAGTTCTAAGACATAGAGTCCGACAAAGATAAAAAGGAGGTCAAAAATCCTCAGTAGCACTTTTCGCTCAGAGATTTCGAAATGTATGTCCTTTTTCTTATCCATTTACCAAAATAAACGTTAAAGATAAAAACTTAAATCAACTATATGCTATTAAGCCTTCAATAATTGAAGCCATTTCTTTTTTACCTCATCCCAATCAAACGACTCCACTTTTCGTCTAGCGTTGCTTATGATCGATTTTCGTTTAACCTTATCATCAATCAATTCATTTATAGCTTTTGCCATAGCAACACTATCGTTGGGATTTACTAATAGACCATCAAACTCATCTTGAATTAAATAAGGAATACCTCCAACATTTGTAGATACTACGGGAAGACCTAAGGCCATTGCCTCCATGACGCTCACAGGAGTATTATCGAAATTGGTTGTGTTTATGAATATATTATAGTTTTCTGAAAGGGTTATCCATTCTTCCTTTGTTAACTTTCCGGTGAATTTTACTTGTAAGTCAAGTGTGTTGGCTAATTGCTGGACCTTGCTTTGCGTTCCGTCAGAATCAGGACCAACCATACAAAGTGTGGCATCTGAATACTGCGCTTTTATTAGTTTTAACACTTCAACCGCCATTAAGGGATTATATATTTCTGAAAACGAACGTACCCATAAGAGGTTTACCGTCCTGTATTCCTTTGGCTTTAATGGATACTTCGCTATTTCAATAGCATTTGGTATATGAATAATATTATTAATTCCATGAGCTTCAAAAGCTTCCTTGAGATATAAGGAAGGTGACACATTCATGAAGGCATTTTTGAAAAGTTTTTGACTGAGATTAGGGCTGTTTTTCAACCTTGAAGGCAAATTTCCGCCATGTAGAATAGGAATATACTCTAGCTTTAATAGCTTACACAATCTTCCTATTATATAAGCGTAATAAAAGTTTTGAGTACTGTAGGTATCAATTAAAACAACATCTACCTTCTTTGCATATTTTAAACATGAATAAGCCATGTCTATAATACGCAAGAACTTATTGTTATGAGATGAGGTATATGTTACTCTAAGACCTTCATTTTCCAATAATGGACCTAAAATCTGAATTCCAGAAATATTAGATGTTTTCTTGATTAAGTTGTTTCCTATGTAAAGAACGTTTTTCATTAACTACATTTAAAAGTGCTAAGGAGTATATGAATGCTGGTGCAGCGAGTCGCATTGATGAGTGATTAATCGTTGCGAACCAAAAACACATGAATGCGTAAAAAAAGTAATTATGTTTACTTCGGGATTTCATATCTAAAGGTTTAAACAACAGAATCACTAAAATTATGACGCCAAAAATACCATGTTCGGCAAGTAAACGACTGAGCTCACTATGAGAGGTAACACCTTGACCTTCAACTTCAATACGCTGATCTTTTGCCCTACTGGATCCAATACCTAAAAAAGGATTGGATACAAATCCTTCAAGTTCTTCTTCAAAGAGTTCTTTTCTACCCGTCGTGACATCAGATTTTTCCCTTCCAAGGTGGTCTCTATTCGTGTACCTTAAGTCTATGTAGCCATCGGTTTGAGAAGAACTTACTACCCAAGTCAAGCTAAACGCAAAAACAAAAAACATAAACATTAATGCCACTTCGTTTTTCTTTTTCTTGGAAACATTAGAATAATATATGGCAAGAAATGCCAAAATAGCCACTACTGCTGTAATAACTCCTCCTCTACTAAATGTTACGATAGCACGATAGGCAATGACTGAAAATAAGCCTATATTCAATAGTTTTAATCCCAATGATGGTGACTTGGTAAATAAACGAACCACCAAAATAAACATGCCTAGTCCTAAAACGGTTGACACTTGATTTGCTCCCCAACCTCCTGAAGCATCTCTATTAGATCCTGTTCCAGACAGAACGTCCTTGACACTTGGATTGTAAAAAAATATATAAACTGTATGTGAAATTATGGGCAGCAATACATACAGCAAAACCTTATTAAGTTGGTTGAACGTTATTTTTTTATCATATGTAAACAATGCTGCAGCACCTAAACAAACCGGACCACTGAGTACAAATGCAATATTCGTTCTAAAATTGGCATCAAAGCTTAAGGTCGTAGATGCCACAAAAATGGAAGGCACTAAGAGTAAGACATACAGAAAATAAGGATAAGCCCTACCCGAAATACCTTTGTAAAACATTCCTATGATTACAAATAGAATCACAAGATACTTACCTGCTTCATAAGAAATAGATCCTCTGGTGATTCTAAACAATACCTCAGCACCTACAAAATAGGCACAGGCACATAAAACATGAAATGTTTTGGATGATTTTTCAGATAAAATGATTTTAGACAAAAAGTAAACCAATGCAATAGCAAAATAGACCTTGGCAAGATTTTCATTGAAATAGGTTAGCATTCCAATTAAAATATGCAAGATGATTGCATTAATATATGTAATATCTGTTTTCAATAGTAAACTAAAGCGTTTATCAATAAATTCATCTTACATGCAGCTAGAAATCAACTACTAAGAGAAAATTTTTTTATAATCTCCAAATGGAAAACGATAATGATAACTTTTGCCCACAAGATACAATATAAAGTGTGTTACAAAAACTGGAATAAGGGGTCTTGTTCGCTTTAAAAAAGAATCATAGGTTTTGTTGGAATAGTTACAAATTAGAAAAGGGACAGTATCAACATCGAGATAGTTTCGGTTTATTGTAGCTACATTAAGTGTTTTATTGGTATTAAAACTTCTGAAAAGAACCTCCTTATTATCCCTAACCAACTCATAGAGCTCTAAAACAGACAAAGGTGTTTCACTATCTTTTGAATAAAAGAAAAGGCTACTTGAAACATCAATTAAAATCCATTTATCTAGCTCTTTGGAATAAAACTCATTAAATGAATGGCCTCCATAAGACTTATTGAAAGGCGCTCTTGTATTTCCCCATTCACGCACTTTAATATCATTAATAACGCAAAAATTGTTAAACACCTGAGCCATATCGCTACAGACTCCTCCTCTTCCAGAAAGCATGATCTTTAAGGCTTCATCTGAAGGCTCACTTAGTCCTGGACCACCTTTTATATTATTCTGTAACCAAACGCTCAATTGCTTTATTAGGTCCATATCTGAATCAGGTTTTCCAGACACAAAGACTCTTGAATTGATTTCTTGAAAGTAAACCGGAATATCTTCCTTATGATTAAACTGATTATAAGTGCAATTCTGAATCTCTTCTATGCTTGAGTTTTTGGCCAACAACTTGAATCGCGCCATATACAAAAATGGATGTCTCTTGAAAATCCAAGATATTTTTTTTAAAACCATCTACTCAGCTTTGTTTCCTAGCAAGTGCTAAAAGTAACTAATTTTTTAAAAGACCAAAAAAAATTATCGGTCCATAAAACGCATAAAAAAAAGGTCAAAAATTAAGTGAAACATGCTTGACATCTCTCATATAATAGAATCACTATTATCTTAATATTTCCTCCTTTATTCGCTTGTTATAATATGAGTAGGTAAATTTAATAAGTTCCTGATTTTGGGATTTGATTATATTATAATACTGTAAATCAGTCAAATTTAATATTTTTTTGATTTTATCAGCAAGATTCTCAAAAGTTATTGGATAAAATAAAAATCCGTTAATGTTATCTTTTACATAATTTGAAATGGAAGACACATTTGACACCACAGGTATACAACCATAGTTCATGGCTTCTGATATAACTTTTGGAAAACCTTCAGAAGCTGAAGGCAACACAATGGCATGTGATATTTTATAAACTCGATGAACTTCTTTTCTTGACAACACACCATGAAATACAAAATTCAAACCACTTGCGCTCGCTGCTTGTTTGTAAGTGCCAACATTTGCACCATCACCAACAATATGGATGTCTTTAAGTTTTGTTTTTTCGTTTTGGTCAAGCCTTGATAAAACCTCAATTAAAAGTCCGATCCCTTTTTGGTCTTCCAATCTACCAACAAAACACAAACTAATCTCGCTTGCATTCCATTGCTTATTCTCAATACATGTTTCACCTTCGATGAATTCTTTTTCAGTTAAACATGGATTTTCAAAAGCAAGGCAATGCTCTGGTGTATCCTCCCATTTACCATTGATTGTCACTGGTCTTTTTTGCTTTTTCAGCCACCAACGTTGAAATTGATATGCCAAAGGAGCCTTTTTTTGCTTCCAATTTCCAGCATACTTGAACCAGCCTTTCTTAGAAGAAAAAAGTGTTAAGTATGGTAATACAAAAACACCTATTCCAGTTGGTGCCCTAAATTGGAAATAATCTGCTTGGTTAATACTGTTTCTAACAATCTTTAAGACTCGAGGTGTATTCCATAGGATTTTCACCTTATCAATAAATCCGTGACCTCCTAAAGCAGGCAACGCGACAAAAGTGATGCGATCTGAAATATACGGCAAGGCACTTGGTGGTGCTTCTTCTTCATGAAACATGCCCACATGAATAATCTGATCGAAAATCTCTAACAAATGGTTAATCTCTGTAATGGTTGATCCCAATCCTACCAAGGTTCCATCTGAGGATTTATAATGCTCTGTATGTGAAATAATGGTTAATGTACTCATTTCAACAAAGCAATATAGTGTTTAATTATGTAGGACCAATCGTGCTCCTTGGCCCAATTTTCAGCTTGTGTTTGGTAATCTTCTTTATGAGATAGAATTTTGGATACTGCTATTTTAAACTGCTCAGCACTAGACACTTCAATTAATTCTCCATTACAATTCGGTTTGATGGCATCTTCAATACCCGAACCAAGAGCTCCAATGGCTGGAACACCAAGTGCGTTAGCTTCTAATATAGCAATGCCAAAACCTTCAACATCTCCTGAATTGGTTTCAGAACTGAGCATCACAAAAATATCTGTTTTGTTTAATACATCTTGAAGTGCTTCATGGCTGAGTACACCATGAAAGGTAATATGTGAATCCACATTAAGTGCTTTAGCTTGAGAACGTATGGCATCTGCTTCTGTAGCGATGCCAACACAGTGATAATGAAGTTGAGGATAGGTTTTTATCAATTCTGGTAACAACTTGATCACATTTAATTGTCCTTTTCGCGGACTTACCCTTCCTACTGTAGTTAATGATGGACTACCTATTAATTTTGTTAAAGTATCTTGAGGTTTTTGCCAATTTTCATTATTGATGCCATTAGGAATAACATGAACTTCTTTGTTTAAATCGGAAACCAGACTTTTGGTGTAATTCGAAACTGCTACTATGGTATCAAATCTTTTTAAAGACAGATTTATAGATTTCCGAAGGAAAAATGATTTGAAATTCACTTCCGTGCCGTGAATGACAGCAAGCGTATTGATACTTTTAAACCAACTCAAAAAAGCTACATTCCACAATGAAAATTTACCAGTAGCAATTACATGTGAAGCCCTTTTAAGTTGTGCTTTGGTTTTCAAAATACGCTTGACGTACATAATGAGTCGAACATTGCGCTTTTTAATTCTAGTGACCTGAAAAGGCAGTTCCGTATCAAATTGTTTCTCTTCTATTCCATCGTCAGATCTTTGATCGGCAATCACAGAAACGTTAAAACCTTCCTTTGAAAGTGAAACTGCCAAATTGTAAGCATGGTTACCAATACCACCTGGCTGAGGAGGAAACTCAGACGTTACAATAAGAATATTTCGACTTTCGTTATTCACTACAATTTTGGAATTATCGGACCTTCATTGATTTTTTTAGTTGCTAAGTACCAAGATTTAGATACCTGGTAACAAACAATAGGTAACAACAATATGGATATTAAAACACCTATTAGCAATAAGGGTTTATTTTTTTTAAACTGATACGGAAAGATGGATAATGGTACCATTCGCAATAATGCCAATCGTGAAGGCGTCTTCCCAAAATAACGTCTGAAAAAATACAAAACACTTGGTATGGGTCTTGGTGCAAAAAAGTTTGACGGTCTAAAGGCATCCCAACTTCCCATTTCTCTCAATCCGCCAACTCCTGCTTTCACATCGACACAGGATGCTTTTGGGTTTGAAATACTTTTGATATCTGCTAAATACAGTCGCATCCCGAATTCACCATCTCCCATCCGTTGTTTTTCAAATTGTCTATCGAATAATCCGACTTGTTCAAATACGCTTTTGTATAGCATTGCATTTCCTGTTGCAAACTGAGAAGCAACCGCAAAAAACGAGCGATCTTTAGGAATCCCTTTATTTTCCGGATAAAAAACACCAGCAGACACCTCAGCGTTAAAAAAGTCAAGACACTTTAAGTGTGTAGTTATCCAATCTGATTGAATGCGAACATCATCTTCAGACAAAGCAATAAACTCGCCTCTAGCCTTTTGAATAGCTGTATTTCTAGCTAACCACAGCGCTTTTTCCTTTTGATGAATCAATTGAATATCCAAATCATAATCATTATAGAATGACCTATCGAATGCATCTGATTGATCTACTACAATCACTTCAAAATTCTTAAAATCCTGCAATTCCAAATCTTTCAGAATATCTTTGAGGTATTCATATCTGTTCAAGGTTGGTATAATAACACTAACAATAGGATTTCTTTCTAAGAGTTCTGACCTGTAATTAGCAAAGTCTGCATCATACGATTGAATAGGCTCAATGTTTAACCTCTTCACAGATTTGGTTTTATACCAACTTGAGAACTCAACGAATGGATTTTTGAAAGAGAATAAACGTAAAACAAGCACATAAAATACCCAAGCGCCATGAAAGTTTTTTCGAATAAAACGATAATTATCAATTACTGGAAGCTTAGCAAAATCTGTATAAAGATTCGCTTCACCAATATATCCTTTTTGAATGGCTTGCCATGACAAATCATAATCCTTAGCTTGAGAAGACTGATAGTGTTTATCTGCTTCCAATTCTACATGTATAACTTCAGGTAAATCATTAACCACTGGAAACACCGATTTGTTCGATTTAGTGAATAACCGAAAGTAATGAGTTGGTTGAAGATATTTTAAGAATTCGAATGGCATAGATTACGCTCCTGTTTTCAATTTTATCTTCTAGTACAAACGCTTATCATTTATATGCTATGGCAATGAGATGTGCTGTTTCCTTGGCCGTATCTTCAACACCTTTGGACTGAAAACGGTTGATGATATTTGACACGATGGATTTTAATGTACTCCATGGCCTACTAACACTAAAGCTTTTCAATCCTTGTACACGATATTTTCCTGTTTTAACCGCATAATGCACATCGACATTCGTAAAATATTTTTCCAAAAGCGCTTTTAAATCTGCTCTCGTATAATGCCTTACATGATCAGGATTTTTATTCGGACCTTCATTTTTGATATAGTCACCGTTAGGTGTTGTAAAATAAGCCCAACCATTTGTATTGATGACTTTAGAAATGTTTTTTACAAATACATCATCTTCTTCAACATGTTCAATGACTTCAATACAGACAACCGCATCATAAGATTCATCTGGTAAATTGGATTTCGTCATATCTTGAATGACCAAATTCTTAATATTGCTTCGCTTTTTTTGGATGGTACTTAGTATATCTTCTGTAAAGCCTAAATTAAGTGTTTCTCGAGTACCTGATTCTTGAGGAACATCTAATAAGGTCACATCCATTGGAAGATGGATCGTATATGGAGATTTTCTTCCACCAACATCTAATACAGAAGGTTTTTTACTGCTTAATTTTAAAAGACGTTTTATATCGTTTCTTACAGTAACTAAATGTGTGGGCATGATTGGAAAAGTAACCCATCTAAAGAATTCGTATGTTGTCATAGTGATTTATAGCTCCTAAAGATTACAATATTAGATATAATGCGACAAAAAACCTTAGAGTTTCCCTAAAAAGCTGAAGAAATTTTAGCGATTGTAGAACTTAAAAAATGCTTCATTCTGTTGTTCTAAGTTAAATTCCTCTCGAACCCGCTTTATTGCAACCTCTTTAATAGCTCGTTTTTCCTGAGGATTTAAACGAATGACCTCTTGTACTTTTTGTGCTAATAGTTCAGGTTGTCTCTTAGGAACGACCCATCCTGTTTTTTGATCGAGAACATTCTCGCTCAAACCTTCCGCATTAGACACAATACACAAGAGTCCCATGGCTTGTGCTTCTAAAACCGAATTACAAAATCCCTCTTGAATACTATATTGTAAATATATATGTGATGACTCTAGATACTTCTTAACTTCCGTTTGAGGTAATTTTCCAGTAAAAGTAACATGATCTTGAACATTCAATTGATGCGTAGCAAACTGTAACCTTTCATATTCTGATCCTTCACCAATAATTGTATAATGAAAATCGATATTACTATCTTTCAGTAAGCGAATGGCTTCAAGCGTATACTCCAAACCTTTTTTCCAGTGTAGCCTTGCAACAGTGACCAATTGTATGGATGCTTCTTTTTTTACATTCCCGTCAGATTGAAAAAAGTCAACATTTATCGCTGGTGGAATCACAATAATATTTTCAGACTGAATTCCTTGGGCTTTCAAATCAGTTTTCATCTCATGAGAAAGCACGTGATACTTTACTTCTTTCAAAAACAAACGTTGGTAACAACCTTTGTGTTTCAGTGGTGAAAGATACAAATCGAAACCTCTAAAACTCACCGCCATTTGAGCAGCAATGGCTTGAGCAATATTTTCCCGATTGCTTGACAGCATTCCAAATCCAAAATGCAACCAATCTATTTTTTTTCGCAATAAAAATTCGTTGACAATCGTATTACGCAAACTATTCTTTAGTGACAGACCGTCTTTTCTTTCGAGACGTAGAAAGCGAATACTTGTTTTTGGATGGCTAAAAATACTTTTAAATAAAGCCTTAGTAATGTTTGAAAGTGATTTCAATCGACTGGAGTTATAATTAGCCGAAGCGATCACAGTACAAGGAAAATCCAAATCACCTTCCTCAACATAATCCACAAACAACACCACATCAAAACCATTTTCTTGAAGACCTTTGATTTTATTCCTAAAAAAAGTCTCAGAGTATCTTGGTACTGTTGATAAAACGATACCAATGGTTTGAGATGTAGTCTTACTATTTGGCATCATGTAACTCTTTATATAGTTGAAGCATTCCGTTAATCATTTGCTTCGTGTTATGCTGCTCTCTTACAGTTGTAAAGGCATTTTCTGTTAATTTTTTTCGCTCAGCTTCCGAAAGTATACTGATTTCCAATATTTTTTCAGACATCGCTTTAGAATCACGTATAGGCACTATAAATCCGTTGATGCTTTCTGAAACAACTTCTGACATCCCTCCACAATCTGTTGTGAGTACAAGGGTTTTATGCATCATTGATTCCAATACTACATTAGCCAATCCTTCATTCAAACTTGGCAAAAGGAACAAATCAGAATTGCAAATAGCTTGCTGTACTTTTTCGAATGGCATTGTATCAAATAACTTTACGCAATCCTGCAAACCTAAATCTTGTATTTGATATGCCAATTCAATATTCTTTGAGGCACCAATGATTGTATATTCAAAATTGAAGCTTTTATCCTTTAATAGTTTACAAGCATCTAAGGCATAGGTATAGCCTTTAACCCAATGTGGTCTTCCAACTGAAATAATTTTAAGAACATTAGATTCCTTTTTTTGACTTTTTTGCAATGTCATAGGTTCGATACCACTATAAATAACCTTTATGTTTTCTTTTTTAGCCGCATACTTTTGCGCTTGTTCAGCAATATCTTTAGAAACGGAATGAAATGCATCAACATGAGGAAAGAGCGATTTATAATCGTTTGCCAATTCCTTATCTGCCACAGGCGATTGGTTTATTTGAGTACCTCTTAAGCTCAATACTAATTTCATATCAAAATCTCTAACCCAAATCCAATCTTTCAAACCTTTAGCCCACTGCAAATGGAAAATATGTGGTTGATGCCAAAGCACAGGATAAAATTTCAGTCTGTTTAGTAGAGTTAAACGGTTTTCCGACTTGAGTAACT
The DNA here is from genome assembly GCF_041224425.1 of Psychroserpens sp. XS_ASV72. Lineage (NCBI taxonomy): Bacteria > Pseudomonadati > Bacteroidota > Flavobacteriia > Flavobacteriales > Flavobacteriaceae > Psychroserpens > Psychroserpens sp. XS_ASV72. Next base: position 110,398 of record NZ_JBGFGL010000075.1, on the reverse strand, counting down.
GGTCTAATTTGTTTTTAGCTTTTCTTTTAAAAAGCGTCAGTAACACAGTATACTTAAGAAGAAGGATCAGCTTACTCCATTTGTTGTTTCGATAACCAAAAACTTTAATTTGCTTGCCATATTGGGTTTTGGATTGAAGCATTCCAAACATTTGCACTTCGATGTCATCACTTAAAGCCAATCCATTGATGAGTCTTTCAATAAAAGTTGAAGAAGGAATAACTCCAGAAAATATGGCTACTTTTAAGCGATGGCCCATTTTATTGATTAAGGTCTAGGATTGCTGTTAATGATTGGTCAATATTAAGATAATCAAAAAACAATATAAAATTATTTTTGAATGTTTTGAAAAGCCTTGTAAAAGAAGCTCCATAAATTGAGTTCATTCTTCCAAAGGTCGCGATTTCTCTTTTGAATCTCTAAAAAACCATCTTTCCCAAGAGCGTTATGGAAATCTGAAATTTTTGATGTCAAGGATTTTATTTCTGAACGTTCGATCCATACCACATGATTGTTCCAATCTACTTGATTCGCCAAGGGTAAAAACCCATCGGTATTGATATACACTGGAATTCTTCCCATAGCCAAAGTTTCATAAAACCTTACTGAAAAATTACCAGCGCCTCTATAACACAGAATATAATCTGAAGTATTGGTGTTTTCAAAATACTCCTCGGCAACCTTAGTGGCTCCTCTTCCATGTTTTATTCCTGCGCCATATTGACTTCTGATAAGAAAATTTGATTTTAGTTTTCTCGACTTCTGAACTAGTTTTATCAGTTTGTAACGGTTATAGGATGTAGATTCGATTGTTTGCGGACTTAAAGTCGAAAGCCTTAAATAATAACGCATATTTCGAACCATGACTTTAGCCGATTCTTTTAATCTATTTGAAAACGAATCAGATGCTTGTCCGCAAAAACCAACGGTTGGCATTGCATCATAGTCTTTAAGCATCACCGTTTCTGAATTGTAATAACGCTCCAAAGGATCTCTTATAAAAGCAGGCAAACCTACATGCGATTTCGGTAATTTGTTTTGATACCCACTATATCGAAACACAGTAACGTTTTTGAAATCTTTCATTTTAACTCCAAAATCGCCAGACATAAAAATGACAACCGGTTTATGGGTTTCTGCCATATTCAAAATAAACTCTTGAGCTACATTAACCTTTCCTTCATTAACATAATAGTCCCAAGACATTGGTAATATCAAAATATCAGCATCTTCAATCTGATCTACCAATTGCATCTCTTGATCTGGTATATTAAACGTTGTGGAAGCAGGATCTGGAACAAATCCATCCGATTTCAGAAATACTTTCAATAAAGGAAATAAAGCAGATCTACTTTTTGAATTTTGAAAAAGTAAAGACTTGGGATAGTATAATTTCATTGATTGCTATGGTGTCTATTATTCCCTTGGATATAATTCCGTTTCAAAGATATCCAATAAATTATTAATGGCTTTTCTTTCTGAAACTGAAAATGTATTCTTGGCCTTATTTTTTTGGGTGATGATCTGACTGTCAGGATGTGTTTTACTTGAAGGCGTTCTGTAGAATTCCTTCACATTTGATATGGGCTCCAATGAAAATTGATGACATAATTCAAGAAAGACATTCAAGTCTCTTGAAAGGTCTTCATATTTTATGATTTTGGACTGCCTTGTGTAACCTCCAAGGACTTCCAAAGGAAGTACATTTTCAATACACCATCTTAAAGTCAGCTGTTCAATAGGGTTTAGGTTTGAATAACGTCTAATATCATAGTTAAAGGTTTCCATAATCTTGTCGACCAATTTGTCTTGTTTTGAAAAAATGGAGAGATCAAAAAGCCAAGGAAAACTGACTTGTTGTTGTGACCTGATCACATCGTAAGGGTTTCTTATGATATGAACAACTGGAATATGAAATGTCTCATTGATGAATTGTGCACTTAAATTCGCCCTTACGAACTTGATGACAAACATTTTAGGTATGAATGGCAACAGATGCCTTTTGTATTTCCGATTGCTATTTTGTGCTATCCAATCGCAATCGACTCGGTTTTGAAACACCTGACGTAAATACCGATAAGCTTCTTCTGCTTCAGATCTTGTTTCAATCCATTGATCACAAATCAAATAGCCACGCTTTGTTCGTGTTTCATGTTCTGGTTCAAAAAGCATTCGATACCTATGTTGCCTTGCGATGGTTTCACTTAACCAACTTGTACCGCTTCTAGCAGTTCCAACAATGACAATATGTTTATTAAAGTTTGCCATTAATTACTGCCAACAAGATTAAAATACAATGCTTCATGTGCGCTTATGAACTTTTCCATACCGAAATTATCAATACAATAGGATCTCAAGTTAGCACCTAATACTTGGCGTTCAACTGCAGTCATTTTTTGTATGCTTGTGATTTTATCTGCAAGCGACTTATAATCTCCAGCTCGAAACAATAATTCCTTAAAGTCTTTAAGCACAAATTTAATACCTGTAACCTCTGAACCCAGAATTGGAATTCCCATACTCATCGCTTCAACCAACGCCATTGGCATTCCTTCTTTTCGTCCTTCATCCAAAGTAGGAATTACATACAAATTAGATTTTGCCACATAAGGTCTCACATCCATCTGTTTTCCTAAAAACCTAACTTGACCAGACATGTTTAAACTTTCACAAAGTTCTTGCATTTTAGTTCCATAGGCATTGGCATGATCACCAAGAATACTAAGGCGGATTCGTTGGTCATTTAAATGGTGAACGGCCTTAATCAAAACCTCAATCCCTTTAACAGGAACGAGATTGGCAACCGTTATGATGTCAAAAAAATCGTTGGATTGCTTTTCAAATAATTCCGGATTGTAATAAGCCGTATCGATTCCTAAAGGAATAAGTTTTTGGGATTTTTTCCTCGGAAAATAAGCCTTCATTTCATCATTAATGGTAATAATAAAATTGGCCAAAACACTTTTTATTTTCCAATGCTTATTGAAGCCCATGGCTTTTTTGGTGTAAATCCATTTTTTACCAACCAATCTCGCAGCAAGTGCTTCCGTCCAGTCATTACTCCACTGCCAAGAATGAATAATATGATAGCCATTCTTTTTATAGAATCTTGAAATAGGCTTCAATCTAGACCATAAGGAATAATAAGGTCGATATACCGTTTTAGTGTCAAAAATATGGATGGGACATCCTAATTTTTCAACCGTTTTAAAAAAATCGCCTCTATCATGAGTGCATGCTATTTCAATATCAAACTTGGTTTTATCGAGACCATTGACCAAGTCGTAAACCACTTTTCCACTACCTGCAGTATCAAAATTTGGGATGGTATATAATATTTTAATTTTCTTGGTTGGCATTCAATAAATCACATTTACAACTCGGTGATAAAGATACTAATCGTTGTATAATTTATCCCATAAACTTAAGGTCAATAACGTACTTAAAGCATGCGCATGAAAGACCTGGTCCTTAGTATTGAATTCATCAAGGACATTAAGGGCTAAATCCTTCGGAATAAAATCACTTTGAAATAAATAATGCTTTAAACGCTCTTGATTGGATTCTCCTAAAAAATGCATTTCCCAATTGCGTTGTATCAAAGGTTTATCCATTAACTCTTTGCCTATCCTGCTAAGTTTGGAAAGCACTCTGTAAGGCAAATTATATGGCGACTTATTATATTGGTAATTGTGGAGATTGAAAGGTTTTTGTTGGTGCCAAACGATGTGTGCCAACTTAGGGTTCTTTCGTTTGATGTATTCAATTTGAATGGCTCTATTGGCAAGAAATTGTTCTGGAATTTCGCATATAAACTCGCACATATCGTTGTGATAATAGGGCACTGTAATTGGTCTTACTTCACTGAAAATACTCAAATTGATACTTGTCCATCTCGGCGCCCAATATTCACTTTTGAATGCCCTTATTCTCGCATTGGCACTATTTTGAATGTCAATTTTTTTATGTAAATCACTGAAGCGTTCATGTAAATAATCTTCAAAATTTCCATCACATTGAAAATGCTTCCATAGCTTCTTTGCTAGTAATAATCCTGAAGGCTTAATGATTTTTTTCTTGAGCACTTCAATTTGTGATTCAAAGTCTAGATTATCAGGAACTCCCATATCATCAAAAAGCACATCGCCCCAATGTCCGAGACTAAAAATCGCTCCCATTTGCTCAAATTGGTTGATGACTGCCATTTGTCTTGGATGCGTGAATTCAGAATAGCACTCATTAATTTTGGCTAGTTGCTCAATATCATCCCATAAATATTCTGGCTGGATAAGAAACTCCTGAAATTCAAAATGGCATTGTTTCGCAATTTTACGTCCTATTTTGTGTTCAGGGTAACCACCTTTGAAAGCATAACTATAGGCCGAAACTTTTTTTCCTAACGCACTAAGTGCGACAGCTTGTGTTCTACTGTCAAGTCCGCCAGACAAAGGTAAAATCACCTTTTTATCATCAACTTGCTCAGCAATGATTCGTTCAAACAAGTCGCCAAACGCCTCCACAGAGTCGTCAAAAGTTAAGTTCTTATTTGGATTGTGATACCATTCAAAATATTTTGAAGATGAAATTAGGTTTCCTTCATCATCCAATTGATTTATTGTTCCTGGTCGAAGGACTTTCTTATGTGTCCAATAAGTATCATTATCCAAGAAAAACCCAGTAGCAACAAAAGCACATATCGCTTCATAATCTATGGCTTTCGATGCACCTTTAATAGTCGCAAAGGTTTGTTTTTCAGGAATTATGGTTGTTTTGATTTCGGACATGTCTATAAGTTTTCCTTGAAGCTTTCAAGGACTTCTTTTGGATGGTTTATTTGAACTACGGCTTGTTCAGTTCGTTTTAAAAATGGCACATATCTCAAATGATGCAATCGCTTGTACTTTTTCTTATCAATTAAGATGTAGGTTTTAAAATAAGTTTTTAAATACTCCTGATCGAATTGGTCATCATTGACCATATCTCTCCATAAGGTTTTCAATGTTCCTATGGAATTTCCACTAAGGAATGTATTGGGATGGTGTTTGAAATTTTTATATTTCTTTATAAAATCGTCAAAATCATATAAGTGATAATGCAATAAAAACCCATCCTTGACACTTTTCAATTCAGAGCCATCAATGGTTTTATAACGGTGTACATTTTTAGGAATGGTTTCAGAATCGACACGAATGGCCAGCTTTCCCATATTATGACCTAACCAATGGGAATGTTTGATGAATTTCTTTGTATATGGATTTAAATAGGAAAAATAAATACGGTTAAAGTGGTTCTTAAAATTCCTTTTAAACTTGAACTCTGTAGCTTCTAACATTACTTTATCATAAGCCATTTGCCTACCCAAAACTTCTAAGGTTTGTAACTGAACCACATCTACTGCTTTATGAGGTTCAAAAAAATCCGCTAGGCTAGGAGGTGTGTCGATTCCGGTAACAAATAGTTCGTCTGCATCCAATGATACAAGCCAATCGATTCCTAGGTCACGACATTTTATTTGAGCATCGTAAGTGTTAAGGCATTGTCTTGCGGTATGGATGGTATTATAATTTGATGTTAGTTCATCTAAATACTCTAAATCTTCAAATTTCTCTTTGGGCACCGAGTTAGAACACATCACATTGTCGAGATCTTCAACAGATTGACGACTCTTATCGGTTGAACCATCAAAGTACACAAAGATCTTTTCGATACCAATACCCAAATGGTACAACAAATTTTGTCTTAGCAGACGCTCTTCATTCTTTACCGTTATGACCAATCCTACTCTCATTAAGAACCCTTTAAATTTTGTCGAAATTTTAGATACATCTTCAAAAAGGTAAAGTTAAGCTTTTCACTTCTAGACAAACGATATCTAACACGATTAAAAAACTTTTTTACGTACTGGTTGTGAAGTTCAGAAGTAACAGGAGTGGTTTCGTTTATGTTGTTTAGAAATCGTATGTGTTCGTAAAAGTAATTCTTGTAATATGACAAGCTCCTATGGTCTAGAGCAGAAACACTATCCTCTGATTTTCTAAAAAAAGCTTTGGTATCCATGTTTTGAACAATCATCTTTCCGAAAAAAGCTTCATGGTAAAACACTCGATCACCTATGATATTATACGTTGCAAATGTTTTTGCCTTAGATATCAAATTGGCTTTAAAGACAGAAGCATTGACATTTAAAATCGGACAATAAAGGACATCATCTAGAATGAGTTCTTGCTTAAGATGTCGATTAAAAATAGGATGGTTCACTTCTCCGTAAACGCCTTTGTCATTATTGAACTTTAAGGTTTCAGCGACAACAATATCACAGTCATTGGAAAGCAACGTGTCTATTTGACTTTCCAAAAAGTTATAATCGACTTTATCGTCACTTTCTGCTATCCAAACATAATCACCTTTAACGAGATTTAGTCCTTTTTGCCACTGTTTGAACGGTGAACCAGAATTTACGGCATTGATGATGAAATGACTTACTTTGTCATGATTCTCGAACCTTTTTAAAATCTCTAAACTCTCGTCAGAAGAGTTATCATCGAGAATAATGAGCTCAAAATTTGAATAGGTTTGGTTGATGATACTATCCAAACGTTCCTCCAAATAAGGCGCATGATTATAATTTGGCAATATGATCGATACAAGTGGTTTTGCCATATTCAATGCTGTTATTTCTTTCGAATCCAGAAATTCCCTCCAGTGTTTTTATAGGTCATTGGCATGCATTCAAAAACTGAACTGTGACATTTATGCAAGTAATCTGTAAATAGAACAACCTCAAAATCGGTGTTGTACATTAAAAAAGCTCTCAAGAAATAATCCTCATTCCAATTGAAACCTCCAAGAACCCATCGTTTTGGATACTCGAAAGGGTAAAACACATCATGGAAATGTATCAACACACCCGAATTCAGTTGTGGTAAAATATGAAAGAGGATATGATTCAAATCACTTCCTGTTTTAACAATATGCGAACTATCGATAAACAGAATATCACCACTACTTAGAGATTTAAACACTTTCATGTCTACATTCTGAACAAAGGCTTCGATAATTTCTGTTTGCTGCTTATCAGATTCCGTAATTAAGGAATTTAACCTGGTCGGATAAGGCTCAATAAAGGTTAAAGCGGTTTGATTATCCAAAAATAATTCATTCACATCCAGCATCATAGCTGAAGAAAATCCGGAGCCAATTTCGACTACCTTTTTTGGCTTAAAGTGTCTTAGCATGGAATACAATGTGATTCCATCGGTATAAGAATAAAACTTATTCTTAAAATAATAACGCGTCCCTTTTTTTTCAGATTCTGGAAATGGAATCTCATCGTAATAAGCCTTTAATTTCTCTAACAGTGCTTTTTGATTGTCTACTTGAAGATCTATCCCTTCTATAGTTTCAGGAAACGCTGTATTCCAAATGATATGTTCTTTCTTTTTGATCTCTTCCCTTGAGACAATAGGAGAATAAAAATGACCAGGCGGAAAATGCATATCCTTTTTGTACGTTGCTAGATTTTTGTGAAGTGTTCTAACATACGGTAGCTTATTCAGGATTTTTTTTAAGATCTCAAACAAAGTCTAATGGGCTTAGGTTTAAATTTTCAGCAATCTACTATAAATTCATTTATATCCGAAAACTTTACTCAGAAAAACTCCAATTGGATTGAACTCCAAAAAGAGCTGCTTTTTTCGGTATCTACTCAACAACCAGAAATAGTCTTTATAAAGAATACGCTTGAACACAGCCACGTCATTAGCCATTTTCCCTTTGTTTTGTTGTGTCGCTTGGTTTTGATGGATTCTAAACTCGATAAGTTTTTTGTCGATGATGACTATTGGCATTTCTTTTAAGATTCGGAACCAATATTCAAAATCCAAAAACTGATTCAAATCGTTTCTGAACCATCCCAAGGTTTTAATCAAATCGCGTTTAAACATCACAGCGGTTGGCTCTCCCACAAAATTTACTGGAGCACTGTAAAATTTATCGGATTTAAATATTGATTTAGTAATAACTGCCACTGGGTTATAATCTAAGTTCAAATGCTGTTGCAAATCGCCATAAACTTCCAACCAATCGTCAACAGATTTCGAGTTGACATTTTCATCAACAATAAATGAGCGCTTACAAGCTACCAGTCCAGCTTGAGGCACTAAATGGAACCCTTTTACCATTTCGGCAACACAATCTGGCATCATGATATCATCTTGAAACAAAAATTTGATGAAATCACCATTGGCATATTTCATACAATTATTCCAATTATAACCAATCCCTCTAGTATCATTTGAGTGTATAGTTATCGGAAACTTAGTTTTAGGAATATAGCTCTTAATCAGCTCAAGCGTTTGATCGTTAGAGGTATCATCAGAAACTATAATTTCAATATTAGAATAGGTTTGCTCTAAAACGGAATCTAAAGCTGCTTCAATAAATTTAGCACCATTATACGTTGGGATGCAAACTGAAACTAAAGGTGTTGATTCCATGTCATTCTCTGTAAGCAAAAATATTTATAGCCATGTCAAATCTTTCACATAATATATGACGTGATATGAATGGCTTTTTTCGTGAAAACGATTCCTTTAAATGATATCTGAAGCCGTTTTGCTTTAAAATTTGTAGGATATCATCTAAATGCTGCTCATCACCGATCTCGCTATGGTATTCAACAAATAGGTTTTTTACATTTCCTAAGACATCTTTACAATCGTTTAAAACCACATATTCAGCACCTTCAATATCAATCTTTAACATATCAACAGGTTGTTCGAGAAATGTGCGTAATCGCAATGCCTTGATTTTTACAGGTTCTTGATTATCGTAAGAAACACCTACGCGTCCACCCATACCACTATCGGTATAGAAAGTGAGTTCTTCATCAGATTTCCAAACGGCATTCTTGTAAAGAACAACACCAGAAAGCTGCTGCGATTTTATATTCTTCTCTAAAAATGGCAACACCGATTCATCTGGTTCAAATGCTAGGATTTTTGCCTTCGGATAGATTGATTTGAAGTACACTAAACTCAAACCCATGTTTGCACCACAATCTATTATTATTGGTTCTTGGCTATCGGTTTTGAAATCGTAAATCTTGTCGATAAAAATCTCATTGTAAGTATCGTAAAAGGCTCTTCCATGGTGTACATAAAATGGAAAACCCTTTACATCAATTTGACCTTCCTTTTGTGATTTAAGCTTGAGAAGTTGCTTATCAAAACTGGATAGAAACAGGCGATTGACCTTGTTATATATTTGCTTTAATATGTTTTTGACAGACATTCAAGTAAAATTAGAATATAATTTGATAAAAGAAAGGTGCAAAAGAGAAAATACTTCAACCTAGTTTTTATTTTTTAAGGTTCGCAGAGCTGTTTTCGCCATAATTGCGGCGAGTTTTCCTTTAGATTCTACCAACGATGCAATATCTGATTTCCTAAGCGCTTCTTCTTTTTTTATAAGACTCATCATCTCCTGTTTTGAAAAACTTTCTTTGGTTTTGAAATATGAAGCATCCAAACCGAACATTTCACAAAGGTTCGAATTAGCCTCTTGGTACAAACTATCGATATAATTTTTTAAATGATTCAAAAATGCATTCTTTTGATCCCATTCAAATGCTTTCATAATTTCTGATAACTCAACCAAAACATCATTCTCATCATGCATTCCAATAGTCTCCAATTCATTGTCAACAGCTATGCTTATGGCTTCGACTAAGTGAGGATTAAATTTCGTATTGAGTCTCAAAGCTGTTTTATCAAGGTGATTATCTTTGATAGTTACTCCAGCTTTCAAACAAAAATCCTCAATTAAATTCAAGGTACTGTTTTGGGTTGGCAAAGTTCCGCACTTAATTTCAACATTTGCATCAGATGTTAATTCCTTGACATGCTGATAGCTTTTAAACCAATTGAAAACTTCAAACTTGAAGAGTGATTTTACAATATTGAAATCATCGTGAATTGCGGCAATGAGATAACGCTCCAATCCATCAAAAACCACAGGATCAAAACTGTTTTTTTCTAACGTTGCTTTAGCATCATTGATATATTGTTTCGATCTAAAAAACCATTGCGAATACGAAGATTCTAAAAATCCCGATTGTTTTCTTGAATAGCCAATGACCATGGTTTGCTGAAATAATTTCGAACAAATGCGGCTTAAGTTGGCGATTGCCATCGGACACTGAAAAAAATACTCATGACTCAAAATCAAGACATCGTAGCCTTTAGCGTACTTTTTCAAAGACTTTTCCAATTCCTCAACCGCCTCATTCAAAACACTACTCAAATTCAGAGCATCGATATCTCTTTTTTTAAACATAACAAACCTTATCTTTTCTTTACAAGGTCTTTTATGACTGGAAAAAAAATGTTGTATGGTAGAGGATCCACATTTTGCAGGTCCAACATGTAAAATTACTTTTTTCATTATCCGTATTTCCTATTTACAACTTACTTTAGCAAGGTTACTTCGTTAATGTTTTAAACTTGTTTTTGAGGCGCTTTTCATACCATTTCAAATAATAATTACAGATTCTAATCCTGTCATGTAAATAAAAGCTAAAATTATTTGTATAAAATGACTTATTGAAAAAGTGTAATATATCACCAAAATTATGCGATTTCAAATTAGCTTTTCTGCTCGGACCTGTATAATGGATAAAATCAACACCTGTATCGCGTTTCTTAACGACATTATCAAGAGTTAATTCATTATGATTAACGGCCTTTTCCTTTCCATAAATCCCATCATTTATAAGACTTACATCAATGGTTCCTTCGTAACTTAAAACATTCACAACAAAGTTAAAGAATCCTTGATCGCCAAACTTGAATCTTGTGTCTTTTGAAAATCCTGTATTGAGCTCGTTTCTGTAGACTTTCAAATAGGACTTTAGAGGATTGATCAATGTTTTATTTACAATGAAATGACCTGAAGAGAAATACCACATATTCTTGAGATCAAAACTTGTATTTTCAAACGTTGAAGGCACAAATGCAAAATTATCAAACACTTTAGCAATATCACTATTTAGATAATCAACTTGTTTACCTTGTAAAATTGAAAAGTCGCTTTTTGAACTTTCAATAACAGATTTAAAACTTTGACTTGTGATAATGGAATCGGCATCCATGTGAAGATAATAGTCATAATCGAAACCCATTTCTGGCAAAAAACAAATATTGATTTTGTTTAAAAGTCCTCTAAGATTAAAATCATGACAAGCATTCAATTCTTCGGTTGAAAGAACCGTTACATTTTTTCTTTGGGAAATAGAGTCTAAGTTAAAATCACCATCTTTAAATATAATCACAGGGTTTTTGATACCATAATGCTCAATGCTCGCAATTAAAGCCTTGCAATAATGAACATGACTTTTAGCCAATGAGATAACTATTGCCAAAGATTGTTTTTTCATCATGAGATACTTTCTAAGTGTTTCGTTGCCCATTTTTGCCAAGCGTAAATATGCCAAACGCCCCAAGACGAGAAAAATCCGTCATCGTAATAAGCCTTCACAAACTTCCTTATTTGATGTACATTCAAAACGTCGGCTCCATAAAAAGGCGTTTCAAAAATATGTTTATGAACATCTTCACGAAGTTCATTCTTCAACCAATCATCAATAGGTACAGAAAAACCCATTTTTTGGGCATTTATCAATTCCTTAGGAACAAATGCTTCCAAACATTCCTTGAGGACTTTCTTAAGTATTTTATGTTTCGGCAAATCGGAATCAAGCTCCCAAGAAAATGCAACGCTTTCTTTATCTAAAAATGGAACCCTTACTTCTAAGCTGTTTGCCATACTAGCGCGATCAACTTTGGTAAGTACGCGTTGCATGTGCCCATAAAACTCATTATGCCTTAATTTTTGTAGTAATTCTTTTTTTGAATTAGTATCATTCAAATTATAAAGCTCAAGAAGTTCTTTAGAAAATAGAGTGTTTGGGCATATCTCGTCTAACTGATCCTTAAAGATGTGTAAATGTTTCGCTAGCTGCCATTCTCCAAATGTTTGGTAATAAAAAGGTGCTGAACTTTTGCTCAGCTTTAGTTTATTCAATACTCTAACTACAGGTTTCCGTAGCCATAAAGGCAGCTTGAACAAGTGATAGTGTTCTGCAAATTGTCTAAATCTAGGATATCCATAAAAGAGTTCGTCTCCACCATCTCCAGAGAGCATTACCTTAAAACGTTCGGAAGCGTGTTTGGTCAGTAAATAAGTTGGCAATGAGGAATAATCACCAAAAGGTTCAGCACATTTGTCAAAATAGTCATCAATGGTATTTAAGATTTCAGTCGGTTTCACCTTAAAAATATCTTGGGTAACCGACATTTCATCTGCATAGGCTTTGGCAATGTCACTTTCATTCAGTGTAGCATCATCAACTTCCAAGGTAATCGCTTCAATGTCGTTTTTGTTATGCTTGGCATGAGCCGTAATTAAAGGACTATCAATTCCTCCACTCAAAAACGTTGCTATGGGCACATCACTAATGAGCTGTCGTTTTACAATAGTGTCAAGCTTCTTATTATAAGTTTCGGTGGTTTCTCGGGTTTCGCTATATGATGCTTTTAACTTAGGCTGAAAGGTGCAAATAATTTCTTTACTAACTTTCTTATTACCTTTAAAAACAAGACATTCTCCTGGATTGACTTGAAAAATAGACTTGTAAATGGTGTTTGGAGCTTGCATGTATCCAAAGCCAAAATACTCTTTGACAATCTCAGGCCTAAGCTCAAGGTTATTTATAAACCATGGATGTTTGAATATCTGATCAAATTGGGATGCAACCGCAATACCTTTTTCAGAAATTCCATAAAATAAGGGCTTTATGCCTGAAAAATCGCGCGTGATAATAAACGTATCGGTCTTTGAATCGACTACTGCTATAGCAAACATACCATTTAAAGCTTTCAAAGCAGAATTTACACCTAACTTATCCAATAAATGAACGAGGACTTCTGTATCTGAAGTAGATTTTAACGTGTTTAGTTGATGTGTTTCAGCAAGTTCCTTGAAATTATAAATCTCTCCATTGAACACAACTGAATAACGTCCGGAAGGGCTCTTCTTTGGTTGGTTTCCATTTGGACTTAGGTCGAGTATAGATAAGCGATTGAAACCCAACTGAAAATTAGGGCCACGTTCAATACCTGTAGCATCTGGTCCTCTATGCTTCGACAATTCAAGGATTTGAGAAAACCGATCCCTTGGTGTCAATGCTTCTTCTTCGTTACTAAACTCTCCTAAAAATCCACACATAAAATCTAGTTTTGTAAATTTAGTTGACGAAGACGACGCAACAGTTTTAAACTTATTTTCGTTTCTACATTCAATAGAAAAGTAATGTTCATTCTATTAGATTTTCCTCCCAAGGACTTTATGACAGCCTTAAGATTTTTAAAATATTTTTTCTTTTTAACACCTAGTTTCAACAAAGCTATCGCGTTGGAATACGCATAATGAATCAGGCGTTGTTTTAAACTTTGGTCTTTAGTAAAAGGACTGTTTGCAACCAATCTAGAGATATGCAACAAAGAAATGTTTCTATTCTTTTCAATGCTTTCAAAATCTTTTTGTGCCGACAGTTTGAACTCATCATTGGACATATCGTAGTAAACCAGAGCTTCATCTACAAATTCAACAGTATTACAAATAACCGCACAACTTGTATCGAACACATAATCCTCCCAACATCTGGTATCTACCCATTTCACGTCCTTGATTCGATGTCTGTCCCAAACACAAGCCGCTGTTCCCCAAGGTCTTCCATCAATAAAAATATTAGGTAAAATGGTGTTGAGTTTTTGAGCATTCAACCGCATTTCCTCAACCGCAGTACCACTTTCATTTACATAATAACCATTTGCATAAGCCATGATAGCCTCTTGGTTATTTTTCAAAGCAGCAATGACCTGCTTTAAAAAATCTTTATGCCAATAATCGTCCGTATCCAAAAAAACAATGTAGTCGCCTTTTGCTACAGACATGCCATAGTTTCTTGAAAAGCCTGGCCCTTTATTTTCATCATTTTTCAAATAGGCAATTCGATTATCTGTTATGGTTTTAGGAGGTATCTCTGAACAGTCATCAACAACAATAATCTCATAATCTGTAAAGGTTTGCTCAAATACCGAGTCTATTGCGCGTTGCAGTTTTTTTGGACGGTTATAATAAGGAATAATGATTGAAACCATAAGTCAAATGTACCCATTCTTTTTATAAAATGGACATGTCGACAACAGTTGCTCCCTTCTAAAAGCGATGACATCTTTATCTGGTAGCGATAGGTCAGTATGTTTTTGTAGCAAATCCAACAAAGCCTTTTCAGAAATCAAATCCTTATCAAAAACAAATTCTTTGTTGTAATCAATACCAACCGATTCAAAATAATCGTAAAACTTGACATTATCACCTGATAAACTGTTTGAGAACTTAAGCCATAATGCAGGAATGCTATAAGTATGTGAAACGATTACACCATGTAATGAAGAAGATATTATAGATTCACACTGAAGAATTTTATGTGTGGTTTCAACTACATCGTTTGTAATTAAGTTGATGATTGCAATATCATTATGGTTTTTAAAAATTTCAGAAATCTTCTCATGATCGACAAAATGAGGAATGATTCCTAGCTTATACTTTTTTTCAACATCATTTGCTATAAACTGAGGCAATAACAATGCTGGATCTCCATAATTTTCAGGAACATCATAACCTAATTCTAGAAGTCGTTTTCGAGTTCTTGGTCCGCGTACTGCTAAAAACTTAGCATTAGCGACTTGTTCATCAACTTTAATGATACCGCTTCCCCAAACAATAGACTTTTCTGTGACTCTTTTGATGATACTTCCAATTGTAAAATAATGCTTGAAGAGGTATTTATACTTTTTACTTTTAATGAAATTTACCCTTGTAACCACTTTACCAGAAAGTTTTGAGCAAATATAAGGAGCAAGGGCATCGCCATAGTTTTCTTTACCATCATTCCTATTCATACTATGCCAATACACATGGAGTTTAAACATGGGATTCCTCTATTATTTGCTCAATATGTTTAATTTGAATATCGGTCAAGTAACGTTTCCATTTGTCTTTTCCAGACGGATTTAAAGGTTCCGAATTTAGCTTGAAGTCTAAATTAAGAAATGACTGAAGTTTTTCCATCAATTGGTCATAGGCATCATAAAATTCTTCATAGTCTACAACAAGCACATTATCAGGAAACTTTTGTTGCAATTCATTGAGCCTGTTGTAATGTGCCAAACATCTTATAGCGCATTTGCTTTCCATAGGAAGATTGACAAAATCAGACTTATTTGATTCGGTAATACCTAAAAATCGATTAGGTTCATCAAGAGGTAATTTTTCGTACCAACTTAACACGCCATTGTGGTTGAGCATACTAGAAACCGTCGAAAAAACATTCCTTTTTATTCCAACAAACTTTGCGTTGGGAAACGCTTCTAAGATCTCTTCTACAAACCAGATATTGGGATGCGTTTTTTCAAGTATATAATCCTTTTTGCTTCTTTTAAAAGCTTTTTTGTAGGCTTTCAGAATGGACTTAAAGTCGTCTTGGTTCTTATTGATTCCAACCGCAAGATTAGTTATTGGTTTAAAAAACCGTTCATCTTCAATAAAAGCATCTATTTCACTACTATTTTCAAACGTACGCCCTAAAAGATGCGTTCCTGAACGTCCAGATCCAATAATGAAGATGAGTGTTTTATTGAAGTTTGAAAATTTCATGAGCTACTAAATATTTACCACGTGAGTTGGTGTTCAATTTTCCTGTTTTATAAAAATCGCCTCCTTCTACCCTAAAACGGAATTCATTTTTAATGATATCCAGTTTCGCACCATTGTTTTCCTTGAGGTTGATTGTCACGGAATAATCGCCAGGTAAAAATGGAAAGTCAGGAATCTTCACAGAAACTTTGTTATTGCCTTCCGTAAGATTGATTTCACTCTCGACCAGCTGATTGCTCAAATAAACCAAACGCTCTCCGTTAGCACCATCAATACCTACTTCAACACTGATTTTTTGCAATGCCATTTTCGATTTGATTTGGACCAAAAGATCGAAATGATCACCAGATTTAATGACATTATGCGATTTTACGCCATCTTTTATCAAACTCACATCATCGATATAGACATTCTTATCGGCTATATCATCAGTTCTAGAAAAATCAGACGTTATGGCTCCAATACTCAAATAAGCGCTTATGGCTTCTTGCGTTCCACAGTTCTTAACGATTCTACCATTTTCCAAAACAATACATCGTGAACACAGGTTTTGTACAGCGACCATGTTATGGCTTACAAACAGTACTGTTCGTCCACCACCTTTGCTAATATCCTGCATTTTGCCAATCGCTTTTTTCTGAAATTCAGCGTCACCAACAGCCAAAACCTCATCAATCACCAAAATATCAGGCTCTAAAAATGCTGCTACAGCAAATGCCAATCGTACACGCATTCCAGAAGAATATCGTTTTACAGGTGTATCGATATACATTTTACAACCAGAAAACTCAATAATATCTTGTTCCTTGCTCTTGATCTCAGATTTGGTCATTCCTAAAATAGCACCATTGAGATAAATGTTTTCAAGACCTGTCAATTCAGGGTGAAATCCAGTACCAACTTCTAAAAGACTGGCTATTTTTCCTTTGGTTTTTATTTCTCCAGTGGAAGGACTGGTAACTCGTGAGAGTAATTTTAATAAAGTGGATTTACCTGCTCCATTTTTTCCGATGATACCTAAAACCTCACCTTTTTCAACTTCAAAATTGATGTCCTTAAGAGCCCAAACATAATCACCTTTAGCAGATTGACTTCTATCATTGACGCCTCCTACCTTTAAAAAAGGATCGTCCTTACCTCTAATGGCATACCACCAACGATTTAAATCATGGCTCAAAGTACCAGTACCAACAAGACCTAATCTGTATTGCTTACTGATATTTGAAACTTTCAGAATGGTGTTAGACATAATTAGACGGTATCTATGAAAGACTTTTCAGTTCTATTAAAAATGATGATTCCCAAAAATAAAGTAAATAAAACGAATACGATGGTGTAAACGATACCAAAAGTCGTTACAGACCCTTCACCCAATAACATAATTCTTGCAGTCTCAATAATATAAGCTAATGGGTTGTATTCAACCAACCAAGCATATTTTGGCAACTTTTCATTCACTAAAGATAATGGGTACATTACTGCAGAGACATACATCAGCAGTTGTACACCGAAAGTAACGAGGAATTTCAAATCGCGGTATTTGGTAACCAATGAAGATATGATCATTCCAAGTCCTAATCCGAGACATCCCATTAAGATAACCAAAACTGGAAACAAAACAACTGAACCATCGATCTGAATATTAGCACCTTCATATAGGTAATAAAGGTAAAAAGCAATAAATATCAATATCTGGATACCGAACTTAACCAGGTTAGATATAATAATTGATAAAGGAACAATAATCCTTGGGAAGTAGACCTTTCCAAAAATTGCCGCATTGGTTTTAAAAGTATCACTTGTAGCAGTCAAGCAGGAGTTAAAGTAATTCCATATCGATACACCTGCTAAATTGAATAAAAATGGCGGAATTCCCTCTGTTTGGATATTAGCAACCTTGTTAAAGATAATGGTAAAAACCAAAGCCGTAAATAATGGTTGAATCAGATACCATAAAGGTCCCAAAATGGTCTGTTTGTATAGTGTAACCACATCTCGTTTCACAAACAAGATCAATAGATCCCTATACCTCCAAATTTCCTTTAGATTAAAATCTATTAACTTCTTTTTGGAAGAAATTGTATATAACCATTTATCGTCTACAGTATTCAATACTAAAGCTTTTGAAAATAATCCCAAGTAATTTTCAGACCTTCCTTAACTGTGTACATTGGCTTGTAATCCATTAATGTATTAGCCTTATCAATAGCCGCTAAAGAATCTCTCACATCACCTTGACGTGGTGGACCATAAATAGGCTCAACGTTAGAATTGGCAGAGACTTTTAACGAATCCCAAAGATAATTAATACTGATACGTTCACCACAAGCAACATTAAAGACTTCATTTTTAGCTTTTTCAGAAGCAAAAAACCCTCTGATATTGGCTTGAACTGCGTTATCTACAAAAGTAAAATCACGGGTTTGTTCACCATCACCATTAATTTTAGGAGAGGCATTGTCTTTAAGCGCTTGCATAAACAATGGAATAACTGCTGCATAGGCTCCATTCGGACTCTGTTTTGGTCCGAATACATTAAAATAACGTAAACCTACAGTATCTGTATTATAAGTCTTACCAAAAACATCAGCATAAAGCTCATTGACATATTTAGTAACAGCATAAGGTGACAAAGGTTTTCCTATATGGTCTTCTACCTTCGGAAGCGACTTACTATCTCCATAAGTTGAACTGGAAGCAGCATAAAGCATGCGCTTGACCGTTTTCGAATCTTTTAGGGCGATCATCATATTCAAAAATCCAGTAATATTAACAGCATTGGTAGTTGCAGGATCATTGATGGAACGTGGCACAGAACCTAAAGCGGCTTGGTGTGTCACGTAATCGATGCCTTCCATAGCATCAATACATGTTTGCAAATCCCTAATATCACCTTCAATAAGTTCAAAAGCTGGATTATCTTGAAATTCAGTTAGGTTTTCACGATATCCATTCGAAAAATTATCAAGAACACGAACTTTCTTAGCTCCGTATTTTAAAAGATATTCTACAATATTGGAACCTATAAAACCTCCTCCTCCAGTAACCAAGAAAGAAAAAACACTTAAATCTTCTGTATGGTATTTATGATCGTACATAGTTATAGTCTTGCGTCAACTGATTCTTTAGGAAACAATGATTTAACATCAAAAACCACTCCTATTTCAGATTTTAATGCATTAATATCCAACTCTAAAAATTCATTATGGGACACAGCGACAATTATCGCATTGTAATCAGAACGCAACTGTGAATGGTCATCTAGCAGTTCAAATCCATATTCATGTTGAACTTCCTCTTTTGAAGCCCAAGGATCATAAACGTCTACATTGATGCTAAAAGTCTCAAACTCCCTAATGATGTCAATAACTCTTGAATTTCTAATATCTGGACAGTTTTCCTTAAAAGTGATACCCAATACCAGCACATTAGAACCTTTAATGGTAGCACCTTTCTGAATCATCATTTTTACCGTTTCTTGCGCTACATAAGCTCCCATACTGTCATTCATTTTTCGACCTGCGAGAATGATTTCTGGATTATAGCCAGACTCAATGGCTTTTTGTGCCAAGTAGTATGGATCAACACCTATACAGTGACCACCAACCAATCCTGGACTAAACTTTATGAAGTTCCATTTGGTTCCTGCAGCTTCAAGAACCGCTTTAGTATCGATATCTAAAAGACGAAATATTTTTGACAACTCATTCACAAAAGCAATATTGATATCCCTTTGAGAATTTTCTATCACTTTTGCTGCTTCAGCTACCTTAATTGAAGGTGCGCAATGGGTTCCTGCTGTAATGACACTTTTGTATAAGTCATCAACAACTTTGGCAATTTCTGGAGTTGAACCAGAAGTTACCTTTAAAATTTTTGTAACTGTATGTTTTTTATCGCCTGGGTTGATTCGCTCTGGAGAATAACCTGCAAAAAAGTCCTTGTTAAATTGCAATCCTGAATCCTTTTCTAGAATCGGCACACAAATATCCTCAGTTACTCCAGGATATACAGTAGATTCATAAATCACGATATCATCCTTTTTCAATACTTTGGCAACACTTTCACTAGCCTTAATCAATGGTGTAAAAACCGGTCTTTTTAACTCGTCTGTTGGAGTTGGAACAGTAATGATATAAATATTGCAATTTTTAATATCATTAAGATCACTGGAAATAAATAGCCCTTTATCATCATTAACATTGGTGGTCAATACAGATTGTAGGTTTTCATTTTCAACTTCCAAGGTATGATCAACACCGCTTTTTAATTCCTTTATACGTTTTTCGTTGATATCAAATCCGACAACGAAATACTTTTTGGCAAACTCAACTGCCAACGGTAAGCCTACGTATCCAAGACCTAAAACTGCTATTTTATGTGATGTATTCATGTTCAATTGAGTATCGATTTTAAAATAAAGTTCAAATCTAAGTAAAAACTATAATTTTGGATATATTTTTTATTGATTTTGACCTTATCTGGCCAAATTATCGTTCTATTGTATTTTTCAGGGTCAACTTGCTCCGCTAAAATTTTCTCTTCGTCTTTATATTTCAATGTTGCTGGTCCAGTGACTCCAGGTTTAACCAATAGGATGATTCGATCCTCTCCTTTAAGTTCATCAGCAAACCCTGGAATATCAGGTCTTGGACCAACAAAACTCATGTGACCAAAGATTACATTGAATAGCTGAGGAAGCTCATCTAGCTTGTATCGCCTCAAAAACTTTCCAAATGAAGTGGCACTAAGATCTAATTTACCAAGGATGTGTTTTTCAGGCTTGAGTGTTCTGATTTTAAAGATGTTAAATGGCTTACCATGCTGTCCTATTCGCTTTTGAAAAAACAATCCGGATTTTCCAATATCAAATGTAGCAATCACAATAAAAAGAATCATTGGAACTATTAAAAAAGGAAGCAACATAAGGGACAACACTATATCAAAAAGTCGCTTTACTCTAAGTTGCGTCTTTGTAATCACGGTTAAAGACGTCTTAATAGGTTTTTAGCGCGTTTCCAAAGTGTGTTTTTACCACCTTCGTGATAGGCATTTCCGTAAACACCATAACCGTAGCCGTAGCCATAACCGTAACCATATCCATAGCCATAATTATGATTCGTTTTATGCTTGTAGAAGTTAAGAACAAAACTGATGTTTCTTACCTCTCCTGTTCTATATTTGGCATTAATCAAGGAAAGCATCCCCTTTTTAGTATAATCTAAACGAATCATGAATATAGTGGCATCGGCATATTGTGTTAATTCAAGTGCATCAGTTACCAATCCTAATGGAGGTGTATCCAAAACAATCATATCATATTCTTTCCTTAAATCAACAATTAAATCCCTGAGTCTATCAGACATCAATAATTCAGAAGGGTTAGGTGGAATTGGTCCAGAAGGAACGACATCTAAATTTTCAATATGCGATCTGTACTTAACTTCATCGAAAGTGTTCTCACCTATAAGGTAATTAACCACTCCTAAATCATTATCGATGTTAAAATCGCCAAAAATTTTCGGCTTACGTAAATCCAATCCTAATAAGATGGTCTTTTTACCAGAAAGCGCGTAAACAGTTGCAATATTTATAGAGCAGAATGTTTTACCTTCACCACTAACAGACGAAGTAATCATCAGAGTTCGTCCTTTTTCTCCTGGTCCGAGTTTCTTGTAAATGAACTGCAAACTCGATCTAATAGCCCTAAAAGATTCTGAAACTGCAGATTTTGGTTTCTCGAAAACAACCAGGTTATTTTTGTAATTGTACTTACCAATCAATCCTAAAATAGGAATATTAGACAATTGTTCTACCTCATCAGAGCCATGAATGGTGTTGTCTAAAAGAAATATGACAAAAATTAGAAACATAGGGACAAAAAAGCCCATCATTAAAGCCATCATGTAGTTCAAAGACTTGTTAGGACCTATCAATCCTCCTCCAATATCCTTGGCTTCATCAATAATCGTGATATCTGATATATTGGCTGCTTTTACAATAGCAGCTTCACTACGTTTTGCTGTGTAGACATCGTATGCTTCTTGACTGATATCAAGCTTCCTTTGAATCTTTAAAAACTGCTGTTGGTCTTCGGGTAATTCACTCAACTCTGCTTCGAGGTTTGCGATACTTCTATTGATGGCAGATAATTGAATACCTATGGTTTTTTTTGTGGCATCAATAGTTTCTAAAAGGACATTCTTTTCGGCATCAATTCGTCTATCAAGCTCCTTAAAGACATCTGAGGTTTCTTTTGTGGTATACTCTAAGCTTTGTCGCTCGGCAGCTAACGTAATAATTCTGGAAACGCTTCCTAGAATATTCCCTTCTTCAATACCTACTGAAGTAGGTGCTGCAATCTGGGTATAATCTGACTTTGTATTTAAATAATCTTCTAGACTTCTTAGATAATTAAGCTTTAGTTCTTCCTCTTCCTTTTTTAGGTCATAAGCTCTTAACTGACTTGAAATTTCATTGATTTCCTCAGTAACATTAAACACCTTGTTTTGCTTTCTGAAATTATTCATTTCGTCTGTAACATCACTCAAATTTTGATTTACAGCAGCCAAACTACTATCAATAAATTTTATTGTGTTTGTAGCATAGAGGTTTTTACGCTCTAGCTCCGTTTTACTCAAGATAGCAGAAGTGGCGTTAAGATAATCTACAATCTTAGCTTTATTGTGACCAGAAAGTTGTAACCTTAAAACTGAAGAAGCCTGTTGCGAGTATGGTGCAATAGAAATTTTGGTTTTATAGCTATTAACAACACCGTCAAAATTCAAAAACTTTATAAAAAATTCTGATCCTGGCTTGATTTGAGCAGATGGCTTAACAACCAATCGCCCATTAAGAAATGGCAAATTAACCTCTTCGTTGGTTCTAAATCGTTTTGTAAAAACACCTTGAGGTACATTAATCCTGGAGTTTGATTTGTCACTGTATTTTTGAACTGGAGCAGAAGTATTTTCAAACTCGGTAAATACTTCAAATTCATCATTATTGATAAACCTTATACCAACAGGATACCCTAAGACTTGTTTCTCATCTAAATCAAGCAAAAACTCAAAAGGAGCATTTTTGTAGACGTCTTCTTTTCTGTATTTTCCTTCCTTTAGATATTGCATATAAAACTGTAACGAATCAACTACTTTTTCGTTATGACTTCTAGTTTTTATAGCTGTAATAATCTTACTTACTTTTCCAGAGACACCTCCCCAATTAAAGGATATACTTGTGTTTGATGTAAAGAATGGGTTTTGATCATTTTCAATAGATATTAGTGAATCTAATTTGTAAACATTCTGTTTTCTAACATTAATGAAGTAAGCTATCAGCATAGCACACCCAATGCAGACCAAAACAAACTTCCAAAGGTTCAAAACCTTAAAAAGGTAACCTCTAAAGTCAAAGGTTACACGTCCAGTATCTTCAGTATCTAAATATTCTTGATTTGACATGTTAGTTTCGAGATCGTTCTATCAGCAATACTGTTGTGGTTAAAAATGAAACGATTGAAAATACCGTTACCAAAGTTTCCCTACCAGTTGTACCTGTTCCCCAAGTTTTTTGTTTAAGAGGCTTAACATAAATGATATCATTAGGCTGAATGTAATAGTAAGGTGAATTCATCACATCAACATCAGTCAAGTCTAATGAATGTATTTTTTGCCCTTGTGGATACTGCCTTATAATCTGTATGTTTTTTCTATCACCAGTTACTGGTATTTCTCCTGCATTGGCAATGGCTTCAAAAATATTGACCCGATCTTGGAATAAAGTTATCGTTCCAGGGTTTTGAATCTCACCATTTACTGTAAATCTAAGACCTGCCAGTTTAACCGTCACAAAAATATTTGCTGTCTCCTTAAACTGTTCTTCGAGAAGCTGTGCCTCTATTTTCTTTTCAATTTCTTCACAAGTATAACCCAATACATTTATCTTACCAAGAGTTGGCATCCTGATATTACCATGCATATCAACTGTAAACCCGTCAAAATAAGCACGTTCAGCACTGTTTGCATTAAGGTTATCTTCACCAATAGGATTTAATATTGTAACCGTTTCTTGGTCTAATGCTTTAACCCTAATATTTAATATATCATTGATTTGAACCCTATATGGTTTTTTTTGCTCAACCATAATTTGAGTAGAGTCAGAAGGCGTCTCTTTTTCTTGAAGATAAACAATATCTTTGTGAGGAATACATGATGTAGACAGAACACAAAGTAACAATCCAAAAATCAAAAATAGTCTATTCATTAAACCGTTGCATGTTACGTCACAAATATAACCTATCACCATTAATAACAAAACTATTCACTGTTTTTTTGAGTAATATCGCTTTCTTTGTAAAAAAATTGTTTTGAATCTCATAACTGTAGAAAACATATCAAAATCCTATGGAGAATTGGAGCTCTTTTCCAATCTTTCGTTTAGCATTCACAAAGATGATAAAATCGCATTTGTTGCTAAAAACGGAAGTGGTAAAACCTCAATTCTAAATATTTTATCAGGTGAAGACGTTCCTGATTCTGGACAAGTAGTGACGCGAAATAATCTACGACTTTCATTTTTACCACAATCACCTAAATTTGAAGGAAGCATCACTATAAACGATACCATTTTCAACACAGAAGCGCCACAATTGAAGATTATTGAAAATTACGAACGTGCTCTACAACATCCGGAAGACACAGAAGCCTACCAAAAAGCCTTTGAGCAGATGGAGATCAACAATGCCTGGGAGTTTGAGCTTCAATTCAAACAGATTTTATCACAGTTAAAACTTGAAAACCTCAATCAAAAAATAAGCACACTGTCTGGCGGACAAAAAAAACGTTTAGCCTTGGCGCAAGCCCTTATAAGCAATCCTGATGTTTTAATTTTAGATGAGCCAACCAACCACCTCGATCTAGAGATGATTGAATGGCTTGAATACTATTTTTCAAAATCTCAGCTCACAATTTTTATGGTCACACACGACCGTTATTTTTTAGAACGTGTTTGCAATGAAATAATTGAATTAGACCACGGCCAATTATTCACCTATAAAGGTAATTACTCTTACTATCTCGAACAAAAGGAAGCGCGCATCCAGCAAGAACAGGTTGAAACTGGTAAAGCCAAGCAACTTTACAAAAAGGAATTGGAATGGATGCGACGCCAACCCAAGGCAAGAACCACTAAATCAAAATCGCGAATCGATGATTTCTCAGACATAAAGAAGCGTGCACATCAACGTCGAAAAGACCATACAATTCAATTGGAAATTAACATGGAACGTCTTGGCAGCAAAATTGTCGAACTTCATAATGTATCCAAAACTTTTGACGACAAAACTGTTTTAGATGGATTTGACTATGTATTCAAACGTGGTGAACGTGTTGGAATTATCGGTAAAAATGGAACAGGAAAATCAACATTTCTAAATTTAATTACCAAATCCGTTACTCCTGACAAAGGTAAAATCGTGGTTGGTGAAACCGTTAAATTTGGTTACTACACCCAAAGCGGCATGAAAATCAAGCCAGAGCAAAAAGTCATCGATGTCATTAAAGAATTTGGCGAATACATACCATTAGCAAAAGGCAGACAAATTAGTGCAAAACAATTGTTAGAACGCTTTTTGTTTGACGGAAAGAAGCAACATGATTTTGTGGAAAAGCTTAGTGGTGGTGAACGAAAGCGATTGTATCTCTGTACTGTTTTGATACAAAATCCGAACTTTTTGATTCTCGATGAGCCAACAAACGATCTGGATATTGTGACCCTTAATGTTCTAGAGGAGTTTTTATTGGATTTCCCAGGTTGCCTCTTGGTCGTATCGCATGATCGCTATTTTATGGATAAAATTGTGGATCACCTGTTCGTATTTCAAGGTGAAGGTCAAGTTCAGGATTTCCCAGGAAATTATTCCGATTATAGAGACTACGAAAACCAACAACCTAATGAGAGTTCAGCTTCGAAAACCACAGATTCAAACAGTGATGAAAAGGCCAAGGAAAACAAAGCCCAAAAATTGAGCTATAACGAACAGAAAGAATACAAAAACCTTGAAAGCAAGATTCGGTCATTAGAACTCGATAAAAAAGCCCTTGAAGCCAAATTTAATGACACCTCGCTTTCTACAGAAGACATCAATGCCCTTTCACTAGAACTTCAAGATATTATTGAAGAAATTGAAGCTAAGGAATTGCGTTGGTTTGAGCTGTCAGAGAAATTAGACCTATAAATATTGATGTTTCAAATTATAGAGTTCATAAAGTTTTTGTTCCAATCAACCAATCAACACGGTGTGCACTCCCCTTTTGTATTTGATTTGGTCACCAAGTGTTTTTATGATAAAACCCACTATAAAGTCTACAACAAATTAGCATCTTATAGAAGTTCGTTACTTAAAAGTAATTCGAAAATAGAGATTACCGATTACGGTTCAGGCTCACGAGTTTTTAAGACCAATTTGAGGTCTATCAGTGCTCTCGCAAAAACCTCTGGAACCACTTTAAAAAGAGCAAAGCTATTATTTAGGATTGTAAAATATTTCGAGCCTCAACAGAGTTTAGAATTAGGCACTTCACTGGGTATAGCAACACATGCTATGGCTTTAGGGAATACTGACAATTCTATAATTTCCATAGAAGGCTGTTCTAACCTTTCAAATTTTACCAAACATCAGTTGTTAAATGCCAATATTGAAAATGTGGTTATAAAAACTGGACATATTTCAGAAATCATCCCTAAGCTCAAGCCTCATGCTTATGACTTGGTTTTTGTTGATGCCAACCATACCAAAGAAGCTACTTTAGACTATTTTGATTTTTTAATTAAAAAAGCTCATAACGACTCTGTCTTTATTTTTGATGACATTCATTGGTCGAAAGGTATGCTAGAGGCTTGGGAGGTTATCAAAAAGCATCCAAAGGTTACTGTAACCATCGATACTTTTTTTTGGGGCTTTGTCTTTTTCAGAAAAGAACAAGCAAAGGAAAATTTTACAATCAGATTGTAACAAGCCTTTTAATATTACGTCATATCTTCTGAAATCTGTATCTTGCAGACACTAAATTTAAAGCAACACCATAATGGGTAATGTCATAAAAATTAGGGACATCATTCGTGATTTCCAACTTGGTCAAGAAACTGTTCACGTACTTAAAGGTATTGATCTTGATATTGAAAAAGGTGATTATGTAGCTATTATGGGACCTTCAGGTTCTGGAAAATCAACTTTAATGAATATTCTCGGTTGTTTGGACACGCCAACAGCTGGAAGCTATATTCTTAATGGAAAGGACGTGAGCCAAATGAGCGATGACGAATTGGCTGATATTCGAAATACCGAAATCGGATTTGTTTTTCAAACTTTCAACTTATTACCAAGAACTACCGCATTAGATAATGTTGCTTTACCTATGGTATATGCTGGCGCTTCCAAAAGTGAACGTAAAAAACGTGCTGAAGAAGTTTTAACAGATGTCGGTCTAGCCGATAGAATGGACCACAAGCCTAACCAACTTTCTGGTGGACAACGACAAAGGGTTGCTGTTGGAAGAGCTTTGGTTAATAAACCGTCTATTATATTAGCTGATGAACCTACAGGTAACCTAGATTCTAAAACCGGTTACGAAATCATGAATTTATTTGATGAAATCCATCAAGCTGGCAATACCGTTATCATGGTAACCCATGAAGAAGATATTGCCGCTCATGCCAAACGAGTTATTCGCTTACGTGATGGCATCATTGAAAGTGACACAAGAAATTCATAATAATGCTTTTGACAATACTCATATTAGTGGGCATCTTTATTTTCATGAAAGTCGTGTTCAAAAATAATGAGCGTTTGCGAGAACGTCGCAACAAAGATTCTATGTTTCATAAGCGTCGTTTCAAAAGGTAAGTCAACGTATTTCCACCTTAACAACTTTAATTCTAATCGTTCAAAAATGCATATCTTCGCATAAGAAGCTATAGGTTAATTTCTTACCATGAAAATTTACACAAAAACAGGAGACAAAGGAACCACCGCACTTTTTGGAGGCACTCGTGTTCCAAAACACCATATAAGAATTGATAGTTACGGAACCGTTGATGAACTTAATTCTTATATCGGACTTTTAAGAGATCAAGATATTGACAATCATTATAAACAAGTATTGATTACCATTCAAAACAAATTGTTCACCATTGGAGCTATTTTAGCAACCGATCCTGAAAAAGCCATCTTGAAAAGCGGCAAGCAACGTTTAAACATTCCAAAAATCTCAGAGGATGACATTGCTCTACTCGAACATGAAATGGACACCATGGATAAAGATTTACCTCAAATGACACACTTTGTACTGCCTGGCGGACATCAAACGGTGTCATTCTGTCACATAGCTCGCTGTGTTTGCCGTAGAGCCGAGCGTTTGGCAACTGCGCTTTATGATTTGGAACCCTTCCAAGAGGAAACTTTAAAATACCTCAACCGACTTTCTGACTACCTCTTTGTATTGGCACGAAAGTTGACCTATGACTTGCAAGCTGAAGAGGTCAAGTGGATTCCAGAGAAAGAATCGTGATTTTCTCAAAGCTTTTGATTAAAAATAAACGTTCTTTAAAATTATTAATTAATTAATTCAGTTTTTTCTTGCCTTTTTGAAGTATAATTTTATTTTTGCAAAAAATTAAAAACGCATAAGAATGTATTGGACATTAGAATTAGCATCCTACTTAAGTGATGCACCTTGGCCAGCCACTAAAGACGAATTGATTGACTACGCTATTAGAACAGGAGCTCCATTGGAAGTTGTTGAAAATCTACAAGCGATAGAAGACGAAGGCGACTCTTACGACTCCATTGAAGAAATCTGGTCAGATTATCCAACTGACGAAGATTATCTTTGGAACGAAGATGAATATTAAGAGTATTTACTTAAATATAAATAAACGTTAAAAAGTCTCGATTTGAGGCTTTTTTTGTGCCTGGTTTTTTCAGTATAACTAAGACAAACCATATCTTTGAAGTTCAAATCTTTTGAAGATAGAAATTATCAAAAATAATAATGTAGCATCACACTGAACTTGTTTCAGTGTCTCAAAAAAAAGTTTGGACAAATGATGAGATTCTGAACCGAGTTCAGAATGATGACACTAAAAATATTGATGATTTTATTAAAATAAATAGACACACATGAGTTTTTTAAATTCAGTATTAAAAGTATTTGTTGGCGATAAAGCCAAACAGGATGTAAAGGCACTAAGCCCTATCATTGATAAAGTTAAAGCATTTGAGAGCGAACTTGAGCAACTGTCACATGACGAATTACGAAACAAGACCGTTCAATTCAAAGCAAAAATTGCTGAAGCCCGTAAACCCCTTCAAGATAAAATTGACCAACTTTTAAAAGATGCAGAAGCTACTGAAGACATTGATGAGCGTGAAGACATCTATGTTGAAATCGACAAGATTGGAGATGAGATTTACGAAGCTACCGAAGTGGTCTTAAATGATATTATGGCTGAAGCTTTTGCAGTCGTTAAGGAAACTGCAAAACGTTTTGTAAACAATACAGAAATCCCAGTTCAAGCCAATGAGTTTGATCGTTTGGTTTCTGGCGAGAAAGATTATGTTACTTTAGAAGGTGATCAAGCTATTTGGTCCAACTCATGGGATGCTGCAGGAAAACCAATTACTTGGGACATGGTTCATTACGATGTACAGCTGATTGGTGGTGCTGCGCTACACCAAGGAAAAATTGCCGAAATGCAAACAGGTGAAGGTAAAACCTTAGTGGCTACACTTCCTGTATATTTAAATGCGCTTGCTGAAAAAGGAGTACATTTAGTAACGGTCAACGATTACCTTGCCAAACGTGATAGCGCGTGGATGGCTCCTATCTTTGAGTTCCATGGAATGAGTGTGGATTGTATTGATAAACATCAACCTAATTCTGATGCAAGACGCAAAGCTTATAAAGCAGATATCACCTACGGAACCAACAACGAGTTTGGTTTTGATTATCTAAGGGATAATATGGCGCATTCGCCTAACGATTTGGTTCAGCGTCCACATCATTATGCCATTGTCGATGAGGTCGATTCGGTATTGATTGATGATGCGCGTACACCATTGATCATTTCTGGCCCAATTCCACAAGGTGATCGCCATGAATTTACCGAGTTAAAACCTAAGGTTGAAGATATTGTTGGTGTGCAACGAAAATATTTAACTGGTGTTTTGGCTGAGGCCAAGAAATTAATTGCTGAAGGTGACACCAAAGAAGGTGGCTTCCAACTGTTACGTGTGTATCGAGGTATGCCAAAAAATAAAGCCTTGATCAAATTCTTAAGTGAAGAAGGTGTTAAGCAATTACTTCAGAAGACCGAAAACTTCTACATGCAAGATAACAACAGGGAAATGCCTAAGGTTGATGCTGAACTCTATTATGTTATCGAGGAAAAAAACAATCAAGTAGAGCTTACCGATAAAGGTGTTGACCATCTTTCTGGAAAAGATAATCCTGAGTTTTTCGTGATGCCAGAAATCGGTTTGGAAATCGCAAAAATTGAATCTAAAGGTTTATCTAAAGAAGAGGAAGCTGCTGAAAAAGAAGAATTGTTTAGAGACTTTGGTGTTAAATCAGAGCGTATCCATACATTAAATCAGTTACTGAAAGCTTACGCCTTGTTTGAAAAGGATATCCAATACGTTGTCATGGACAATAAAGTTATGATTGTCGATGAGCAAACTGGTCGTATCATGGATGGTCGTCGTTATAGCGACGGATTACACCAAGCGATTGAAGCTAAGGAAAATGTGAAGATTGAAGATGCCACACAAACCTTTGCCACAATTACACTTCAGAACTATTTCAGAATGTACAGAAAGTTATCTGGTATGACTGGTACTGCTGTTACTGAAGCTGGTGAATTCTGGGAAATCTATAAATTGGATGTGGTTGAAATTCCAACCAACAGACCCATTGCTCGTGATGATCGAGAAGATTTGGTGTATAAAACCAAGCGTGAAAAATACAATGCCGTTATTGATGAAGTGACCAATTTATCAAAAGCTGGTCGTCCAGTATTGATTGGTACAACCAATGTAGAGATTTCTGAGTTACTTGGAAAAATGTTGAGTATTCGCAAAGTTCCTCATAATGTATTGAATGCAAAACTTCATAAAAAAGAAGCTGATATCGTTGCCGAAGCTGGTCAGCCAGGACAAGTTACGATTGCTACCAACATGGCTGGTCGTGGTACTGACATTAAATTAATAGATGAAGTTAAAGAAGCTGGAGGTTTAGCGATTATTGGTACTGAGCGTCATGATTCACGTCGCGTTGACCGTCAGTTACGTGGTCGTGCTGGTCGTCAAGGAGATCCAGGTAGTTCACAGTTTTATGTGTCGCTGGAAGATAACTTAATGCGTCTCTTCGGAAGTGAGCGTATTGCGAAACTGATGGACAAAATGGGATTACAGGAAGGCGAAGTAATTCAGCATTCCATGATTTCAAAATCTATTGAGCGTGCCCAGAAAAAGGTTGAGGAAAATCAATTTGGTGTTCGTAAACGTTTATTGGAATATGATGATGTCATGAACGCGCAACGTGAAGTGGTTTACAAGCGTCGTCGCCATGCTTTGGAAGGTGAGCGTCTTCGTGTGGATTTAGCCAATATGATTTACGATACTTCTGAAGGGATCACGGAAACCAATAAAGCTGCCAACGATTTTAAGAACTTTGAATTTGAGTTAATTCGTTATTTCTCAATGAGCTCTCCTATTTCTGAAGCAGAATTCGATAAAGGTTCGGTTCAGGACATTGCTGGAAAAATCTATAAAGCTGCCTTTGAACATTACAGAGAGAAAATGCAACGCAATGCTGATTTGGCGTATCCAGTGATTGAAAATGTATATGAAAATCAACGTGATAAATTCAAACGTATTGTTGTGCCTTTTACCGATGGTGTCAAAACATTACAGGTGATTACTGATTTGGAAAAGTCTTACGAAACCAAAGGGAAACAACTGATCAATGATTTTGAAAAGAACATCACATTGGCTATTGTTGATGATGCTTGGAAAACACATTTACGTAAAATGGATGAGTTGAAACAATCGGTTCAGTTAGCGGTTCACGAACAGAAAGATCCTTTATTGATCTATAAATTTGAAGCGTTTGAGTTGTTCAAGGAAATGATTGACCAAGTGAATAAAGATGTGATTTCATTCCTCTTTAAAGGTGAATTGCCTACGGAAACCCAAAACACCATCCAGGAAGCCAAAGCTAGAAAACAAGAAAAGCTACAGACCCAAAAAGACGAAATCCCAAATATGGATGAGCGTGCAGCCCAAAGTAGAGCTGCTGGAAATACCCAGCGTCAACCTCAAGTGGTTGAGACCATTGTTCGCGATAAACCAAAAATTGGTCGTAATGATCGTGTCACAATCAAACACGTTATGAGTGGCGAAAACAAAACGGTAAAATACAAACAAGCTGAGCCTTTGATTGCCAAAGGCGAATGGGTTTTAGTGGAGGAGTAAATCATTTTTGTCATTCTGAACTTGATTCAGAATCTCATCAAGTCAATTTTTTAAAATTACATTTGATTAAAACCTGATAGATATCTATCAGGTTTTTTTTAGTATCTTGATATCACTAACTAATCTATTGTCATCATGAGAAATGTCCTCGCAACTATTGTCGGTTTTATTGTGGCTTCAATAACCGTTTATATTTTTGAATCTCTTCTTGGTCAAACTTTATTTCCACTTCCTGAAGGCTCCAATCCGATGGATATGGAATGGATCAAAAACAACATGGATAAGATTCCGGTCGGAGCCAAAATATTTGTCGTATTGGCGCACTTTTTAGGCATTATTGTTGGCATGTGGATTGCTGGATTGATTTCCAAAACCAGTATGGTTCCAGCTTATATTGTTGGTGGACTGATGCTTGCGGCAACGGCATTCAACATCATCATGCTACCAAAGGAATTATGGTTTACCATTGCTGACGCTGCATTCGCCATTATCGGGTTCTTAATTGGAAAATCAATGGCTCGAAAACAATTAACGAATTAATATAATTGTAACATTAAATTTGGATCTGGACAATTTGCTTTATAAAACGCCAAATCCTTTTGTGAGCAAACACCAGGATAATCACCAACATACTCCTGAATATCTTTTATGATCTGAAAATGTAAATGTGGTGGGTAATCACCATTGACAGAGGCAGCTCCTAAAGCAGCAATTTGGTCACCTTGCTTGAAGAGTTGTCCAACAGTTAAATCTGTTAAGGATTCTAAGCTCAAATGGCCATACAAGGTAAAAAACACTGTACCTTCAACTTGGTGTTTTAAAATGATGGTTGGTCCGTAATCACCAAAAAGCGTATTGTTCTTAAAGCTATGTACTTCAGCATCCAAAGGGGTGAAAATTGGGGTTTCCGCAGCAATCCATAAATCCAATCCCAGATGGATATTGCGTTCGTCAACTGGTTTGAAATTATTGAAATGGGTACTACGTCGGTAAATATGGCGTGTTTCCAAATAGCCTCCATAAGCTATTTTGCCATGATGTTTTTCGATATGAGCATCGATGTATTGACCTAATGCCTCTGAAGAAGATACATCGATTTTCTGTAAGTCTGGATTATCTTTGGAAAGGTCTAAGGGCACATAATCCGATTTGGAAAATGTATCACTTAATACGTGAAGTGATTCTTGACCTAAAGAATGTAAAAGCTGCTGAAAATGATCTAAAGGCATAAACATCGTTTTGCCAAAAGTACATCAAAAGATGTGGAAAGTGAAGCGTATCAATGTAGGATTCTATTTATAACAAGGGCTTTTTTTGAGCATATTGACTTAACGAAGTACCACGTCGCTATACTTGGCATTAACTACAATAGATTTTCCTGAACTATTTCCAGAGGCATTGTTTTCAATGGTTTTCTGAGAGGTCATTTTGTTGTTGAGCTTGGAGCGATTGCCTTTAAAAAATACACTGTAATCCGATTTTGGTAGGGAAATAAGTGCATCGCTATTCTCCAAAATAATATTCAAGTTGCTAAAGGAATCGGCTATATTGGCTATAGCCAATTCGCCAAAACTACCATCAATAATGGCATTATCCATAATATTTGCTAAAATGATATCAGAGGAATTACTGTTCAATACCAATCGACCAATATTTTGAATCTGTGCTTCTTCAACATATTTTAAGTTCAACTGACCCAAACTCCATGTAACAATATCCACAGGCGAGTAAGCCACATTGATGGAAGTTTCCTTTCCATCAATGTGATTAGCCACCAATACGGCATGTGAAATATCTGCCTTTAGATTATGAATTACAGAACCAAGCTTTAATTCGCCATGTCTGACATTCATATTCAACTTCGCCTTTTTAGGCATTTTAATTTTTATGGTTTTCTTGACTTTATCGCCACCAATCAATTTTAAGCGCTTAGCCAATTCTGCCTGTCGTTCTTCTCTTGCTTTTTGGCGATCAGCCAAACGCAGTTCCATTTGCGCCAGACGCTCTTCTCGTTCTTTGTTTCGTTCTTCAACACGTTTTCCAATTTCAGCTTGACGCTTTGCTATTTGGTCTTGACGCTCAGCTATGCGCTGTTCTTGAACACGTGCACGTTGCTCCATTTCCTTGCCATACTTTTCTCCCCAAGCTTCCATCTTTTCAGCCCATTTATCATCAAAGCGAAGCTCAAATTCTCTTCCCCAAGCTTCCATTTTCTTACCGTATTCTTCACCAAAACGCTCGCCCCATTTTTCCATTTCCTTTTCGTATTTGGAAAAATCAACTTTTGCCATTTCTTTACCCCAAGCTTTCATCTCGTCTTGGTATTTTTCATCAAATTCCTTGCTCCATCGATCAAGATAAGCGTCACCTTCTTTTTCATAAGCCTCTGTATCGAAACTAACATTTTTGATCCCTTTTGGAAGTTTAGGAATTTCAGGCAGTTCTGGAAACGCCTTCATTTCGAAACGCTCCATTTCAGGTAGCTCTGGAAGTTCAGGAAGTTCTGGCATCTCTGGAAGTTCAGGAAGTTCTGGCATCTCAGCCAAAGCAATGTTTATATTAAGGTCTTCAAGATCAAACCTAACAGGTGCTGAACTATTCCAGTTTGGAAAAGCGCCTTCAGAACTGATCTTGACATAATCACCTGATCCTTCAACCTTAAGATTCCATTGTTTTAAGGCTTGTTGAAGTTCTTCCTTAGACATTTTTTCATCTTCGATATAGGCTTCAATTTCTAAGATGTTTTTGTTCCATGTATCAATTTCAATTTCAACATAGCTGGTATTCAAATCAATTTCCACATCTTTAGAAACATTGATCTGTTTTGACATTTTAGTCAATTTTTGTTGTGCTGTAACACTTAAAGCGAAACTGAACAACAGTAATAAAAATGCAATATTTTTTGTTTTCATCTTGTTTTGGTTATTAAATAGTACCTCTTGATCAACTGATTTTTTTAGAGTCTTCAGAGGCATTTAAATCATTTAACTGTTCTTTTAAGCGATACAATAAATTCAAGCGAAGTTTCAGGTTGTCAATCAAGGCACTTACGGTTAACTCATTTGGTCCATTTTCAGTGAGCTCGACTGTTAGGCGCTTATATTCCTGATTCAATTCTGCCAATCGCAAGACATAACCATCAAATAACTCTTTGTTTTCCTTGGTTTGCTTGATTTTTGACAGTTCTAGGTTGATGTTTGCCAAATAGTAATCTTCAACCTTTTTCAAATCTGGAGAAATGTCGCCTAAAGATTTCAATTGATCCTCTTGAATGCTATCAGGATTATTATTGACCACCTTATTTCCAATGTTTTCTTCTGGTTGAAAAAACATATAAGCACCATAAGCCAATCCTAAAAGCACAATGATACTTGCCGCTAATTGTAAAACACTGTAGCGTTTTTTGATTGATGATTCTTCAGGCAAGGCGTCATCCAATTTCTTAAGAAATCGTGACTCATGCCCATCATTCATTTTTTTGTGCGAATCGTTTTGCTCATTGCGTAATAAATCTCTAAGATCTTGTGCCATTTTTAATAGGTGTTAATAATTCTCTTAATCTTGATTTTCCTCTTGAGAGTTGCGTTCTTGATGCTACTTCGGAAATATTTAGGATATCCGAAATCTCTTGATGATCATAACCTTCCATCAAATACAGCATTAAAACATAACGGTATTTGTCTGGCAACTTATGAATCGCATCCTTCACTTCCTCTGCAGTAATTGTATCTTCAACTAACCATTCGTTTTCAAAATTCGTATCGACAACCTTTAGGTGCACCTCTTCCAATTCCAGCAAACGCTGTTTTTTGGATTTTAAGGTATCGATACATTTATGAATCACGATACGTTTCAACCAAGCACCAAAGGTCACTTCAGCTTTAAATTGATCTAATTTTGAAAAGGCTTTGATGAAAGCTTCCTGGACCATGTCTTCTGCTTCCATAGCATCTTTCATGAAGCGCATAGCCACAATGAACATTCCATCGCAATACTGCTTGTACAAATGCATCTGAGCGACACGATTGTTTTGCCTACACTTTTCAATAATATTAGATTCTGACATCTAAAGGGTTTTGGTTTGGTTGAGTTCACTTAAAAGACGATACAAAAAAGTGAGTGTTGCAAAATCTATCAAAATTTTTAAAAAAATATAATAGATATCCTAAAAGTACGTTAAGTTTCATTGGGAAGTCACTGATTTACTAGTATATTTATGTCGCATTTTTAAATTGTTGAAATTTACATGAACACGTTTTTAAAACGCCTACTCATATTTTTGTCTATAGTTGCTATCGGACTTTTCCTTTACTCCTATTTTGTTGAGAATATATTTGAAAATCGTTTGAGTCCGAAAGACACTGTAGAATTCAAACTAAACGATTTAGAGCTCGAAGTATTTTACAACCGACCATACAAAAAAGGTCGTGAAATTTTTGGCGGTTTGGTTCCTCATGGAAAGGTTTGGAGAACTGGAGCTAATGAAGCTACTACTTTTGAATCCAACAAAGATTTGATGGTTGATGGCATTTATGTGCCTGCTGGAAAATATTCCCTTTGGACCGTTCCGAACGACAGTGTTTGGAAAGTGATGCTAAATACCAAACAATATGCTTGGGGTGTTGATGAGCAAATGCAACCCTTATGGGATCCAAATTATGACTTATTGGAAATTGATGTTCCAGTGGAAACCTTAAATAAAGTAGTCGAACAGTTTACCATAGCCTTTGATAATTCAACCGATGATCTCAAACTTACTTTAGCTTGGGACAAAACAAAAATTGCCGTACCTTTAACTGTAATAAAGGACCAAAAGGAATAAAGGCATTTGACCGAACACTCAAAATCTTCTGCATTGCGCAATACGGATGGTGTTTCAGAATCTGAAATCACCAATGTAAATTCTATTAGCAATATCAAGAAAAAAAGAAAACTCAAGCCAACTACCGATGCTCTTATTTCGCAAATCTTAGAAGGCAACATTACAGCTTTAAGTCGTGCCATTACTTTGGTGGAAAGTTCTAATGTCAAACATTTGCAACAAGCCAATACCATTATTCAAGGTTGCTTGAAACAAGCCAACAAATCGGTTCGAATTGGTATTACAGGTGTTCCAGGTGTTGGAAAAAGCACCTTTATTGAAGCTTTTGGAATGCACTTAACATCTGTTGGCAAAAAAGTGGCTGTGCTCGCTGTTGACCCAAGTAGTAGTTTGAGTAAAGGCAGTATTTTGGGAGACAAGACACGAATGGAAGATTTGGTGAAAAACGAGAAGGCTTTTATCAGACCTTCGCCTTCAGGAACCTCTTTAGGTGGCGTGGCAAGAAAAACGAGAGAAACCATTATTTTATGTGAAGCAGCTGGCTTTGATACCATTATTATTGAAACCGTAGGTGTTGGTCAAAGTGAAACTGCTGTTCACAGCATGGTTGATTTCTTTTTACTTTTGAAATTGGCTGGCGCTGGTGACGAACTTCAAGGTATTAAACGCGGTATCATTGAAATGGCTGATGCCATTGCTATTAATAAAGCTGATGGAGAAAACCTAAAAGCTGCAAAACTAGCTAAAGTAGAATTTAACAGAGCCTTGCATCTGTATCCTCAAAAAGCCTCAGAATGGCAACCAAAAGTAAGTCTTTGTAGTGCCTTAAAACAAGAAGGCATTTCAGATATCTGGGAACTTATAAGCACGTATATCAAACATACGAAAGCCAATGGTTATTTTGAGAAAAACCGAAAAGAGCAAAGTAAGTTTTGGTTGTTACAAACAATTGAAGAACGCTTAAAGTCCGATTTTTTCAATCAGCCAGAAATAAAAGAGGAGCTTCAAAAACAACTTCAGTTGATCGATGAAGGAAAAACGACTCCTTTTGTTGCCGCTGAATACCTACTTCAACTTTAAGGCTCAGACAAAACAAGTCATGTTTCATGAATTACGTGCTTACCATTATCATTCCTGTTTATAACGAAGAAGACAATTTAAAGCGCTTGGAAAGTGAATTGTTGGAATTCAAAGCATCATCGCAAATAACATCCAAAGTTTTATTTGTAGATGATGGCTCTACTGATAATAGTCTTGAAAAAATTGAAGCTATCTGCAACAAGTATTCAGATTTCGGATTTCTTGCATTTTCAGAAAACAAAGGTCTAAGCAGCGCATTAAAAGCTGGTTTTGACTATTGTGACACTGAATATTTAGGATACATTGATGCTGACCTACAAACCTCTCCAAAAGATTTTGATTTGCTTTTTGAGTATATAGGAGATTACGATTTGGTGACTGGTGTGCGTGTGAATCGAAATGATAGCTATTTAAAAAAAGTATCCTCTAAAATTGCAAATTTCATCAGAAGGCGCTTTACCCATGACCAAATGGATGACACAGGTTGTCCGCTAAAAATAATAAAGACTGATTACGCCAAACGCATTCCTATGTTTAGAGGACTTCATCGATTTTTACCTGCAATGGTATTACTTCAAAATGGAAACGTAAAACAGATTCCTGTACAACACTTTTCTAGACAAGCTGGTCGCTCAAAATTTGGAATGACCAATCGATTGTTTGGCCCTCTATTGGATTGCTTTGCTTATTTGTGGATGAAAAAAAAGTATATTAATTACACCATTCACAAAAAGCAAGTTTAGATTACGATTTTTCTAATCTAGATTTTAGGTACATGACAATTTTATAAAATAAAAATCCGCAAAGCGCCCCAAATAGCATGCCGCTAATGACATCCAAAGGATAGTGTACACCTATATATATTCGACTATAACCCATACCAATAGCCCAAATGACAAGTAGGTAAATTAAAAATCTGTATCTGGATTTAAGAATCAATCCGGTAAAAAAAGCAACTGCCATTGAGTTTGACGCATGGCCTGAAAAATAACCATTTCTTCCACCGCAAGATCTTTTAACCAATCGCACGACATCTTCAATTTCGGGATTATAACAAGGTCTCATCCGCATGACCAGAACATTTTTGAAAACGTTTGTAATCTGATCTGTAAAAGTTATCATGGCAACAATAACCAAAAGAGTGTATAAAAATAGTTTCGTGCCGAGCTGTTTGTACAATAAGAATAATAAGACTGCGTAAAGTGGTGCCCAATAATATTTTGTGGTATAGAACATCCAAAAGCCGTCCCAAGATTCAGTACCTAAGCCATTTAAGTAAACAAATAAATCAGTATCTAAATTAACTAATTGGTCTAACATCAATCTTCGTATCTTTTAACTTCCCTATCATAAAAATCTGTAGCAGCTTGAATCAAATTTTCAGCTTCTTTTTCAATTTCGCGTTGGTCGTGCTCATCAAATTCCTCAAACCATTCTACCTCATCATCTTCGAGGTTGATTATAAATCTAGGAAATTCTGTATGAACAACAAATATGGCATTAGGGTAATCTGTATTATCACCTAGAATGAATTTAGGAAGTTCCATATTACTTAATTTATGAGTTCTTAGTTGTATTCAAAATTAATCTTTTCGTAAGAAAATTGAATCTTATCGTCAACAAAATTGCTGCAGATGACAATCCAGCCAATAAACCGAGCCAAATTCCAAAGCTAGCATACACCTCTTCTTTTCCCAAAAAATAACTTATTGGAAAACCAATAATCCAATAAGATACGAACGTTATCAAGGTTGGGATCTTTACATCTTGCAAACCTCTCAAGGCTCCCAATACCACCACTTGAATACTATCGCTTATTTGAAAAATAGCAGCTGCCAGCATCAATTTAGAGGCAATGCTTACCACTTCTAAATTATCGTTGAAATTTTGAGCATCGTTAAAATCAACATAGAGTTTTGGTAATTCATCTTTAAATACAAAAAAAAGTAACCCAAAAACTGTTGCAAAAATAGCAGCCAATAAGAAAATGGAAAACGCAATTCTTCGCAACTCAAAATATTGCTGCAAACCTTTTTGGTTTCCTACTCGTATCATTGAGGTAACGCTCAAACCTATGGCAACCATAAAGGTCATAGATGATAAATTCAAAGCAATTTGATTTGCTGCCTGTGGATTTTTTCCTAGTAAACCACTCAACCAAATCGCAGCAGTAAAAATGGCAACTTCAAAAAACATTTGCATCGCACTTGGATACCCTAAACCAATAACTTTCCTCAAAGTCACTTTATCAAGTACAAACAACTTAATGTTGGTGACGTAGGCTTTAGATTTCTCTTTCTTTGATAAAAGCCACCATAAATGAATCACCATGATAACACGAGCTACTAAGGTACCGTAAGCTGCACCAACGATTCCTAATTCAGGGCAACCAAATTTTCCAAAAATGAGGATATAGTTCAGAAAGACATTAACAATATTTGCAATGATGGTAGCATACATAGGATACTTGGTCATTGCCAATCCGTCACTAAATTGTTTAAATGCCTGAAAAATAATTAATGGAATCAACGAAAATGCTACCAATTTCAAATAAGGAAGTGACAACTCAACGACTTCAACAGGTTGTTTCATCAGGTATAACAACGGACGTGCAAAAAATACCGACAAAAACAAAAGCACACCCAATACTGAACAAAGAAACAAGCCGTGCTTAAAAGAAGATTTACCTATCTTAAAATTTTTAGCGGCATCGGCTTCAGCAATTAAAGGTGTGATAGCTGTTGAAAAACCAATTCCGATAGACATGGCAATAAACATGAAGCTATTGCCAAGAGATACTGCGGCTAATTCAGCCGTTCCTAACTGCCCTACCATGATATTGTCAATAAATTGCACGAAAGTGTGTCCCAACATACCCAACATCACAGGTGCAGCTAATTGCCAATTTAATTTAAACTCTTTTGTATAATTTGATAAGACCATCATTATCTTTCAGGTGCCAAAGGTAAGTTTTTGAAAAGTATTATGTTATGAAAAAGCCTTTTGATATTTTAGTATTCTTAAATCCAAAAAATCATCAACATTTTGAACTTAAATTGTTAATAACTTGATTTCTATTTATTTACACAAAAGTTAAGAATACATTACATTTACTTCATAAATACCTTATTTAGTAGGTTAGGTATTTGGGGTAGAAACTTTTTTAGCTATTATTTTAGAGGGATTTAAAAATTTTGTTGTTAAAAAACGTTTCAGACAAAAAGAGGAGTTCATCCTCTTTTTGTTGTTTATAGGAATTCATATTTAACAAAACTTTTAAAACGTCAATCCGATGGTTTTGTAAATTGATTGAAAATCCTATACTATGAAATTCATCAATCTTTTTTTTCTGTGTTGCTCCTTATCCTTTTCGCAAACCAATCCTAAAACAGTTGAACCATTTCTTGATCCTATTCTGAAACAATTTCCTAATGTGAGAGATATCGCAATCAACTCAAGTGAAAATGAAGTCTTTTTTTCAGTCCAAAGTACCATGGGAGAGATTTCCGCCTTGGTTACTGCTAGAAAAACCTCTACTGGTTGGGAAAATCCTGAAGTACTTTCGTTTTCTGGACAGTTTTTTGATATTGAACCGTTTTTATCTGAAGATGCACTCACATTATATTTTGTATCCAATAGGCCTTTAGATAGTGGATCAACAGAAACAAAGGATTTTGACATTTGGTATGTTTCTCGAAACTCCATTGAAGGCAAATGGTCTGAACCACAAAATATTGGTGCACCAATAAATACCGAAATGGACGAGTTTTATCCAGTTATTACAGCTTCCAAAAACCTTTATTTCACGCTTGACGACAAAGCCTTTAAACAGCGAGATGATATTTATGTAAGTGAGTTTAAAAATGGAACTTATACCACACCAAGATCTCTAGGAGGTAAGATCAATTCAGAAGGTTATGAATTCAATGCCTACGTATCGCCTGACGAGAGCTTTTTAATTTATACCTGTTACAATAGACCTGATGGCTTTGGAAGTGGAGACCTTTATATTAGTTACAAAGAGGAAGATGGTTCATGGACTGAATCAAAGAATATGGGAAATGCTGTGAATTCTGATAAAATGGATTACTGTCCGTTTGTCAATTTAAAAACCAATACACTTTACTTTACTAGCAAACGCATCACCGAAAAACAGTCACCTGACAAAAAACTCAATATTGAAGAACTGAAAACACTTTTTAATAGCTTCGGAAATGGTTCTAGCCGACTTTATAAAACACATTTTAAACCAGACCAACCATAAAAACCAATTGAAATAAACGCGAAAACCACTCAAAAAACCGACATACAGTAGGCAATGGATCTCTTAAAAAAGATTTGGTTTCAGTGTTATTTAGTAGATATTTTCGCTTAAAAATAAATGAAGGTTTCCGCTTTATTGATTTTAAAACGCCTTTTAAACGCATATAGTGAATTGTTCTGAAAGACGTTTTCTCAATGCTTCCTTGCATTGCTAATTTAATGGCTAACTCAGGAAAATTTATTCCTGCAACCCTCGATCCGTCAACACTTCCCCAAAATCTAGCATTGATTTCAATGACCTTATAATCTTCTTCCTTTTTGTCATAACGCAAATCGATATGCGCTACACCAGACCAATCTAGCTTCTGCATGAGTTCTCGAACTAGTCTGATTACTTTATCATTATTGGTGAAATTAAATCCTAATTGAGGTGCAAACGGACTATGACCCAATAAATTTCCTTTTTGAATGGTATAAGCCAGAACCTCTCCTTTTAAGCAAATAACACTACAATCAATGTCGTAACCTTCAATATATTCTTGAATAAATACATGCTCAGAATCAGCAATCTTATCTAAATAGGTATTTAATGAATTAAGAGAATCAAAACGTAAAATGCCATCACCTCCTTTATCGTGCAATGGTTTCATCAACACAGGAAAACTTAAACTAAAAGATGATTTCTTGAAGGCTTCAACAGAATTGAAATCTACAAATTTAGGATGTGGTAATTGGTGTTCCTTTATAAAGTAGCTCAGTTTGTTTTTATGGATAGCTGTTTGAAATGCTTCCATATTTGGAAGAAAAATCAGTTTTGCACTTTCATTCAATAGATTTTGATAAGTAATGAAAAACTGCATTTCAATTTCAGCAATTGGAACTATTACTGAAATATCATTGGCTTCAATTTCTTTATTAAGTATTTCAAGCCAGTCTTGATCTGAAGTCCGTTTATAGTATTTATAGTACGCTGTATATCTTGAATACTTTGTTGCAGTCCGTTTGGTATTAGACAACACAAAAAACTTGTAATCTGGATTATATGACAAACAAGACAGCACAGACAAAGCCCATGTGCTATCACCATCAGGTATCAGTACATGGATCTTGGAGTTCATTTGTTATATCGTAATTAATAGCTAAGAAATACATATAAAGTGTTGTTCAATAGAAGGGTCGACTGGCTTTCTTTTGAGCTTGCTGAAATTCTAATACCATATCCTCAACAATTTGGGCTGCTGGTTTGATATCGTGAATCAATCCTGAAATTTGACCGATTTCCAATTCACCATCCTCCAAGTCACCCTCAAACATGCCACGTTTAGCTCTAGCCCTCCCCAAATGGGCTTTTAGTTCTTCAACCGAAGCACACTTTTTATAAAGTTCCTGCAACTCATTATAAAACTTATTCTTGATAAGTCGTACAGGCGCCAATTCCTTTAGTGTTAAATGCGTGTCTCCTTCATTGGCATCAACAACAACTTTTTTAAAGGCTTGATGTGAGGAGGCTTCTTCACTGGCCACAAAACGACTACCAACCTGAACGGCATCTGCACCTAAAATCATTACGGCCAACATAGCTTCTCCTGTCGCTATTCCTCCAGCAGCAATCAAAGGTACTCTGAGTTGTTCTTTCACCATTGGAATCAAAGTCAAAGTCGTTGTTTCCTCTCGTCCATTATGTCCACCAGCTTCAAATCCTTCAGCTACAATAGCATCTACTCCAGCCTCTTGCGCCTTTAAGGCGAATTTGACACTACTCACCACATGAACAACTTTAACTCCTCGTTCTTTAAGCCAAGAGGTCCAAGTTTTAGGATTTCCAGCAGAGGTAAAAACTATCTCAACGCCTTCTTCAACAATAATATCCATAATCTCTTCAATATTTGGATATAGCATTGGCACATTGACACCGAAAGGTTTGTTAGTGGCTTTTTTGCATTTTTGAATGTGTTCCCTAAGCACATCAGGATACATTGAGCCAGCACCTAATAATCCTAAAGCTCCAGCATTACTTGCTGCTGAAGCCAATTTCCATCCACTGTTCCAAATCATACCAGCTTGAACAATAGGATATTGGATATTGAAAAGCTCTGTTATTCTATTTGCCATTTATGATTTAATAAGTTTGAATTGCTTTGAGGCATCTGTAGCCTCAAAAGACATGATATAAATTCCTGAAGCCATAGAAGACATGTCCAATTGGGTTTCAGATTGATGGATCGCTTTTTCCAATACAACTTTTCCCAGGACATTATAAACCTTCAAGTGAGTTGGTTCAGTGCTTTGCGGAATTTGAATATGTAAAATTGTTGAAACTGGATTTGGAAACACTTTAAATTGCACGAATGTTTCTTCAGGAA
Source organism: Psychroserpens sp. XS_ASV72 (assembly GCF_041224425.1). Taxonomy (NCBI): domain Bacteria; kingdom Pseudomonadati; phylum Bacteroidota; class Flavobacteriia; order Flavobacteriales; family Flavobacteriaceae; genus Psychroserpens; species Psychroserpens sp. XS_ASV72. The sequence continues at coordinate 65,559 of NZ_JBGFGL010000075.1, read as the reverse complement.
CTGAAAGTCCGATATCCAATGCCAGTTGTAAATTCGGAATTCCATATCCTAAAAAGAAATCAGGCGTATTGAATTGCGAGGCTGACATTCGAACAAATTGTTTGATTTCCTCATGAGAAGCATTGGGTAATGCTTGCCATAAGGAGGCAATCGCTCCTGCTATTATTGGTGAACTAAATGATGTTCCGTTGTTACTTATAATTGAATCACTGGAATTAATTACTGAAGCTGCTTGACCTTGAGCCACAACATCAGGTTTTTGAGTGGGTTGCACAGCTGATCCTTGAGAACTGAATGCAGCGTAATTTCCATCGCCATCAACAGCTCCAATGCTGAACACTCCTGCAGCATCAGCAGGCGCTCCAACACTTTGCCATGTAGTCGCTCCAGAATTTCCAGCAGAATTGACAACCAATATGCCTTTTTCGTTAGCAATGTTGGCACCTTTGGATATAAATGCTGTATTTCCATCCATATCTTCTGGTATGTAATCATAGTTGGGATTATCAAAAACTCGATATCCTAATGAGGAATTAATGATATGGACTCCTAAACTGTCTGCACGTTCGGCAGCTTCAACCCAATACGCCTCTTCAACTGGCATTTCAGAAGAAACATCTTCTGTTCTAAACAAGTAATAGGACGCATCAGGAGCTGTTCCAACGAATTGATCCTGAACAAATCCTGCCATCGTACTTAAAACCCTAGATCCATGCTCATTACCTGTAAATGCAAACACATCATCAGTCCGACTTACAAAATCATAACCTCCTAACAAATCACCATTATCTCTTAAACGTTGTAAGCCTTGCATCGTGTCGACATTAAGAAAACCTGAATCTAAAACTGCAATGGTAATGCCTTCTCCAGTAAAATCTTGAAAATGCAATTCATTGACACCAATCATTTCAACTTGATTTTGTGAATCACCATAGTTAAAATCTACTAAGGCTTCCTCGACCATAAACTTATTGGTTAATTCGACCGCTCGGGATTCTTGATTAAGACTCTTATCAGCAAAATCTATAAAATTAACGAAATCCAAGTTTATTAGATTTTCAATATTTGTTTGATCTCCAATGACATAAACTGCATTAAACCATTTGGATTTTGCCATGACAGAAATTCCTGTTTGCAATTTTAACTGTGAAATGTAGTTTTCATTAACAGGCACATCCCTTTCATCAATAGGAATATTGTGAGCCGCTTTTCTATCTATCGCTTCTTGAGTTAAAATGGTCAAGGGATTGGCTACAGCATTTGCTACATTTTCTTTATCGGTAAGATATACCCAAGCATGTTCTTGTGAGAATGATGCATACTGAATAAGCACTACCACTAGCAGTAATAATTTCTTCATATTGCAATTAATTGGGTCTGTTTTATTGCAATTTAAGAAATAACTCCCGAACCAACTAATTCGTCTTCTAAATACCAAGCAACAAATTGACCTTCTGTTATAGCAGATTGTGGTTTTTCAAACTCAACGTAGAGTCCGCCTTCTACTTTATGTAATGTAGCCAACTGAAGTGGTTGTCGGTAACGTATTCTAGCCTTGACTTCCATAGTCTCATCTGCTTCCAACTTCAAATCTTCTCGAACCCAATGCAATTCATCATCATTTACAAAAAGCACATGTTTGAGCAATCCAGGATGATTTTTACCCTGACCTGTATAAATGACATTATCTTCAACATCCGTTTCAATAACAAACAATGGCTCTTTGGTACCTCCAACAGCCAACCCTTTACGCTGTCCTTTAGTGAAATAATGGGCACCTTGATGTTGTCCAACGGTTTTTCCGTCAGTTACAGAATAGATTCTTTTTTTAGACCAATAAGCAAGTTCTTCAGACTTAGAATCAAACTGTGGTTGTTGCTCTTTATATATGGTATGGTTCTCTGGAATTTCAACAATGACACCTTCCTTTGGTTTTAATTTTTGTTGAAGAAACTCGGGCAATCTCACTTTTCCAATAAAACACAAGCCTTGGGAATCTTTTTTATCGGCAGTAACTAAGTCCAATTCGGTAGCAAGTTCTCTTACTTCAGGCTTGGTCAATTCTCCTATAGGAAATAAAGCCCTTGATAATTGCTCTTGCGATAGTTGGCATAAAAAATAGGATTGATCTTTATTGCCATCGACTCCTGCTAAAAGACGATGAATTTTTTTACCGTCTTTTTCAATAATATCTTTTCTGCAATAATGACCAGTTGCAACATAATCGGCACCCAAATCCATGGCGATTTTCATAAAGACATCAAATTTGATTTCCCTATTGCACAAGACATCTGGATTTGGCGTTCTTCCCTTTTGATATTCATCAAACATATAATCAACAATACGTGCTTTGTATTGCTCACTCAGGTCTACTGTTTGAAATGGAATTCCCAGCTTATTTGCTACCAACATAGCATCATTACTATCTTCCAGCCATGGACATTCATCAGAAATGGTCACAGAATCATCATGCCAATTCTTCATGAACAGCCCAATCACCTCATAGCCTTGCTCCTTCAATAAGTAAGCGGCAACGCTTGAGTCAACACCTCCTGAAAGACCAACAATTACTCTTTTCATCTAATAGCTTTGATTCCTTTGTTTTGAATATGCAAAATTAAGAAATAAAAATAGCAACGTAAACACCGTTGCTATTAGTTATACTTATAGGTTCAATAAGTTTAGACTATTGTTTCTTTGGATTTTTACTGCGTCTGGTGTGATCTTTTGTTTCCTTTAGTTTTCCATCTTCGTAATAGTTCCAAATACGGTGTTTTCTTCCACGTTGATAAATACCTTCTGCCAGAAGAACACCATCTGCATCATAGTATTTTGCCAGACCATGCAATTCGTCATTATCATATAGAAAATCCTTAAGTAAAGTTCCGTTTTCAGAATACCATTTAGAAGAGCCTTCCAACTTTCCATTTGAATAATGGGACACTTCTGCAACCTGACCATTTTCGTAAAACACTTTACGCTCTCCTTCAAGCTCTCCTTTTTCATTATAAAATTCGGAGGTTAAAACAGCCTGGGAAGTTTTATGATAAAAAATCCATTTTCCGACATAAAGCTTCCCATTCAAAGTCCCTTCACTAATGACCTTTCCCTTAGAGGAGTAAAATGTTACTGTAGCTCTTTCATCGTTAGGGTTGAAAACCTTTACTGCGCTTAAAACACTCTTATCATTATTTAAAGTATAAAACTTGAAAGTCCCTACTTCCTTTCCATGCTCAAACTGTCCTTCGTAGCGCAACTGATCGGTTTCATGAAAGTACTTTCTCCAAACCCCATGTCTTTTACCATTGTCATCAAACTGATTTACAGCATCTTGAGCACAAATAACAGACATGTTCATTGTTAAAATAAACATAAAAAAAAGCGCTTTGAAACTATTTTGTTTAATCATTTTGTAATTTTGTTAAACAGATTATTATTCGTTATACAATTAAGTTAACAACAAAAAAACTCAAAAAAATGAAAATTATTTTAAAATCTTTCAGAATTATTCCCCTTCTCCTACTTACAATCATGTTTCAGGCCTGTAGTTCTGATGATGACAGAGTGGTTGTACAGCAACCTTTCAATATTGTTGAGCTCGCAAGTGCCTCTCCTAATTTATCAAATCTAGTCCTTGCCCTTCAAGCTGCTGATGGTAATTTAGATGTTTTATTAAGTGGTAATGGACCTTACACCGTTTTAGCACCAACAAACGATGCCTTTGATACATTTTTGGCTCAGAATGGTTTTGCAAGTTTAGATGCCGTTCCAACTGATGTTTTGGCACAAATTCTTTTGAACCATGTAATTTCTGAAGACATTACTTCTTCTCAATTGATTGCTGCTGGTGATGGCTATGCTAAAACAAATGCTGATGGCGCAGGAGGAGAAAAACTGAGCTTATATTTTAATACATCTAATGGTGTTACCTTTAACAATGTTTCATCTGTAACGATGGGAGGCGCAGACATTGATGCTTCAAATGGAACCATTCACATCGTTGACGCTGTAATTGGCTTACCAAATATAGTAACGCATGCTACTGCCAATCCAGATTTATCAAGCTTGGTTGGAGCCTTAACTGCTGGAAACAATACTACATTTACTGATCTTCTATCTATGGATGGTGACTTTACTGTTTTTGCTCCTAACAATGATGCTTTCAGTGCTTTTACTAATCCTAATGGAAATGATATCGCCAATGTATTGTCAAATCATGTAATAGTTGGAACAACAGCTATTTCAACTGGATTGAGTTCTGGATATCAAAATACTGCCGCTGAAAATGCAGATGGCGATAACCTAAGTTTGTATGTTAACACTACTAACGGAGTTATGCTAAACGGATCATCGATGGTAACGGTAGCTGATGTAGTAGCAACCAATGGTGTCATTCACATAGTAAACCAAGTTATTGATTTACCAACAATTGCAACTTTTGCAACTTCAAATGATGCCCTTAGTAATTTGGTAGCAGCTTTACAATTAGCCGACACTGGTTCTCCAACAGTACCATGGATTGGAACTGTTTCTGATGTTTCAGCAGGACCTTACACTGTGTTTGCTCCTACCAATGATGCATTTACTGACCTATTATTAGAATTAGATCCTTCTGGAAATACTGCTTTGGGCGATTTAGATCCTGCTACAGTGGATGCTGTGTTACTAATGCATGTTGTGAACAGCAATGTACGTTCTATGGATTTAATGAGTGGAACTGTACCAACGCTTGGTGGTAATTTAACGTTAGATGTCAATACACTAACATTAACCGATAATAATGGAAGAGATATTGGAATTATTGGGTCGCTTGTCGATATTCAAGCAGTAAATGGTGTGGTGCATGCCATTGACACAGTAATTCTCCCAAATCCGTAATCGGCAAATTGATTAATAGCCCATTCAATTGTTGAATATTGGATGATTGAAGAGCTTCTAGAATTGTCTAGAGGCTCTTTTTTTAATAGAAAAGCCTCTAGTGATGACTAAAGGCTTTCTCTTTTATGTAGTTTAGAAAATTACTTCTTTCTGTTTTGAGCTTGACGTTGTTGTTCAGCCTGCTCCATCATTTCAGCCATTTTCTTTTGAAACTTGTTTTGTTTCTTTGGCTTCTTTTTGTTCTCCTGAATCTGTGCATGGATTTTATCCTCATCCAAAATATAATTCTTGATGACAATCATAATCCCAATACTAATCAGGTTCGAAATGAAATAATACAAACTCAATCCTGAAGCGTACTGATTAAAGAATACTAACATTAACAATGGTGAGAAATAAATCATATACTTCATCATCTTCTGCATGTCTGGCATGCCCTCCTGAGTTGGTTGGGCTGCCACTTGCTGACCTGTAGTCATCTTCATATAGAAGAAGATAGCAATCGCTGCCAAAATCGGGAATAAACTCACATGATCGCCATAAAATGGGATATTGAATGGTAATTCAGCAATGACGTCATAGGACGATAAATCATCTGCCCACAAGAAACTCTTCTGTCTTAAATCGAAAGCTGTTGGGAAGAACATGAACAAGGCATAAAACACAGGTAACTGAATCAAACCTGGCAAACAACCTGCCAACGGACTTGCACCTGCTTTATTTTGAAGTGCCATCGTTTCCTGTTGTGCTTTCAATTTATTGTCCTTATACTTTTCTCTAATGGCATCCAATTCTGGTTTCAAGACACGCATCTTAGCTTGTGACAAGAACTGCTTGTACTGCACAAAGGACATCATCAATTTGATTAAAATCGTCATGACAATAATCGCGATTCCGTAAGGTAGGAACGAACTCAAGAATCCGAAGAGCGGAATGAACAAAGCCTTGTTGATCCATCCGAAAATACCCCAACCAAATGGAATACTTTCATCTAGATCATAGTCATATGTCTTAAGGATTTTACTATCGGTTGGTCCGAAGTAAAACTGAAAGGCATTATTGGCTTCACCATTTACAAAACTCAAAGGTAATTTGGATGTAAAACGCTTCGTGAAAACTGTATCGATTTCCTCATCCTTCACCAAATCGGTAGACGTAATTGTTGCACTTTTAAATGGTTGCTTGGCCACCAAAATCGAACTGAAGAAGTGCTGTCTATACGACAACCATCTGGCCTCTTCTATGATTTCCTCATCATCTCCAGCTTGCGCCAGCTTGCTTATTTTTTCACCGTCATGCATGTAGGTCAATCGTGTGTAACGATTCTCATAAGTAATACTTTGATCATGGCGATAAGTCTTCAATGCCCAATCTAAATCAATTTGATTAGAACTGTTCACTACTCCACTCAAACCAGAAGACACAATGGAAAAGTCCACCATATAATCATCAGGTTTCATTTCGTAACGGTATTCCAAAAACTGACGCTCTGAAACTTTCAGTTTCATGGACACGACGGTATTATTACCATTTTTAGTTACGGATGGCTGAAAATATAAGTCCTTGGTATTTAGAATACGATTGTCTGCCGTTGGAAACTCAATATTGAAGTCTTGATTACCATCCTGAATCAAATAAATCGGCACAGAATCGTAATCGACAAACTTGTTCAGTTTCACTTCAGAAAGGAAACCACCTTTATTACTAAATTTTAAAGACAATACATCTGTCTCTACTGATGTTTCATTATCGGTTGCTGATGGCAAGGTTGCCGAATAGGCAAAAGCACCCAACTTGTTTTTTAAACTCTCGAATTGCAAGGAATCACCAATAGTTGCATTGGAATAATCTTCTGCTGTAGTGACTTTGGTTTCAGCTTGAGTTTCAGCCGCTTTTTTCTCAGCTTCAACCTGTTCTTGTTTTGCTTTTTCCTGTTCAGCCAGTTCTTCTGGTGTTGGCTGATTTTTCCACATCATGAATAACAAGATTCCGAAGATGAGCACGAAACCGATGATGGAGTTTAAATCTAATTTTTTTTCTTCCATGTGTTCAATTATTGCTTCGATGTGTTGTCGAAGACCCAGAGGTTATTTCCTCTTAAAATTTTGTTTTATACGTTCCAATATGTGATCTAAACTTTCAAACACCTCATCATTTGTAAATCGAATGACCTGCAATCCAAAAGCATTTAAATCTTCGGTTCGTTTGTGATCGTAATCACTATTTATTGTGTTGTGGTGAACCGAACCATCAACTTCAATGACTAATTTTTCCTCCGGACAATAGAAATCCACAATATAGTTGACTATACTGTGTTGACGCCTAAACTTTCTTCCTTCTAATTGTCGTTTCCGCAAGGCCTGCCATAATTTACTTTCGGCCTTGGTTGGATTGTTTCGCAACGTCTTTCGGAATTCCTTGAGGTATTTCCTATTGTGTAATTCGTTGTTCAAAACAATTCGTTTTTTTTAATTCAACCTCTCCGTTTTCTGAGGTTGATTTTCAACCACTCCGTCCTTCGGACACCTCTCCTTACAAAGGAGAGGACAGTTTTATTCTACATTTCAATGATGCTATTTTTACATCATCTATATCAACCTTTCGTAACCACTCCATTCTGCGGACATCTCTCCTTACAAAGTGAGGACTTTCAAATTACTCTACTTAAACTTTAGAGCACTTAGCCTTCCTCCTTTTTAAGGAGGAAACCAAAAAGGAGGTTAACCTTATGATGACAGCTTTCTACTTAACAAAAAGCCGTCCAATATTAATTTTGTGCCATACTGACACTATTCTTATCTGTTTTATAGTTTAGGGCTGCCTTTACAAAAGCGACAAACAATGGGTGTGGATTCGCTACTGTACTCTTGTATTCTGGATGATACTGCACGCCAACAAACCAATTATGGCTAGGAATCTCAACGATCTCAACCAATCCTGTTTCAGGATTTAATCCAGTAGCTTTCATGCCAGCCTCTTCAATTTGTTGCTTGTAGGTATTGTTAAATTCATAACGATGTCTGTGACGCTCTTTAATGGCATTCGTGCCATAGACCGTTTTGGCAATACTGTTATCGAGAATATCACAATCCCAAGCACCTAATCGCATCGTACCACCTTTGTCGGTTATGGTTTTTTGTGATTCCATCAAGTCGATGACAGGATGTTTGGTGTTTTCATCCATTTCTGTAGAATTGGCGGCTTTTAATCCGAGGACATTTCTAGAGTATTCAATTACTGCCATTTGCATACCCAAACAAATTCCTAAAAACGGAATGTTGTTCTCGCGCACAAAGCGAACCGCTTCAATCTTCCCTTCAATACCACGTTCGCCAAAACCAGGAGCCACCAACACACCATGTAAATGTTTCAGCTTATCTGCAGCGTTTTCTTCAGTTAAATATTCTGAATGGATGGCTTCTACATCTACTTTCACTTCATTTTCAGCACCAGCATGAATAAAGGCCTCCAAAATGGATTTGTACGAATCCTGAAGCTCCACATATTTTCCAATCAATCCGATGGTGACATGACCTGTCGGGTTTTTATGGCGTTTCAAGAACTGGTTCCATTGGGTTAAGTTCGGCTCAGACCCTTTCAAGGCTAATTTTTGAAGCACGACTTTATCCAAACCTTCGTCCAACATCAAATTCGGAACATCATAAATGGTTGAGGCATCAATGGATTGAATCACTGCTTCTGGACGCACGTTACAGAACTTTGCCAATTTAGTACGTAATTCCTCTGGTAATTCGTGTTCGGTACGACAGACCAAAATGTCTGCCATGACACCACTTTCCATCAAGGTTTTGACACTGTGTTGTGTCGGTTTGGTTTTCAATTCACCAGCAGCTGACAAATACGGCACTAAGGTTAAGTGTACCACAATAGCATTGTGCTCACCCAAATCCCATTTGAGCTGACGAACCGCTTCCACATACGGCAAGGACTCAATATCACCAACGGTTCCACCAATTTCGGTAATCACGATATCGTAATCGCCTGTTTGTCCCAACATTTGAACACGATCTTTGATCTCGTCTGTAATGTGTGGAATCACTTGAACCGTTTTGCCCAAGAATTCGCCACGACGTTCCTTATCGATCACACTTTGGTAAATGCGACCTGTGGTGACGTTGTTTGACTGACTTGTCGGGACGTTAAGGAAACGCTCATAATGCCCAAGGTCGAGATCGGTTTCTGCGCCATCGTCTGTGACGTAGCATTCGCCATGCTCGTAAGGGTTGAGGGTTCCAGGATCGACGTTAATGTAAGGATCGAGTTTTTGAATGGTGGTTCTGTAACCTTGCGCTTGGAGCAGTTTTGCCAAAGAAGCGGCAATAATGCCTTTCCCAAGTGAGGAGCTTACGCCTCCAGTTACAAAAATGTATTTAGTCGTTGCCATGTTGCGTTGTTAACGCAGGCAAATTTACAATAAAAAATGGCTTTAGTAAATTATTTGAGGCGATAAGACCAATTTTTTATTGGCAATGGGTTTAGACCTTAAAAATAGCATTTAGTGCTGTGGTTTATAACTTTATAAAAGCACCTGGCTAAACCTGAAGTAAACCTGGAGGAAACCTGAAGTAAACCTGAAGGAGACCTAAAGGCGTACCCGAACAAACCCGAATCAAACCCGAAGGAGACCTGAAGCATCCTCTTAGAAATACACTTCATTTTACGGGAAACCGTTAACACATATCTTAAGACTGCTCTATATTTGAGCAAATACGTAGGACTACGTATTGACTTTTTGTGATAAATTGGCGTAATTGCATGACTTGCATAACTATTGATTTTAATTTTAAAAAGATGTTATATCACTAGTTGGCTTCCATAAAAAACTACTCAAATTAAAATGAAAAAAACTGAATATTTTACAAGTTCAAGTGTTCGATTTAATGAACTCAATAACGCAGTAGAAGATGCAAAAAAGAAAAGAGACGCATTTATAGCCGAAAATAAATTACAAATAGCAAAAATTGATAGCGAAGATATAAAGGTGGTTTCTGGAAATCCAGCAAATAATTATTTACAAAACGTTATGGTAATAATTCGTTTAACTTTTTACCCTAAACAATGAAATTAAAGTCAGTAGAAATTTATGATTTCAAATCGATTTCATATGAAAAATTAGAAATACAATCTAATCAACTATGTTTTGTAGGGAAGAATGAAAGTGGAAAATCAAGTATTATCTCAGCTATTAGTTACTTAAATATCTTAGAAACAGAGTTCGAAACTTCATTACTAAATAAAAGTTCTGAAAGATATCCAAATGGACTTCCTGTTATAATTGGAACATTTAAGTTAAGTAAAAGTGTTTATTCAAAACTTTACAAGTTAATTAGTGAATACATATCTAAAGAGGGTTTATCTTCCTTAAATAAACAATCAGAAAAATGTCTATTGCAGTTGAAGAGATGGGGAAATGGTGTTTCCAATATATCGGTTAGTATATTAGAATCTGGTAAATTCGGATTGAAATTAACCGATAATATCAGTGAATTGTCAAAGTTTTTAGATTCATTCTTCAAAGATATCTATCCAGATATTGAGTATTTTGAAAACGAAGATTTATTAATCGAGCCATCAACTATTGAAGAATTATTGGGTTCGGACAAAAAGTTTGAAACTTTCAGGAAACTACTTGTAATTGGAGGTTGTAATGATTTCAATGACTTGAATAATCAAGACATCAACTTTGTTACAACCTATTTATCAGATATTGAAATTAAGTTAAATCAAATTTTTAAAAAACACTATAAACAAGACCAAAGCATAAATATCAAAATAGTTCCAGCCTTAGGAAATAAACTTAATCTAATAATCAGAGATAATTCCAACAAGAGTTTTTCGATAAATGAACGTAGTCCAGGATTCCAATACTATTTTTCATTTTTAGTAAATAAATTGTACACAAAAAAAATTAGCGGAAGCAAAAACAATATTATTTTACTTGATGAACCTGGACATAGCTTACACCCAAAAGGAGCTAAGGACTTGCTAAAATCATTTGATGAAATTTCTGAAAACTCTCAAATCTTATATACAACCCACAACCCTTTTTTAGCCGTTAGAAACTGTGTAGATTCATTGATTTTTGTAAATAAAACAGCTAAAGACGGTACTAAGATTAATAAAAAGCCTTTCCTAAATAAGTATCAAGTTTTAAGAAGAGAACTAGGTATTATGCTTAATGACAGCTTTCTAATCGGGGATATTAACTTAGTTGTTGAGGGCAACACTGAAAAGCTTGCTTTTCATCGCTTATTTCAATTTGAAAAATATAGAGATTTAGAGTGGATGAATATTTACAATGCAGACGGTGTTAACAATATTCCGCAAGCTATTAATTATTTAGGTAAAAACAACTTAAAGCTTTCAGGAATAGCAATACTTGATAGTGATTCAGAAGCTGATGATGTAAAAAAAGTAAAAGCCTACAAAAACAACATCAAGGAAAACAACTGGGAAGAAGTAGAAATAAATGTTGTTTTTAGCGACCGAAAAACTAGAACATTTGAAGATTTGTTTCCACAAGACTTGTATGTCCAAGCTTATAACAATTATTGTAATTCCCTTAAAACATTGGAAGTTTTTGAAAAAGAGTTTATTGATTTTAAATTGACAAAAGAAATAGAAACACCAATAATTAATACTTTATCTACTCATTATAAAACATTTTTACCTGAGAACAGTAATTCGAGTATTACTAAACAAGACGTAATTAGACATTTACTAGACATAGTTGACGAAATGCCAGAAAAAGAACAAATTTCAAGTTTATCAAATGCCTTTAAACTATGCGATAGAATAAAAACTAACTTTTTAAAAATCGAAAAATATGTCAACAACTAAACATAAAATATTTAAGATTAAAGTTAGTGATGATGGTAAGTTTACCGTTTCCAAAACGGTAGAAAATACAATTAATACTTTTTTGTCGGAAGCTAATAACGTTTACGTGAATCATTCTGTTACTACTCTTACTGAAGACATCGAAGAATATGGCATTTTAAAAACTATTTGTAAATATGTCTTAATAAGTATTATTTATAAAGATTTAAACAGTACTTCTTTAAATCTAAAAGGAACATCAAAAAAGATAAAAGAAGTTGTTCAAAAAGAAGTAGAATCTGGCAACTCTATTGAAGAACCAAATATTTTGACTGATTTGGATAAAGAAATAGCAGAATTTGAATTAAAAAGAGAAACAGAAAAATTTACTGACTAATACTATTTAATACTAAAAGTATTAAGTAGAATAATTATCAAAGCATCGCCGCCACAAGCAGCGACACCACTGCTAACACTAAAATTTGAATAAAAAACTGGATTTCCTTTTTGTATTTCTTGATCTGCGCCATGGTTTTTTGTTTGCTAAATTAGTCTAATAGACACTTCTAAACTTAAAGTTAGTATTACAAAATGGTTAAGGGTGTTTTGCTACATCATGTCCATAATGTAAAGTCGGTTGCCTCATAAAAATACGTCATACGTCGTATGGCTTTCTTAGTGGTTTTTATTGATTTTTGAGTTCTCATTTTAAATTCAATACCTCATTATGATTGCACGCCGCCCAATTCTCCTCCACTTACTTTTACTTTTATGCTCCACAAGTATCCTTGGTCAAAATATTGACTGGAACAAAGCGCCTATAAATCCCTTGCCCAATGGCAGTAACTTAAGCCTAACCAATTTGAAAGGCGATGTGTTTCAAGCGAATTATAGTTTTTACGACAAAGAAGGGAATTGGTTGAGCTTTTACCCTAAGGAACGAGTGACCAAAGACCATCTCAATCGGGTTATTTCCTATACCGACAAATATGGCAGCACGACCACCTACAGCTATGATGCTTCTGGCAATCTCGTAAACGAAAGTGGTAACATTTATGAATACGATGCACAGAACCGAATCATCAAAGGTATTTTTCATAATAAAATTGAAACCCATAGTTATCAACAACAAGACGACATTACCATTGTTGTTACCGTTACCAGTTTAAAGTCAGGATTGGAGACCTTACGAAGCGAAAGTCATTATAAGAAAGGCTTACTCATTGAAAGAAGAACCTCTAAAACAGAAGAGCCACAATTGTTTAAGTACTTATATGACCTCAAAGGCAATTGGACCGAAAGAACACTTAGGGATTCTGAGGATAGAATCATAGGTACGCCTTTTAATCGCGAGATGATTTACCATTCTGAACATAATGATATCGTGAAAAACGGAACCGTAATCAAGACTACAGACAACCTCAACTTAAAAGGCGGTATTGCTACGCCTCACCTGTATATCAATGACAAGAAAGTGAGGTCTTCACTTTACAACAAATTTGGGAACGACTATATTTTTTACGATCCGATTTCTTCAACCTATTACATTGCACCCTATGCCTATGATTTCAGCATTGGTTCAAATTCACCCATTCCTTTTAAGCCCTTGATAAAAGCTAAAGACATCCTACTCTTGAAAGGCGACAAAAATGCTCTGCTCATCAAGGAAGGGTTGAACTATATTCATTATGAGATCCCGTACGATTTGAAGTATCAAAAATTTTACAACCATATTTTAATCAGCAATGAACAAGAAACCTATTTTTCAGAAAATGTCACACAATCTGCTAATGTTGTAACGACAGCATACCCAGTGGTTTCAATGACTTCTGAAGGCAATGACATTTGGTATGTTCCCAATCGTGATAAATTGAATGTCACCCTTTTTGACAAAGGCAACCTAATTGAAGGCTTTTCGGTTTCTGGATATTTATCTGGCACAAAGGATTTTGTACTTGCCCTAAACAATACACCAACCTATGTTTTAAGCAACTTTAGTGCTGCAAATCCAGAACAGTTCCATAAAGGACGGTTGTTTAATCCCGCTGTTGATAGGGTTGAAAGTAACAACAGCACTACTCCAAAAAAGAATGACGTCGCCGATTCTTCTTGTACCTCAGGAAATTGTACAGATGGTTACGGAACCTATACGTTTGAAAGCGGTACTCAATTAGAAGGCTTTTTTAAGAACGGAAAGCTTAACGGTTACGCACAATATACTTACGCTAATGGCGACACTTTTAGTGGCAATTTCCATGAAGGCAAACGCGATGGCTATGGTATTTACCATTGGAAACAAAACAACTTATACTATTATGGCCACTGGAAAGACACAAAACAACATGGCTATGGGTATTTTGTAAAAAACGGTTCAACCGTTGAAGCGGGCATCTATACTGATAGCCAGTTAACAACCAATTTACTGACTGACTACCTAAACAAAAAAACCAACGGCAATTGCTTAGGCAATTGTACCGATGGTTACGGATCTATTACCTACAATCAAGGTGATGTTTACGAGGGATTTTTTAAAAACGGTCAGCCCTACAAAGCAGGTAGTTATATGTGGACTAGCGGAAAAAGTTATATGGGCGATTGGGACGATAGCGGTAAAATAAATTATACAGGTCAATTTTTTACAGAGGCGTTTGTTTATAAAGGTGCTTTTGCCCATAATGGTTACCTTACTGGTCTAGGCGTTAAATTGGATAAAAAGACGAATGTTAAGACTTATGGTGAATTTAAAGCGGGTACATTGATGGTAGATTATGCCAACTAAAAAGTGGCTACAACTAATTCTAATACAGACGATTTTATAAGTCCTCAAAAAAACAAACACCATGAACAAACTAACGGCTCTAGTCGATAAACCACTACACTATTATTCCCAATGGGATTTTTTGGTGTTTATCCTACTAACAGCCCTATCTATTTGGAGCGGACAAACCACGGTGTTTTATATCCTTTACTTTTTTTGGTGGAATGAGCTGATTCGGATTGTTGTCGATCGTATTTGCTTTAAACGGAACAACAACGCTGTGCTAGCTGGTCGAACCACACCTATATTGGGTTCTTTTATACAAATGGGAGTATATTTTATATTTCTAGTGGTGTTTTTTGCCTTTATGGCCAATTGGAACAACGAGGTCCTGCTCATGACCAATATGAAGATTTTATTCTTTCAAAACTGGTTCTTTAATATCAACTTACTGTTTATAGTTTTTGAGCGAATCGTCTTGCATAGCACCCAACAACCTTTGCGCGTAAGCTTTGGCAATTTTACGCCCAATATGCTTGTACTTCATGTTTCGATCATACTAGGTGTTGTCTTGATGTTTTTTGTGGTGCGCAACTTTCCTGATACATTCACTCCCACCAATTTATGGGGTTCTGTATTGATTATTCTTCCTTTTTTGTTGATTAAGGCTGGGATGCAGTATTTTACTGGTAATACTTTGAAAAGTCGTTCTGCGTATTAGTTCGAGTTGCAATTTGATTATTCTTACCAAAAAAGGCTTTTTAGAATTGTTACTAAAGCCGAAATTGTGTTATGAGATCCTGAATCAAGTCCAGGATGACAGTTGAATTAATAAATAGATTTTGATACTTACTTCGGAAACCGCTCCTTAATATCACGTACCAAATATTCGAGTCCGTTGATCTTTAATTCATAGACCTGCTCAAGCATTTGTCCGAGTTGTCCTTTCGGAAAGCCTTTGTTGTGATACCAAACGATATAGTATTCTGGAAGGTCAATTAAATAACGGCCTTCGTATTTGCCAAAAGGCATTTTGGTGTGGGCAAGTTTGATGAGGAATTGATGATTTGGTTGCATGGATTTTTAGACTTGAGATGTGAGATGTGAGACTTTAGACTTTAAACTTTCAAACTAAACAGATTCCTCCGCATTGCTCGGAATGACAATCATTTGGATTTAAAGGCTTCATACTTTTTAAGTTGTTCGGCTACATAGCTATTCCATTTGGCTTGTTCTTCTTTGTTTATGGAGTTTTTACTTTGGCTGTCATAGGCATTTTGCATGTCTGACATTTCACGTTTTACACCTTGATGTAATTGGTCTAAATCACGTTTGACATTTGGTGTGATGCGTAACTGATCAATACGATAGCGTAACTTT
The DNA here is from genome assembly GCF_041224425.1 of Psychroserpens sp. XS_ASV72. NCBI lineage: Bacteria > Pseudomonadati > Bacteroidota > Flavobacteriia > Flavobacteriales > Flavobacteriaceae > Psychroserpens > Psychroserpens sp. XS_ASV72. Next base: position 49,703 of record NZ_JBGFGL010000075.1, on the reverse strand, counting down.
CGTACATGGAGCTCTGTGATGTCAAAATGTAATTGTTCATGCGCTAAAATATAAGGGCTTGCTTTATCTTTAACAACCCAAGACTGTTTCGGATAAAAATGGGCTTCCACCTTTGGTGTCACGCTAGTGATTTTTCCGTTAGTGGTTCGTAAGGAATAAGAAAATGTAATCCCTGAAGCCGTTAAGGCTGCAGCATCTGTAGACTGTGGCGCTTTTCCTTGAAAATCAGCCCAAGTGAGCTTGTGAGAGCCCTTCCAAGACATCACCTCATCGGTATTTGGATTGGTAAAGCATAACAATCCTAAAACTAAAATAAAACGTAACATCATTATTTCCAGTTAAACGTGATATCTCTTTCGATATCAGGATGCAAACTGTAATGTACAGGACATGTTTTGGCTGTATGCTCTAAAATCTTTCGGGTTTTATCGTCGGCTTCAAATGGGAAATCCAATACCACTTCAATTTTTGAAATCCGACGTGGATTGCTTGCCATAGTTTTGGTGACATGCGCTGTGGTTCCAGTCATGTCGACCTCCATATCACGAGCTTTAATGCCCATAACCGTCATCATACAATTTGCCAATCCTGTAGCTACAGTATCTGTAGGAGAGAACGCTTCACCTTTGCCATTATTGTCTGTTGGGGCATCGGTAACATAGGAATTTCCTGATTTCAGATGCGTGCTTTCGCAACGCAAATGTCCTAAATAAACAACTTTCGAGGTCATAGCTTGGCTTCTACTATGGTTAAATCGTCGTATTTTACAATGTAGACCGCTTCATTGTAATAACCTCCAAACAACTTCTTTGAATAACGGAATTTGTTTTCCACATATTCGGTTTCGACCGTACTCGCAGATGCCTTGTACAAATCATCTTCTGAAGCCAAACGCAAAAGCAAATCCAAGGTCAAATCGAAACCACGAACCGCATATTTATTCGGACTCACACCATAGGTATTCATGTATTGCTTGACAAAACTGTTACGCGATTCTACAGCAATGGTTTTATTGACGGAAGGATAGTGGAATTTCAGATTAGACAAGTGATAGTTTGAAATCTCCTTACCTTCAAAGGCATTATTTTTGTCGGTTGTCATCAAGGTAATCTCTGTGTCGAGAATGTTCATTCCATTGACCAAACTAATCACATTGGAAGCAAAGCCTTCATTATCGGTTTCTAGGAACACGATGTTCTTTCCAGGTTTAAAAATATTTTCCAAATCAGCTTGATAGATAAAATATGCCTCCTGACCTTTCTTGTTTTTCCTTGAAAATATTTGTTTTGCTGAAGGAAATTCACCTTTCAGTTTATCGCTTATTGCTTTGTGCTTAGAATCTGAAATGATAATAACATGTTTTGGCAAGGAATCGGCTTTAACATAATTGATCATGGCTGTTTCCAACAGTTCATTTGCAGGAATGGTTTGAAACACATTCTCATATAGATTCTTAGGCATCGTCAAAGGTGACACGACTGGTACGCGATCTGATTTTAAAGCCGAAGCCACTCGATCAAAATGATCTGGCATTAACGGACCAATAACAGCATTATAGTCTGAAAAGTCGTTATCATTTAATATCGTTGATATTTGAGCAGCATGGTTTCGAGTATCAAACACTTTTAAATGTGTAGAAATCCCTAATTTTTTAGCAGAATCCAACGCCATTAACACACCAGCGTGAAAGTCTAAAGATACAGACAACAAGGCATTTTTACGAATCATTTTTTTGGATTCCTCAATTGAATCAACATCTATTTTATTCAAACTGTAAGGCATCATCAAGGCGATGCGTTTGGTGCTAAGATTCTTAATGTTAGAACTTAAGTTTGTGTTGGCAAGATCCTTGACAATATTCGTAGTTTTCACATCCGCTGGTACTTTTAAAACCATCCCAAGTTTGAGTCCGCCATTCTTAAGTTCTGGATTCAAAGCTTCCAACTCTTCTTGCGTCACACCTAATTTTCGGTTTAGGGCCATATAACCTTCGCTCTTTAAAACCGTGTAATAATTGAAATTCTCTTCAACGGTTTTCTCCTCATTATTGCTAATGTTAGGCACGTTAAGCTCATCACCTGGTTGCAATACCTCGTTCATATTTGGATTCAAGGCTTCCAATTCAGGAACGGTAATTCCGAATTTATAAGCCACGCGCCACTTCCCTTCTTTAGGTTGTACCTTATACTTTTTGATGGTATTGTTTAAGGAGACTTTATTCACAATGGTCTTAAAGCGTGGAATTTTGATCTTATCACCTTTTCTAAGGTTTTCAGAGTAGAGTTGAGTATTGTGTTTCTTAATATCCTCAACCTTGATGTTATACTTTTGGGAAATACTGAATAAGGTTTCCTTTCGCTTTACCTTATGTGTTTTGTAGCCAATGAGCTCTCTTGTTTCTTCTTGGATAGGTTCGTTTTTAACACCTGATGTAGGTATGATCAAAACCATATTAGGCTTCAAGCCTTCTTTTGCATCAGGATTCAAAGCGAAAATATCAAAGGGTGTGACCAAATATGTTTTGGCTATTTGTTCTATAGTTTCGCCTTCTTGAACCTTATGGGTTTTGTAATCTTGTGCCAAAACAGACATATGGCAACACAGGACAAAGATGATGATTAAGAGTTTTTTCATTTAAAAATATGTTACAAGAGCTTCCTCAATTAAAGCACTTATGATGGTTACACCGCTTTTAGCTTTCCGAAATTATTCCTAAAAGGAACGACTTCATAAAGTTAGAAACAAGACTTGTGATTTTGTCACAACCTTATTCCCATTCAATCGTTGCAGGTGGCTTAGAGCTAATGTCGTACACTACTCTATTAACGCCTTTTACCTTATTTATTATTTCATTTGAGGTTTTTTGTAAAAATTCATACGGCAAATTCACCCAATCTGCAGTCATTCCATCGGTACTTTCCACAGCGCGAAGTGCCACACATTTTTCATAAGTACGCTCGTCTCCCATCACACCAACACTATTAACCGGTAGCAACATAGCTCCAGCCTGCCAAACTTTGTCGTACAAATTCCACGATCTCAAGTTATTGATAAAAACCGCGTCAACTTCTTGTAAGATACGAACTTTCTCTCTAGTAATGTCACCCAAAATACGAATGGCCAAACCAGGACCCGGAAATGGATGACGGCCTAAAAGCAATGCGTCCATATTCATCGATGCACCAACACGTCGTACCTCATCCTTAAATAAGGATTTTAAAGGTTCAACCACCTTCAACTTCATGAAGTCTGGTAGACCACCAACATTATGATGGCTTTTTATGGTTGCACTTGGACCACCAGTAGCCGAAACGCTTTCAATCACATCTGGATAGATGGTACCTTGGGCCAACCATTTTACATCTTGAATGCGATGAGCTTCATCATCAAAAACCTCAATGAACACGCGACCTATGGTTTTTCGTTTTTCCTCAGGATCGCTTTTACCTTCTAAAGCATCCAAAAAGCGTGCCGAAGCATCAACACCTTTCACGTTCAATCCCATACCTTCATATTGGTGTAAGACATCCTCGAATTCATTTTTGCGAAGTAAACCATTATTCACAAAGATGCAGTAGAGGTTTTTCCCAATGGCTTTATGTAACAACATTGCAGCTACTGAAGAATCTACTCCGCCAGATAAACCTAAAACGACTTTATCGTTTCCAAGTGTTGACTTTAATTCTTCAACCGTTTCCTCAACAAAGGATTGCGGTGTCCAGTCTTGGTTGACTTGAGCAATTTTAATTAAGAAATTATGCAACAATTGATGTCCATCAGTTGAGTGATACACTTCAGGATGGAACTGGATGGCATAGGTGTTTTCGCCTTCAATCTTAAAGGCTGCATTTTCGACATCTTCAGTACTGGCTAGTAATACTCCTCCTTTTGGTAATTTTTTGATGGTATCGCTATGGCTCATCCACACTTGGCTTCCTTCATGGATATTCTCAAAGAAATCTTCATTGGATTTTATGAAACCTAAGTTGGCACGACCATATTCGCGTGTACTTGATTCGGCTACCTCACCACCTGAAAAATGCGCCAAATATTGCGCGCCATAGCAAACCGCTAAAAGTGGTTTTTTTCCTCGAATATTAGACAAATCAGGATGAAGCACATCCTTACCTCTTACTGAAATCGGACTCCCAGATAAGATAACTGCCTTAAAGCTGTCGGAATTGGTTGGAATTTTGTTGAATGGATGGATCTCGCAGTAGATGTTCAATTCTCTTACACGTCTTGCAATAAGCTGCGTGTATTGGGATCCAAAATCTAAAATTAATACCTTGTCATGTTGCATGCACAAAAGTAATCATTTGGCATTTTTTAGCAACGAATAAAAATGTAATTTTTTCACAGGTTGTCAACCGAAAATACTACGACATTGTATCTAGAATCTGTTGGATATCTTGTTCAGTTGTATCAGGATTGATAAAGCAAAATCTAGAGACCGTCTCATAAGTATCGCCATTCTTCCATTTGGTTGGAGTCACCAAAGCAAAACCTTTCTCGTGATTATCGTACGTCCAATTGGTATAGTCTTCAGGTTGCCATCCTTTTCTTCGGAAAAGCACACAGGACAAACTCGGTTCACGAACCAATTCAACATTGGGATTTTCTTCAATCAACTTTCCTGCAATTTGAGCCAATTCGATGCCACGCTCGACTGCTTCCTTGTATCGATTGGTACCATGAGTTGCTAAAGAGAACCACAAAGGCAATCCCCTTACACGACGCGTCAATTGAATTTGGTAATCGGTTGGATTGAAACCATGAGCACCTTCGTCCTTAAAAATATCTAGATACGATCCTTCCTGCGAATGCGCTTTTTTTGCAAATTCTGGTCGCCTGTATATCACAGCGCCACAATCGTATGGCGAAAACATCCATTTATGCGGATCGATGGTTATACTATCGGCACGTTCGATACCATCAAACAAATGACGTACCGAATCAGCTACAAGCGCACCACCGCCATAAGCAGCATCCACGTGAAACCAAATACGTTCTTGATCACAAACTTCAGCAATACCAGCCAAATCATCTATGATTCCAGCGTTAGTCGTTCCACCTGTCGCTACGATCGCAAACAATCGCTTACGCTGATGAAAAGTCAAATTATCAATCGTTTCACGAAGATTTTCACCTGTCAGTCGCTCTTCAGAATCTACCAAAAGAATGTCCACATCAGCCACTTTCGCCATCGCTTTTATTGAGGAATGTGCTCCCATTGAGGTGATAATCAATCCCTTTTCGCGCTTATAAGTATCATCTTCTCGCCAGTGTTCCCTTGCGGTAACGATAGCTGATAAATTCGCTGCCGTTCCACCACTGGTAAAGACACCAAAAGCACCTTCAGGTAATCCCGTCAAAGAGACAATCCACGCCATGGCTTCATTCTCACAGAATATCCCACCAGCACCTTCCATCCAATACGCGCCATGGATACTTGATACAGAAGTTACCAAATCGAACATAACTGCAGCACGTGTTGGAGCAGCAGGCACAAAAGCTAAGTTACGAGGATGGTCAACTGGCACATTGGCTTTCGCTAAATGCTCACGCCACAATTGGAATGCTTTTTCACCACCAATACCATCTTCAGTAACGGTGTCGCCTACCAAACCCTTTAAGACTTCAGCTTTTAGTGGCTTTCCTACTTTTTGTTTGGTGTGGGAAATACGATCAATCGTGTATTTCATGACATCCATGGTCATTTCAATCAAGTCGAAATCTATCTTATGCATGACTCTGTGCTTTGATTTGTAAAATTGCGTTTGAAGTTGCAAATTTAAGGCGAAGTGTTGGAATAGACCTTAAACAGATTAAGATATCTTCTGAAGTTCCAAAGCCATTTCCTTTTGCATCGCTTCAGCCTTTTTGGCAGCAGCTTGAGCGAAGTCCTTTCCATTGGAAGCGTAAATAATTCCTCTTGAAGAATTGATTAGAAGACCAACATCTTTCGTCATTCCGTATTTGCAAACCTCTTTCAAACTTCCGCCTTGCGCACCAACACCAGGAACTAATAAAAAGGATTCAGGAATGATCGTTCTGATATCGGACAAATATTCAGCTTTTGTAGCGCCAACCACATACATCAGGTTATGGGCATTGTTCCATGATTTAGACGTATGAAGTACTTGTTTATAGAGTTCTTGATTTTCCAAAGTCTTGGTTTGGAAGTCAAAAGCCCCTTGATTGGAAGTCAGTGCCAAAAGGATTGTGTGTTTATCCTTAAATTCCAAAAAAGGCTCGACGGAATCCTTTCCCATGTAAGGTGCCACAGTAATGGAATCAAAAGCTAAATCCTCGAAAAATGCCTTGGCATACATACGACTTGTGTTACCAATATCGCCACGCTTAGCATCTGCAATGGTAAAGATTTCTGGATGCTTTACATTGAGATACATGATGGTTTTTTCAAGAGCCTTCCACCCTTTCAATCCGTAAGCTTCATAAAATGCTATATTTGGTTTGTAGGCTACACATAGGTGATGCGTAGCATCTATAATGGCTTTATTAAAAGCAAAAATAGGATCTTCATCCTCCAATAAATGTTGCGGAATCTTATTTAAATCGACATCCAATCCGATGCACAGAAAGGATTGTTTTTTATGGATTTGTGCTATAAGTTGATCTGTAGTCATGTTATAAAAAAAGCCTCAAAAAGAGGCTTGTGTTTAAATATGTTCGTCGCTTGCTTTTAACTTTTCAGTATTCTCAGCAAGTTGTAATTCGTCTATTATTTTTTGGATATCGCCATTAATAATATTCTGCAAGTCGTATAAGGTCAAACCAATTCTATGATCGGTCACACGACCTTGCGGATAATTATAAGTTCTAATCTTAGCACTTCTATCACCAGAGCTTACCATGCTTTTACGCTTTTCTGAATCAGCTTCCTGACGTTTACGCAATTCCTCTTCATACAATCGGGAACGTAATACTTTAAGTGCCTTTTCCAAGTTTTTGTGAGAGGACTTCTGATCTTGACAGCTCACAATCATTCCAGTAGGTTCGTGGTGTAATTTGATTGCTGAATAGGTTGTGTTTACCGATTGACCTCCTGGTCCAGTAGATGTGGTACGCTCAATTCTTACTTCAGACATATCAAGTTCGTAATCAAACTCTTCAGCTTCAGGTAAAACTACGACGGTCGCTGCACTCGTATGCACACGTCCTTGGGTTTCAGTTTGAGGTACACGTTGTACACGATGTACTCCAGCTTCAAATTTCATTGTTCCATAGACATCCTCACCACTGACTTCAAAAATGATTTCCTTGAAACCACCAGCAGTCCCTTCATTTAAATCGACCACACTAACCGTCCAACCCTTGCTTTCGCAATACTTGGTATACATTCTATATAGATCACCAGCAAAGATGCTCGCTTCGTCACCACCAGTTCCAGCTCTCACCTCAACAACCACGTTTTTAGCATCTTCAGGATCTTTTGGTATCAACAAGAATCGGATTTCTTCCTCTAAAGCAGGAAGGGCTTCTTTAGCTTCATCGTATTGTAATTTTGCCATTTCGACCATTTCCGGATCGCTTCCATCGGCAATAATTTCCTCAGCTTCCTTAAGGTTATCGGTCAATTCAACATAAGCATCACGCTTATCCATTAGAACCCTTAAGTCTTTGTATTCTTTATTTAATTGAATATAACGTTTCTGGTCAGCAATAATATCTGGTTGTATGATCAAGTCATTGACCTCATCGAAACGCTGTTTAATAATCTCTAATTTCTCTAACATCTATCTCTTAAAATTCTGCCTCAAAAGTACAATATTTTATGGATTTTACACCGCAGATAAAATGTTATCAACATTGAAAAATATTTTTTTTTGTTTTAGCGTTATAAGACATATGCGAAAGCGATTCACCTCTATACTAAACTACTACAAATCAATGGCTTTATGGTCGTTTTTGGTCACTTTGGGAATTACAGTCATCAACCCAGAATTGATCTTGGCTTTGAGCACCAAACTCTTTTTGGTGTTTGTACTTTGGTTTATTCTGAGTGATCGAAAAATGCGACAACGTCTACGATTTTATCGCATTAGTGGTGTGTCTAACTTTACGTTTTTCAGTGTCATCTTTTTATTTGACAGCTTCATAACTGCAAGTTTTCTATTGCTCATAAAGGGATTTATATAACCTTTCAAAAATCGAAAGCAACACCAACTCCCAAGAGTTGTTTCCATTGAATTCTGGCACCACGCTCTATAGGCTCTTCTTCACCTTCTACTTCTTCAAAGGTTTTAATGTCGTTGTCATACTTGATATGTGATCCCAAGGAAGCTCTTACAAAATCATTGACCTTGAAATCGAACACGACTTCCCAATCGATATCAAGATTTCCAAAATCATTGATATAATCTGAATAGACACTCAAATTATGCTTCAAGAAAATATTGTCGTAGACTTTAGTTTCGTAATAATTGGTTAACAGAACACCCATTTCAGTTCTCATGTTTTCCCCTTCCTCGATTACATTTCCTTCCTCATCATAGGTCGCCGGATTAACACCAAACGCTCCAGAATCTGCCAAGGTTTGATCTAGTACAAAGGTGGCCTTGAAAGTTATAGGAGAAAAATAAAACGTCAATTGCTCGAGGTTTTTTCCATACTCAACACCACCACCAATAAACATATATCCTGGAGCCATAAGCCTTGAAATCTCATTGTCTCGATCTGGATAATTATAGCCATTGGTCAACTGCGTTCTAAAATTAAACCTTGAGGAATAGTACCAATTTGTTATGGTATCCTTTCGGTAGCCCAAACTTGAAGACAGTTCGAATTCATCTTCTGTTTTTCTTAACCTTTGACTTTCTTGTTTATTAATGCCATATCTCAAACGTGCAGAGCTAGTCCATTTTAAATGGTCCTTTCTATATTTTAAAGTTGATAACACATTCGTTAAGGCAGAGATAGAATTACTACCTCCTGCACTCCAATTCACGAAGGTTACTTCACTTAAATCCAATCCTGCTTTATTGAGAAGCTTCCATTTAAGAGGTTTGGTTTCAGTTGCTGTTGAATCTGTACTAGCAAACACCATTTGGCATGGGATTACAAGGAAAATTAGTAGGAATCTTTTCATTATAAAAAGTCAGTAAATAGTTAGTGGTTATGGTTTATTAGTACATAAACGTTCCAAAAGCACTTTTAATTGTAAGCTTTTTTTCTTCGGAAGCCTCTACACGACCAATAACTTGGGCATTCACATTGAACGACTTCGAGATTGCAATGATATCGTCTGCAATAGAGACGTTTACATATAACTCCATTCGATGCCCACAATTGAAGACTTGATACATTTCTTTCCAATCTGTTTTAGATTGTTCTTGAATTAATTGAAATAAAGGAGGCACAGGAAACATATTGTCTTTTACAATATGTAAACAATCTACAAAATGAAGGATTTTTGTTTGTGCACCACCTGAACAGTGTACCATACCATGAATAGCATCACTTGTATATTTAGATAAAATGGCTTTGATGATTGGCGCATAAGTTCGTGTTGGCGATAAGACCAATTTCCCGGCGTCTATAGGACTATCCTTTACCGTATCGGTAAGTTTGATGTTTCCAGAATACACTAAATCTTTAGGCACCGAAGGATCAAAACTTTCAGGATATTTTTCAGCTAAGTATTTATCGAAAACATCATGTCTAGCAGAAGTCAATCCGTTACTTCCCATGCCACCATTATACTCCGTTTCATAAGTTGCTTGGCCAAAACTCTCCAATCCAACAATCACATCACCTGGCTGAATATTGGCATTATCAATTACATCGTCACGTTTCATTCGAGCCGTAACCGTAGAATCAACAATTATTGTTCTTACCAAATCGCCAACATCTGCAGTTTCGCCACCCGTAGAATGTATGGTCACTCCAAAAGACTTCAGTTCTTTAATGAGTTCTTCTGTTCCATTTATTATAGCTGAAATGACTTCACCTGGAATACAGCTTTTATTTCTTCCAATGGTTGAAGATAACATGATGTTATCAGTAGCGCCTACACATAGCAAGTCATCAACATTCATAATCAAAGCATCTTGAGCAATTCCTTTCCAAACAGATAGATCTCCTGTTTCTTTCCAATACATATAAGCCAAGGAAGATTTTGTTCCAGCACCATCAGCATGCATTACCAAACAGTAATCGTCATCGTTGGTAAGGTAATCGGGAACTATTTTGCAAAAGGCTTTTGGAAACAATCCTTTATCGATGTTTTTTATGGCATTATGAACGTCTTCTTTTGATGCCGAAACACCGCGTTGCTCATAACGTTTGCTAATATCTTTGCTCATAATTTGGAATTATGATCACAAAAGTAAGGATTGTTATCTATTTTTTGATGTAATATTCCTCATTTAAAAGATTGGAGTCTATTACAGTAGACTGACCTTTCATTTTCTTTGCTTTCTGTTGCGTGCCACCAAAATAAAAATTGAGACCTAAAGCAATTCTGAAATAAGTATCATCAGACTCACCTGCTTCCAAACCATCAAGTCCATCACTTAAAACATAATTGTAATCGGTATATAATTTGACACCAATACCTTCACTAACGATATATTCCAATCCGCCACCACCTTGGAACTTATTTGCAGTTGACGTAAAATGGTTCGCGGCATTCAGTCCAGTGCCTCCAAAAATAAAAGGTGAAAAATTTGAATGTGGCAGTATAGTAAGTTCTAGGTTTAAATCAAAAGACATAAAGCCTTCATTAAAAGTATCGATGTAAGCCAAATTGAATTTATGATATCCAAGATCAACAGCCAGATGAGGTGTCAAATGACGTTTATAACCAACATGGCTATAAATTTCAAACATAGGATCAACAAAATCTCCATTGATAACTGAAGTACCAAGAGCCACATCAAAAGCATTGGCTCCTCTAAGATTATAGAATTCTGTTTTGAATGTCTTTTTTTCTTCAACTTGCTTTGAATCTTCATCTTTATCTTGTGAAAAAACCACTAACGACAAAAGACTGATACAAAAACTCAAGATGGCCTTTGTGTAGAAAGATTGTGCTATCATCAATTTCAGTATTAATTATACATAAACATCAATAACACAAGTATTTTAAAATCCACAATTTGAGGCAATCATAGACTGGCAATATAAAAAATTAATCCCAATAGGTTCATTTATCTTTAAATTCACCTATAGTTTAAAAAAAAAGACAAACGAAAAACTAAGTATTCCGTTTGTCTCTTCAGTTGCTGAGTAATGATTTCAACAACTATCTTTTGTAACTACAATAAAGTTTACGATTCTGTTTGAAGACTCAACTCTGTCTTAGCGACATTGTCTTGAGTAACTGTCTCATTGACATCTGTAGTGTCATCTTGAGAAAACAGCAATGTAGCAAACATTAGAGCGGCTACACTAAGTAGTAACTTCTTCATTTTTACAAAAATTGATTAATAGCACCACAAACTTAATAATAATTGCTACTGCCTATCAAGCATTAACACCTTTTTCGATTAGTTGTAAAAATTAGGCGTTGAAATACCACTTTTTTCTTACAAAGTACGTAAGAATACGTACATTTTTTAACATAATGGCTTACAAAAAAGCCTGTAAAACTATGATTAACACAATTATACAGGCTCAAATTTTAGCTCAAAAAAGCTATTTACAATAAGGTTTTTACTTTGTAAAAAGCAATTCTCGATATTTGGTTAATGGCCAAAGTTCGTCATCAACCAATAACTCTAATTTATCACAGTGGTAACGAATATCTTCGAAGAGTGGTTTCACTTTGTTGCAATAGGCTTTGGCTTTTTTCTCCAAGTCCTCAATAGAATTTCCTTTTTTACGTTCATCAATCATTTTGGTCACTTTGGAATTGATTTCAACAATATGCGTAGAGATTTGCTCTATGAGATTTAATTGTTCATCTGCTAATTTTGTAAATGACGCACCATAAATTTCCTTAAGGCCTTTGACATTCTCTATAAGAATATTTTGATAACGAACAGCCGTTGGAACCACATGGTTTCTAGCAATATCTCCTAAAACGCGACTTTCAATTTGAATGCGCATGGTATATTCTTCCATTTCAATCTCATAACGCGATTCAGATTCTATCTTATTCATCACACCCATTCGCTCAAAAAGTTCAATCGACTTTTTAGACACTTTAGCTTTCAAAGCCTCAGGTGTGGTTTTATTGTTGCTCAATCCACGCTTCTTAGCTTCTTTTTCCCATGCCTCACTGTAACCATTACCTTCAAACAGAATAGCTTTCGATTTCTTTATATACTCACGCAAGACATTGAAAATAGCATCGTCCTTTTTCATGTCCTTTTTCTTGATAAGTGTATCTACCTCAGACTTAAATTCCATTAGCTGATTGGCAACAATAGTATTCAAAACAGTCATTGGATTTGCACAATTGGCCTTTGAACCTACAGCTCTAAATTCAAACTTATTTCCTGTAAATGCGAATGGAGAAGTTCGGTTTCTGTCTGTATTATCCAATAACACATCCGGAATTTTACCAACCACATTCAATTTAAGATCGGTCATTTCCTTTGGTGACAATTTTCCATCTGTCACATTTTCCAACTCATTCAATGTCTGGGTCAATTGTTCACCTATAAATACAGAAATAATAGCAGGAGGTGCTTCATTGGCACCAAGACGATGATCGTTACTTGCCGAGGCAATGGCAGCTCTCAGCAATTCCTCATTATCATACACCGCTTTAATGGTATTGATAAAGAACGTTAAGAATTGTAGATTACTCATAGGTGTTTTACCTGGACCTAACAAGTTAACTCCTGTATCTGTACCCAAGCTCCAATTATTATGCTTTCCTGAACCATTGACGCCTGCAAATGGTTTCTCATGAAACAGCACTTTGAAATTGTGACGCTCTGCAACCTTATCCATTACATCCATTAACAATGAATTGTGATCAACGGCTAAATTGGCTTCATCGTAAATAGGCGCCAACTCAAATTGGTTTGGAGCTACCTCATTATGTCGAGTTTTAACAGGAATACCCAGTAGCATGCATTCATTTTCCAAATCACGCATGTAAGACATAGCTCTATTAGGAATCGTTCCGAAATAATGGTCATCAAGTTGCTGTCCTTTTGCAGGTGAATGTCCTAGGAGCGTTCTTCCTGTCAAAGTAATATCTGGTCTTGACATAGCCAGTCCGCTATCAATCAAAAAATATTCTTGTTCCCAACCTAGAGATGCATTGACTTTCTTAACATTTTTATCGAAATATTTGCATACTGCCACAGCAGCATTATCAACTGCTTGAAGTGCTCTCAGTAAAGGAGTTTTATAATCTAAAGCCTCTCCAGTGTAGGATACAAAAACTGTTGGTATGCAAAGTGTTGTACCAAAAACGAACGCTGGAGATGTTGGATCCCAAGCCGTATAGCCTCTAGCTTCAAAAGTATTTCGGATACCTCCACTTGGAAAACTAGACGCATCAGGTTCTTGCTGAACCAATTGTCCACCTCCAAATTTCTCGATGGCTCTTCCTCCGTTGACAGGCTCAAAGAAAGCATCGTGTTTTTCAGCAGTTGCACCAGTTAAAGGTTGAAACCAATGCGTATAATGTGTAGCACCTTTTGAAATGGCCCATTCTTTCATCCCTGTAGAAACATGGTCTGCTACAGATCGATCAATTTTAGACCCATTTTTTATAGCATCCATGACACTTTCAAAAGCTTCTTTTGTTAGGTATTGGCGCATTGTTTCCTCATTGAAAACATTTGTAGCAAATAGCTCTGATCGCCTTTTATTGGTATCGATAACAACCGGTTTATGATTAAAAGTTTCTTTTAATGCGTGAAATCTCAATGTTGACATATGTATAAAATTTTAGGGCAAAAATACAAAATTTGACACTTTTAGATTAATATACCCTTCATTTTTTAGGGTATTAACAATTGTTGAAAAGATTTTTTTGAATTTAACCCTCGTTTTTTTGATGTAATTGAAAAAAAATCAATATTTGCACTTTCATTTTAAACAAACATTTTACAGCATGAGCAAATCAAAACTTGAGTACATTTGGTTAGATGGCTATAAACCGACTCAAAACATGAGAAGTAAAACTAAAATCGAAGATGATTTTAGTGGAAAGTTAGAAGACTGTCCAATTTGGTCTTTTGATGGAAGTTCAACCCGACAAGCCGAAGGCGGTTCTTCAGACTGCTTGTTAAAACCCGTAGCTATCTATCCTGATCCTGCAAGAGAAAATGGATACTTGGTTATGACCGAAGTTTTAAACGCTGACGGTACACCTCACGAATCTAATGGTAGAGCAACTATTGAAGATGAGGACAACGATTTCTGGTTTGGGTTTGAGCAAGAATACTTTATTATGGACAAGAAAACCCAACTTCCGTTAGGTTTTCCTGTTGGTGGTTATCCTGCTCCTCAAGGATTATATTACTGCTCTGTTGGTGGAAGAAATACCCATGGAAGGGATTTAGTTGAAGAGCATGCTGATTTGTGTATTGCGGCTGGATTGAATTTTGAAGGGATCAACCAAGAGGTTGCTTCCGGACAATGGGAATTTCAATTATTTGCCAAAGGCGCAAAAAAAGCTGGAGATGAAATTTGGGTAGCGCGTTATTTACTAGATCGTTTGACTGAAAAATATGGTTATTATATTGAATACCATCCAAAACCTCTAGGAAAGGAAATGGATTGGAACGGTTCAGGAATGCATGCCAATTTCTCTAATACGACATTAAGAACCTGTGGCAGTCAGGAAGTATATGAAAAGATATGTGAAGCCTTCAGACCTGTGGTTAAAGAACATATTGATGTTTATGGAGAGTTTAACGATCAGCGATTGACTGGAGAACACGAAACACAATCCATCAATGAATTTAGTTATGGTATTTCTGATAGAGGTGCCTCTATTAGAATTCCAATTATCACTGTTGAAAAAGGATGGAAAGGATGGTTGGAAGATCGAAGACCAGCTTCTAATGCCGACCCTTATAAAGTAGCTGGCCGAATCGTTAAGACTGTAAAATCTGCAAACGTTTCTTAAAGCATATTATATATTGTTTTGTTCAAAAAAACGTCTTTTTAATTATAAAAGGCGTTTTTTTTATGCGCTAAAAGCCAAGAAAACAAAAACTGCGTAAGCTGCCACAAGCAACAATCCTTTATATTTAGAAATGTCCATACGCCTTGGAAGGAATACCAAAGGCAATAATACCGTGGCAAAGGCCAGCATCCAATAAATATCTTTATTTAATATGGTGGCTTCAGTCACCTCTATAGTTTTGATAATAGACGTTAACCCTAACACAGAACCAATATTGAAAATATTGGAACCAATAAGGTTTCCAAGCGACAAGGCCTTTTCCTTTTTTACCGCTGCAATAACTGAAGCTGCCAATTCTGGCACACTGGTTCCTATAGCTATAACGGTTGCGGCTATAACAGCATCACTCACACCTAGAGCCTTTGCCAAATCCTTAGCACCATCAACCAACCACTCAGATCCAAAATACAAAGCCAAAGCACCTATTAAAAGCCACAGTATGATCTTAAAATTAGACACTACAGACAAACTTTCATCCACTTCCTCAATGACATCTTCCTTTTTTGCAGCTCTTATAAGCACAAACAAAAACACGATAAGCAAACCAAATAAAACACTACCCTCAATAGATGTCAACTGACTGTCATTTCTCAAGAAGATATAAAGCAGTACAGAAAAAAATATCATTACAGGCCAGTTCAGCTTAAAAAAACTTTTATCAACTCCAATTGTACTTACCAAAGCTGTAATACCCAAAACCAAACCAATGTTGGCAATATTTGAACCAATAACGTTATTGATAGCTATGGCAGGTGAACCCGTTAATGCCGCATTCAAACTCACTAAAAGTTCAGGAGCCGAAGTAGCAAAACTTACCACAGTCATCCCAATGACCATTTTTGAAATGTTCAATTTAAAGGACAAAGCAACTGAGGAACGCACCAAAAACTCACCTCCTACAACCAGCAGTAGCAATCCCAAAATGATCCAAACTAGACTCATAAGTTATTTTTTTGCGAAGATAGCACAACATCTTCTCTTTTATAAACAAAGGCTCTAAAACTTAAATTTTAGTTAAATAACTAAATAAATAGTTGTATAACTATAAAAATAGTTATATGTTTGAATTGTAATAGAAACTACTTAAACCGTGCAAAAACTCACCAATAAAGAAGAAGAAATCATGCATATTTTATGGCGACTTGAAAAGGCGTTCGTAAAGGATGTGTTAGCAGAAATAAAAGAAGACAAGCCTCACTACAATACCTTATCGACCATTATAAGGAATTTAGAGGATAAAGGTTACGTAAGCTATAATGCCTACGGAAAAACGCACCAATACTATCCAATTGTTAGCAAAGAGGCCTATAAAAAACGGTTTATGAATACTGCCATTGAAAACTATTTCAATAATTCTTACAAGAATGTGGTTTCTTTTTTTGCCAAGGAGGAAAAAATTAGTGTTGAAGAACTCAAAGACATCATTGCCTTAATTGAAAAACGAAAGTAATCATGGAGTACCTTTTAAAACCATCAGCCATCATTTTTATCTTCTATTTAAGTTACAAACTGTTTTTGCAACGCGACACCTTCTTTGAATCTAACCGATGGTTTTTACTTTTCGGGTTGATAGCTGCTTCATGTATTTCATGGATTGTCATTCCAAACTATATAGAATACACTCCTATCGAATACACAACTTACAGCTCTTATGGAAGTAATACAGTTGTAACTCCTATTCAGAATGAAACATTAGATATACAGCAATTGCTATTTTGGATTTACATCGCTGGATTTTCATTTTTCATGACAAGACTAGTCATTCAACTTTTATCGTTAAGACACATCCTTAAAAAAGGAGAAATTGTAGTAAAAAAACCCATTAAGTTTATTGAAAGTAAAGAACCTATTGCTCCTTTCTCGTTCTTTAATGCCATAGTGTACAATCCACAACAATTCAACACTTCAGAATTACAACATGTGATCAATCACGAGAAAGCCCATGTGAAACATTGGCATACTTTAGACAGTATTCTAGCTCATTTAGCTTGTGTTGTTTTATGGTTTAATCCGTTTATATGGCTTTACAAAAAAGCATTACAGCAAAATCTTGAATTCATTGCTGATCGAAAAGCGCAGTACGTTTCATCATGTGAACGCAGTTATCAAACCGTATTACTAAAGACGAGTATTCAAAATCATAATCTGGCGTTTGCAAATCATTTTTACACATCATTAATCAAAAAACGAATCGTTATGTTACACAAATCAAAATCAAATCAGCTTAATCAACTGAAGCTTTTAATTGTATTGCCATTATTGGCTGTTTTTATCATGAGTTTCAATACAGAGGACATATATGTTAAAGTTCCTTCAAACGAAGCTTTGGTTCAAGGCAATGACCTCAAAGGAGAGCGCATAGAAATCATTATTACCAAATCTACTACCGACAAGGATTTGGAGACCATTAAGAAAGACCTTGAAAGCAATGGCATTACTTTTACGTATGATAATCTCAAACGAAATGATCAAGGTGACATCACTTCCATTGATGTAGAATTCAAAAGTGAAGATAATGCTGCCAATTACAATGTTAAAGATGAAAATGGCATCAAGGCGTTCCGTTTTGAAAGCAGCGACAACAACTTTAGCATTGGTGTGATCGACCAAAAAGCATCAACTTTTACATTTAAGAGTAGCGATGGCAAAACCAAAAGTCAATCTTCGGCTACAGGAAAAGTCATCGTGATTGAAGAGGAAGATGATAACAATTCAAATAATGAAGAAGTAGAAATTGTAACAGGCAATAATTTCAGTTGGAAAAGTAATGATGAACAAGAAATTGTTATTGAAGCATCAGACGAACCATTGTTCATTATCAATGGTAAAACCGTTTCAAAAGCAAAATTTGAGGACGTAGATTCCCAAGACATTCAATCTGTATTTGTTCTAAAAGGTGAAAATGCTATCAAAAAATATGGCAGCGACGGAAAAAATGGTGTCATCATTATGCATAAAAAAGGAGGCAATAGTTTCTTTTTCAACACTGATGATAGTAACGATGTGCATGTTGAGACCAAAACCCGTGTAAATGTTGAAAGTGATAATGACCCATTAATCATTGTCGATGGAAAAGTGATTGAAAAAAAGAGTTTAAAAGATGTAAGTCCGAATATTATTCACGAGGTTGAAGTCATTAAAGATAAAGACGCTGTTAAAGTCTACGGAAAGAAAGCTAAGGATGGTGTTATTAAAATCACGACTAAAAAAGGTAAGACGATGCTAAATGGCGATGCGGTTGTTTTTGAAACTGAAGAAGATGGTCCTTGGAAAATTGACACTGCAGTCTCATCTGTCTATTTTATAGATGATGATAAAAACATTAAAAGCATTGAATTTGTCATTACAAAACAATCTTCGGATGCCTTTTTGGAAGAACAAAAGAAAAACCTAAAAAGCCATGGTATTGATGCGAAATTCTCTAAAGTAAGACGTAATAAAGACGGAGAGATTACAAATATTAAAATTTCCTTAGACGATAACAAGGGTAGAAAATCAAGCGCAAGCTGGAAAGAAAAAAACGATGCCATCCCAGATATTGTTATGGGCAAATCTAATGATGACAAACTCTACATACAAGCCATTGGAAACTAACAAACAAAAAAGCCCAAAATTAATTTTGGGCTTTTTTGTTAATTGACTAATACTTTTTTAAAAATCTGTTGCGAGTTATTTGAGAACTTCAAAACATACAAACCTTGAGGTATTGCGAGATCTAAATGGGATCGATTCTGAACATCAAAGGATTTAACAATTCTACCTTCTATAGAAAGCACCTCAACCTTAGAAAGGCCATCCATACCACTAAAATATAAACGATTGGTTGTTGGATTAGGATATATTTTAAATGCGTTAACATTGAATTCAGCAACACTTAAAGGTTGCATCCACGTTTGCCCTACTTGATCTCCCCAAATATACTCAACCAAATCTGGTTGGTCTATAAACGGATTCCTATTGAATTGCCATGTGTAAACCACATTATTGCGGTTCATTTCAAAGTCGTCTGGTGGATCGTTTCGATGCCAATCCAGCAAAGTTGCCAAATCACCTAATTCTCCAGTTGTTCCCTCAGGAAACCCATTCACCACTTGCAAACCATTATATCGTATTTCCATATACAAGACACTTCTAGCCACATCACCATAAAAACTTCCTTGCGTTGTAACAGGACCCGTATATTGTCCATAATGCTGATTACCTCTTGAACTATTTTCAGGTCCATCAACCGCTCTCAAGGCGTGAGCATCAGAATTCTCATGTCGGAGTGAATCGGCTGTGGTATTCCAAAAAATATCCATACCATCGGGAATGTCATCTTCCTCAATATCAAAAAAACCACCTCTCGAACGCGGAAATGTATGTTCCCTGTTCCATTTACCATTATTATTAGATCCTGTTTGAAAATCTAATTTAGGACGACCTTGTTCGGTATAAACCAACCAAACCTGATTGCTGTTTTCAGGATTTTGATCGGCTTCTTTTAAAATATCGATCACATCTGTATAGGTTTGTGCTCGCACGACACCTTCTTCCGCAATAATATCCTGCAATGCTTGACGCAATTGTGCATCGGCTAGACCATCAAGACTATCGTAATAACCAGAAGGCTGTGTACTGGTTACATTACCGAAAGTAGGATTTAAAGGTGTTCCGAAATTAGCCACCGTAAAATCATTATCTACGATGCGAACTT
Source organism: Psychroserpens sp. XS_ASV72 (assembly GCF_041224425.1). Lineage (NCBI taxonomy): Bacteria > Pseudomonadati > Bacteroidota > Flavobacteriia > Flavobacteriales > Flavobacteriaceae > Psychroserpens > Psychroserpens sp. XS_ASV72. The sequence goes on along the minus strand of NZ_JBGFGL010000075.1, from coordinate 29,883 downwards.
CAATATTATCATTGAGTTGCACATAAGGCACTGGCAAATCTTCAAAACGCACTCTAGCCACCTCATCTCCTTCATCATTGGCATCATCAACAAGTGTTATGGTGGTCATAGCTGTGCTTTGCCCATTAGGAATTGTTATGGATGTATTTCCAGAGAAATCAGAAGCATCAAAACCTTGATTATTCAAAAGTATATTGAAGTTCAAGTCTGAAGAAACAGGAGTTTCCGAAGTGAAGCTTATATCAAAAGTAGCTCCTTCATCATATTGTAATTGGCCTATGGTTATTTCAATTCCATTAAAAACAACACCACTTCCATCATTGAGCTGTCTTGGTGTTGGTGTGGTTGATACGTACGACACATTGCCATCCATATCTTCAAAACGCTGAATGGAATTGGTATTATTGCTAGAGCCTTCATTGATTTGCTCAATATCAACAAATCTCGGATCGTCATTAAAAATATCGATCATATCTAAATCGTCACTATCTGCTGTATCATAAATTAAGACATCGACCAGATTATTTATAGTGGCAACCGTTCCTTCAGGAAAATCAAAATCATTAGCTTGATAAATAGCCACAGCATCAGCACCATTCTGTATGACATTTTCTGAAATCAATAATTGAGGTACAGGAGACACATTATTACTTCCTATAACCAACAATCCGTTAACATCGGTTGTATAGCCATCCAAATCCACAGTGAAATAACTAGAATTCATTCCAGAATCTGAGCCATTAAAAAAAACCAACACATAACCGTTTAGTGAAAAATTTGGAGTTTCAGATAAGAGTTCTACAAATTCCATGTTGTCTATGCCAGGCGTGTCACAATCTAATTCGTTAATGACAACCTGAGCTGAACTAGATAGTGTCAAAAGACATAATAAAACAAAAAGTATTACAGACTTCATTTCAAGTATTTTAACGCAAATGTACTCATCTATTTAAGTAAAAATAGATTTTGAGATTATTAAATTATCAACTTTAACATAAAGGTCAAAAAACGACTTCGCTTATTTAGATCGGGAACAGAAAACAACAACATTAAAAAAGACGAAAACCCAAAAAAATGCTTTCTGATGATGAAATCGCTCTACGATAAAAAAAAGCGACTCAAAAAGCCCCTTTATTTATTACAAAATAATACAATTAAAGCTATTTTGTATTACATTTATTAATTTTATTATAGAAAGTCACATAAATATTATAATAATTTTCATTTTTTTAATTATAAAACCATATTCAATTTCATAGATTTCAATCAAAATCCTTGGCAGGATGATTAGGCTCGTTATATATTGAAAACTCAATTGAAAAAATAACCGAATAATTAACCTTATAAAACCAAGAAATTATGATGACTCTCGCTAAACTAATCATTGATATTGTGTTCTCATTTTAACGAACCAACAACACATCATCAATCAAAAAACAAATCAATCAAAAAACAATGAAAAACACAGTCTAGAATGTGTTTTACATTTCTTCTTCAAGACCACATATTTGGCATCCTATTTTAAAAGCTTTAATTTTAGTTGGAATTAGTTCTATATGAAAGCTAAACTATTTAAGATCATTGCTAAAATAAACAAAGCCGTGCTCCCAAGTTACACCAAGCGCCAATTAGACTTAGCTAAGGCAAATAAAATTCAATTGGCAATTATAGGTTGGAGAGCCTATATAACCAAACGTGCTTTAGATTAATTGCATTTATGTATTAACTATAAAGTTGAACATATTGCCTATGTTCTTAATCGCACTTTCAACAGAAAAATGCTGAACAACAAAAAAAGAAACAAGTGCAAGAGAATGTAAAATGCAAAAAATCCTAATTCGAAATTTAACTAACGTATTAGGATTTTATTTGTGACCTCGACAGGATTCAAACCTGTAACCTTCTGAGCCGTAATCAGATGCGCTATTCAGTTGCGCCACGAGGCCGATTTTGTGGGTGCAAATATAGAGCTTTTATTGAAAACTTTCCAAACAATTTACTTCAAAATTTTAAGATCAGACTGATACCAATCAATGATTTATAATAATATTCACATACATATCCCAAAGCCTCTATATATTTGCAAAAAATAAATTTATGGATGTTATTTTACAACCTTGGCCTTGGTATGTTACTGGTCCATTAATAGCCATCATCATGTTTATCCTCATTTACTTTGGAAAAACATTTGGGATGTCTTCAAACCTCAGAACCTTTTGCGCTATTGGTGGTGCAGGTAAATCTGTTCCGTTTTTCAACTTTGATTGGAAAGATCAAAAATGGAATCTAACCGTTGTTTTGGGAGCTGTCATTGGAGGTTTTATCGCTCAATACTTTTTGTCGGTTCCAACCAGTATCGACTTAAATCCCAAAACTGTAGAGGATTTATCTCAACTTGGATTTGAAAATGCAGGAAAATCACTTTTACCTCGTGAACTTTACAGTTGGGATCAAGTACTGAGCTTGAAAGGGCTTTCAATTTTGATCATTGGCGGACTTTTAGTTGGTTTCGGAACGCGTTATGCTGGAGGCTGCACGTCTGGTCATGCCATTACAGGTTTGAGTAGTTTACAACGACCATCATTGGTTGCTGTAGTCGGGTTTTTTATTGGTGGACTTATTATGATTCATCTTTTGTTTCCTTTAATCTTTGGATAGTATGAAGTTTTTGAAATTTTTAGGTGTTGGCATTGTATTCGGAATTGTTCTGGTGAAGTCTGAAGCCGTGTCCTGGTATCGTATTTATGAAATGTTCAAGTTCGAATCCTTTCATATGTATGGCATCATTGGGACAGCTATTCTTACTGGTATTATGTTATTGCAGTTGGCAAAAACAATGCAGATAAAAAATATTGAAGGAAAAATAATTAATGTTCCCAAAAAAGACAGAGGACTATACAGATACATCATTGGCGGAACCTTATTCGGACTCGGTTGGGCTTTAGCAGGTGCTTGTCCTGGACCAATGTATATTCTTGTTGGAACAGGTGTTTTTTCAATGCTTATAGTCATTGCTGCAGCTACTTTAGGAACTTATCTTTATGGAATTCTAAAAGACAAACTTCCACACTAAAACCATTAAAATTTAACGATTAGTCCTTATCTTTAGAACAAATTAATACGTTATGATAATTGAACAAATATATACAGGATGCCTTGCGCAAGGTGCTTATTACATTGAATCTAATGGCGAAGCTGCCATTATTGACCCTTTACGTGAAACACAAGCTTATATCGATAAGGCAAAAGCCAACAAAGCTTCTATAAAATATATTTTTGAAACGCATTTCCATGCCGATTTTGTCTCTGGACATGTCGATTTGGCAAAGAAAACAGGAGCTACAATCGTATATGGTCCTGGTGCTGAAACGGCTTACGATATCTATTCAGCAAAAGACAATGAAGAGTTTAAAATTGGAGACATCACCTTGAAAGTGCTTCACACACCTGGTCACACCTTGGAATCCACAACCTATTTACTGATTGATAAAAACGGAAAGAATCATGCGATTTTCTCTGGTGACACGTTATTTTTAGGGGATGTTGGAAGACCTGATTTAGCGATTAAATCAGATTTAACGAAAGAGGATTTGGCTGAAATGCTTTACGATTCCTTACGCCATAAAATCATGACCTTAGCTGATGACGTTATCGTTTATCCTGCGCATGGTGCTGGTTCTGCCTGCGGAAAAAACCTAAGCAAGGAAACTGTTGGCACCATTGGTGACCAGAAAAAAACCAATTATGCACTTCGAGAAGATATGACCAAAGCAGAATTTGTGAAAGAGGTTTTGGAAGGCATACCTCCTCCTCCACAATATTTTGCTAAAAATGCCATGATGAACAAAATGGGTTATGAAGATTTTGATTCGGTATTAAAAACTGGTGATGTTCCTCTTGATCCAGACGATTTTGAAGCTATGGCCAATCATGAAAGTGCTTTGGTTTTAGATGTTCGACCGCAAAGTGAATTTGTAAAAGCACATATTCCAAATTCTATTTTTATTGGATTAAACGGACAGTTTGCACCTTGGGTTGGAGCCTTGATTACAGATATCAAACAACCTATTTTATTGGTCGTTCCCGAAGGTAAAAGCGAAGAAGCCGTTACACGATTATCTCGTGTAGGTTACGATAACACACTGGGATACCTTAAAGGTGGCATTGCGGCATGGAAAGCTTCAGGTAGAGAGGTTGACTCTGTAGAATCTATTCCAGCCCAAACGTTTGCTGAGCGAGTCAAAAACAATGCCGTTGAAACCGTTTTGGATGTGAGAAAGGATGGCGAATACAAAAGCACACATTTAGAAGGTGCCAAGCATTTTGCTTTAGACTTTATCAATTCTCAAATGGATCAACTTTCAAAAGATAAAACCTATTATGTGCATTGTGCTGGTGGTTACAGAAGTGTCATTGCTGCTTCCATCTTAAAAGCTAGAGGTTATCACAATCTTGTGGATATTGCTGGTGGTTTTGGTGCGATTAAACAAACCGACTTACCTATTACAGATTATGTTTGTCCGTCAACTCTATAACTCATGGAACACACAATAAAAATTCAAAATTTAAAATGTGGTGGTTGTGCTCATACCATCACAACAAAACTTGGAGAACTTAAGGGTATTGAAGACATTATCGTCAATAATGAAACTAATGAAGTTAATTTCAAATACTCAGAAGTCAAAGATATTTCTTTGGTAAAGAAGACACTTTCAAAACTTGGCTATCCAGCGGAAGACGAATCTAATTCTGTCTCTAAAAAAGCAAAATCATTTGTGAGTTGTGCCGTTGGCCGTCTGAATAGCTAAACAATTTCAGCACTTAGTCCTGCATCAAGCAAGATTGTACATCGTGGCTCAAGGTCTTCGTAATCGCCTGTTTTAACAGTACATTTCCCTTTATAGTGCACTATAATTGAACATTGCTCGGCTTGTTCTGGCGAATGATCACAGGCATACATCAAGGTGTTGATGACATGATCAAAAGTATTGACGTCATCATTATACAAAACAATTTCATTAAGCGGTTTTTCTAGTGTGTCGACACTAAAATCTTCCTGGACTTTTTCTTTTTGACTCATTATAGGTTTCATAGCATTTGACTTAAATGAGGTTGGTTTGAAAAACATATCTAATGTAGCCATTATTTTTCAAATTTTAAAGCTACCCAATCGTTTCTTTCTAAAGTGTCAACGTGAGATAAGCCGTATTTGTTGCATTCGTCAACTAGAATAGAAATATCGTCTTTGTAAAATCCGCTTAAGAATAACAATCCGTTAGCGTTTAACGTACTCACATAAGTTTTAAGATCATTCAAAAGGATATTTCTATTGATATTGGCAATAATAATATCATACGATCGTCCTGGTAAGACCTCAGCATCACCTTCAATTACCGTAATATGATTACAATTATTACGCTCCACATTTTCTAAACTGTTGATGTAACACCAATTGTCATAATCTACCGCATCTATTGGTTGTGCACCTTTCATTTCAGCAAGTATCGCCAAAACGCCTGTTCCGCAACCCATATCCAAAACCGATTTGTTCTCAAAATCATTTTTGAGAATGTATTGAATCATCATATGCGTCGTTTCATGATGCCCTGTCCCAAAACTCATTTTGGGTTCAATAACAATATCATAAACCGTATTGGGTTTCTCGTGAAATGGCGCTCTCACCGAACAGGTGTCGTCTACGATAATAGGATTGAAGTTCTTTTCCCATTCAGCATTCCAATTGGTTTGTTCGATCTCTTCGGAAGTATGTGATATTTCAAATTCGTCTGAATTCAATATCTGGATATCCTCCAAAATATGCGGATGCCATTCGTCTCTCTGAATGTAGGCTGTAACGCCATCTTCGGTTTCAACAAAACTTTCGAATCCTGCAAAACCCAATTCTGCAATCAAAATCTCTACTGCAGGTTGTAAGGGTTGCACTTTGAAATAATAACCTAAATATACTGTATTTGACATATCTGAAAACCTACTGCAAAGATACGTGACAAAAATTTAAAGCAGTCCTTTTTCGATAGCATTCTTGATAATTCCAACACTATTTTTCGCACCCAACTTACTCATGATATTCATACGATGAGTTTCGACGGTTTTCGGACTAATAAAGAGTTTTTCCGAAATTTCCTGTGTGGTCAATTCCTCTGAAATCGCCATTAAAACTTCCTGTTCTCTTCTGGTAAGTTTTATATGTAAACCATTTGAAATTGGTTTCGATGAAAACTGATTGAGAAGTCTATCATTTACACTTTTTTGAACGTAAAGATTACCCGATAAGACTGTTGAAATAGCTTCCACTAATTCCTGTTTATCAGTATTCTTGAGCAGGTAACCCTGAACGCCATTTTTTAGCATTTGCTTTACAAATGAAATATCTTCAAAATTAGTAAGTGCGATTATTTTTAGATTTGGATAGAGTTTAAGAATGTGTTTACTCAAATCAATACCACTGATGTCTGGCAAATTGATATCTAACAACAGCACATCAGGTAATTGCTTTTTTAATCCGTCTAAAGTGTGTTGTGCATTTTCAAAAGTTTGAATGACTTCTAGGTCAGAAGCACTTTCCAGCATACTTTCAATTCCCTTCAAGACCATTTTATGATCATCGGTTATGGCAATTCTAGTCTTCATTCAAATTATTTAAATCAAACTCAATAATATATGAGGTCCCTTTTGTATTAGAAACAAAATCCAAGGTAGCATTTAAATATGAAATGCGCGAATCAATAGTTTGTAAACCGATACCTTCCGATTCAATAGTGTCTTTGTTGAAACCCTTGCCATCGTCTTCAACGGTGATTTGCATATGATTTTCCCTAGAACTTATTTGTACATTTATGGTTTTCGCCTTGGCATGTTTAATTGCATTGGTCACCAATTCCTGAATGATTCTAAAACTATTGATTTGGGCTTTTTTGGGAATCGATATGGTATCGCCAACAAATTGAAAAGAAATATCTTCGTCATGCATCGCGTTTAAATTGGTGCAATAGTTTTCAGTAGCTTCTACAAGTGTAAATTTTTCGAGTGAAGGAGGCACCAAGTTATGGGATATGGCACGTACTTGCTGACAAGAGGAGTCAATCATGGTAATGGCTTCCTTGATAACTTTGTTGTTCATTTCCAAAAGTGTCGACAGCTTGTGCTTAATGGCTGACAAATCTCCATTAACGCCGTCATGCAACTCTTTTGCGATTCGAAATCGCTCTTTTTCTTCGCCTTCAATTAATAACTCTAGTGATTTGATTTGATAATCTTGTTTTAAGGCTAGTAATTCTTGGTTTTTCCGTTTTTGTTTCTGTCGGTATATTAATACAATCAACAATGATACTATAATCAAAAAAGCTATAGCTCCAAGCATAAAATTTTGTTGGTTTTTCTTTTGCTGTATTTCGGTTTCCTGCTCTTTAAGCACTAGTTGTTGTTCAGCAATTTCCTTGTCTTTTCTTTCGGTTTCAAATTGCTTCTGAAGTAAGTTAATGGATTTAATGTTGTCTTCACTATAAATACTATCCTTATAGACCACATACAATTCATGATACTTAAGTGCCTTCTGAAAGTTGTTTTTTTTGTCATTTATACGATATAATTCAAAATATAAATCTTTGGTCGCTATTTTACTTTCACTTTCGAGGTCTAGTCCTTCATTCAGGAAGGCTTCACTTTTATTGTAATTCCCCAATTCAAAATGGGCTTCTGCCAAATTGGAAATGGTCATTAACAATTCGGTATTAAAACCATTACTTTTTTGTTTTTCATAAGCAAGTGACAGCAAAGGAAGTGCCTCTTTAAATCGCTTTTGATTATTAAAAATCAGTGCCTTATTAAAGTTAGCAATAGCAATACCGAACTCACTAGCGTTCAACTCATACACCGTTATCGCCTTGTCAAAATTTTCAATGGCTTTGTCGTATTGCTTTTGATTTTTGAATGCTGATGCCAAACCGTTATAAACATCTCCTAAGTGTTCTGTATTTATATCAAGTTCCTTATAGCCAATCAATGCTTTGTTAAAAGCTTCAATGGCCTCATTGTATTTTCCCAAATCATTGTAAACCAAACCAATGCTATTCAATGAAGTATTGGCCATTCCAGTGTTACCAGTAGCTTCAGATAATTCGTTTGCTTTGTAAAACTGTTCTAAACTCTTTTGCAAATCTCCTTTTTGAGAATATATTACTCCCTTTTCATAAAAAGCATAAATCCAGTTTGCCGTATCCTTTACGTTTTCAACATAGTCTTGATACTTTGTAAGACTTTTGATGGCTTCATCATAATCTCCACCTACACGATGCAAGACTGAATATTGAAAATTACCCAAAGCTAATTTTCTTGGCAATTTTAACTTTTGATATACTACCATTGCAGAATCCATATGCGCTTTGGCAACTGGAAGGTCTTTTAACTTTAAAAACCAAGCCAGCTCATAATGTGTATCTGCAACCACTGTATCATTTTTTGAGGTCTTGACAACGTGGTACAAGCTATCAAGCATTTTATTATTTTGGGGAAATAAACCAAGTGTTACGAACAGGAAAACGATTACTGAATATTTCAAAATAGTGTCTTTGTTGCTAAGTTAATAATCTTATTCTTTCTTCAACAATGCTTTGATGCCTTCAATTTCTCTTCTTAAAGTAGTAAGTTCTTCTTGTTGAGCTTCAATAAGGTCTTGTTGCTCTTGAATTGCTTTAACCAATGGCACAACAAATTCTGCATAACGCAACGCATAGGTACCATTTTCATCATAAGGAATAATCACACCATGAAAATCAAATCCGACAGCATTTGCGGCAGATTCAACTTCTTGAGCAATAAAACCCGTTTGAACTTCTGCAGCTTTTAGGCGTTCAGCATCTTTGAGGCGTAAGCTATCTGGAATGTTTTCAAAACGTGCTATGGCATCCATATCGTAGTGGTAACTTACAGGACGTAATCTTTTTATAAAGTCCAATCCAACCACATTTTCCTTTATATTGGTTTTCAGGCGTCGATCTGAAAAGTTTGACCAATTCGCATAGCCTCCAATTACAGCAACACTTGAATTGCCTAAACGTACTTGATTCGGCGAATTTGGTGAGGCCTGATAGCCCAGAGCTGTTGTATTGTCAAACACTGTAACAGACAGTGAAGCTGAGGCACCAATGGCCGTATTATAGTCTCCAGACGTATTATTCTCCAATGCACTCGAGCCCATAGCAACATTATAATTCCCGTTAGTATTATCATATAAGGCATAGCTTCCATGGGCAACGTTTACGCGACCTGTTGAATTCGAATAAAGCGTATGGTAGCCAATAGCCGAATTATTATCACCAGAAATATTATTTGTCAAACTTTGGTAACCCAAAGCAGTATTATCTATTCCAGTGATATTATCTGTCATGGATTGATATCCAATAGCGACATTTCTATTATCTGTACCATTGTCGTTTATTCCTGCTCCCACACCTAAAAAAACAGATGACCCATTAGTATCTGATCTACCATCTACCAAATCATCAATACGTTCGACTTGACTTAATTTTTGCCAATTTGTATTGCCATGATCCCAAAAATAAAACGAATCATCTGAGGTTAAATAAACAAGCATTCCATCTTGTAAAATTCCAGGATTTGTTGACGGAAAGTTATTGATTCTGGGCACTAATAAGCCATCAGTATTGAGAGGTGCATTTCTATCAGTAACTTCAATATCTAATCGCGCATCTGGAGAGGTATCATTTAATCCAACCTTACCATCTTTTAGCCAAGTCATTCGAATACCTTCATTTCCAGCAAAGGTTCTAGACCATAAATACAATTTGTCTGGAGAACCATCATACTGAAACTCAAAACCATAATCACCTCCTGTTCCTCGTTCAAATAATTTTAGAGACGATTGATACCCAAAAGGGGTGACAACAGTTGCGCTGGCATTTGTAGATTTTTCAATTTCAAAGTCGCCATTGATTCTTAAAAAATCATTATCAAACTCACCATAAATCAATGGAGTTACACTTGAGGAGTTTTCAATATACAGTCTATTACTATTGGTTTCATTATAGCCTGCGAAACGTCCTAAAAACACGTGATTATCTCCCGCAGAATTATAACCAGCATAGTAACCCAATATAACATTGCTACTTCCAATTAAATTTTCTCCTGCACTAACACCGATGACAGTATTATTGGTGCCAGTTGTGTTATCTCTTAGGGCTTTATGCCCAATGGCAGTATTATTGATGCCAGACGTATTAAAATTCATCGCTTTTTGACCTAATGCTGTATTTTGAAATCCAGTACTATTAAAAATCATGGCTTCATTTCCAATGGCGGTGTTGTTACTTCCAGTACTATTTTGTCTTAAGGCATTAGGACCAATACCAACATTATGGTTGTTGGATTCATCATCATTAGCACCTGCGTTTATCCCTAAAAAAATTGAAGAGCCGTTATCAGATCCATCATTATCCGATTTCCCATCTAATAAGTCATTAATTTTTTCAATGCTCGCTCCTGAAAGTGAAATCCAAGATGTTGTTGTGTTATCCCAATAATAAAATCCTTTGAACACACTTCCATTTCCGGTAACATAAACAAGCATTCCATCTTGTTGTGCTGTTGGATTGGTCACTGGGTATTCATCGATTTTTGGGATTAAAATTCCATCAGTATTTGACGGTGTAGCCACATTTGAAGATTGAATTTCCAATTGTGCCTTTGGGTTCGTGGTATTTATTCCTACCTGAGCAATACTATGATTAACGCAACAAAAAAACATACAAATCAATATGGAAAGTCTTACTTTCATAACAACGCATTTATTTCCAATTATCAATCAGTACCCTCACCTTCGGAAAACAAGCAAGTTACGTTACGGATGACACTTGAGCTATTTCCATTGGCATCTATAAACTCGATAACGACAACGTAATTTCCCGGATGTAATGTTCTAAAAGACGTATATATGGTAGTTATAGAGGTGTTGTTTTGTGTTTGGGACGTTTCGTCATAATAATAGACAATGTCATTGGTACTATTATACACTGTAGCAGAACCAATGGTAATGGTTGAGGTGTCGCTTGCATTGGCCTCAATAATTATATAATCTGGAGTCTCAACACCACCATCAGTATAAAATACATCACCTTCATCTGGATTAACCACTGATATAATTGGTGCATCCTCATCACCTTCTATTCTATCTGGACCATCATCATTACTGCAGTCGAAACTAAACAAACTAAGGCAGAGCACTAAAAAAAGCCCTTTATAAAATATACCTGTTCTCATCATAAAAAAGTTTAAGGTTTAACTATGAGCAAGGTATTACGAACTATTCAAAATAAATTAAGGGTATTCTCTGAATCTCAAAATTCAGGGAATACCCTTAGAGTTTAACTATTTGATTTTTAACTAAAATGCGTTCACTATGGCGTAAAAATCTTCGGCTTTAAGTGATGCTCCACCTATCAATCCACCATCGACATCTGGTTTTGAAAAAATTTCCTTGGCGTTACTAGGTTTGACACTACCACCATAAAGGATGGATAAGTTTTCTGCGACCTCATCATTATAACGATCTCTGAACAAGTTTCGAATAAAGGCGTGCATTTCCTGAGCTTGATCTGGAGTTGCAGTTTCTCCAGTTCCAATGGCCCAAACTGGTTCATAGGCCAAAACAATATGTTTGAAATCCTGAGCCTTTAAATGACAAAGCGCATTAACCAATTGCGATTTAACAACATCTTCTTGCTTTCCAGCTTTACGATCTGACAATTCTTCTCCAAAACAAAAAATAACGCGCATCTCATTCTCCAATGCAGTTGAAACTTTTTTTGCTAAAGCTTCATCGGTTTCGTTATAGTAAGCACGACGTTCACTATGACCAAGTATTACCGTTTGGATTCCTAAACTTTTGAGCATACCTGCACTTATTTCACCAGTATAAGCACCATTCTCTGCAAAATGCATATTCTGTGCAATCACTTCAATATCGTCTTGACGTGTGGCTTCAAAGGCATGCCAAAGATTGGTGAATGTTGGCGCAATCATTACTTCTGCATTTGATGTTTTGGTTTGTTGTTTTAGTTCCACAATTAGGGATTTTGTTTGAATCAAACCGTTGTTCATTTTCCAGTTTCCTGCTACAATTTGTTTTCTCATGAGTTATCCTGCTTCTGCAGGTAGCATTAGTTAAACGTTAATTTTTTAATATTTCTTTTAGTCTTGGGTCATCCGCTTCTATGGCTTCGAAAAGTTCTATACGACCTTCTGAATCTACAATCATATATCGAGGAATCCAATCAATATCTACAAAGTTACCTAATTTGCCTTTAGTACCTTCAGGTAAAAAATAATGCGTTCCTTGTAACTGATATTTTTTGATAGCTCGTTGCCATGAACTTGTGTTTCTATCAGCTGAAAGAAATAGATACACTGCCTCAGGCCTTTCGTTTTGAAGCGATTTCAATTCGGGAAATCCAACGATGCAATCCTTACACCAACTAGCCCAAACATCAATAACAATTTGTTTACCATGATATTGAGAAAGAATTTTCTTAAATGGAACCTCTTGACCCTTTAAATCTATAAATTTTTCATTTAAAACAGCTTCAGAAAATTGTGTTTGAACCGTTTTTTTACATGCCAATGCAAGAATGCAACAAAAACTTAAGACGATTATCTTTCTCATGATTTATTCTAATTTGACTTTGGGGTCCAGCCAACCGTAAATCACATCTACAAAGATATTGATTATAATAAATAAAAGTGCTATCACCAAAACAGAACCCATGATCACTGGCAAGTCTAATGTATTCAATGCATTTACAATTTCTTTTCCCAATCCGTTCCATCCAAAAATATACTCTACAAAAACAGCACCAGCCAACATGGAAGCGAACCATCCTGAAATTGCAGTAACCACTGGATTCAAGGCATTTTTTACGGCGTGTCGTCTAATGATTTGAAACTCGGTCAGCCCTTTAGCGCGAGCTGTGCGAATATAATCTTGATTGAACACTTCCAGCAAGGAGTTTCGCATCAATTGTATGACTACAGCCAAAGGTCGAATGCCTAAAACAATAGCTGGCAAGATTAAATTTTTCCATTGAATTTGCATACGCTCTCCAAAATCGTCCAATTCATACAAACTTCCTGTCATTTCTAAATTGGTGTATTTGTGCAATATGTAACCAAAAATCCAAGCAAATAAAATCGCACTAAAAAAAGAAGGCACACTCATACCAAGTGTACTCAACACTTGAATAGTTTTATCTAGCCAACGGTCTTTATACAAGGCTGAAACAATTCCCAAAGCAATTCCTATGATAATAGCAATCGTAATAGCCGAAATAGCTAGAATGGCAGTATTTGGCAAGGTTTCACCAATAACTTGAGACACTTTTTTGCCTTGTTTCGTAAAGGATTCACGCAAATAAGGTAATTTGATTACCATAGTAGTATTTGAAATAGCGAACAGCTTTTTATGGGTATACTTTCCTTTGCTTAAAAATGTATAATCTTCAGACTTATGAGAGTGAAACGACAGTGGAGACAAATCATTGAGATAGTATAAATACTGAGTTAAAATAGGTTTGTCAAATCCGTATTTGGCTTTTACTGCAGCAATTTGCGCACTATCTTCATTTTGGCCCAACATCATTTGAGCTGGATCTCCTGGCAATACATTGAATAAAAAGAAAATCACAGTTACCACACCAAACAAAGTAAGGCAGGCATAAAAGGCTTTATTGAGAATATATTGTAACAGACAACACGTTTTACAGATTAAAATTCAAGTTCGTCAATGTCATTCCAATGCACTTTTTGGAGCACTGTTCCTTTTTCAAGAACCACAACACCAGGATTGGCACGAACTATAGTCTTCAAAACTTTTTCATCACATAGATAAAAATCGAAATCCAAACCATAAGTAGATTTTACTTCCTGTTTTTTATCTTCTCCCGAAGCCGTCAATCCCATAACTGTATAACCAGACTTTTTAGCTTGTTCTGCCATTGTTTTAAGCTTTGCCATGCCATCGGTTTCAGCTTTGTCTAAATTATAGGAAACGACCATAACCAGTTTATCCATATTTAAGAAGTGCTCGGTTAAATCTTCTGTTTCAGATTCAATAGTGAAATCTTGAATTTTAGGCACATCTCCTTCTTGAACCACTTCGGTTTCAACACCGATAATCTTATCGTATTCTTGTGGACCTCGACCACGATCGGTCAATGTTTTTTCCTCACCATTCAAAGTGTATTTCCATTTATAGTCGATAATAGCATCTTTGGCATCAGCAGGCAATTCCATATTCTCCTGAATATTATCTCCAATCTTGTAAGCTCTGAAATCGAACGTTGGCAAATGCATCAAAACATGATAACCAAACCACAAACATGCGATAAAACTCAATAAGGCTGCCAAGGTTAAACCAAACTTTCCAGCAACAGGTTTGATATGACGCTTTCCGAAGAACAACACCAAAATCAAAACCAATAAAATAACATCCTTACCAAAGGACTGCCATGGTGTTAACTTCAAGAAATCTCCAAAGCAACCACAATCCTTGACCTTATCAAAATAGGCCGCATAGAAAGTAAGAAAAGTAAAAAAGACAATCATTCCCAATAAACTCCAAACCGTAAATTTAGGCTTGTAACCTATGAGTAAGAAAACACCAAGAATAACTTCAAAAACGACAACAAATACAGAGATTCCCAAAGCATAAGGCATCAATGATGGAATATCGAGCACATCATAACTAAAATACTCTTGAAGCTTATAGGAAAACCCTAAAGGATCATTGAGTTTAATCAGTCCCGAAAAAATAAATAGTGCTCCAACTAGAAGCCTGCATATCGTTACAAGTATTTTCATAAAGTCTTTAATATTAGTTGTTTTCTTCAGATTCAGATAAATGAATCATTGCAAAGACCGCATAATTGATCATATCTTGGTAATTGGCATCAATGCCCTCACTCACCAAGGTTTTTCCTGCATTATCCTCAATTTGTTTCACTCGCAATAGCTTTTGTAAAATCAAATCGGTTAAACTGCTCACACGCATGTCACGCCATGCTTCTCCGTAATCATGGTTTTTATCCATCATCAGTTGTTTGGTCAATCCAATTTTATCATCATAAAGTGAGATAGCTTCCTCAAGTGACAAGTCTGGCTGTTCAACGACGCCCTTTTCCAATTGCACTAAAGCCATAGTGCAATAATTTATAATTCCGATAAATTCACTTTCTTGACCTTCATCTACTTTTTGTTGGGAATTTTGTTGAAGGCCTCTAATTCGTTGAGCTTTGATAAAAATCTGATCGGTTAAAGATGGTAATCTTAGGATTCGCCAAGCACTTCCGTAATCTTTCATTTTATTAATGAATAGTGTTCTGCACTGTGCTATGACCTCATCATACTGTTTTGAAGTATCCTGCATTTAAAACATTTTATTTTCCGTAAATTTCGCATAAATTAATCAGATTTAAAAACTTTAAACCGACTATATAGTTTTGACCAAAACCATTAATTGCAAAGGGCAACTTATTGATTTAAGCGTTCCGAAAGTAATGGGAATTCTAAACGTGACTCCTGATTCATTTTACGATGGTGGACGCTTTAGGAATTCTTCTTCCATTATGCGGCAAGTGGATAAAATGCTTGAAGAAGGTGCCACCTTTATTGATGTTGGCGCCTACAGCTCCAGGCCAAATGCAGAGCATGTAAGTGAAGAAGAAGAATTGCAGCGAATCATTCCTGTCGTGAAACTAATCACAAAAACATTTCCTGAAGTGCTGCTCTCAATTGACACTTTCAGAAGTAAAATAGCCAGCGCTTGTGTGGATGCTGGAGCTGCTTTAATTAATGATATTTCTGCTGGACATCTCGATAAAGAGATGCTTCCTACAGTAGCCGATCTTCACGTTCCTTACATTATGATGCACATGAAAGGGTCTCCTCAAACCATGCAAAAGATGACTACTTATAAGGACTTGCTAAAAGATATCCTGCATTACTTCTCCGAGCGTATTTCAAAAGCAAGGGAGTTAGGTATCGTAGACCTTATTCTCGATCCTGGTTTCGGATTTGCAAAAACTGTTGAACAAAACTATGAATTGCTCAATAAGCTAGAGCTTTTCAAAATGACTGAACTTCCTTTTTTGGTAGGTGTCTCAAGAAAATCCATGATATACAAACCCTTGGAAACGTCTTCTAAAGAAGCTCTGAATGGCACAACGGTTTTAAATACCATTGCCTTACAAAAAGGAGCTTCCATCTTAAGGGTTCATGACGTTAAGGAAGCCATGGAATGTATCAAACTTACCCAACAACTACAGCAATGAAACAAATACCTATTATTCTATTAATACTGCTCTTAGTTTCCTGCGGAAAGGACAAAGTAGTGTTACTCCCAGAAATACAAAATGCAAAAATCACTAAAGTAATTGACGTCTCTCCTGCTTATTTGTTTTATGATGAAACACAGCCAGACAGTATAAAACTCAACAGAAAAAACCTCATTAGCACCACAAACTGGTTGGTCAATGTCGATAAGCGATTAACATTGGAGCAAGCCATTCCGAAGATTAAATTTCTGCAAGACAAAAAGCGCAATGCCGAAATGCACAAGAATGAAAATGCCAAAAACTATTTCACTTGTAATGATACAAGCATTCAAAATTTAGGGTTTATTGAATTTACAGATGTTTTTTATATTGAGGAAACGATTCAACGTCCATGGATCAAAAAGTCAAGATTTGAAGGAGACTTTAACTCTGCTGTTTTTATCGATGTTAAATCAAAGGATTCTATAGACTTAGATATAATAAATCCTAAACAACCATTAAACAACAAACAACCTGACGACCAGGAAACCATTTTATCTAACACAGATTTACTATTTCAAAAGATTGGGATCGATGATCTGTCTTCAACTTTAAACAGCATCGAAATGAAGACCTATAAAATCACCTTAGGTTTTCATAAAAAAATCTCATTTCAAGATTATATCACTATTAAATCGGTTGTTATAAAGTTAAAATCAGAAGGGATCACAATTGACAACAACGAATTTATTTATTAATCATATTTTGTTACATTTACAGAAACACGGTCGCCTTGGATAAATTCGAATTTTGGGATTTTAGCATTATAGACTTTATCGACGTCTTTCTTGTCGCCATTCTTCTCTATTACATCTATAAACTCGTCAAGGGAACGGTTGCCATTAAAATTTTCATAGGAATCATCATTGTGTATTTGGTTTGGAAAGTTACCGACCTTCTGGATATGCAGATGTTACACAACATCTTTGATGGGTTTATGAAAGTTGGAATTATTGCCCTTATTGTGGTATTTCAACCTGAAATACGAAAATTCCTTTTGATGGTCGGCTCGACAAACTTAAGTGGCAAGGGTAAGATTTTCAGTAAGATGAAATTCTTAAGGAGCGAAATCGAAACAGAAACTAATATCGATGCCATTGTCTCTGCTTGCTATAAAATGGGAAGTACTCGAACAGGTGCGTTGATTGTTTTAGAGCGTAACAACAATCTTGATTTTTTGGTCAATACAGGTGACGAAATGAATATCAATGTAACACAGCCAATTATTGAGAGTATTTTTTTTAAGAACAGTCCACTTCACGATGGCGCTATAATTATAGAAAATAATATTGTTAAGGCAACACGTGTCATTTTACCCGTGAATAATGAAAAGAGTATTCCCAGTCGTTTTGGCCTAAGACATCGAGCAGCTGTTGGCATCACTGAAAAAACCGATGCTTTGGCTCTTGTGGTTAGCGAGGAAACAGGGCAAGTGTCTTATTTAAAAAATGGCGAGTTTGTGATGTTTGAAACTGCCGAAGATTTAATTCAGTTAATCAAGAAAGATTTGGTGTAAACATGAATTGTAAAAACTGTGATACAGCTTTAAGTAAACTCATTAATTATTGCCCAATATGTGGTGCAAAAATTGTAAGGAAACGGTTGACTTTAAAAAACATCTCTGCAGATGTCACACAGCAGTTTTTAAATATTGATAATAAATTTCTCAAAACCTTTACTCATCTCTTTACCAATCCAGGACATGTTATCAACAGTTTTATTGATGGTACAAGAAAAAAATATATTAATGTCATTCAATATTTTGCAATTGCATTGACTCTTGTGGGAATTCAGGTTTTTTTAATGAATACGTTTTTTGAAGAAGCTTTTGAGATTGACTATGACTTCCTTAAGGATATTGAAAAAAACCCAAACCAGAAGAACAATCCTTTTGGAGATTTTGATTTTAAGGAATTTAACAACTACCAAAGTTTAGTTTACACTCTAACGGTTCCTTTAACTACTTTAGGAACTTGGATTACGTATTTCATTCTTGGAATACGTCGTTTGAATTTTACCGAACATTTAGTTTTAAACCTCTATTACTCAGCGCAAATAATTATTATTACAGCCATATCGAGTATTCTGTTTTTATGCTTCGGATTTGATTATTTATTGATTTCAACAGCCATTTCAATCCTTACTTTTGGATACTTATTTTATGTGCTTAAATCTGTTTTCAAAACCTCGTTTTGGGAAACCGTCATACATTTTTTAGTATTTTGCGTTATGTATGCTGTAGTCATATTTATTGTTATGATTCTTGCCGCACTTATCGGTTTTGTCTATGTATTATTAAATAAGGAACAATTTGTCAATACGGTTTAATGCAATGTAAAAACTGTCATACCGAGCTTACTCCTGAAAGTGATTTCTGTAATTCCTGTGGTGGAAAGGTCATTAGAAACCGATTGACCTTCCGCAATCTTTTTGAACACATTAGCGAGACCTTTTTTAATTATGACAACAAACTTTTACGAACCCTAATAGATCTCGTAAAAAAACCTGAGGTTGTTATTGGCGGCTACATTTCTGGTGTTAGAAAACGTTATGTCAATCCGATTAGTTTCTTCGGATTAACTTTAACCTTAGTTGGATTGGAATGGGTTATTTTACGAAAATTTTTTCCAGATCAGATCAATTTATCTTCATTGTCCTTTGGAGGCAACGAATCAACACTTAACACCATTTTTAATATAGTTCAAGATTACTCTTCAGTAACCATGTTATTGTTGGTGCCTGTTTACGCCATCATCTCAAGAACAGTCTTTTTTGATAATAAGACTTACAACTATGTTGAGCATATCGTGGCTTTTGCATATATGATGGCATTTCTATCATTAGTAGGTGCCGTCTTAAATTTTATTGGTCTTTCTTTTGGAAGCGATATAGGATTGATAGCCTATGCTAATTTACCCTTGCAAATTATATATATATCATATTGTTTCAAAAAACTCTATAAAATCAGTACGATTCAAATAATTGCCAAAATGCTGATTTCGTTTTTTGTTTATATGATCGTTTATATAATAGTTGTAGCCTGTGTTCTTTTAGTTATCTATCTATTTGAAGGCAAAGAGTCTATTATTGAGTTTTTTCAAAGTATGCGTCCGAAAAAATAAGTTAAGCCACTTCAGCTTTCAAAAACTGAACCTCATAGAGGTTTCTGTAATAACCATCCTGACGCTTAAGAAGTTCTTCGTGTGTACCTTTCTCTACAATTAAACCATCGTCCATAACAATAATCTGGTCAGCTTTCTGAACCGTTGCCAAACGATGGGCAATTACAATGGAGGTTCTTCCATTAGTGATTTTATCAGTAGCATCTTGTATCAATTGCTCTGAATGGGAATCGACTGAAGATGTAGCTTCATCCAAAACCAAAACACTTGGATTTGCGACATAAGCCCTCAAAAAAGAAATTAATTGTCGTTGCCCAGAGGATAACATAACGCCACGTTCTTTTACGTTGTAATGATAGCCATTTGGTAAACTCATAATAAAATCATGAATCCCGATTTCCTTTGCCGCTTTTTGAACCTGTTCTTCAGTGATATCTGGATTTTTTAATGTGATATTATTTAAAATGGTATCGGCAAACAAAAACACATCTTGCAAGACAATAGCGATTTGTGAACGGAGTGATTTTAAGGTCATGTTCTTAATGTCAAGGCCATCAATGCAAATAGACCCTTTTTGAATATCATAGAAGCGATTCAATAAATTAATCATGGTTGACTTACCAGCTCCAGTAGCTCCTACAATGGCGATGGTTTCTCCTGCTTTAACTTCCAAGGAAACACCTTTTAACACCTCTTCATCCTGCACATAAGAAAAATGCACATCCTTAAAACTGATATCACCTTTAAACTCAGAAGCTACTACAGTTCCATTATCATCAATTTGAGATGTTGTATCCAAAACCTTAAACACACGATCTGCTGCAACCATTCCCATTTGAAGCGTATTAAACTTATTGGCTATTTGGTTGAGTGGTCTGAAAAGCATTGGCACATACATAATAAATGCAAACAGGTTTCCTTCAGTAGCAGTACCTTGAATGACAACCATAAATCCACCAAGCCATATAATCGTTCCTAAAGTAACCGACGACAAGAAATCAGCAATTGGAAAGAAAATGGAATTGTACCAAACAGTTTTTAACCAGCCTTTTTTGTGACGCTCATTAATTTCCTTGAACTTTTTATATTCGGTGTCTTCTCGAGTGAATAACTGCAATATTTTCATTCCAGTGACACGTTCCTGAACAAAGGAATTCAAATTGGATACTTCGGTTCGCACTTCTTCAAAAGCACGTTTCATATACTTTTGAAATATATTGGTAGCATATAATATGATCGGCATGGTTACAAAAGCAATCAAACTCAGTTTCCAATTGATAAGCACCATAAATCCAGCAACGACCAGCATTTTCAAGACATCACTGAAAATCATAAAGAGTCCTTGTCCGAATATATCAGCAATACGCTCCATATCGGTAACCGTTCGGGTAATCAAGACACCAACTGAGGAGTTGTCATAGTATTTCATTCGAAACCCTAATACATGTTCATAGAGTTTCACACGTATATCCTTAACAACCGATTGCCCTAACCAACTAGCATAATAAATAAATAATAGCTGACTTACCACTTCCAAAATAAGTAGTACAATCATGGCAACGATATAAATCAAAAATCCACTATAGTCTTTAACGCTCACGTGTTTATCGATAGCCTCTTGAAGCACATAAGGTCTTAATGCACCAAATAAAGCCAAACCAATAACACATACCAAAGACACCACAAACACCAAACGATACGGTTTTATGTACTGCAACAAGCGCTTAAACAGCGACACATCAAAAACTTTTTTCTTGGTATTTGTCATAGTTTCTCTTTAAATTGAAATCGTTTCTGGATAGACAATTTCTTTCAAATATAAGCCATGTGCAGGAACTGAATATCCTGCTTCAGATCTGTCTTTAGATTTAATGATATTGTGTAAATCATCTAAAGTAATTTTACCTTGACCAATATTTATCATAGTGCCAACAATGGCACGTACCATATTTCTTAAAAAGCGATCTGCTTTTATCGTAAACACAAGCTGGTCTTTTTGCATAACCCATTGAGCTGCCATGATAGTACAATGATACGTTTTTACATCTGTATTGACTTTTGAAAAGCATTGAAAATCATTATACTCGAATAGAATCTTACAAGCTTCATTCATGATTTCAACATCCAAATCGTACCCTAAAAAATACGTATAATCAAAATCGAAAACAGCTTTGTTTTTGACAATTTTATACTCATAAGCCCGACTTAGCGCATCAAAACGTGCATGGGCTTCTTCCTGCACTTCAATTATATCGTGAATAGCTATATCCTTCGGCAAAAAAGAGTTCATTTTAAAAACCAGATCATCTTCGATACGTTTGGAACAATCAAAATGCGCAAACATTTGGGACGCATGTACACCAGCATCCGTTCTTCCAGCTCCAACAATTGAAATATCAGTCCCTAAGAGTTTAGACAACGCGTCTTCAATGACTTCTTGAACAGAAATAGCATTGGGTTGCCTTTGCCAACCATGATAAGCTTTTCCATTATATGATAATTCAATAAAATATCTCAAGTAATCCTGTATTTTTGTAATAAGCAAAGATAATTAGTTTCGTAAAATTCGAACTGTGATTAACATAATAAAAACATCAAGGGTTAGACGACAGAGCCAATGACCAAAATACTTCTCCTTTCTGACACACATAGTTATATGGACCAAGACATCCTTAAATATGTAAAACAAGCTGATGAAGTATGGCATGCAGGCGATATAGGTGATTTAAAAGTAACCGATGCAATTCAAAACATCAAACCGCTGAAAGCGGTTTATGGAAATATCGATAATGCAGAAATTCGCAACGAATTTGAAGAAAATCTTAGGTTCAAATGTGAAGAAGTTGAAGTTTATATGACTCATATTGGTGGTTATCCTCCAAAATACAATTACCGAACTCGAGATCTAATTAAGACACATCCACCTAAAATATTTATCTCTGGACATTCGCATATTTTAAAAGTAATGCCAGACAAACGTTACGGATTGATCCATATGAATCCTGGAGCCGTTGGGAAACATGGCTTTCATAAGATACGAACCATGCTTCGATTCACTATTGATGGAGATGTCATTGACAACCTTGAAGTGATTGAGTTCCAAAATCGATAAAAAAACCCAAGGCTTTCACCTTGGGTTTTTACGCACTAAAATAATTAAGATAATAGGTTTACCTCAGTCGATCGACAGATTTTACGAGATCTTCATCCTTTTTTATGGCCTTATTGGCTAGAACCAAAAACACGATAGATAAAATAGGCAGAAGAATCCCAATACCTTTCTCAGAAACATCAGCTTCTCCAGATAAATTTAGCGATTGAACTACAAATAATCCTAGTAAAATAAAGTTTAATATGATGTTAAGACGACCCAACATGAATTGTGTCTTCCTATTTTTATAACTAAAAATCGAAATTAACGATATTAAGGCAGAGCCCAAAAACAAACCTAGATATAAATAGTCATCTTTTGCAAAGACAGGTTGTTCAGCCGTATTAGTCCAAAGATGAAAAACAAAAATCAATCCAGCAGAACTGATTATTGCTATTAATAAGTATAATGTTTGAATGCGTTGTATCATTTTTCTTTTATCGCGGACAAAATTAATAGTTTCTTTTTAAAAATTATAAATAAAATCGTATTATTGCATATACAATTTGTTACCCTCACAGTTACAGATTGTTAATCTTCAAGATTTTTTTCAAGTTTTTCCCACTAAGCACATTTTTAGAAAAGTTAGGAATAAATCAAATTCAGTTTATAAAACTTAATTATTAAACATACATGTTCGAAATTTCCGAATTAAAGGCAAAAAAGCTTCCTGAGCTACAGGAAATTGCTAAAAATTTAAACGTTCCAAAATACCGAAGCTTAAAAAAATTAGATTTGGTATATCAAATTCTAGACTTTCAAGCTGCTAATCCTGAAGCGGTAAAAAAAGACGTTAAAGACAACTCAAAAGACGAGTCTAAAAATCAAAATCAAGAAAGAAGAAAAAGAACGAATAACCAAAACAAACAGAAAGATAGCAACTCCCAGCAAAAGAATGAGTCTAACAATAATCAAAATGACTCATCTAATAAAGACAAAAGGGAGAACAACCCAAAAAGGAACAACAACCATAAGAACGATACACGTTCCAATAATTCTAATGACAATAATCAAAATAAAAGTCAGAAGAATACTGAAAATAAACAAAAGAACAGCAATCAGCAGCGTTCAAAAGACAACTCTAAAAATGGCAATAAGGATAACAGAAACCGTTATAGAGAGCCTGACTTTGAATTCGATGCCATCATTCAAAGTGAAGGTGTTTTAGACATCATGCAAGATGGTTATGGTTTTTTAAGATCTTCAGATTACAATTATTTATCTTCACCAGATGATATTTATGTATCGCAATCACAAATTAGATTATTTGGGTTGAAAAAAGGAGATACGGTTTTAGGACATGTACGTCCGCCTAAAGAAGGTGAAAAATATTTCCCTTTAATAAAGGTAACTAAAATCAACGGTCAAAAACCAGAAGTTGTAAGAGATCGAGTCTCTTTTGAACACTTAACACCTTTGTTCCCACAGGAAAAATTCAATATAGCAGAAAAACAAAGCACCATATCAACACGAATCATGGATTTGTTTTCTCCTATTGGAAAAGGTCAACGTGGTATGATAGTATCACAACCTAAAACGGGTAAAACGATGCTACTGAAAGATGTTGCTAATGCAATTGCTGCGAATCATCCTGAAGTGTATCAAATGATTTTACTTATCGATGAGCGTCCTGAAGAGGTTACAGATATGCAGCGTAATGTTCAAGGTGAAGTAATAGCTTCTACATTTGACAAAGAAGCTCATGAGCATGTAAAAGTTGCCGATATCGTATTGGAAAAAGCAAAGCGTTTGGTTGAATGTGGGCATGATGTAGTTATTTTATTAGACTCTATTACCCGTTTGGCTCGAGCTTACAATACGGTTCAACCTGCCTCTGGAAAAATCTTAAGTGGTGGTGTTGATGCCAATGCACTTCACAAACCAAAACGTTTCTTTGGAGCTGCAAGAAACATTGAAAATGGTGGATCTTTAACCATTATTGCTACGGCCTTAACGGAAACAGGTTCGAAAATGGATGAAGTGATTTTTGAAGAATTCAAGGGAACTGGTAATATGGAACTTCAGTTAGATCGTAAGATTTCTAACAGAAGAATTTTCCCTGCCATCGATTTGACTTCATCAAGTACGCGTCGTGATGATCTTTTATTAGAAGACAACACCATCCAAAGAATGTGGGTAATGCGTAAATATTTAGCAGATATGAATCCGGTAGAGGCCATGGAATTCATTAACGATCGTTTCAAGCAAACAAGAAATAATGAAGAGTTTTTAATCTCAATGAATGGATAGAGTTCCCTAAAGGAAATTCAAAATAAAAAGCCTTGACAAATAATATCGTCAAGGCTTTTTTATGTGATTCAATTTAGTAGTTACTAAATTTTGAGCATAAAAAAACCTCTCAATTTGAGAGGTTATTCTTTATATCTAGTGGCAATGTCTTACTTCAATGTTGCAACATGCTTAGTCAATTGAGACTTCAAATTAGCTGCTTTGTTATTGTGAATAACGTTCTTCTTCGCTAATTTATCGATCATAGAAATAACAGACGGTAAAAATGCCTCAGCATCTTTAGCCTTATCCATTTCACGCAACTTTTTGATAGCTCCACGAGTAGTCTTGTGTTGATATCTGTTAGTTAAACGCTTTTTTTCGTTACTTCTAATTCTTTTTAAAGCAGATTTGTGATTTGCCATTATATTCTTTTATTAAAAATTGTAGCCCGTAGGGGAATCGAACCCCTCTTACCAGGATGAAAACCTGGCGTCCTAGCCGATAGACGAACGGGCCATTATGTTTTGTTCAACAAAATGAAAAATAACTTGAGTTACCTTTCAGAACGAACTTGCAATTCTTCATTGCGGATGCAAAAATACAACTATTTTTAAATGTTGCAATACTTAACCATTTTTTTTTGAAAAAAATTAGTAGGCCTTTGCAAAAAGGACTCGTCTAGTTGATGGTTTTCCTGTTAAGACACATTTCCCTTCTTCTTCTTTTCCATTCGAAGGAATACACCTAATGGTTGCTTTAGTTAATTCTTTTATTTTTTGCTCCGTTTCTGCGGTACCGTCCCAATGTGCTGAAATAAATCCAGTTTTGGTTTTTAATACCTTTTTAAAAGTTTCGAAATCATCAACTTCAGTAATATGAGAATCTCTAAAATTTAATGCTTTTGCGAATAACTCTTTTTGAATGGTTTTCAATAGACCTTCAACAATGTCAACTAAATCATCTGCTTTGACTACTTCTTTTGATAGTGTGTCTCTTCTAGCAAGTTCTACAGTACCATTTTCCAAGTCTTTTGGTCCAATGGCTATTCGAAGTGGCACACCTTGTAATTCATGTTGTGCAAATTTTGCACCTGGTCGATGCGTTGTTCTACCATCAAACTTACAGGAAATACCTTTTTCTTTTAAGCTATTAATGATATTTTGAGCATTGGTTGTTATAGTCTCCAATTGTTCATCGTTCTTATAAATAGGCACTATCACAACTTGCCAAGGAGCCAAATTAGGTGGCAAAACCAAGCCTTTATCATCACTATGCGTCATTATCAAAGCACCCATCAAACGTGTTGAAACGCCCCATGAAGTTGCCCATACATAATCTAAATGTCCTTCATTATTTGTAAACTTTACGTCAAAAGCTTTTGCAAAGTTTTGGCCTAAAAAATGAGACGTACCCGCTTGCAGTGCTTTTCCATCTTGCATTAAAGCTTCAATACAAAATGTTTCTACAGCACCAGCAAATCGTTCACTTTCAGTTTTTAAACCTTTAATGACCGGAATGGCCATAAAATTTTCAGCAAACTCAGCATAAATATCATTCATTAGTTTGGCTTCATTCATTGCTTCTTGTTCAGTTGCATGAGCCGTATGTCCTTCTTGCCATAAAAATTCAGCAGTTCTCAAAAACAAACGTGTTCTCATCTCCCAACGTACCACATTAGCCCATTGATTAATTAAAATAGGTAAATCTCTGTAACTCTGAATCCAACCTTTGTATGTATTCCAAATAATCGCTTCACTTGTTGGCCTAACAACTAACTCCTCTTCAAGCTTCGCCTCAGGATCTACTCTAAGTTTACCCTCAGCATCAGGATCATTTTGTAATCTATAGTGTGTTACGACGGCACACTCTTTAGCAAAACCTTCAGCATTTTTCTCTTCAGCTTCAAAGAGACTTTTAGGTACAAAAAGTGGAAAATAAGCATTCTGGTGACCTGTTTCCTTGAACATTCTGTCTAACTCAGCTTGCATTTTTTCCCAAATGGCGAATCCATAAGGTTTAATAACCATACAACCACGAACAGCAGAATTCTCCGCTAAATCAGCCTTAACAACCAATTCGTTATACCATTTAGAATAATCTTCTGATCTACTTGTAAGATTTTTACTCATTATTGAGGTTTTGGCACAAATATTGTGATTATGTTAAATAAAAAAATAGTTCTGCAAAACTAACTATTTTTGTTATGTTCAACAATAAAATAATAGAGATATGCAAATTAACAACTACATGAAAAATAAACTTTCGCTTTTTGTAGCAATAAGTTTCGGCTTCATATTGACCTCATGTGGATCATACCAATATGTTGGGTACAGTTCAGATGGTATTTATGATGACGAAGTTGTTGTATATGAAGATGCATCGTCTGCGACTGAAGTTGAACCGAACACAAGTAATTCCAATAGTTACTACAAGCATTATTTTAACGAAAAGGCCAATCTATATAGTGAGCTCCCAACTGAAGATGATGTAATTTTTACAGATATTGATTCATATGAAGGTGATTATAGTGAAGACTATGAAGGTCAAGATCGACAATCAGGTTATGCTGGTTGGGGTGCAGCAAATGAAAACATAACTATTAATTATATAGATTATGGTTGGGGTTATTATGATCCATGGGTGTGGAATGGTGCCTGGGGCTGGAACACCTGGGGTTGGTATAGACCTTGGGGATGGAATGTTGGCCTAGGTTGGGGATGGAATACCTGGGGATGGAATACTTGGGGATGGAATTATGGCTGGAGCTATGGATGGAATTATGGTGGTTGGTGTCCTCCAGGTTATTATGGATATTACTATAATAACAGAAGTTTAGCATACAATACTGGAAGAAGAGGTTCAGCATCAGTATATAGTGGAAGAAACTCACTAGCAAGAAGAAACACGACACTACGAAGTAATACAAATGTTAGAAGGAGTAATTCATCCATAAGAAGAGGAACAAATCGTACGAGATATAACAGTTCTTCTGTTAGGACCAGAACCAATATGAGACCAAGAACGAATGTCAGAAGAGGTACAACTACGAGAAGCAATAGTTCTATTAGACCAAGAACCAATTCAACAAGGTCAAGAACAAACATGTCAACTCCTAGAAGCCGTAGTTCATCTTCAGTAAGAAGTTCAGGTAGCACAAGAAGATCTTCTGGAACTTCCCGATCATCAGGCAGAAGTGGCTCTAGCAGACGCAGATAGTAATTTTCAATTCATAAAAAACAACATGAAAAAGTTAACAGTACTTATGTTAAGTGTATTCTCTATGTCTAATGTGATCGCTCAAGACATTTCAGATGCACTAAAATATTCACAAGATAACATACAAGGATCTGCTCGCTTTAGAGCCTTAAGCGGTGCATTTGGTGCGCTTGGCGGAGACATGTCGGCTGTTGGATTAAATCCAGCAGGATCAGCAATTTTCAATAGAAGCCACGCTTCATTTTCACTTTCAACTTTAGGAATTAGTAATGATGTATCTTATTTCAACGGAAATACGAGTTCTACAGAATCAAAAATAGACATGCATCAAGCTGGTGGTGTTTTCGTTTTTGTGAATACTGATGAAAATTCCTCTTGGAAAAAATTTGTGTTGAGTTTAGCATATGACAAAACAGCTAACCATGAGGATCAATGGTATGCCAATGGACAAAATACAAATTCAATAGACAGTTATTTTTTGGCATATTCCCAAGGTCTTAGGCTAGACGAAATTTCTCGTTTCGATAATGAAACAATTTCACAAGCTTATGGAGAAATTGGTTCCATATATGGATATGCTAATCAGCAAGCTTTTTTAGGCTACGAGTCTTTTATTTTAGAACCTGTCAATAACAGTGATGATAACACTAACTATGTTTCAAATATCGCTCAGGGAACTTTTAATCAAAAATATGACTATATAGCCAATGGTTATAATGGTAAAATAAGTTTTAATGCTGCTACTCAATATGAAGACAAACTATATCTAGGATTAAATTTAAATGCCCATTTTATAAATTTTGAAAAATACACATATTTACAAGAAAGAAACTCTAATTCAGGCTCACTTGTTTCTAATGTTAATTTTGAAAATTCATTATTCACTACCGGAAATGGTTTTTCATTTCAAATAGGTGCTATTTATAAACTTACAAATGAGTTAAGAGCAGGTTTTACATATAATTCACCAATATGGTATAGAATTAATGAAGAAACCACACAAAGCCTTACAACAACAGTCAATGATATTGATGGAAGCTTTAATGCTATCGTAAACCCTAATGTAATCAATATCTTTCCTGAATACAAACTTCAATCTCCTGGTAAAATAACTGGAAGTTTAGCTTATGTCTTTAAAGATAAAGGCCTACTGAGTTTTGATTATTCAAGAAGAAATTACAGAAACACAGAATTCAGACCTACAACCGATACTTTTTTTGCATTACAAAATGAAACAATTGAGAATATTTTTAAAATAGCAAATACCTACAGACTTGGAGGGGAATATAAGTACAAAAAAATGAGTTTTAGAGCAGGTTATCGTTTTGAAGAAAGTCCATATCAAGATGATTCTTTTTATGGCGACTTAACCGGTTATTCATTAGGTTTAGGATATGATTTTGGTATGACTAGATTAGACTTAACCTTTGATCAAGCTAATAGAAAAACCAATAATCCACTGTACTCTATCGGTTTAACTGATACAGCTAACGTTGATACTACAAACTCAAACGTCACTCTATCTCTAGCATTTAATTTATAGAATATATAATGAATCAAAATAGATAAGCCAAGGTCTTCCTTGGCTTATCTATTTTATATGAATCTTAAGCTTTATTACCTTTTCAGGGTAAAATGGGCTTTGAACTCTTTTCTCTCGCCTGTGTTCGGCTCGCCGTACTCCACCACGAACCAGTAATCGCTCGTTGGCATCGGGCTGCCGTTGTAGGTTCCGTCCCAACCGTCACCGGTAGGGCTGATC